>NZ_JAWOUO010000002.1:373535-684566 GCF_033339435.1 Vibrio sp. 378
GAGCCATAGCGAGACTAAGAATCTACTTACCGCTTGCTGCAGACCATAAAGCCATGAATAAACTCAATACAATCTGAAGGAAGATTCTGATTCACGCTCGTTCCTCGCAGCTCAGAATGACGGTTCGAGTTTGGCTCTGACCTCTACAAAACCATCTAAAAAAGCGATTCCAGATAAACCTATGTGACCATCCGGAATCTCGCTTTAGACGCATCAGCAGCGCGACTCTTCCAGCCTACGCGATAAGAAAAGCTGCGTCATTCTAGCGAGACTAAGAATCTACTTGCCGCTTGCTGCAGACCATAAAGCCATGAATAAACTCACTACAATCTGAGAGTAGATTCTGAATCACGCTCGTTCCTCGCGGTTCAGAATGACGGTTCGAGTTTGACTCTGATCTCTACAAAACCATCCAAAAAAGCGATTCCAGAAGAACCTAAGTGAGTCACTCGGAATCTCGCTTTAGACGTATCAGCAGAGCGACTCTTCCAGCCGACGCGATAAGAAAAGCTGCGTCATTCTAGCGAGCCATAGCGAGACTAAGAATCTACTTACCGCTTGCAGCAGACCATAAAGCCATGAATAAACTCAATACAATCTGAGGGTAGATTCTGAATCACGCTCGTTCCTCGCGGTTCAGAATGACGGTTCGAGTTTGGCTCTGACCTCTACAAAACCATCTAAAAAAGCAATTCCAGAAGAACCTAAGTGAGTCACTCGGAATCTCGCTTTAAACGTATCAGTAGAGCGACTCTTCTAGCCTACGCGATAAGAAAAGCTACGTCATTCTAGCGAGCCATAGCGAGACTAAGAATCTGCTTGCCGCTTGCTGCAGACCATAGAGCGGTTAGCAGAATGTCTCGATGTACAGCGCTTCCACCTTATCTCTGGCCCATTGCGTTTTACGCAAAAACTTCAGAGAAGATTTGATCGACGGATCTTTCTTAAAACAGTTCACTCGAACGCGCTCATACAGGCCATTCCAACCAAAGTGTTCAACTAGTCGGGTGACGATTTTTTCTAAACTCAACCCATGCAGAGGGTTATTCGGCTGTTCGTTGCTCATGTTGTTGATCCAGTAACGATGTAAGTGGCGGGCTAATCTAACTCAAAGTGACCACTTAACCTAATGTTTTCACCTTCAAAGGCGTTTAGCTTGAATTACTTTGCTCATCTCCCCTATAGTAGCTCAAACTTCACAAACATCCTTTTCACGATGAAAGCCCTCAACGACCTCAATATTTTTGTCGAAACCGCGCGCCAAGGCAGCTTTTCAAAAGCCGCTAACAGCATGGACATGACACCTGCCGCCATTAGCGCTTCGATTAAGCGTCTTGAAGGGCAAATCGGTTTCCCGCTGTTTGTGCGTTCCACCCGAAGCCTGCGTTTAACCTCAGAGGGCGAACTGTTTTTAGACAAAACCACGCAAGCATTGGCTACATTGCAAGAGGGGTTGGATCAGATCTCAAGTGCGCGTGGTGAGTTATCTGGTCAACTGCACATTACTGCGCCCTCCGATTTTGGTCGCAATATGTTGCTCGATTGGGTGGATGAGTTCATCGATCTCTACCCAAATGTTTCCATCAAACTAGAGCTGTCCGATAGCTTGACGGATATGTACACCAAGCCTGTCGATATTGCGATTCGCTACGGCGAGCCGGCCGACTCTAATCTGGTCGTGTTGGCATTGTGTGGGGCAAACGAACGGATCTTATGTGCATCGCCAGAGTACGTAGCTACACATCCAGAACTCACCTCTCCTGCCGATTTAACGCAACACAACTGTTTGTGCTATATGGTCGCGGATTCGGTCTACAACAAATGGACGCTCACGCGTGACGGCGAGAAAGAACAAGTCGTGGTCAGCGGTAACTTGATGAGCAACGATAGTGACTTGCCACATCGGTTAGCGATCAAAGGCAAAGGCATTGCGAATAAATCGTTGATGGACATCAGCCGAGACTTAATCGAGGGAAGATTGGTGCGAGTGTTACCAGAGTGGGATTGCGGCCCAGTACCGCTCTACATGGTGTGCGCCGATCGTCGCTTACTGACGCCAACGATTCGGACTTTCCGCGACTTTATCCAACAAAAATGCTGCCAACAACGCGCCAACGTGCTGGCAACCTTCTGTCATTAGGCGATAAATCGAAGAGGACGAATCTGGGTATACTCAACCCAATCGTTCTCTTCCAATGTTTCAAGAAACGCCGCCATGTGCGGGCTTTGCAAATGCTTATCCAAGGCCTCTTGCGATGCCCAAATCTCTTGGAACATAAATAGGCCTTCAACTTTCTCGTCAAGATACAACTCGTATTGGCAACAGCCTTCTTCTTGACGAGTTGGCTCTAGTAAACCAGCAAGCAAATTCACCACCTGATCCTTGCTGTCTGGGTAGGCTTTCACTTCTGCAACTAAGTGGATCATCGTTTTATCACTCTTTTGCGATTTATATATTGATTACAGGGTTCTACGTCACCTGTAAGTAAGCTCGAATTAGATCTCGGTGAATACGGTTTCTGTGTCCCAGCGAGACTTTGGCGTTTTCGCGTTGAAGTCATCTTCCGCGTGGTAGCCCAGCGGCACGATCACAACGCTGGTGTAACCTTTTTCACGCAAGCCAAATTCTTCATCCAGCACTTTGGGATCAAACCCTTCAATTGGCACTGCATCAATTTCTAGCGTCGAAGCTCCCAGCAGCAACGTACCCACGTTGAGGTAAACTTGTTTCTCCATCCAATGGTTCGCATCTTTCAGATCAAAACGGTGCATGTTTACAAAGTAGCTACGACCACCGCGCACAGCCGCTTTCGCTTCTTCAGTTGGGAATCGACCATCTTTTTCTTCTTGCACCATTAGCGCTTCAATGTAGTCGTTATCGATGCCTGTTTTTGCACAAAACACCAATACGTGAGAAGCATCGAGAATCTTCGCCGCGTTAAACGCGTAGTTCTCTTGCGCCGCTTTAGCGATGCGCTGTTTGCCTTCTTCTGTGCTTGCCAGAATGAAATGCCAAGGTTGAGAGTTCACACTCGATGGACTAGCTCTTTAACTGCGTCGATTTTTTCTTGAGGTAGCTTGCGCGTTGGGTCAAACACTTTCGTTGAGTAACGAGATTTTGCAGCTTGTACGATATCCATGAGGTTCTCCAATTAATGAACTTAAGCTGTGTAACAGCATAACCTCATGAGATAAAGGGAAAAACCGATTTCGATTAAAAACATTTTCAAAATAAATTTGAAAATAAAACGATAAGAAAGGCTTTGAGCGTTCTCACTGAACTTCTTCATCTTTTTAGCAATAATGCATGTTTGCTCGCAACCAAACTCAACTCATGCTGCCTCAAGATAACGTTATTACATCCTTTCTGTGCAAAAAGCTCGGTCACAATCACCTTCGAATTGCCGGCGAATATTGGCACATTGAGAAGTTGGTTGCCTTGCAATGCATGATGTTGAAAGAAGCGCCTAACCTCCAAGAAGGGCTGCTTTGGTGGAGTAAAAGTGTTTCATTATTCGACCGCCGTTTGTACGTCACATTGCAACATGGTGATGCCCAAATCCATCTGCAAGTCGAATGCAGAACGGCCGATATGCCAAATTGGGCGGAGTCGGTGTTTGGCTTGCTCAAAATGCAATTGGAAATGCTTGAGCTAAGCGAATCAATACAGGTACAAATTCAAGCCAGCAATCCACTCGCGGCCGATATTTTTCTGGGGGAAACGCGAGATTCTAAAACGAGTTCAAGCGTGTTTGACCTGGTGAAACATGTTTATTTGCTGCTTTCTCACCAGCCAATTGAGCAACCAGAATTACTGAGTGTTTTGAACGCCTTGTTCATCAAAAACAGCAATTACGCGCTCAAGTTAGAGCAAGCGGCAAGGCAACTGGGCGTCTCCAAACGCACCTTGCAACGTCGACTGCAAGAGAAGCAAATGAGCTACTCTCAATGCGTTGATTTCGCGAAAAGAAAGCAAGCACTCACTTTGCTTGCCGACACCCAACTCACAACGCAGCAAATCGCCTATCAACTTGGTTACGAAGAACCATCGAACTTTCACCGCACTTTTCGTCGTTGGTATCCGTTTTCACCCATGCAGTATCGCCAACAATGTTTGGATAACCGAACTCAGCTAAATCAGCAACCGATCCGCTTGTACTACGCCAAAGCCAATACCTTCGACGATAACCACATCGACCAACCTGTCGGCAAAATCTGGATGGAAGTGGACAATATTGCGTTTGAAAAAGTGGTCTCGGTAGAATGCCGTGACCGTGATGGCGCATGGCGGCGCTACCCCGCCTTCTTCGAGCGTTTTTTAAGTCATGGCACCGAACTCTGGGCAACGACCGAACTTCCGGTGGCGCATCCCCTTACCTTTCGCCTGTGTTACGAAGTCGATGGGGAGCGTTACATTGAGAATAACCACCAGCGTGATTATGTAGTTTCTAAGGGGCTTTTAATTGGCGCAACGGAATATATTGTCCCGACTCGGCAACTTATTAACATTGGGGCGCAATATACGCTCTTTATCGAACTGGCATGCCGACTTGAAAACGTTGCGAGGATTGACTGTTACGCCGATGATGACCCCACACCTCACGCAATGCGCTTAACCAAACACTCGCTACATTATGCTTGTTGGGTGCTGCAATTATCGCTCACTCAAACTACAAAGCAGTGCCGTTTCCGCCTTTATGATGAATCCGGCAACGAGCTCGCGAAAGAGCATTACCCGATACAATATCCTATTGTGCAACCGCTCAATTAAAACTGTCGGTCAGATCAAAATCGTCTCTTCGTGACATCATTTCACGTCTTTTTTGGCGTGAAATGACACTCTCAATTTCAAACCTTTGATTTATCGTTTCCGCATTGCTGCACAACGGAGACAAAAACCGTGTTTGAAACCTTACCTAACCCTATGAATAAAATAAAAATACTCCCTATAGCGATCGCCCTAGCTCTTTCTGGCTGTGGTAGCGATGAAACTACGCCAACCGATACAGGAAGCCACGTGGCATCTCCTGATTGGCAAGACCAGATCATTTACTTCTTGATGATCGACCGTTTTAACGACGGCGACAACACGCTTAACGATCAAGGTCAGAATGAATACGATCCTACCTCAGACAAGAAATTCAGTGGTGGAGACCTGGTTGGTGTCAGTGACAAACTGGGCTACATCGAAGACCTAGGCGCTACCTCTATCTGGATTACACCGCCAGTGGCAAACCAATGGTGGGATGCCGAGCAAAACTACGGCGGCTACCATGGCTACTGGGCGCGTGATTTCCAAAAAGTGGATGAGCACTTTGGTGACATGGAAAGCTACCAAGCGTTAGCGCGAGAAGTGCACGCTCGTAATATGTTCTTGATTCAAGACATCGTGACCAACCACGTAGGTAACTTCTTCACTTACGATGACCCATACTATTACGACCCTAGCCTACCTTGCCAAGGTTTCCGTTTGATTGAAAATGCGCTGCCAGCAGGGCAAGAACTGCCTTATCCGCTCAACATGAATGAGTGTAAAGAAGACGGTACTGGCATTTACCACTGGACGCCAAGCATCACCGACCACAACGATCCCGTCCAAGAAAAAACCTGGCAACTGTCGGATCTGGATGATCTAAATACGTCCGATCCTGAAGTACGCGCTTATCTAAAAGAGAGCTACCGAAAATGGATTCGCGAAGTCGGCGTCGACGGATTCCGTATCGATACGGTGAAGTTTGTTGAACACGATTTCTGGAACGATTTCCTACACGCCGACGATGGTGTGATGACGCAAGCGGTTGATACTGGTCGTGACAACTTCCTCACTTTTGGTGAAGTATTCGAAACATCTACGCCCTACCACACCGAAGGCGAAGAGAAGATGCTGACTTACATCGGTGAAAGTGGCTCGCCGAAACAGCTAACCTCGGTACTGAACTTCCCATTGCAAGCGACCATGACGCGCGTATTTGCATCAGGGCAACCGACCGACTATTTACGTTTCCGTCTTGAGAAAATGATGGACATGTTCCCGAATCCATACATCATGCCGAACTTCATTGATAACCACGATATGCCACGTTTTCTATCGCAAGGCAGTGTCAACGATATGAAGCAAGCTCTGATCACAATGATGGCAGTGCCGGGCATCCCTGTGATTTACCAAGGTACAGAGCAAGCGATGTCAGCGGCGCGTGATGCGATGTTCGCCGGAGGGTATCGTGAAGATGGCAACTACGTAGACTCATTCGACCAAAACAGTGAGATGTACTTGTTTATTCAAGAACTTGCCAAGCTACGCACTGAAAACAAAGTCATGACACGCGGCGAAATGAAAGTGATTGGCAGCGATAAAGCGGGCGCGGGCGTGTTCGCCTTTACTCGAACGTTGGATAACGACGAAGTCTTGGTTGTGATGAATACATCCAACTCGCCGATGTTGATGAACCAACTCGATGTAGAACAAGTTGGCGGCACCGTCTTCCAACAACAAATCATGTCGAACTGGGCAGAAGCTCCAGAGCAGTTAGTCGCAGATGAAAATGGTCACGTAACCCTTGAATTGCCAGCCAAGTCAGCAGTGATTTACTCAAAAACAAGCAGCAATCAATCTGTAGATACCCCAGACCTCAATATCCGACTTGCTCAAGATTGGGAAGGACAAACCATCACTGGTGATATTGTTATCGCGGGTAGTGCGAACGCCAACGAGAAGTTGAGCCTCGTCGTCGATGGTAACTTGGAAACGGCGCAAGCCATTACTGTAGGCGATGATGGTCAGTTTAGCGTCACGCTGTCGACTCGTCACTTTGCTATTGGCGAACAACAGCACCGCTTCGCGATTTATTCCACCGAGAAAAAAGCAGGCATCGAGGACGTGAATTTTGTCTCCAACCTAAGCTGGTCAAACACGCCGGACGACACCATTGATGATGCGGGCGATGCACAAGACGGCATGGGCGGTCCTAACGGTAACTACTCGCTACCAACCGATCCAACATTCGACAAAGACAGCAGCCAACTCGCAATCAACAAAGCAGAAGTGTTTACCGTTGGCAGTAACGTACGCTTGACCTTCACTATGGACAAAATCACCGACACTTGGTTGCCACCAAACGGCTTCGACCACGTAGGTTTCACCATCTTTATTGATTTACCGGAAGAAGCCGCAACCAACTTGTCTGAGCTACCGAAGATCAACGCTTCTATGCCAAACGGAACCTGGAATCGCAATGCGGTTGTTTTTGGCTGGCAAAGCTCGATTTACAACACCAAAGGAGCAAATGCGACGACATGGGGAGAAGCCGTAACGCCAGCACCAACAGTGACAGTAGACAAAGCCAACAACACCATTTCAATGGACTTTGCTAGCGATGCACTAGGCCGCCCAGATTCGCTCGATGGTATCCGCTTCTATGTCACGACTTGGGACTTAGACGGCCTTTCGGCAACTTACCGTCCGCTAGAACAAGACAAAGGCCCTTGGAACTTCTCCGGTGGCGCATCGGATGAAAGTAAGATTTGGGACGATTTACCAATCATCACCTTGTCGGAATAAACCGTTAAATAAAACACCGCCCAGCGTTTAGCTGGGCGGCCATCAACAAAAAAATGCAGAAAGACACTTCTGCTCGTTTTTATTCTAGTTAAAGAACGATTTCACCCACAGCACCAGACTGTCCCAAAGCTGAGCGAACCACGAGCCCTCTTCTACCGCTTGGCTGCTGACCAAGGGATAACTCGCCACGGTACTGTCATCGCTTTTCCAAACGACCTTACCAATCTCATCTCCTTGCGCGATCGGCGCAATCAACGGTTCATTTAACACCACACTCTTATCAAGCCCAGTCGTCATTGAACGAGGCAGAGTGAGATAGGCATCTTTAGCGAAGATCGCTTCAACTTGATTGGCATTTCCCTTCCAAACGCGAACTTTAGACTCAACTTCCCCCTGTTTAGCAACTTGCTTGGTGTCATAAAAGCGAAAACCATAGCTGAGTAGATTCTTCGATTGGCTGATCCTAGCCTGTTTACTTGGCGTACCCATCACCACCGAGATAAGGCGCATTCTTCCTTCTTTGGCCGAGCTCACCAAGCTGTATCCGGCATTGCTGGTGTAGCCGGTTTTGCCCCCATCGACATCAATGGAATTGTCCCATAACAACTTATTGCGGTTGTACTGCGTAATGTCGTTCCACTTGAAGACTTTCTCACTGTATAGCGCGTACACATCAGGAACATCGCTGATGATCGACTGCATGAGTTTTGCCATATCGGTTGGTGAGGTTTGGATGCCATCACTATCAAGACCATGGGAGTTCACAAAATAGGTGTCTTGCAGTCCTAATTTCTCCGCCCAACCATTCATCAAGGCGACAAAGCCGCGTTCACTGCCTGCAACATGCTCAGCCAGTGCAACGCACGCGTCATTTCCTGATTGGATGATCACGCCGCGCATTAAGTTCGCAACACTAATTTCATCTTTCGGTTTGATGAACATTTTAGAAGAACCGGGAAACTTGGCCGACCACGCGTTTTCACTCACGGTGACAACATCATCCCATTTCAAACGCCCCGCTTTGATTTCTTGTCCAACTACATAAGCGGTCATCAACTTGGTTAAACTCGCCGGAGCAAGGCCTGCTCGTCCGTTATGCTCGGCAATAATGGCACCGGATTGAAAGTCCATTAATACGTAGCCTTTTGCCTGTAACTGAGGTGGGTTGGGCGTAACAACGGCAAAAGTAGGTACGCTTATTAAACAAGTCACAATTGTCCATCGAGCCAGTGACACTTTCATCCGACTTCCTCCATGCTCTTACTTTGTCGCAACTCTATTGAGCATAGCTCACTCAACCAGTTGCACCAGTCGCTAATCGTTTCATTTTCTTGAACTTACATTGATTTGACCAAGGTATGGAACTGAAGAGGCAATTGGGAAATAGCATTGGTTCTTCGCGCCATTCGCAGTAAAGTAGAGCTACCCCTCAATAAGGAAATAAAGATAACAATGAACGCTCAATCATTTATCGACGCAGGATTGCATTACACTCCCCACAGTTTTACCGTTCCTCTGGATTACCAAGACGCGAGCAAAGGCACCATTGAAGTCTTCGCCCGTGCGGTTTGCCTAGTTGGCGATGAAGAATCGACCAAACCTTGGTTGGTTTACTTTCAGGGCGGACCTGGCTTTCCCTCTCCGCGTCAAAACGGCAATAACGGCTGGGTAAAACGCGCCCTGCAAGAGTACCGAGTTTTGCTTCTCGACCAGCGCGGTACGGGCAACAGCAGCGTAATTAATCACCAGACGCTTGCTCACCTCACGCCAGAGCAACAAGCAGACTACTTGAGCCACTTCCGAGCGGATAACATCGTGCGCGACGCGGAATACATTCGTGAGCAATTTGGCGTCGAAAAATGGGCGATCTTAGGTCAAAGCTTTGGTGGTTTTTGCTCCCTCACCTATTTGTCTTTGTTCCCAGACAGCTTGCTACAAAGCTACATCACAGGTGGCGTGCCATCAGTCTCACGTCATGCCGACGATGTGTATGAAGCCACTTTCAAACGCACCATGGAGAAAAACCAAGCGTTCTTCCAACAATTTCCCAATGCACAGCAACTTTGCCAAAACATTGCGAATCACTTGCTGGAAAACGAAGAGTACCTACCAAATGGTCAACGCTTCACGGTGGAGCAATTTCAACAAATCGGCATCAACTTTGGTGTGAGTGATACTTTCTTGCCAACTTACTATTGGCTAGAAAGCGCGTTGATTGAAGTGAACGGCAAACCACAACTTCGCTATGAGTTCTTGAACGATATGTTGGCGCAGCAAAACTTCCAAACCAACCCGATCTACGCCATTTTGCATGAATCGATTTACTGCCAAAGCTTCGCGTCGAATTGGAGTGCGCACCGCGTTCGCCAAACCCGATTAGAGTTTAATTATGAATCTGGTAAGCCATTTTACTTTACGGGGGAAATGGTCTTCCCATGGATGTTCGACCAATACGTTAACCTCAAGCCACTAAAAGACGCCGCAGAAATATTGGCAGCGAAAGAAGATTGGACTGCGCTGTACGATCAAACACAACTGGCTCAGAACAAAGTGCCTGTCAGTTGCGCCGTTTACGCCGATGATATGTTTGTTGAAATGGATATCAGCCGAGAGACGCTCGCGTTAATCCCAAATTCAAAAGCGTGGATCACCAATGAGTACGAGCACAACGGTTTACGTGCCGACGGTGAACGTATTCTCGATAGGCTCATAGCCATGGGCAAACAGACCGCAGCTACGTTGAAATAAGCACGGCAGACGTTAGAAAAACGCCTTTTCAGTATGTGGTGAAAAGGCGTTTATAGCGGTTTATGAACAATGGCGATCAGTCATTCACTCTTTGTCCCTAAACCTTTATCCCTCACCACCTCATGTATAAAACTGCGACATGTCCTTTCCTTGTCAATGACTCCGGTGATTATTTGGTGCTTCTTGCGCCTAACTTTTTTGAAGGGCCTAAAACAGAATAACAACATAAATTTAAACCAAAAGTATCGGCCCCAACCTACCTGACTCACTATAATTAATGCTTATAATTTGAACACATAGCGGCTTCACCTGCGGACATGCACCCCCTATCAAAGACCGCCAGGCCCCGCCTACTCATAATATCCGTATAATTTGTCCGTATTTCCGACTAGTTTAGTCAGGTATACTTCTTGCCGCTAAAATTTTAAGGTCGTTGACCACCTGTATTTTTAAAGGAAACCTCATGAGTCAGTATGTAGTTTGTGCGCTGTACAAGTTTGTTGAGCTGAATAACTATCAAGAGCTACGCGAGCCATTACTTGCGTTGATGGAAAAACACCATATTCGCGGAACATTACTACTGGCAAGTGAAGGTATCAACGGTACTGTTGCATCTGATCGTGCAGGTATTGATACGCTACTGGAGTGGCTAAACAACGAACCTCGTTTGACTGGCACCGTATACAAAGAGTCGTATTCTGAGACCCAGCCATTCAATCGCACCAAAGTGAAATTGAAAAAAGAGATCGTAACATTAGGTGTTGAAGGTATAGACCCTCGCCACGTAGTGGGGACTTACGTGAAACCTCAAGAGTGGAACGATCTTATTGCTGATCCTGAAGTGTTTGTTGTCGATACACGTAATGATTACGAAATCGAGATCGGGACATTCAAAGGCGCTGTAAACCCAAATACTGAAACCTTTCGTGAATTCCCAGACTATGTAAAAGAAAACATGGACCCGGCAAAACACAAGAAAGTTGCGATGTTCTGTACCGGTGGTATCCGCTGCGAAAAATCAACGGCTTACATGAAAGAACAGGGCTTTGATGAGGTCTACCACCTAGAAGGCGGCATTCTTAAATATCTTGAAGAAGTTCCTCAAGAAGAGAGCATGTGGGAAGGCGATTGTTACGTATTTGACGGTCGTGTTGCCGTGAACCACCAGCTAGAAAAAGCAGATTACGATTTATGTAACGCTTGTCGTCTACCGATCACTGAAGAAGACAAACAGTCAGAATTGTTCGAGCAAGGCGTGAGCTGTCCAAAATGTCACGGCACACACTCAGAAGAACAAATTGCTCGATTCCGCGAGCGTGAAAAACAAATTGTTCTTGCAGAGCAGCGAGGCGAGCAGCATGTTGGTGGTGAAAGTGCCAAGCAAAGAGAAGCCCGACGTGCCGCTAAGTACGCGCAAAAAGAAGCGCAGCGTAAACAAGACTAAGCCCAACTCTCCTTATATTTAGCGAGCTGCCGTATGGTGGCTCGCTTTTACTACGCACCAATACTCTTTCAATACAATTTTGTATCCCTCACCAATACCTCTAGTTGATTGTCTCTTTTGCCTTCGGGTAGCCCCACCATTTCATCATAAGCACTTTGATGCACTAGAACCTGCTTATTTGCTTTGATATTCCTGCACTTCTTTTGCATCTCGATCAGGGAATGAGCCCTCAAAAAGATACCGTTGTCATCAGTGATAAATTGCGCTTCTCCATCAATCACGACAGATGCCTGGTACAATGCGAGATCAAGCGAATGAATGACCAATTTGTCTACATAGAAGTATTTTTGTAACTTACTCAATGGTATTGCCATGTGTCACCTCCCTGAAAGTTACCTCTACGTTTTGTAGAATAAAACCGATCATTGGATGAGATTTCTTCGGTTTACTTGCGTACAACATCGGAAACAAAGAGGATTCCGATGCAAACAATCAATGTCGTGTGGTTAAAGCGAGATTTGAGGCTGACTGACCATCAACCACTAACTCAAGCATTATCAACAAAGCACCCACTGTGCTTTTGTATATTGTTGAACCATTGCTATTGAACAACCCACACTATTCTGAGCGCCACTGGCGATTTGTTTGGCAATCACTGCAAGACATGGATGAAACGCTCAAAGCGTATGGGCATCGAATCACGGTGCTGTTTGACGATGCCTTAGCATGTTTCCAATCAATTCAAGCGCAATATCAAATCAACGCTGTTTTTTCTCACCAAGAAATAGGACTCAACTGCACCTTTGAACGAGACCGACAAGTTGCCGCTTGGCTGTATGAGCAGAACATCGACTGGTTTGAGTTCGAACACGGTGCTGTTATCAGAGGTGCAAAAAACCGGCAAGGTTGGGACAAACATTGGGACTCTGTCATGAGAGCCTCAATAAGCCCTATTGAGATCCAAACCGACTTATTGCATTCATTGGATGCAGAAGCTCTCGGCTGTTCGTTTTCGCCACCATCATCCTGGCTATCAAAATGCAAAGGAATGCAAACGGGAGGAAGCCGGCTCGCTTGGAAAACACTAGAGGACTTTTTTCATCGTCGAGGTCGTGATTACTATCGAAGCATTTCTAGTCCCACAGCCTCACGCACAGCCTGTACTCGACTTTCTCCATACCTCGCTTGGGGTAACATATCCTTGCGTGAAGTTTATCAATACCTTTTGAAACACTGGCAAGTCGCTGGATTTCGTCGCAGCTTAATTGCATTGTCTTCACGGCTTCATTGGCACTGTCACTTCATCCAAAAATTCGAATCGGAATACGACATGGAGTTTTACTGCGTTAATCGGGCTTACGAACCATTGATTAGACAAAGTAGTACTTTCGATGAAGAAAAGTTAGCAGCATGGAAATCCGGGCATACTGGCGTACCTTTGATTGATGCCTGCATGCGCTGTTTGCACCACACTGGTTACATTAACTTTCGCATGCGTGCCATGCTGGTTAGCTTTCTTACTCACCACATGAACATGGATTGGCGAGTAGGTGTAACGCATTTAGCGCAACTATTTCTCGACTTTGAGCCTGGAATTCATTACCCACAATTCCAAATGCAAGCAGGAGTAACCGGGACTAACACAATCCGTATTTATAATCCGATCAAGCAAGCCCAAGAACATGATCCTAACGGTACGTTCATCTACAAGTGGGTGCCTGAGTTACAAATGGTTCCTCCCCCTCTTTTATTCGAGCCCTGGACAATGACCCAGATGGAAGCTGTCATGTATCAATTGCAGCCAGATAGCCGTTACCTTGCACCTATTATCGCACCAGACAACGCAGCTAAGGCAGCAAGAGAGCGCTTATGGACGTGGCGGAAACGAGCTGATGTGAAACAAGAAGGCAGACGAATTCTTGCGCGACATGTTAGACCCTCAAAAGAAAGTAGGACGCGATGATCATCTTTCAATCACGATGCGTACAAATGCAAACACACTCCAGGGAATCCGTTGTACCCTCAACTAGTAAGGAACACATTATGTTCAAACGTATCTTAGTTATCGCGGCGACACTGATGGCGACATTATCTTTTATGCTTCCCGTCAAGGCTCATGAGCATGGCATGATGAAAGCCGATATTGTCGACGTTGCCGCTGAAAATGGCTCTTTCAATACGCTTGTTGCTGCGGTGAAAGCAGCGGGCCTGGTTGACAATCTCAAAGGGGAAGGCCCATTTACTGTTTTTGCACCAACGGATGACGCTTTTGCAAAACTGCCAGACGGCACAGTCGACATGCTCTTAATGCCGGAAAACAAAGACAAGTTAGTATCTGTTTTGACTTATCACGTCGTCCCAGGGAAAGTGATGGCTGCCGATGTTGTTAAGCTAGACAAAGCGACTACGGTTCAGGGGCAAGATGTGATGATTAAAACCATGGGCGATAAAGTCATGGTTAACGATGCAAATGTCATTGCAACCGATGTGAAAGCTAAAAACGGTGTCATTCACGTGATTGATACTGTCATCATGCCGAAATAACACCATTCAAAGGGCGGTACACTCCGCCCTTTAGACAGAACTTTTTCCACCCTTAGCACGATTCCTCTCCACTTATCCCCAACAAACCTCCACCCATTCACCATGACTATAAAAAAGATAAAAACAAAATTAAAATCAATACCTTGCAAGACGACACTGCACAATATTGACGAGGTTAAGATATCGTTATCTTTCAATTTGAGAACAGGATTCCATGTCAGTGACGTTTACTTTTCCACATGTAAATTCTTAAGCTAAATTTTGGCTGCTCAATCACATTTCGGCAAACCATTCGAAAGGGTGGGACGCAAAGCTTCCGGTCTGTCTGCATTTAAAAATCTAAAAGAATGCTCATGATAGCGGGGTTACCATGACGCAGTGTTACAGAAGTCCAATTTCTGTAGCGTTGCTTTATGCTCAGCATGCGCCGGGGTGTGACACTAGTTTGTCAGCCATAACAGAGGACATGTGATGAAATCATTTCCAACCAAATCCGTACTCGCGTTAGCACTTGCAAGCATTAGCTCAGGTGCTGCGGCTCACGGTTATGTATCAGAAACCAATGGTGGTGTCGCTGCAAGTCGCTCGGCACTATGTAAGTATCCAACGCCAGATACTAACGAAAAAAATAATAACTGCGGTGCGATTCAATATGAACCGCAAAGCGTTGAAGGCCCTGATGGCTTTCCCGAAACAGGGCCTCGCGATGGTAAAATAGCGAGTGCCGAAACCGCTTTAGCAGCTGCCCTTGATGAGCAAACTGCCGACCGTTGGGTAAAACGCACTATTCAAGCAGGTACACAAACTTTTGAATGGACATTTACCGCTAACCACGTGACGCGCGACTGGAAATATTACATCACCAAGCCTGATTGGAACCCAAACGCTTCACTATCACGAGACTCTTTTGATCTAACTCCTTTCTGTGTCGTCAACGGCAATATGGTTCAACCCCCGAAACAGGTAAGCCATCAATGTAATGTGCCTACTCGCGAGGGATACCATGTCATCCTGGCAGTATGGGATGTTGGCGACACTGCAGCCTCATTTTATAACGTGATCGATGTGAAATTTGATGGTGACAGTCCCGTTATTCCAGATTGGAAGCAAGGCGGTCAAATTATTCCTACAATGGATTTAAATATTGGGGATTCGGTTTATACGCGCGTATTTGATCAAGCAGGTGAAAACATAGCGTATAGAACTGAACTAGAAATTACCGATGCAGCAATGGGCCAAGCGAAAAACTGGTCTTACGCACTCGCGACTAAGCTAAACCAAGAACAAGCAAAACTGCAAGCCGGGCAGTATGCAGAGGATAAATTCACTCCTGTTTATGGTACTAATCCGGTGTATCTGCAAGCAAATAGCGGCCTTGAGCGAGTAGAGATCGGCTATAACATTGAAACTCCTGTTCCAGAATACTCACTCACAGTAGATGGCTTAGCAGACGAATATATCATTGAGTCAACACCGACAACGTTGGATCTGACACTAACTGCTGAAGGCGATTTAAATGCAGAACTCACCGTTTACAATCACCATCGCGAACCACTTGCAAGTTGGGCAAACGAAATGAAAGACGGCTCGGTAGAAGCGATATCGCTCGCTTTAAGTAAATCGGAGCCGGGTCACCATATGCTCGTAACACGTATTAAGGATAAAGATGGCAACTTGGTGGATCAGCAAACGCTCGACTTTCACTTAAAAGAAGATCCAGTAACGCCACCACCATCTGGTGAGTACGATTTTGTCTTCCCTGAAGGACTATCTAGCTACATGGCGGGCACAAAAGTGCTTGCCAGCGACGGGGGCATTTATCAATGTAAACCTTTCCCATACTCTGGTTACTGTATGCAGTGGAAAGAAAGCGCAAACCATTACGAGCCTGGAATAGGTTCACACTGGGAGATGGCTTGGGATAAAGTCAACTAAATCACCCTTTGAACGTTACGCAAAAGAGCCTCACTATGAGGCTCTTTTATAATCAAACGCAAAAATGACAATTTTCCCGGTCTAAACCATGAACACCAGATAAACTAGTGAGATGCGCTCGCCCCTCAATCAGCCCCATTTCATACCCTTCTAGTAAAACGGATTGTCGCATTGATAAGCGCTGAACATGAAAATTATCTGGTGGGGCAATTACCCTAACATGTGTTCCTGGTGGAGGGTTACGAATAAACTCTAATGATTGATTATAGTTATCTGCACGTCTTAACATCGCATCCGCCATTTTGGGGTGCTCCGCAAACAGTTTCTTCATCAGCCATGTGGTCTTAACTGGCTTTTTGGCATAATTCAGCGGGTGAGAGAGTACTACGGTTATGTCGCGAGCCCCTCGACGATAAGCCTCACGCACTGGTATAGAGTCAGCGACCCCACCATCGGTATAACAACCGCCAGAAAAACAAGGGGTATGCTTGTAGGCAATCGGCAATGCTGTTGTCGCTTCAATCGCATGGTGAAAATTATCACGTGTCACGCGATAGTAATCTGCTTGCCCTGTATCTACATTTGTTGTCGCTGCGAGAAAAGGAACGCCATTAAACAGTTTATTTTCATCGACGGGATACAAGCGATTAGATTCTTCAAACAGCCACTTCACATCAATGAGGTCCCCACCTTTAACGAAGCGAGTTGGGTCAAAAAAGCGTTTGCTTGTGGCCAGCTTAGTAATGACGTTAATACTGCGATGCGGGTAGTCGGTCAAATACCCAATCAAATTTGATGCACCAGCAGATACACCGATTGCAAAATCAAACGGTTTATAACTCTGCTCTAAAAACGCATCTAACACTCCGCTTGCGAAGACGCCTCGCATCGCGCCGCCTTCTACTACAATTGCTTTTGTTGCCATATTTCCCCCATTCTCCTTGCCAAAAGAGTAATGAAATTCGTGCAATCACAACAATTGAATATTCTTATTATTGAAATAGGTGAAGTCTATTTATTTCTCTCTTAGAAAATGAAAACTAAAGTTCAAAAAATCCGTACCCGTTAGAAATGTAATTGCGGGCTTAACCAAGGTGGCAAGGTCTAAGAGAAATCTAGGAGAAAACCGTTTTATAGGCTTCGCCCGCGCCATCAATGAACATTTGAGTACCAATAACCGCTAGAATTAAGCCCATCATTTTAGTCACAACATTTAGAGCACTTGGTCCAACCGCTTTGACCAATTTGTCTCCAAATAAAAACAGTACATAGGTGATCACACAGAGGACAGCGAAAGAAACGATAGTAATAATGGTTTGATCGAAACCACCCGCTGTCGCAAAGTTCATCGCGGTAGCAATCGTTCCAGGCCCAGCTAATATTGGCATCGCCAGTGGAGACACTGCAATACTCAATGCCGCCCGTTGCTGAGCTGGTGAATACGCCTTCTCTTTGGTTTTCTGATGCGTCGAATCACCTTGAAGCATGTTAAAACCTATCAAAAACACCAAAATGCCGCCTGTTATTCGCAATGCATAAAGCGTGATACCAAACAAATCAAAAATTAACTTACCGGCAATAGAAAATATCGCGATGATAATAAATGCAATAAAAACCGAGCGGAGCGCAATGGAACGGATGGTTTCTTTATCTTCATCAGCAGTTAAACTCAAAAAGATGGGAATATTGGCGATAGGGTTCATGATGGCAAAGAAGCCCATAAACACCGTAACTGTATGAACAATGAGTTCTTTCATATTTTCCACTGCATTTAAATTATTGATTCTAAAAACAGTATATACGCTCTCAAACAGAACGAGTGGTGTATTCTCGATTCGTCTTCACACTTATGCACCAAGCATTGTTTTTCTTTTGAGATAGTTTACCGACTCATCAAATGTCGCTAAGGTGAGTCTTCAGCCTTTACACGTAACAGGGGATGTTAAGTCACCATGAACAGCACGATTCAAACAATTCTCAATCACCGCTCAATTCGAAAATTCACCTCACAACCGATTGAGAGCGAACAATTAGATGCCATTCTTCAAGCCGGCCTTGCGGCGTCCTCATCAAGCATGTTGCAAGTCGTTTCAATTATCCGCGTGACCGACAAAGAAAAACGTACACTATTAGCTCAATATGCCGGAAATCAAGGGTACGTTGAAAGCGCGGCTGAGTTTTTGGTGTTTTGCATTGATTACCAACGCCACGCCAGTATCAACCCAGATGTTCAAGCTGACTTTACCGAGTTAACTCTAATAGGCGCTGTAGACTCGGGCATCATGGCACAAAATTGCTTGCTAGCGGCGGAGTCGATGGGACTAGGAGGTGTGTATATTGGTGGTTTACGAAACAATGCCCAAAAAGTAGACGAATTATTAGGTTTACCTAAAAATACCGCCATTTTATTTGGTATGTGTCTTGGTCATCCAGATCAAGCCCCTGAAGTAAAACCTCGCCTACCTAAGCATGTCGTGGTGCATGAAAATCAGTATCAAGACCTAAACTTGGATGATATTCAGACGTATGACCAAACTATGCAAAACTACTATGCAAACCGTTCGAGCAATCAAAAACAGAGTACTTGGTCGCAAGAAGTCACCAGTAAACTGGCTGGCGAATCACGTCCGCACATCCTGCCTTACTTAAACAGAAAAGGGCTCACTAAAAGGTGATGACCACAATACGATAGTATCAAAAAAGGCCTCTGAAGAGGCCTTTAGAATTTGTCAGCAAAAACTTGCTTAGTTACCGCCTGTCGCGCCAGTGCCTGGACCCGGTGGATCTTCAGGTTCAATTGGCTCACCGACTTCCGCATCTGGAATTTGTGGTACGTCAGGTTCGATATCTTCTAATGGAATGTCGTTATCGATAGCCTCTTGTACATCAGCAACAACTTTCTGAGTATCTTCAGCTGGAATCGTTACGTAGATAACGTCACCTGAATCATTCTCAGGATAATTTGGGTTCGCCGCGATTACATCTTCTGTTATTGCTTTTGCAGCAACAGCTACAGCTTCAGGCGAAGCTGTTGGGTTCGCTTTGATGATGTCTGATACAACGTTTGCTGTTGCAACTAGCTGAGTAGCAAGTGCGCTGTTACCACCCTCACTGCCAAGTCCTGCTACTACAGATTCTGTATCACGAAGGATTTCGTCAACTGTTTTACCACTTGCATTGATATCGATACCCAAATTCTCGAATACTTTTTCAGCGATATCAGAAGAGTATACTTCACCATCTTTTAAAGAGTTAGCAACCAAAGTCGTAAATGGAGAGCCTGTTACCAATGAATCCGCCTGGGCTAGGCCTTGAGGGATTTTGTAGTCAGATGTAATAGGTTTGCCATTTGACGCGTCTTTACTATCTTCTGTGTGCGTTAATACGAAAGCACAATCACCTGGCGCATTTACAACGTTGATATTTTCAAAACGCGCTTTACCAACCATACCTTCATAGTTTGTTGTATTTTCAATCGCGTCGTATGTCTCACCACCACATACTGCTTGAACTTTCATGCCGATAACAGCTGGGTCATAAGCCTGAACTGAGTATCTTTTTACCTCAGGGTCGCTGTCACTACCACAACCTGCTAGTAGGACTGCTGCCACACTTGCCGTTAAAAGTTTGATTTTCAAAATTAGCTCCAATATTTGTTGTTATATCCGACCGCAACAGGAAGCATAACGGCAGTTGCATATAGTGTAAATAGGATGCATACAACTTTGGCATGAGTTTTTTCACATTCTTGCCTGTTTGCTTGTGCAAAATCATGCATTCATCTCAATAACGTTAAATAGACACAATTTTGTCATGTATTCGTCAGTATTTTTTCAAGTAACTTGTTGCCTTTATTGCAACCAGATGGATAATAGTTGACTATTTTTTGTGGGTCGGATTTTCACACCTTCATTAATGAAACTAAGAGCTCTAAGTCGCTAGCAGCCATTTGGAGTGTTTATTACACAAATAATTCTGAATGGACTCGCTTTCTAAAGGCTTAAAACTGCAGTAAATCATCAATATTGATGAAATGCAGTTCAATTAGAATGAATCAATTTCAGTCGGCAAACTTTCTTTCGGTAGTTATAAACCAATGAACACATTTAATAAATTTTTGGGGATATCAGTACTTCCTATCCTTCTTACAGGGTGTACTTTGCCTGGTAGCCACCTTTCGGTCAGTGACAAAACAGTCATGAGCACTGAATCGAGTGATATAGAGTCTCAGGTTACCGTTTATCCCTTAACTTTGGAGCGCGTAACGTCTTTAAATTCAGTGGACCCTTTTTCAAAACCAAACCCAGAGTTAGATATTGAAATCGCAAAATATGAATACGAAGTAGGACCTGGCGATATCCTAAATATCACTATTTGGGATCACCCAGAGCTAACGATCCCAGCGGGCTCATACCGAAGCTCAGCCGAAGCGGGTAACTGGGTGCATTCGGATGGCACGATCTTCTACCCTTACATAGGTGTCGTACATGTTGAAGGCAAAAACGTACGTCAGATTCGTGCAGACATTGCAAGCCGCCTTGCAAAATACATTGAGAGCCCACAGGTCGATGTAAGCGTTGCGGCATTTCGCTCTAAAAAGACTTATGTAACTGGCGAAGTTAACAAGCCAGGACAACAACCAATTACAAACATCCCCCTTACACTTCTAGATGCTGTGAATAGAGCTGGCGGACTGGCTGCCGAGGCTGATTGGCGTAATGCGACACTGACACGCAATGGCGTTGTTGAAAACGTCTCTTTGTATGCTCTGATGCAACAAGGCGATTTAACTCAAAACCGCCTTCTAAAGCCTGGCGATATTGTTCATATTCCTCGAAACGATGCG
The DNA here is from genome assembly GCF_033339435.1 of Vibrio sp. 378. Lineage (NCBI taxonomy): Bacteria > Pseudomonadati > Pseudomonadota > Gammaproteobacteria > Vibrionales > Vibrionaceae > Vibrio > Vibrio sp. 378. Next base: position 394,611 of record NZ_JAWOUO010000002.1, read on the forward strand.
CAAAAAGTATTTGTTATGGGCGAGGTTAACGATCCGAAATTACTCAAAATTGATCGTAGCGGCATGAGCCTTACTGAGGCTCTTAGCAGCGTTGGTGGTATCAGTGAAATCTCCGCAGATGCTACCGGTGTGTTTGTCATCAGACGTTCAAAAGAAGAAGCTAAAATGGCGGACATTTATCAGCTAGATGTTTCTGACGCTTCTGCTTTGGTGATTGGTACTGAGTTTGATCTCAACCCTTACGACATAGTCTATGTGACGGCTGCACCTGTTAGTCGTTGGAATCGTGTGATTGCTCAGCTCGTTCCAACCATTTCCGGCTTTAATGAACTAACTGAAGGTGTACTACGAGTACGCACTTGGCCGTAAAACAACGTGCCGCAAGAAAATTATCTCTTGCGGCACGTAATCGATAGCTACTCAGCTCAATTGCGCAATATAAAGAAGCCAGCAATTCAGTTGAGATCATAAGCATACAATTTAAAGTAGGGTAAGCATTTGTTTTCTAATATTCTTGTCGTCTGTGTCGGTAATATTTGCCGCTCTCCAACAGGAGAGCGGCTTTTGCAGTCTTTACTACCAAACAAACATGTCGCATCAGCAGGAATCGCAGTAGATAAGAGCCATCTAACAGGAAAAGCTGCTGACGAGATGGCAACCACTATCGCGAACGAACATGGCGTAAGCTTAGATGGACACGAAGCACGACAATTAACACCTGAGCTTTGCGCTCAATACGATCTGATATTGGTTATGGAAAAAGGTCATTTAGAAGCCTTAACCAAAATCGCTCCTGAGGCACGAGGTAAAACGATGCTGTTTGGACAGTGGATAAATGAACAAAACATCCCTGATCCATACAGACAAAGTAGAGAAGCTTTCGAACATGCATATACGCTTATAGAAAAAGCAGCAAAAGCGTGGTCTCAAAAACTATAAGCCGCAAGGCTAAATAAACGCCAATGGCAAGGTATTTAAGAAGTTAAAGTAATGACAACACAAACTATTAAGCAATCACGTCAAGCCGACGATGAGATCGATTTGGGAAAGTTATTTGGGATCATTCTCGATGCCAAATGGCTCATTCTATGTACCGTAGTCCTATTTTCAATTATAGGCGTCGGCGTTGCCATTCTATCAACACCTATCTATAAAGCTGACGCTCTTATCCAAATCGAAAGTAAGAGTTCAGGTGGTATTTCAGCGATGGTTGGTGATATGGGAGAGCTGTTTTCAGCAGAATCATCAGCGACAACAGAAATAGAGATCATCAAATCTCGTATGATCTTGGGCGGTACTGTTGATAAGTTCAACTTAACGACTGTCGTTTCTCCAAACTACATGCCAATTATTGGTAAAGGCCTAGCTCGACTACAAGGTGAGCAAATCAGTCTGAGCGTTTCACGATTTAATGCTCCTTCTTACGCAGTTGGCGTTCCTTTAACTCTTGAAGTTATTGATTCTGAAAAACAGACGTTCAGGCTCTTAGAAGATGACAATAACGTCATTTTAGAAGGTAAAGTAGGTGAACTGCTTGAGAAGAATGGATACCAATTTTTGGCGACTGAACTTGTGGCTCAAACTGGTGACTCATTCACGGTCAGCAAAATCAGTAAATTAGATGCAATTAATAAACTTCAAGAAAACTTATCGATTAGCGAACGTGGTAAGCAAACCGGGATTATATCTTTAAGCTTCTCTGGTGAAGACCGCGCTAAGATTCAAGATATCTTGAACGACATTAGCCAAAACTACTTCTTACAAAACGTTCAAAGAAATTCTGCAGAGGCAGAGCAAAGCCTCGAGTTCTTGAAAGGTCACCTCCCAGACATCAAAACAAAACTGACCGCTTCTGAAGACGTTTTAAATCGGTTCCGTCAAGAAAATGAATCTATCGACTTAGGCCTTGAAGCTCAGTCAACGCTGAAAGTAATGGTTGAGTTAGAAGCACAGCTAAATGAGCTTACATTCAAAGAAAGTGAGATCAGCCAACGCTTCACACAGGATCACCCAGCTTATAAGTCGCTACTTGATAAACGTGAAACACTATTAAAAGAGAAAGAACGTCTTAATAAACAAGTTCAAAAGTTACCGAAAACACAGCGTGAAGTTCTACGTATGACACGCGATGTAGAAGTAAACCAACAAATCTACATCCAACTATTGAACAAGGTTCAAGAGCTCAACATTATTAAAGCCGGAACAGTTGGCAACGTTCGAATCTTAGATAACGCTCAATCTTTCTCTAAGCCAATTAAGCCGAAAAAAGCGCTTATCGTTGTGCTAGCAACACTGCTTGGCGGTATGGCAGGCGTTGCTTTCGTATTAATTCGTGCTGCATTCCACCGTGGTGTGGAAACACCAGATCAAATTGAACAGATTGGCATGCCAGTTTACGCAAGCGTTCCAAAATCTATTCAACAACTGGAATTTGCAAACAAGCTTAAGCGCAACAAAGGCAGCAACAATGAGCTAGTCCTTCTAGCGGAAGCTAACCCAGCCGATCTTTCCATTGAGGCTCTACGTAGTCTTCGCACTAGCTTGCACTTTGCAATGATGGAAGCGAAGAATAACGTTCTTATGATTTCAGGTCCTGCACCATCTATCGGCAAAACATTTGTATCGACCAACTTTGCGGCCGTCGCTGCGAAAACCGGTCAGAAAGTGCTGCTTATTGATGCGGATATGCGTAAAGGTTATTTGCAGCAATGCTTCGGTCTACGTTGGGACAACGGTCTTTCTGATTACTTGAGCGGTAAGACATCCCTTAGCAACATCATTAAATCTACATCCATTGATAATTTAGATGTTGTGACTCGCGGCCAAGTACCACCAAATCCGTCAGAACTTCTTATGCACCCTCGCTTCAAGAGCTTTGTTGACGAGATGTCTGCACAATACGATCTAGTCATCATCGATACACCGCCTGTACTCGCAGTTACCGACCCAAGCATTGTTGGCGCGCTTGCAGGAACAACTCTGATGGTCGCTCGTTTTGATCAAACGACTTTGAAGGAGATTGAAGTCGCGCAAGGTCGCTTCGAGCAATCAGGCGTTGAAGTTAAAGGTGTGATTCTCAATGCAGTTGAGAAAAAGGCATCTAACTCATACGGCTATGGATACGGCTACTATAACTACGCGTACAAAAGCGAATCATAAGTTGAATTTAGATCGCTAATTAAACCAAATATGACAAAGCCCTGCTAGAAACAGCAGGGCTTTTTCTATTGCACTCTTAATTGCTTGTACGTAATCAAACTAAGCAAGACAAAGAATATTGGGTCACTCCAACCAAAACCGACAAACACTCCGATAATGCCGGCATAGGTAGTAATCACTGCCCCTAAGCCATTAGTAATCAATAATGCTTTAAACAGCTGTTTCGCAGTATGCCCTGATTCCACATTACGTAACATCAAACTCACCGCAGCGATTCCACCTAAAAAGATCGAAGTATGCTGCGATAAAAACAGCGCGTACTGGTCGTTAATTTGTACTCCATACATCGGCCACATTATGGTTGGTACAAAAAACAACGCGAAAGCGAATACCGTATATACGACACCATGAACGGTTAGAAAAGTGCGGTTGGTCATCATCTCCTTATCCTCTAATAGGCCCTTGATTGAGCGTCGTTAACGGCACATTGATATCGAAAATTTGACCTCGTACTTCGACTACGCCCATTTTTCGTAAGCGTGCGGCATGCATTTCGAGATACGCTTGCGCCGTGGCTTCATCTTCAAAAAGATAGATACCACCACCGAGTTTGTCTTTTTCGCTTTCCGTCCAGATTTTCCAAATCATGCCCGACTCTTGGTTAATCGACTTAGCTAAGTCGACCAAAGCATTCGACATCTCTTCACCAAACGGACCATGAAATTCAAAATCAACTTGTAATAATTTCGCCATCTTGAGTCTCCTCTTCTTATTGACTCGTTTTCGATGACAAGATTATTACCTTTATAAAACTGACAAAAAAGTTCATAATTTTGCCATTAACTGTCTAAAAAATTGACTCATGAGACTAAAAACGACCTTAGAACAATGGCAAACGCTACAAGCGATTGCTCAAGAAGGCAGTATTCAATCCGCAGCTTTACTGCTCAACAAGAGCCATACCACATTGATCTACTCGGTGAGGAAGTTAGAAGACCAACTTGGTATTCAACTTATCGAAGTACGAGGGCGCAAAGCGGGTTTGACAGAGCACGGTAAAACCATACTGCGTCGTGCACAATCCATGCTTGAACAAGCGCGGGAACTAGAAGTCATCAGCAAGCAGTTAAAAAGTGGGGTGGAATCTCAAATCACGGTCGCAGTAGATCATCTTTGTGACCCTTGTTGGCTTTATGCACCACTCAGTCAATTTTTGGAGAACAACAACACGACCTCCGTTCAAGTGGTTGAAACGTCACTGAGCAAAACAACCGAAATGGTCGTAAATGAGCTCGCTGACATCGCAATCATCAACTTACCGATAACCAACTACCCTGCCGAAGCATTTGGCGTAACAACCATGCTGCCTGTAATCGCAGCACACCATCCACTCGCTAAAAAGCCGCATGTTTCCATCGACGATTTTGCAACCACCAGCCAAATTGTCATCCGTGACTTAGGTGATTCAGACAAAACGAAAAGAGATGTGGGTTGGTTACGCGCACGTCAGCGTATTACCGTCGATAACTTCGACCACGCTTTTCACGCCGTAGAGCAAGGCGTTGGGTTTTGTCGGCTACCAGCGCACTTAGTCTCAGCCCGAAAGAGCGATAAAATTAACGTATTGGAGCTCGAACACTCCCATCAATATCAAGTTGCGCTGCACCTCACTTTACCCAAAGGAGCCAAAAGTGGTCCTGCGACTCAAGCGCTTTATCGTATTTTACTCAAAAGTGTAGAAACTCGAGTCTAGCAACAGTGTTATTGAGTTGAATCGCTAGTGTTATCGCCTATTGATTCTCCCTAAACATAGAGAAACGGCCATTTTGTGACGCTACACTCTCACAAAAGGTTGCACGAAGGACAGCGACCACCTACTATCACTCTGCTCATGCCTAAAGCACCCAACACTCGCGGAAAGAACTCGGTTCACGGCAATATCCTCACCTGCTTGGTTTAGCAGGCACAATCTGTTTTTACCTTCTTTTTAGCTTCTATTTAGGCGAGTGTGGAAGAAGTAAGAAAGGTGAAATATGAACTCTACAAATAGCTTCTCGATCAATATCAATCAGCAAAAATCCATTGCTAAAAAAAGGCTCAAAGCTATCCACCTATACGATGACGCTACGTTGGAGTTAGTTAAGCGATTTCACTCCAAGCCAGAATCTTTGGCTCCCAATACAATTCAATTGGCTGACGTTCAATATGCACTCGCAAGAGAACTTGGCTTATCCAGTTGGAGTAAACTAAAAGCTCATGTCGAAGAGCTAGAAGCGCACAAACTAGCCATCAAACAACAAAAACCGCCCCTAGATGCGAAAGTAAAAACGCTACACGTTCGTTGCGGTCACGATATACAACAACAGCTTAAAACCAGTGGATTTGAAGGGACATTTTTAGCCCTGATCGATCCGCTTTGTATTGGCCCCATACCAGCAACACCGCAGAACTTCCTTGCCATTCGTGCCCAATATGTCGTAGAGACTCTGCTGCCCGTGATGAAGCGTGAAGACTCGGTTCAAGATATAGTCACATTGGAACAATCAAACCTCGATCTGTTGCAAAGTGATGTATTTGAACGAATCGTCTTTTGGGTCGAACATGACAGTTATGATCAATTGATGCTAATTCGTGCTCTAACACAGTTAGAGAATGTAGAGAATAAAGTGATAGAGATCATTGAGTTGAACCAGTTCCCGGGCACTGAACGATTCATCGGCTTTGGGCAGTTGCCTGAAGAAGCTATTCGTTCTTGTTGGCGATACCGTAAACCTGTGACAGCAAAATTATTCAGTCAGGCTAAACGGTGTTGGCACGCTATTACATCACCGACACCTATTTCCATAGTTAATTTGATTCAGCAGCATAACCTGGATTGCTTGCCCAATATATTCAACGTGCTTAAACGCCATTTGCAAGAGTTACCTAATTCACAAACTGGATTGAGCTTGACACAACACCTCGCACTAAAGGTCTTGAGCTCGCAAAATCGTTCAATTCCCATCAAAGATTGGTTTGAGCAATATCAACAACTAGAACCTCTTCCTTACCTAGGAGACGTGATGTTTTACGCGTTACTCCTCCCTCTAGCACAGTGTCAAACACCTTTGATCACGATTGAGTCACGTGAAAGGCACTGGTGGGAACAAAGCGTCCGTATCACTGAGGCTGGCAAGCAGTGTTTGGAAGGCTTAATACGAGCGAAACAATGCTATTGGGTTGGAGGGATTAAAAATACCAGTCAAAGTTATTGGAGCTGGGATCACCTCCAACTAACTACACTTGCCAACCATCATTGAGTTGACAAATATGAAAGCATAAAGGGTTCGTTGGCTCTGATGAACACTCAATACTAAATTATCCCTAAAGAAGCGACCGCTAGCCTGAATATAACTTAAATAGTTATGCAGAAATGCATCCACTCAAAGAGAGTATGCACTCTATCTCTTATTAAAATTTATTGTAAATCCTCTTTGTTATCGGTTGTATATTCGATAAAAGTGTTAAAATACAAACTTTTCATCCGGCCAATTCGTTAATATTTGGTTAAAATCCCATTTTTATTAGTGATAAAGTTCACATCTATTAACCATTTAGAGGATTATTCTTTCGTATTTTCTCACTCCGCTGCTAATCTGCTCGCCGCTTTGAAGTGAACTCAAGGTGCATAACTATAAGGAGTGTTCTCATGAATACCAAGAAACCGATGTCGCTTACCAGCCGCGTAATTTTAGGTATGGTTGCGGGTATCTTGACAGGATTTGCAATTCGCACACTTTTTGCCGACAACGGATTTGTCGACGCATACATTGTTAATGGATTATTCGAAGTTGGTGGACAGATCTTCGTTGCCAGCTTAAAAATGCTTGTTGTACCGCTAGTATTTGTTTCGTTAGTTTGTGGTACTAGCTCTCTCAAAGACCTCTCTACACTGGGTCGCATGGGCGGTAAAACCCTCGCTTTCTACGTTACGACAACGGCTATCGCGATTACGCTTGCTCTAACTATGGGTACTCTATTCCAACCAGGGGCAGGGGCAGATCTAACGGCAGCAAGTTCATTCAAATCAGCCGAAGCGCCATCTTTAGGTCAAGTGATCATCGATATGTTCCCGACCAACCCAATCAGCGCAATGGCAGAAGGTAAAACTCTGCAAGTTATCGTGTTCGCCGTGCTATTCGGTATCGCGATCAGTGCAGCGGGTAAACCAGGCGAACGCATCGCAGCATTCTTCTCTGATCTGAATGAAGTGATCATGAAACTGGTCGCGATTTTGATGAACTTGGCGCCTTATGGGGTGTTCTTCTTAATGGCGAAGCTATTTACTGGTCTTGGTCTGGGCGCGATCGTCAATCTGGCAGAGTACTTCTTAGTACTGGCTGGTACGCTTGTCCTACACGGTCTAGTTACTTACAGCTTAATGTTAAAAGGTTTCACAGGTCTAAACCCAATTACGTTCCTACGTAAGATGGAAGACGCGATCATGTTTGCTTTTTCTACAGCATCATCGAACGCGACGATTCCAGTGACAATGGAAACAGCAAAGCACCGCATGGGTGTTGAGAACCGTGTATCATCGTTCACAGTACCACTTGGTGCAACCGTGAACATGGACGGTACGGCGATCATGCAAGGCGTAGCAACTGCGTTTATTGCTCAAGCTTTCAATATTGATTTAACTATGGGCGATTACCTAATGGTTATCATGACGGCAACTCTGGCGTCTATCGGCACCGCAGGTGTTCCTGGTGTGGGTCTTGTAATGCTTGCTATGGTATTGAACCAAGTTGGTCTGCCGCTTGAAGGTATCGCGCTCATCATGGGTGTTGACCGTCTTCTTGATATGATTCGTACCGCGGTAAATATCACTGGTGACAGTGCTGTAACCGTCATCGTTGCAAAATCAGAGGGTGCATTGGATGAAGCTCGCTTCAACGACCCAATGGCAGGCGTAGCCGAAGAAGAAGTGCATCTTAAACGCGCTGACGCCTAAATCGTTCTACGATTACCATCCTGAAATTATATAGTCCTGTCTAAAAGAAAGCCCCGATGGAAATATCGGGGCTTTTGTTTTCTCCGCGTCTAGAAATGCTCTTTCTAATCCACCATCGAACTCAGCTTTTCTCTCGCTCGTTCTTCATGCTCGTCGGTGATGGCATTGCCGACCGAGTTCGCCGCTAGCGTCAGTGCTGCCATATCATCGGTAAAACCGACGCCAGCTAGTAAGTCTGGCACCATATCGGTTGGTAATACGAAGTAAGCCAATGCTCCACCTAAAATCGCCTTATGGCGAACAGAGGTGTTAGAATCTGTCATCGCGAGCCATGATTTTATGCCCATTACGGCAATTTCTTCACCCGCTTTCTTAACCGACCCTTTCATTTTTCGCCAGAATGTTTTCTCATCTGGCGCTTGCATCGTTTGATCTTTGGCGTCTTTCGGCGCCGATTTTACAGACATTGTTGTGGTCATCGTTGCCTCCGAAATTTATGACTATGTCCAACATATTAATAAATCGAACCTGAACGCAAGATTAATAACAAGAAATGATAGTAAAGTGAAACACAGATAGAAAAATCCCCAAACCGAAGTCCGGGGATTATTGCCTTGGAAACAAAAAGTCTTGCAAACCAAAAGGTTGAAGCCAAAAGCTTTGGGAACCAAGCTTTAAAAGCAGAATGCCTTATTGAACAATCTTCTCCAGTACACGTATCAACATTTTGATACGTGGTTCAATAGACTCAAGCAACAAGTACTCTTGATCGCTGTGGAAGCCCGCACCGATAGGTCCTAGACCATCCAAAGTTGGAACGCCAAGAATTGCCGTATTGTTTGCATCAGAGCCGCCACCCACTTCTTTCCAGTTGATGTCAATAGACAGTTCACTTGCTGCTTCTTCAACTAATGCCATCAAGCTTTCAGTTTGCGTGCTTGGCACCATAGAGGGTTTGTAAGCTTCACGAACCAACTCGATGCTAACGCCATCAACGAATGGTGTTTCCAGCATGCCGTTTAGCTTGCTATCGACATCATCGTATTCTTCATTACTCCAGAAACGCACATCCACGATCGCTTCAGCGTGCTCAGGGACGATGTTTGCGCCGTTACCGCCAGACACAATACCCACGTTTAATGTGGTGCCAGATTCGAAGTTCGTCATGGCATTGATTGCGAGAATCCAGTTCGCCATCTCGGTAATTGCACTGCGGCCATTTTCTGGCTCGTTGCCAGCGTGGGCTGCAATGCCATTAAACGTGATTTTGTAACGCGCCATGCCTTTGCGCGCTTTGACTAAACCTCCGTCTGCGCGTGCTGCTTCTGCCACCAATACGTTTTTCGCGTTTTTTGCAACAGATTGAATCCAGTCGACCGAATCTAACGATCCAGTTTCTTCGTCTGGGTTCATGCAGATACAAATCGACAGTTTATCCAACACCGCTTGGTCGAGGTTACGCATCGCGTACACAATATTCAGCAAGCCAGATTTCATGTCCGAGACGCCCGGACCGTAGGCTTTCTCTGCATCTTGAGACATTGGACGAAGCTCAGCAGTACCCACAGGGAACACGGTATCCATGTGACCAATCAGCATTACGTCGATTTGCTCAGCTTCCGGCTTGTTTCGAACTTCAAGACCGATGCCCGCTCTGCCACAGTCGATGCGTTTTACGCTCCAACCTGACATCGCTTGGTACTTCTCTTCAAATTGAGAAGCGATAAACTCGATACCATCAGTCGTGTAAGTGCCACAATCCACATTAATCAGCGGACGTAGCTCTTCTAGATATTCATTTAGAGAGAATTGCATGACTCACTCCTAGACAAACAGATTCATCACCAGCATTGCGCCAAACGCGTTCAATACTGAGATTGCAATCATAATTGGGATGTAACGACCTTCAGTACCGATTGGGCCCATGATACGACCCATGTACTGAACTTGAGAGCCCATAAGGTAGATGGCAGGCGCTAGAATCGCAATGTGCGTACCGTTCAGGATACCTTGGTCAAATAGCGTAATAACTACGCCCACCGCGCCACCCATCGACATCCAAGCACCGATCAATACCGCTGCCGCTTCACCCGGAAGACCAAACACCGCCATGATTGGAGAGAACACCGTGCCCATCAGATCCAGCGCGCCCGTGATTTGCAGCGCTTTGATGATAACAAACGCCATCAATACGTTAGGAACCGTAGAGGTAGTCGCAATTACCCAGCCTTTCTTAGCACCTTCGACGAAGATATCCGTCACCATCGGTTTTTTCGCTTTAACGTCACCCATTATGCCGTCTCCTCTTTTAGGTTCTCTGATTTGTTTTGGTCTTGTTTGTCTTCTTTACCTTCCGTCATGTTTAGGTAGATACGGAACAGGTTCGCACCGATGATCTTGAATGCGAACATCACCACAACCGCTAAACCAATAGAAGACGTTACCGCTAGAGAGCCGTCAGCCATCGTCAATGTGAACAGCACAGCACCCGATGAGAAGAAGTTCACGATGGTTGCACCTGCAGTGAACTGGAACATGGTAAATACGTCCGTTTCACGCTTAGTTAGGTGACCTTCATCTTTTAACTGACGCGTCATTGCCGCACCTGCATCGGTACTTTGTAGAGAAGCAATTAAAGCCAGACCAGAGTTACCAGGGATGCCCATTAGAGGACGTAGAAGAGGAGTAAGAAGCTTACGAGCGGCTTCAAGTGCACCGTAGTGCTCAAGTACGTTGATCATACCTAAGGCGAACATAACAGTTGGAATCAAAGTAAGTGCGAAAATGAAACCGTCACGAGCACCGCTACCACCAGTACCGCGAAGCGACGTTGTTGCAACTTGCACACCGTCAGCCGTTTCGGTGACACCATACGCCACCTTGCCGAAAGAGCCATTGAGCGTTGTAAAATCGAATACACCGTACCATTCGCTAGATTGCATCAGGCCAGAAAAGAACACAACCGCAAACGCCAGAGCAACGTAGCACCCCAGTGTAACTTTACGCTCAGTTTGAACAGGAATTTTCATAACATTACCTACACATGTGGAACTTAACACATATGTTCACCTGAATAATGTGCTAGAGAGATGATCAAAATCAATCCGCCTGCCGAACATTATCGCGACTCAGTTATGAAGTTTTGTTTTATGATTCCAATCACAATTGAAAGATAATAAAAATTTGTGCTAACAATTAGGTATATTAATCTATGTCGATAGCTCACGACTTCTTCATCAACTCAACAAATGATTCTGACGAATATTGCTTTCTACAACATTCATGACGTACTTCATACTTTGGCATTGAGGCAATATCGATTAACTCGAAAGTAACATTCAGCCACGAAATTTAGGTTAGGATGGCCCGGTCATATGTAAGCGGCATAAACCAGAATTAACAGGACTATACGACCCATTGTTACGCTCACAATATAAAATAGCCAAATGGACACTCGCCCTCGTGCTTTGGGTGGTGATGATATGCTTAAGCCAAAATTCTGGTTTCTCGAAAAGCTGCCCGAAGGCTCACCAAATACAGAGTCAGCAAGATGAGAGTGTGAATTTATCACCATCTTGCGACCTTTCAGAAAAGCTGGTTCAAGCGTACCAACATCAGTTTGATCATATTCTTATTCCATTTTTTCTGTTTGCTTTGGTTGTGGCGCTGCCGATGACAACCACAGCAATTCGTTATCTGGAATACACAGAACCGATACCGGAAAAGTATCGGGTTCACCTAAAACTTTGCGTGTTTAGAGAATAAAGCCAGCAAGGCGAGAGACCTTTCTGCCTGACTTTTGTACATATTTTATTCACTTCACATAACAAACAACGAAATTTAAAAGTTTTAGGAAATATTATGACATTCACTCGTACACTTTTGGCGTTAACGATGGCTATCGTATCTGCCGTATCTTTCGCATCAGAAAAGACCGCAGAACAAAAGCTAGAGGAAGTTAGTCAGATACTAAAAGATAACCCTCAAATTCTTGATTCATTGCACCAAAACCTTCAAGAGTACATTGCGTATCAACAGTCATTTGGCGACACCTTGAAGGAGGTTCGTCAATATCTAAGTGATGGCAAACATTCCTCTTTTGGTGCTGAAAACCCTGAGTTAACCATTATTAACGTAACAGACTACAGCTGCCCTTTTTGTAAACGTTTAGAAGGAGAGCTGGTCAAAGTTGGTAAGGAATATCCGCAGGTAAAAGTGCTTAACCTCAATGTCTCTTTTAAAGAACAATACGAGAAAAACGGCTACAACTCGGCAAGTTACGCATTAAATGTTTGGCAAAACCAGCGAGATAAGTACGAACAAGTGCATGAGTTATTGGTGAAAAAACCGGGCGCACATGACGCACGTTCCTTAAATCAAATCGCGAAAAAAACGGGGACAGAAGCACAGCTTGTCGACGACAAAGAGACCAAGGCGTTGCTTGATAAAAACTATCAGTATTTCACGCAACTTGGTTTACGCGGCACGCCCGCGTTGATCATTAATGATCAAGTCATTCCTGGCTATGTGCCGTTTGACGAGCTAGAAAAAGTCATCGACCAAGAACTGGCGAACTAAAACAACAAAGCCCTTCCCTGATAACTCAAGGAAGGGCTTTTTATTTATCGACATAAAGAGCGTTTAGTTACTTATCACGTCCTACAAACGCCACAACGACTTTGTCATTGCCAAGCGAGCGAGAGAACACGTACGCGCCTTCTTGTTCAATTACTTGATGCTGACCCGCACCAATCGCTGGGTGCGCTTTACGGAACTGACCAAGAGTTTGCCAGTGTTTGAGCAGCGCTCGCTTCTCATCAGATAGCTTCCACACCATGTCAGAACGAGTGCCTTGGTGGAAATCGTCCGCGTAAGGACCAATGTTACGACCAACTTCATCACCATAGTAAACCTGAACAGCACCAGGGCTCAGAAGCAGTGCATTCGCGGCGTTACGCTGCATGCCGTAATCTTTGAAGCGAGAGAAGAACAGCTCGGTATCGTGAGAAGACATGTAGCTCACTGGGTTGAAGTCTTTTTCATTGGCGATAGTATCTGCGTAACTTTGGTAGGTGTCTGCCATTTGGCTGAAACACGCCGCGCCTTTGTCTAACTTCTTCTGCATGTCGAAGTTAATCAACGCATCAAAGCCATCTTCAAAGTAAGGACTGCGATATGCGGTATGTCCCCATACTTCACCCATCATCCAGAATGGCTGACCTGACTTACCATTCTCTTTGCGCCACTGCTCAAGACTGCTTGAAGCCTCTTCTTTCAAGCGTTTCCACACATCGCCTTCAACGTGCTTCACCGTATCGACACGGTAACCATCAATGCCAAAGCGTTTCACCCAATCAGTTTGCCACTCAATTAGGTAGTCCGAGACGGTGTAATTGTCGCGCGCCTCTACGCGAGTACCAGGGTTATCCAATAGCCACTGCGCGGGCTTCACGGCTTTGTCTGATTCGGTGATAAAGTCAGGTAAACCCGCCAATGACATAGTGATATCACTGCTGCCCGGAGCTGGGTATCCCGGTAGACCTGTTCTTACCCAGTCACCGCCCCACCATTTCGACCAGTTTGGACTCTGGTAATCAATATTCTGGTGATAGCTATGCCAATTTTCACCCGCTTTTGGTTGCCAGTCACCCCACTTATTCGGTAAATCAGCGTTTGGTTTTAACACCTCAATACCGTCAAATTGCAAATCGGCTAACGTTGAGTAACCGGTGTGGTTGATTACTGCGTCCATCAAGACTTTAAGGCCACGTTTGTGTGCCTCTTCCACCAGCTTTTTCAGATCAGCTTCGTTACCGAAGTTCTCATCAATCTTGGTAAAGTCACGCGTCCAGTAACCGTGGTAAGCGTAGAATGGGAATGAGCCGCTATCGCCGCCGCCAACAAAGCCGTACACTTGTTCAACGATTGGCGACAACCAAATCGCATCTGTACCTAGGCTCTTGATGTAATCTAGCTTTTCGATCACGCCTTTTAGATCACCGCCGTGGAAGGTGCCGATCTCTTCTTTGCCGTCTTTCTTGCGTCCATAGCTGTTGTCATTGCTCGTATCAGCATTCTTGAAACGGTCGACCATCACGAAGTAAATGTTGGCATTACGGTAATCAAACGGTACTGCTTCTTTGGTTTTCTTCACTGGCTCTAGTAGCACCAACCCGCCTGAATCTTTGCTTGGCGTCAGCGATACTTGCTGATCTTTTACTTCGACCATTTGCCCAGAGTAAGCATCACGCAACTTGGTGCCATCGGGGAAACTGTCACCCAGCGCAATGGTGACTTCGCCGCCTTGATAAACCTCACATTGCACTTGTGGGATTGGGCGTTTGAATTCTGTCTTCGCGGCTTTCTTAGGTTCACGCTTGAAGCGCAGTGTTTTGGCTTCCGCATCAAAAGCAAAAGAGTAATCGCCAGTAAAGCGGATTTTTAACGGCAGTTCCGTTGGCTTTCCGCAGTTCAGCGCGATAGGTTTATTGAATTTGACCTTCTGGCCATCAGGCGCGACACAGTCGCCTTCAACACCCGTAATTTTGAGCGTGTATCCATCTTTGGTTAAGGGCACAACCAAAGGCTGCTCTGCACTTAACGGAAAGTCACGGCTGTTGGTCGTGGTAGAAATGGTGATGTTTGGCTCGGCGATGGCACTTGCCGATGCAAGCAATAAGGTAGTCGTAATCAGATTCAGTTTCATCGTTCAGTCCATTGGTTTCGCATAGGCGCAGTATTCGTGTTGTATTTTTATTCACGCTAATAGTAAATGGATGAAAAACTGAGCACATCATTCTGAAAGGCTACGCCCTAAAGCTTGTGACGCTTCACATTTTATTGATATAGGGGCGTAGTTCTATTTAAGTGCAATAGATTGAGGGAGTTAAAGTTGCACGCTGCCAAGATTGCTCATTTGATTCATCGCCCATCTTGTGCGGCGAGCAGTGTACTCACTTTGTGGGTAGACTTTGATTCGATATGGGTTTGGCAACACCACGGCTAAACGCGCTGCTTGCCACTTCGAGAGTTGCTTTGCACTGACACCAAAATAATTCTGCGCCGCCGCTTCGGCTCCGTAAATACCGGGACCAAATTCAACCACATTTAGATACACTTCTAGAATACGCTCTTTACTCCACATCAGCTCCATCAGTAAGGCAAAGTAAAGCTCGTAAGCCTTGCGAACGTAGGAGTGAGAAGGAAACAAAAACACATTTTTCGCAGCCTGTTGGGTAATAGTGCTCGCGCCTCTCGACGGACCATTATCACCAGCCTCGGAAATCACGTCGAATAGCGATTCGAAATCGACACCATAATGATGAGGGAATTTTTGATCTTCGGTCGCAATCACCGCTAACTGCATATTTTTTGAAATGCGCGACAAGGATACCCATTCGTGTTGACTATTGTCTGGATAGTTCTTTGGTGGCGCAACAATGCGGCTTAACTTCCATCCCCATATTGGTGGATCGACATATTTCACCAAACCAACCAAAACGACTGGGGCGATCAGCAATATCAACACCATTTTAAATAGAAATGACTTAAGCCTTTTCAACATGTGTAGTTCCCCAATGCATTAGCGATTGATGATAAACAAACCCGTGAGCTTGCCTGATTCAATCAAGAACAACAAGTTTTAGAGGTAAAAAATAGGTCAAAAAAAGCCCGATTTACAATGTAAAACGGGCTTAGAATTTGATTAGACTAAATTATTTGTGCAGCTTGTAGAACACGGTTGAAAGTGGAGGCAAACGAAGCTCAAGTGATTGAGGCAGTGATTCACTTTCAACTTTTTCCGTTTTCACACTGGTCAGCACTTTAAAATCGCTGCCGCCGTATTTGCTATCGTCTGTATTCAGTAGCAGTTCGTATTGACCTGCATTTAGAACGCCTAAACGAAAGCGCTCGTGTGGTACGGGCGTAAAGTTGGTGATGATCAGAATACGCTCACCTTCTTTACTAATACGCTCGTGCGCTAGGATGCTCGCATCCGCTTCGTCTTGTAGACGCCACTCAAAACCAGCAGGAACACAATCTTGATCGTGCATCGCCGCTTCATTTCGGTACAAGTGGTTCAAATCTCGCATCAGCTTTTGAACGCCTTGATGACGCTCATATTCCAGTAAGAACCATTGCAACTGATCATCGTGGTTCCACTCCGCCGTTTGGCCAATTTCCGCGCCCATAAAGTTCAGCTTTTTGCCCGGTTGACCATACATATAACCGTAGTATGCTCGTAGGTTTGCGGTTTGCTGCCATTCATCACCTGGCATCTTGTTATGGATAGAGCCTTTTCCGTACACCACCTCATCGTGAGAGAGAGACAAGACGTAGTTTTCGCTGTGCGCATAAACCAGCGGGAAGGTGATGGTATTGTGGTGGTATTTGCGGTGAACAGGATCTTCTTTGATGTATGAAAGACTGTCGTGCATCCACCCCATATTCCACTTGAAGCCAAAACCTAAACCACCCATAAAGGTTGGCGCAGACACCCCCGGAAACGCCGTTGACTCTTCCGCAATCGTCATCGCATTCGGGAAGTGCTTGTACACTTCTTCGTTCATCCATTTTAAGGTTGCGATTGCGTCGTAGTTTTCGTTGCCACCATCGACGTTTGGTACCCACTGGTCGTGGCTACGTGAGTAGTCGAGGTAAAGCATCGACGCGACGGCGTCCACGCGAATGCCATCAATATGGAATTGTTCAAACCAGTACAGCGCATTCGATACAAGGAAGCGACGCACATGTTCACGGCCTAAATCATAGATGTATGAGTTCCAATCTTGGTGCCAACCGCGACGTGGGTCCGGGTCGTGGAACAGCGGTGTGCCGTCAAAGTTTGCTAAACCGTGGTCATCCGATGGGAAATGCGCCGGAACCCAATCCAGCACCACACCGATACCAGCTTGGTGACACGCATCCACGAAGAATTTGAAATCATCCGGAGAGCCGTAACGGCTAGTTGGCGCAAATAAGCCAACGGGTTGATAGCCCCATGAACCATAGAATGGATGCTCAGACACAGGCATCAGCTCAACGTGGGTGTAGCCCATATCCACAAGGTATGGCACCAACTGCTCCGCGAGTTCGCGGTAGTTGAGGAAATCACCGTTCTCGTCGCGCTTCCATGATCCAGCATGCAGCTCATAAAACGATAACGCTTCATCACGCTTTTGTGTCACTGCGCGGTTTTGCCATTTCGCATCTTGCCATTGGTAACGCTTGTGATCGTAGGTGATGGATGCGAACGATGGGTATTGCTCAGAGTAGAAACCCCAAGGGTCTTGTTTGTGTGGCAGCCCTTCCCCATTTGGCCCTTTTAGCTCAAATTTGTACTGAACGCCTTCTTCTAAGCCAGGAATAAATAGGCCCCAGATACCGTAGTCTAGGCGTTGCATTGGATGACGACGGCCATCCCATTGGTTGAAGCAACCCACAAGGCTAACAGCAGATGCATGTGGTGCATAAACAAGGAAACGCACACCAGAGATGTTTTCACCGCCACGTTCTAGCGTGACAAAGTGTGCGCCCATGTAGTGATACATGTCTTTTGGCGTATGCAGATGCTCGTACTCTTGGTAGATATTGTGGTACTGGTACGGGTCATCAATAATTTGTTCAACACCATTCCAATCGACCGCTAAACGGTAGTGAGTCAGGTGTAAATCGCGTTGCTCTTTTAAGATGAAACCGCTGTCGCCATCACGCTCAAGCGCCACGCGAGGTTCACCATTAACAAGCAGTTCAACCTTGTTTGCGCCCGGCATCCAAACTCTCAGCGAAGCTTCGTCGTCAATGAAAGGACCCAGCGCCGCAAATGGATCTGAGTAAGCCGCCTCAGCAAGCAGTTCGTATGCGCGTTCGTGTTGTTTCTTTATTTTCTTGGTTTTGGTGGTTTTCAAATCTTTCTCCCTAGAGCCAACATCCTTTTCAAGACCAGAGATCTGAATCAAACATCGGTTTCTCCACAGCCAACGTTGTGAACTCACAAAAAGACTCCGCTTCTCACATTCGTTGCGTAAACGGCGTCAAAATACAAAAATGCCCGCTATTGTCGCGGGCATAATAACGGTACTTCATCCTAACGGATTGTGTTTTAGGAATGAGTGACCTAGACGGAACTTTCGTACCTCTGAGCTAACAAAATTGGTAATCAGCTCGTCCATCTACGCCACTCTAGGCATCTTACTTACTCGCCTGTGCACGAACTTCAGTAAGGCGTTTAGAAATACGATTCACATCTTCACGGCTGAAGATTTCATCTAGGTTCATCGACAATTTACGACGCCAGTTTGGATACTCATCCACCGTGCCAGGAATGTTGACCGGTTGATCCATTTCTAGCCAGTCTTCAAGCTGAACGCTAAGCAGTGCAGAATCACCCGCGGCTACGTGCAGTTGCAGCGCTTCGCTTAGGTATGAATCCATTGGCACGTACTGAGCATCATGACCAATGCCTTCTGGCAGATAGCCATGCCAGCGAACGCTGTCTAGAATGCCTTGTTTGCACTTCAAGCGGTCAGCGAATAGGCCTTCCAACTGCTGTTCATCAGGGTACAGGCCAATCTCACGCCCCATCTTCAAGTCATCACAGTGCCAGAAACCGCGTAATGTTGGCATATCGTGCGTACACAGTGCAGCCATAGACTGCTCAGCGTAGTGCTTCGGAGAAATAAAGCCACCGTCGTCTTTTGATGTTTCGAAGAAGAAGACTTTGTACGAATGCACACCCGCATCACGAAGGATATCAACGATTTCATCAGGTACAGTACCCAAGTCTTCACCGATTACAGAACACTGATGACGGTGAGATTCCAACGCTAGGATTGCTAGCATGTCTTCAACTGGGTAGTACAGGTATGCGCCTTCTGTCGCTTTCTCGCCTTTTGGAATCCACCAAAGGCGAAGCAGGCCAAGTACGTGGTCGATACGCAATGCACCACAATGCTTCATGTTAGCACGTAGCAATTTGATGTAAGCGTCGTAGCCAGTCGCTTCTAAAACCTGAGGGTTAAGCGGAGGCAGACCCCAGTTTTGGCCTAGTGGACCAAGTACATCTGGTGGTGCACCGATGCTTGCATCCAATACTAGCGCGCCTTCATCAGCCCATGTTTCACTACCAGAATCAGCAACACCAACCGCAAGGTCACGGTACAAACCCACAGCCATGCCTTTTTCTTCGGCTAGCGCTTGCGCTTCTTTAATTTGATCGTCTGCGATCCATTGCAGGTACATGTACAAGTGAACACGATCTTGGTTGTCCTTAATGTACTTCTGAGTACCAGCTGCGTCGAATGTGCGGTATTTCTCAGGGAATACTGGCCAGCCCCACATGTTTGCATCTTCTGCATGTAAATCAGCATGAAGTGCATCGAATGAAGCTTGGTGTAGCAAGCTGTCGCCGCCTTTTTCAACAAAGTCCAAGAAGGCACGAGCGCGATCGGTGTTTTTGTCTAAATGGCGAGCTTTAAACTCACTGAATAGCAGCGGAAGAACGCTCATTTTTAGTTGCGAAACTTCGGTGTAATTCACCCAATGAGAGTCTCGCGCTTTTTGTAAACGTTGTTGGAACTCTGCACTACCGACACGTTGTTGTGCTTCTGCACTTAGCGCGAACTCAGGTACAGAGCTTACGTCGATGTACATGATGTTCAACCAACGACGAGAAGACGGGCTGTATGGGCT
This sequence comes from Vibrio sp. 378, assembly GCF_033339435.1. Classification (NCBI taxonomy): domain Bacteria; kingdom Pseudomonadati; phylum Pseudomonadota; class Gammaproteobacteria; order Vibrionales; family Vibrionaceae; genus Vibrio; species Vibrio sp. 378. Next base: position 414,454 of record NZ_JAWOUO010000002.1, read on the forward strand.
TGCCCCTTCTGGATTCGCAGGGAACAGCGAGTGAATAGGGTTCAAGCCAATGAAGTCACCGCCACGAGAGGCAATATCACTCACCAGTTGTTTTAGGTCGCCAAAATCACCGATGCCCCAGTTATGCTGAGTACGCAGTGTGTAAAGCTGGATACTAGGACCCCATAGCTTTTTGTGTTGGTTTAGATCGTCTTGTTTGAAACACGCTTTCGGCGTAATGATCAATGACATCTCGTAAGGTGTTTTACGACGCTTACGACTGATGATCAGTTTGTGATAACCCCAAGCCAAGTTCTTTGGCAATGCAAACACTAGAGGGCCACCCTCAGCACGCTCATCACGAACAATTTGGGACTGAAGATAGCCTTCAAGTACCTCTCCTTGTTCTGTTTCTAAACGCCAGCTGAATTCACTCTCACGAGCACTCGTACCTAGGTTTAGTTCCACTTCGACTGGTTCGCCGTCGCGTAAAACAAGAACAGGGGCTAGTACGTCTTTTTTATGTTTCTTTTCAGCAGAAGCCAGTAGTTTTTCATCACTGCTAGTATCGTAGCCAAGCGAAGCGAGCAAGCGGCGTAGCGTCTCCTCAGACACTTTCGCCTCATCTCCCCAAGCACTGACATAGCTATCAGCCAATCTCGCCATTTCCGCGACTTTCTTTAATGCTGTTTGTTCTTTCATCGCTTTCTCCGAAGGTAATACCAACACCTTCCATGTAGGGTTTTATTGTTATCAATAACTTCTTTTGGAAAATGACCAAAGGTAGCGCTTGGCTACCTTGGTCTTAACTAGGTTCTATTAGCGTTTCACCGCTTCAAGTTTCCAGATATTGTTCACGTAGTCGCGGATTGAGCGGTCTGACGTGAACTTGCCAACAAGGGCGGTATTAAGAATGGCCTTCTTCGCCCAGCCAGCTTGATCTTTATATTGTTCGCTCATGTCTTCGTGTGCTTTCACGTAAGAGGCGAAATCCGCGAGACATAAGTATGGGTCACCACCGTCTAGCAGGCTGTCGTATGTGGCACGCAGTAAGCCTGGTTGGCCTGGTGTGAACTCTTCACCCAATAGCAAGTCCATTGACGCTTTGAGTAAGTGATCCGCATTGTAGTAATCAAATGGGTTGTAACCTTGAGCTTTCAGCGCTTTCACACCTTCAACATCTAGACCGAAGATATAGATGTTCTCATCGCCTACTTCCTCACGAATCTCAACGTTTGCACCATCCATTGTACCGATAGTTAGCGCACCGTTTAGCGCCATCTTCATGTTACCTGTACCTGATGCTTCTTTACCCGCTAGCGAGATTTGTTGAGAAACGTCAGCCGCAGGGATAATGATTTCAGCCATGCTCACGCGGTAGTCAGGGATGAATACCACTTTCAGCTTGTTACCGATGCGAGGATCGTTGTTCACCTTGTCTGCAATCTTGTTAATTGCGAAGATGATTTCTTTCGCTAGGTGGTAACCCGGTGCTGCTTTTGCTGCGAAGAACACAACGCGTGGCGTACACTCAAAACCTGGTTCATTAAGAATACGGTGGTACAGAGACAGTACGTGTAGCAAGTCTAGATGCTGACGTTTGTACTCGTGCAGACGCTTGATTTGAACATCGAAGATTGCATTAGTATCGAGCTCGATACCCATGTTCTCTTTCACCCAAGTTGCTAGGCGTTCTTTGTTCTCTTTCTTCACTGCCATGAATTCTTTTTGGAATGTCGCGTCAGTAGCGTACTTCGCAATACCTTCAAGTTGCTCTAGTTTCGCTGGCCATTCTGGGCCGACTTTCTCAGTGATAAGCTGAGACAGACCTGGGTTACAGAACTTCAACCAGCGACGTGGCGTAATACCGTTCGTTACGTTGTGTAGACGTGTCGGGTACATTTCGTGGAACTCTGGGAATAGGTCTTTCTTAACCAATTCAGAGTGAAGTGCTGCTACACCGTTTACTGCGTAAGAGCCGATTACACATAGGTTTGCCATGCGAACCATGCGGTGGAAACCTTCTTCGATGATAGAAAGCTTCTGTTGCTTCGCGACATCACCCGGCCACATTGCACGTACGTCTTGTAGGAAGCGGTGGTTGATCTCGTAAATGATCTCCATGTGACGTGGTAGCAGGTGCTGGATTAGCGACTCTGGCCATGTCTCTAGTGCTTCTGGAAGTAGCGTGTGGTTGGTGTACGCAAATGTCTTAGAGCTGATTTCCCAAGCCGCTTCCCAAGCTAAACCTTTTTCATCCATCAGGATGCGCATTAGTTCAGGAATCGCAATCGTTGGGTGCGTATCGTTAAGCTGGATAGTCTCTTGCTTAGGTAGATCCGCTAGCGAGTAGCCCGCAGCTTCGTGGCGACGTAGGATGTCACGTACAGACGCTGCTGAGTGGAAGTACTGCTGCATTAGACGCAGTGTTTTACCTTTCTCGTGGTTGTCGTTCGGGTAAAGCACTTTAGTGATGTTACCTGCGTCGATCAGTGCGTGCTGAGCTTCGAAGTAATCACCATTGTTAAAGCTTGCTAGTGAGAATGGTGCAATCGCCTGACATTCCCAAAGACGTAGCGGGTAAACCGTGTCTGATTCGTAACCCACAATTGGAAGATCCCAAGGCATTGCTCTTACTGTCATACCTGGTACCCATTTGCGAACTTCTTTACCGTTCTCGTTAATCACTTCAACGTGACCGTAGAAACCGATCTCTTGCGCAAGTTCTGGACGCGCAATTTCCCAAGGGTAGCCTTCTACACCGCGCCATGCGTCAGGTGCTTCTTGCTGACGACCATCTTTGAATGACTGTTTAAATAGACCGTATTCGTAATGTAAACCATAGCCGACAGTTGGGAATTCTTGTGCCGCACATGAATCCATGAAACACGCAGCCAGACGACCAAGGCCACCATTACCCAATGATGGGTCGCGCTCTTCTTCTAGCAGATCAGTTAGGTTGTAACCTAGTTCAGCCATTGCTTCTGTTACTTGTTCGTACAGACCCATGCTGATTAGGTTGTTACCAGTCAAACGACCGATAAGGAATTCTAGCGAAAGGTAGTTAACGCTCTTCGCACTTTTAATGCGTGGATCTTCTTCTGTCGCAAGCAAATCTAGAGTAGTAAATTCAGCCAGAGCATGCCCCATTGCTAGGTACCATGCGCGGCTGTCTGCGTTTTCAATCGTATGAGCGTAAGTTACAGATAGGTGTTTCTTTACGCTTTCTTGGAACGACTTCTTGTCAAATTGTTTTTGTTGAGTAGGTTTCATTACGAAATTCTCACGTCTTTTGGTAATTCATCTGCCATACATCGTGCATTTACCTCTGTGAATAAACATCCTCCTAATTCTCATCCTTTGAAGGAGGAGGGCTGAGGGCGTAGAGGGGGTACCATTGCTAGGTTAGTGATCCAAATCTCAACAAAGTGAACTTTGCACCAGTTCTTAGTGATTTTGATCACAATGGAATGTGAGAAAGGTTAAAACCCGTTCATGACGCTTTTTATAGTCCACTCATCTGATGATGTGAAAATTGTAATATCGGTCACATTAACTCGGTCAGCGTAGAAGAACTTTTCGTAATCTATGTGCAACGCGATCTTAACGCTAACGAAACAAACGATATTTAAGTGACGACAATCACAAATAAAGGGCGTAGTTGATGGTAAATCCATCAACCCTTGAGAATTAGGAAGTGGATCAAAGTAACGAACATTTCTGATGTCGTAACATCCCACTCAGCTCACAGGATTGTACGCTTTTTATACAAACTAGAATTAGGCGATGTGAGTTATTTCTAGTTTTCGCTAGCTTTTATATCTAAGTGACCGTATGGAATGGTTTTTCAGACGGACGCAAGCCCCAACAGTAGCGACATTATCTGGCATTCAAACAGTGTTTTTGATGCTGATGACATCATTCAGTAAGACGGCTTTCAAGGGGGCTTTACTAGAATGATCACGTTGCAGTCATTTGGGTATACACAAATAAGGACATAACTACTAATGTGGATTCCATCTAAGCTTACTCGACCAGGACGCCTGCACAATGCCATCGTGCGCCCACGAGTGTTGGACTTACTACAGCAAGCGCCTTACTACAAATTGGTTTTATTCCGATCCCCAGCAGGTTACGGAAAAACAACAATGGCAGCGCAGTGGCTATCCGATAAGCCAAACGTCGGTTGGTACAGCATTGATGACAGCGATAACGACGGCTTTCGCTTTGTAAACTATCTGCTTCAAGCATTAAACAAAGCCACTAACTTCAGTTGCGCTAACGCACAAAAACTGGCGGAAAAACGTCAGATCTCGTCTTTACGCTCCCTATTTAGCGAAGTATTCGCTGAAATGGCTGACTTTCATCAAGAGTGCTACGTGGTGCTTGATGACTACCATTTAATCACGAATGATGAAATCCATGAATCCATGCGTTTCTTCTTAAAGCACATGCCAGACAACCTCACCGTTGTGGTAACCAGTCGTGCAGCGCCGCCTCTGGGCACTGCAAACTTACGTGTTCGTGATTTAATGATCGAAATCGGCAACGAGATGTTGGCGTTTGATACCGAAGAAACCACTCGCTTCTTTAACCAGCGTATCGCCGATGGTATTGATGAAGACATGGCGAACAGCCTAAGAACCTATGTTGAAGGTTGGCCATCGGCGATGCAGTTGATCGCATTACAAGCCCAACATCAAAACCGCACATTGGCACAAACTGTAGAGTCGGTATCGCAGTTCAATCACGCGCACTTGTGGGATTACTTGGTCGAAGAAGTGTTTGACTTACTCGATCACGAAACTCGTCACTTTTTAATGCAAGTATCCGTGCTTGACCACTTCAATGATGAGTTAGTGTTTGCCCTTACCCAACGCGAAGACGCACTGGGAATGATTGAATCGCTTAACCGTTACGGCTTATTCATTTACCCGCTCGAAGGGGAACAGAACTGGTTCCGGTTCCATAACTTATTTGGCGAGTTTTTATCTCATGAGCGCCAAGCTCGTATTCCTCAGCAAGAAAAAGATCTCCACCGCAATGCTGCTATCGCTTGGTTACAACAAAAAGCACCGCACCAAGCGATTCATCATGCACAAAAATCAAATGATAAGGACTTAGTGGTAGAGATCCTAAACGAATTCGGCTGGAAGATGTTTAACCAAGGCGAACTCAGCACACTGGAAAGCTCAATTAACAAGTTGGACGATGATCTGTTGTTCAGCCACCCAAAACTTACGATGCTCCGAGCATGGTTGGCTCAAAGTCAGCATCGTTATAACCAAGTGGGCCACCTGCTTGAAGAAGCGGAAGAGGAACACAAAAAGCGTAACATTGCGTTAGATATTCATTATCAAGGTCAAGCAAACGCGTTGCTTGCTCAAGTGGCTATCAACAGTAACCAACCAGAAAAAGCTCTCGAATTAGCGGAGCTAGCGCTTAGCCAACTTGATAACACTATTTACCGTAGCCGAATTGTGGCGACTTCGGTTGTTGGTGAAGTTAACCACGTGCTAGGTAAACTAGACCGTGCTTTGCCGATGATGCAACAAACTGAAAAGCTAGCTCGTCAGTATCAGGTATATCACCAAGCGTTATGGGCAATATTGCAGCAAAGCGAGATTTTGATTGCACAAGGTTACGTGCAAGCTGCCTTTGAACTACAAGATTCCGCATTTCGTCTGATTGAAGATCAGCAGCTTCAGCATGTTCCTCTTCATGAATTTTTGCTGCGTATTCGCGCGCAAGTACTTTGGTGCTGGAACCGACTTGATGAAGCGGAAGAATGCGCGTACAAAGGTCTGCAAATTCTCGAAAACCATTCACCAAGCAAGCACTTACATAGCTATTCGATGTTGGCGCGTATTGCGATTGGACGCGGTGAATTAGACAAAGCCGGTAAATTCATTGAGCATATACAGCACTTGATGAAACAGTCGACTTATCACGTAGATTGGACTGCAAACGCTTCACTATCGTTGATTCTATTTTGGCAAGCGCGCGGGAATACCGATGCAATGCAAGAATGGCTCAACACTGCGGTTCGTCCTGAATCGGCATGCAACCACTTTTCTCAATTGCAATGGCGTAACATTGCTCGCGCCCACATTAACTTAGGCCAATATACCGACGCTCGTGCTGCGTTAGATTTTCTCCAAGGTGAAGCTCGTCGCACTAACCTAATCACAGATACTAATCGCAACTTAGTGGTTGAAGCAGTCCTTTCTGCTCGCCAAAAAGATGAGGAGCAAGCCAAGGCTCTGTTAAAAGAAGCATTAGTAATGACGAACCAAACTGGCATGGTCGGAAACTTCCTGATTGATGGTGCAACCATTGGCGGTCTGCTGGAGAAGTTGAGCCTCCGCCATGAACTGGGCGATCTTGAGCGTCACCGTGCTCAACAGTTAATGAAGGACATTTCATCGAATCAACGTAGCCGGTCGATTCACTTTGATGAAGACTTTATTGAAAAGTTGGTGAATCACCCTAATGTGCCAGAGCTAGTACGTACTAGCCCATTAACACAACGCGAATGGCAGGTTCTGGGGCTGATTTATTCAGGCTTTAGTAACGAGCAAATCGCACAAGAGCTGGATGTGGCAGGTACGACAATTAAAACCCACATTCGCAACCTGTACCAAAAGCTTAATATTGCTAATCGTAAAGAAGCCATTGTGACAGCTGAAAATTTGCTACAGTTAATGGGATACTGAACTGCTAGATAAACGGGTTAAAACGTAAAGTAAAACACAAGGGTTGACGTAACACGTCAGCCCTTTTTTATGACTGACAGAAAGAGAAGTGCAATTTGCAAAGCACGTAAGTAACGTTGTTCATATAAAAAAATAGCCAACCGCAATAATCGCGATTGGCTTATATTTAGTGTGAACAAATTGTATTCACTAACAACGTCAGTTGGCTAGGTGACCCTCGGCTTAAGAAGGGTCGAGCAGTATTATGCATTAATCATGCCAAAATGCAAAGGCTTATTTTTGGGCACAAGATCTCATATAAGCTGGATTTATTCACGCGCAAATTATCAAAATGCAATTTTATAATGCAAATTGCAATTGCATAATGCAACCAAGATTGATAATTGATAGTAGAGTTAATCATCTCAAAAATGTAAACCAAGCATTAAAAGCTCGTTACGGCGGCATTGTCTCTTGACGGGTAATAAAGATAGGCAATAGATTGGATATAAGACCAAGTAGTTACAGCACTATTTCATACTTTTTTCATCGCAATGTTTGTATACTCTCTGCCATCGAAACGACTTAGCATTAGAGCAATGAACTACTTAATTACTTTCTTCAAGGGAATCGCCATGGGTGCAGCAGATGTTGTACCTGGTGTATCTGGCGGCACCATCGCGTTTATCACTGGTATTTACGATACGCTGCTTGAAAGCATTCGACGCATTAACCCCTCACTTTTCTCTATCTGGCGAAAAGAAGGGGTTAAAGCCGCGTTTAATCACATCAACGGATTCTTCCTTATCGCTCTGTTTGCCGGCATTTTCACCAGTATTGCAACGCTAGCAAAGTTGATTACTTGGCTTCTTGACACACACCCGATCCCACTTTGGTCATTTTTCTTTGGTCTGATTTTGGTCTCTGTGTATCACATTATTCGTCAGGTTGAGCAACGCGATCTTGTCCGCTTTGTCATTCTGCTCGTTGGTGTCGGGTTTGCTTATAGTATTACTGTGCTCAAACCTTTACACATGGAACCAACGGCCATTAACACCTTATTCGCTGGAGCTATCGCGATTTGTGCGATGATCTTGCCGGGTATCTCTGGCAGTTTTATTTTGCTGCTGATTGGCATGTATGCTCCTGTATTAGCCGCAGTGAAAGGTTTTCAAGTCGATACATTAGCGCTATTTTTGTCTGGCTGCGTGATCGGTTTACTGTCCTTCTCTCACTTATTGTCGTGGTTACTACGCAAGTTCCGTGATTTCACCCTGATGTTTTTGACTGGATTAATGATTGGTACGTTGCCAAAGATTTGGCCATGGAAAGAAACCATCACTTGGCGCACCAATTCGAAGGGCGAACAAGTGCCATTGCTACAGCACAACCTATCACCATTTGAATTTGAACACGTGACATCACAACCTTCTCAGTTAGTACTTGCTGTCGTGATGATGCTTGCAGCCATTGCTCTGGTTTTAGGTCTAGAGAAATTCGCAGACTCAGATAAATAACTTTGGTATCAAACACATACTGAACCAAATAAAAACGGAGCCAATTGGCTCCGTTTTTATCTATTGGCTAAGGGCAAAACATCTCAATTGAAAACTCTGCTGTATTTGATGCAATAAAGTCCGTCGCGTTACTAGGAAGCTGGTCACCGAGGTATAACGCACAATTTACCGAGGTCACGAGTTGGCGAGCGGCGCATCTGTGCTACGATGCTCGTAATGTTAAGTGATAAATGCTGAACCTTCATGAAAGTGTTACAAATCGCCGCTGTTTCAGCCGCATTAGTTGCGGGATTTTATGCCCCGACTCTAATAAAAAGCTTTTCTTCTTCCACTCAAAGCAAGTCAATAGATGAATACTGCTTTCTCTCTACAACCTCTTGCGTCCAAGAAAATGTTACGATGACACTAAACTCAGAAACTGCTCAACCCTTGGTTCCTACCACTCTAAATGTTGAGTGGCATACAAGCGATGCTAAGCAACTCATCCTAAGTCTTTCAGGAAGAGAAATGGAGATGGGTGAGCCTAAGTTTTTGCTGAAGCAAATCGCTCCTGGCCAATATCAAGGTGACATCATTCTCCCGGTTTGCACGGAGGATGCGATGACTTGGGTTGGTGAACTCAGTGATGGAGAGAATACCGTTTACCCTGCTATAAAAATGCAAAGATAAGGAATCGTTATGAGCCGCAATTGGTCCCTATTTCTCGTAGCTGCTTTCGCACTCGGGTTTGGCGTAAAGAGCTATTTAGATAATCAGAACACGAAGCCAGAGCTAGTGGACAGTTCCACCTCTCAACAAACGGTATTGTTTGGGGAAAATAACCAAGCCGTCAATATCTTCGATGTGAATGACCCTCGCATCCGAGTTGTCTATTTTGGCTTTACTCGCTGCCCAGACGTTTGCCCAACTTCTCTTGCAATGCTGGCAGGGGCACTGAATCAAATTGACGACGCGCAAAAAGCACAACTACGCCCGATGTTCATTTCTTTGGACCCAGAGCGTGATGAGGCCGATGCATCAGCAAAATATGCCCATTACTTCCATCCAATGATTGAAGGCCTATCGGCACCACTTGATGTAACGACACCTTTGGCACACAACTATGGTGTCATTTTCCGCAAGACAGAATTGGAAGGCTCGGAACTAAAGTACACGCTGGATCATAGCTCTTACTTCTACTTTTTGAAGCCGGATGGCACGTTAATCACTAAAGTACCGCATACGCTCTCGCCGGCACCGATTGTTGAAGCCATTTCAAAACTAACGACCGAAGGCTCTCCAAATGACGGTTAAGTCCGCGCTGAAGCAATTTTTCAATTTCCTAACTCATACCAACCCCAATGTCGAACAAGACGTCGATACGATCATTGACGCCATTGGGGGCATAGAGAACCTGCTAGAAACTGGTGCATGTGCGACTCGGCTGCGTCTTACCCTCAGAGCGACGTCCGTCATCGATAAGAACGCACTCAAAAATCATGGCGCGCATGGAGTCGTGATATTGGATGATCGTCATGTCCAAATCATATACGGCTTAAAAGCCAACACGTATTCGCAGATTATGGAAGAGCGTATCACAAAACAAAGTTAATATTTTTGCAGTATAGCTACCCTCTTTAAAAAAGGGCGGCTATACTCTTTTGGCTTAATTAACTCACTTATTTATTAACCAACGAAGAGGACACAAGATGATTGTATTGAATAACACTAACTGGGCATCGCAAGGGTAACCCTAACAGCACCAACTCTGTGGCATAACCACAACTTCCCCTTCTCTGCCCGGTCTTCACCGGGGTCAACTCTATCCGAATTAGACCCTAATGCGATTTGTATTAAGGCGCTTTGTTGCGTCTGGGATAATTCAATAATGAATCAAACACATACTTTTTGTGACACATTAGTTTCAACTTCAAACCCTCTAAAACAATTGGGTTGGAAACCATTTTTTCAGCAACAACTGACACTAGACGATTACGACAACACTATCTTTGCTCGTGTGATTGCGCACCACCGAAGTGGTTACTTATTGGCGACAGAAACTGGGCAAGTTCATCTTAATGCCCACCATTCTTTACCCAATATGACCGTCGGAGACTGGGTAATCTTAAATGAAGATCAGCAATTTGTTCGCTTACTGGATCGCTTGAGCCTCTTTAGCCGCAAAGCCGCTGGCAGCAAAGTGGCAGAGCAACTCATCGCAGCCAATGTGGATACAGTGTTTATCGTGTGTTCCCTTAACGAAGACTTCAATTTAAGTCGTATTGAACGTTATCTTGCCTTGGCTCATGAAGCCGAAGTCGAACCCGTCATCGTGCTTTCCAAAGCCGATTTGTGTGACAATACTGATGAACTAAAAAGCCAAGTACAGAAGCTCGACCCTCTATTAGCTATAGAGACAGTCAACGGCTTAGAAATAGAGAGTGCTTCTAAACTCATGACCTGGTGCAAAGAAGGACAAACCCTCGCTTTTATCGGTTCTTCAGGCGTTGGCAAATCAACTCTTGTTAATGCATTACTCGGGCAACAAGAACAGGCAACTGGGCATATTCGTGAAGACGATAGCAAAGGGCGACATACAACTACATCGCGCTCTATCCATCTATTACCTGATGGCGGCATCTTGATTGATACTCCGGGAATGCGCGAGCTTCAACTAGCAGATTGTGAATCGGGGGTCAGTGAGGCATTTTCTGACATTGAGGCTCTCGCTCAGCGTTGTCGCTTTGGTGATTGCCAGCATCAAACTGAGCCGGGTTGCGCAGTTCAAACTGCGATTGAAAATGGCAAACTGGAAGTTCGTCGTTTCAATAACTATCAAAAACTATTGCGAGAACAAGCCTTTAACGGTGCGACTTTGGCAGAGCAACGAGCTCAAAGTCGACAGTTCGGGAAACTCACTCGAAATGCCATGAGTGATAAGCGCAGGCGCCAACAAAGTTATTAATTTGTTGCGTTTGAGTTGTCAATAAAATCAAAGGAGACGAAAGTCTCCTTTTTAACAACTTTATTAAAAACCATTACTCATAACTAATGATAATTTTCAACATAAAAATCTTATTTAAATAACATTGAGCAAACATTTAATCCAAAAACAAACTAAAACTAGACACAAAATATTACCAAGCTAAGATATGTGATATTCAGCAAGAAAATGGCTGAATTTATAAAAACAGGATAATTGATAATCATGTGTCTTAGTGACCAGAAGCAATGCTCACCCCTTGCAATACAAGGGCATTATCGCCGTGTAATGATGGACTATTGCCCTGCCACTCTGGCATAAAATTGCAGGAATGATGTATGCAACACAACAGCCTCGTTGCCCGATATGCTCGTGGTAACCTCGTCGTCCAGATCCTTGTCGGTATCGTCTTTGGTATTTTGCTCGCGACAATTTCTCCAAGCCATGCCGAAAGCGCGGGATTAATTGGTAGCCTTTTTGTCGGTGCGCTTAAAGCGATCGCGCCAATCCTTGTGTTTATTTTGGTTGCCGCTTCAATTGCAAACCAAAAGAAAAACCAACACACTTACATGCGCCCAATCGTTGTACTGTACCTGATGGGTACATTCTTCGCGGCGCTATCAGCAGTGGTTCTAAGCTTCCTTTTCCCGACCAATTTAACGCTTGTCACCGGCGCTGAAGGTGCAACGCCTCCTCAAGGTATTGCTGAAATTCTACGCACACTGTTGTTTAAACTGGTCGATAACCCAGTAAATGCACTAGTAGAAGCAAACTACATCGGTATTCTTGCTTGGGGTGTGGGTCTGGGTCTTGCACTACACCACGCATCGGCAACAACGAAGGCCGTATTTGAAGATCTAAGCCACAGCGTGTCTCACATTGTGCGCTTTATCATTCGTCTTGCACCATTTGGTATCTTTGGCTTGGTTGCTTCAACGTTTGCGACAACGGGCTTTAGCGCACTAGCAAGCTACGCACACCTTCTGGCGGTTCTTCTTGGCGCAATGATGATCATCGCACTCGTTGTAAACCCAGCGATCGTGTTCGTTAAAACCAAACAAAACCCTTACCCACTTGTATTCCGTTGTCTACGTGAAAGTGGTGTAACTGCGTTCTTCACTCGTTCAAGTGCGGCGAATATTCCAGTAAACATGGCACTATGTGAGAAACTAAAACTGGACGAGGATACATACTCAGTATCTATCCCTCTAGGTGCGACCATCAACATGGCTGGTGCTGCAATCACTATCACAACACTAACGCTTGCAGCTGTGCACACTATGGGTATCGAAGTTGATCTACTGACTGCGCTACTTCTAAGTATTGTAGCTGCGGTTTCTGCATGCGGCGCATCAGGTGTTGCAGGTGGCTCTCTACTACTTATCCCTCTAGCGTGTGGTCTGTTTGGTATCTCAAACGACGTAGCCATGCAGGTTGTAGCCGTTGGCTTCATTATCGGTGTGATTCAAGACTCTGCTGAAACTGCGCTAAACAGCTCAACAGACGTTGTCTTTACGGCAGCAGTTTGTAAATCAGAGCAGCAAAAAGCTCAGTAAGACTGACAGAACAAATAGAAAGGGGAGCCGATGATGGCTCCCCTTTTTTGTTTAATTGCGCTCAATTATGCGGTGACCAGAGCCACTTCTTCAATCGGGAAATGCTTACTTGGCTCAACAAACTCTTGCTGCGCAGCAATAGTTTGCAGCTCCCATTCGCCTGCATGGTACGTTGCACTTAACACCCCGTAGCATGCGTCATGACAATGTTGGAAAGCTTGCTTGGGAGACCAGCCTTTTAAGAGTCCCGCGGTAAAGATAGCTGAAATAAGATCGCCCACGCCGACAGGTTGTTTAGCAAACTCAAATTGAGGACGCTTCGCAAGGTAAATGCCTTCTTGCGTAGCCAATAGCATGTTAAAACTGCCATTTTCTAGGCAGTAAAGGTGCTTAACTAGCACCACTTTTGGACCTTTCTCTAGCGCACGTTGGCATGCGGTGATCGCATCGTCTAATGAGTGGATTTCCATCTCAGCAAATTGACTTAGCTCGAATTGGTTCGGAACGATCACATCCGCCATTGGCATCAAACGCGTTAGAAGATTTTCAGCAATGCCCGGAGCCACAATGCAGCCTTTGTCTGGCGCGCCCATCACAGGATCGCAAACATAAAGTGCGTGCGGGTTCGCTTGCTTCACTTTCGTCACGGTATCTTCAACAGCAAGGCACTGCTCTGCGCTACCTTGGTAGCCCGTCAATACCGCTTGGCACTTTTCCAGTGCGCTGATGTTACCAAGGCCACGAACTAACTCGCTGATGTCTTCAGCCGCAAACGCTCGCCCAGTCCAGCCTTCTTGATACTGCGTGTGGTTAGAAAATTGAACGGTATGAATCGGCCATACTTCGAAGCCCATGCGTTGCATTGGGAAAACGGCACTGCTGTTACCAGCATGACCAAAAGAAACATGAGATTGTATAGAGAGGATACCTTGCATAGTACCTTACCTCTTATTGTAGTTATCGATAGTTCAAAGACAGCGGCAAGCGCCAGTTTTGCGAAACCAGTAGTGTATCCGACAAACCAAGATTCTCTAACTCAATTCTCCTCAATATCTTCAGAGTAAGTTGGCGCGCTGGTTTTCAACACCATCTTCTTAATTTCCATTTTGTCTTTATTCAGTGCGATTTCTAGGGTATCTCCTTCCCTTATCCCGAGCTGAGCTAGGATTACGCTTGGAATGACTACGGCGGTGTCGTCACCGATTTTAACAGGTTGACTTATCATCTTTCGTCCTCCAAATGTCGAAAATGAGTTTTCACGCCATTGGATGTCTAGCCTCAAATGCATTGAGCTGACTTGGGTTTGGCGTAAATGCCTAAAAACAAAGAGCCTTCCACACCGCGTTTGGGAAGGCTCTTTCTGTATTATTTTTTAATTTGCTAAAGGCTCATGCTTCGCAGCAATCAGACCGTAAGCACTCCAGCCTAGGAAGGTTACGATAGAGCCCCACATCATCGCTTCGTAGCCGGAGCCGTAAAGCGCATAGAAGCTGTACAGAGAGCCAATCAGAGCGATAACGTTGGTGGTTTTCATCTCGCGCTCTGGCACGTGTGCTACTTGCTGCATAATAAATATTGCGCCCATACATAAAATGTAAGGAATAACGTTTGTTACTACCGCTAGGTTAACCAATGCTTCGAACTGCTCGTTCAGCGTTGGAGAAATCGTCATTAGAGACAATACTGATTGGATGATAGTAATCGCGATCATACCTTTGATCGGTGTGCCGCGTTTGTCCACTTGAGAGAACAATTTAGGGAAGAAGCCCGCATCAGAAGACGATTTGAACACTGACGCGATAGTGAATTGCCAACCCAATAGAGAGCCCGCACAAGCCAATACCGCCATACCAGCAACCGCTTTACCTGCTGCTGAGCCAAGCATCACAGACCATACGGTTGAGAATGGTGCGGTAGAAGCGGCAAGCTCAGAGTTTGCAACGATACCAGAACAGATGTTTGTCGATACAATGTAAACCACAGCAGCAATCAACGTACCGCCCAATACTGCGATTGGTACATTCTTCTCTGGGTTTTCTACCGCTTCTGAGTTCGCACAGGCCGATTCAAGACCAAGAAACGCCCATAGTGTCATGGCAATAGAAGCACTCACAGCTTCACCAAATGGTAGGTGGTGTGGGTTCCAAGCTTCGATGTACATGGTTGGGTTAAACCAGAACCAACCAACAATACCTAGCGAACATACCGGTAGGATCACACCCCATACCGTGAAGGTACCGATTTGACCTGTGATTTTCGCACCACCGAAGTTAGCGAAAGTACAAATCCAAAGAATGGCGATGGTGTACAAACAGGTTTCGACCGGAGATAGGGTCACTTCAAAGAATGCGGAGCCGTAACCCACACAGGTAATCGCGATCGCAATATTCGCAATAAGGAGCGACAAACCGTAAGTCCAGCCCGCCATAAACGCACCCGATTTACCGAATGCGTAAGACGCGTAACCGTTCATACCGCCGTCTCGTTTACTAAAGCGACCACATTTTGCAAACACATAAGCCAACGCCAAAGAGCCCGCAGCCGTGATCAGCCAAGACAACACTGAAATGGTACCCACTTGCGCCAGTTTACTTGGCAGCATGATAATACCGGAGCCAGCCATATTGATGAACGTCAGAATGGTTAACTGCACCACCGACATTTTTTTAGTTTCAGTACTCATAAATTATTCTCCACGAATAAGCGGTTCGCACCGACGCCGGAGCGTGGTGCGAACGGGTAGATTAATCTTTTAGGACATAACAATGTGCGGTAGTGCGACCGTTAACATCTTCAAGGTACACACCTTGAATTTCTGGCGCGAAGCCTGGGAAGCGGTTAATGCCTTCTTCTAGAGATAGGAAGTAATCCACCACCTGTTGAGTCCAGACTTCACCAGTGATCACACAGATAATGCCTGGAGGGTAAGGAAGTGCACCTTCAGCGGCTACGCGGCCCACGGCCTCTTTAAGTGGTAGGTAATTGCATTCACCACGGAAGTATTTGCGTGTTGCTACGTCAGGTTTGTGAACCATTTGTGGGAAGTACTCGCTGCGGAACATCGCTTTTTGTAACTGTTTCACGTTCAGCTCTTTGTACATGTCATGCATTTCCTGACATAGCTGACGGATGGTGTAGCCACGGTAGCGTTCTTTATTCGCTTCGTAGACGCTTGGAAGTACGATACTTAAAGGGGCATCATCACGGATGAATTTTTCGAATCGGTTAATTTGAGCCACAAGGTGACGGATCTTACCCATATCTTCCGCAGGAGTGAGTAGGAACAAGATAGAGTTCAAGTCGCACTTTTCAGGGATGATGCCATTTTCACGAAGGAAGTTCGCTAAAAGCGTTGCAGGAATACCGAAATCTGCGTAGCTGCCATCTTCTGCAATACCTGCTGTGGTTAGTAGCAATTTACATGGGTCAACGAAGTATTGACCTTCACCGTACCCCTCGAATTTGTGCCAGCTTGCGTTTGGCTCAAACATGAAGAATTTCTTGTTCGTTGCTATCACGTCAGTGTCGTAGCTGCCCCAAGGTTGACCTTCGACTTCATCTGGAATGAACGGACGAATCAATTCACAACTCTTAAGGATTTCTTTACGCGCTTCGATACCTGTCTTAACCGCATCGCGCCATAAACGCAGACCTGCTTCGCCGTCGTGGATCTTCGCGTTCACATCAAGCGCAGAGAACAGTGCGTAGAATGGTGAAGTCGATGCATGCATCATAAACGCGTTGTTAAAACGTTTGTGGTTACAGTAACGAGATTGACCTTTGATATGGCGGTCTTTCTTGTGGATTTGCGATGTTTGAGAGAAGCCAGCTTGTTGTTTGTGAACAGACTGAGTCACGATCACACCTGCGTCTTCTGGTTTCAAATCCAGCAGCAGTGGTGAACAGTCTTTCATCATAGGGATGAACTGCTCGTAACCAACCCACGCAGAGTCAAACAGGATGTAGTCACAAAGGTGACCTATCTTATCCATCACGTAACGAGCGTTGTAGATAGTACCGTCGTAAGTACCAAGCTGGATAATAGCAAGACGGAAAGGACGTTCATCGCGTGCACGTTCTGGGTCCACTTTCGCGATTTGAGCACGAATGTATTCTTCATCGAAACAGTGTTCATCCATACCACCGATAAAGCCCCAAGGGTTACGCGCCGTTTCTAAGTAAACTGGCATACCACCCGCTTGGATTAACGCACCGTGGTGGTTCGATTTGTGGTTGTTACGGTCGAACAGTACCAAATCACCTTCAGTTACCAGCGCGTTACACACTACTTTGTTTGAAGCAGAAGTGCCGTTAAGTACGAAGTAAGTTTTGTCCGCGTTAAATACTTTTGCAGCGTGCGCTTGCGCTTGGTGTGCAGAACCTTCGTGGATCAGCAAGTCACCTAAATCCACGTCCGCGTTACACAAGTCACTACGGAACAGGTTTTCGCCAAAGAAATCGTAGAACTGTTTACCAGCTGGGTGTTTTTTGAAGAACTGACCACCTTGGTGTCCCGGACAGTCAAACGCTGAGTTACCCATCTCAACATAGTGCGTTAATTGCTTGAAGAAAGGAGGAAGAAGACGACATTCGTACTTGGTTACTGCCTCATTGATTTGACGACAGTAGTACTCAATAGATTGTCTTTCTAAATCGATAACGCCAGTTAGCCAAACGTAATCTTCTGCCGAAACTGGGTTTTCATCCGTTACTAAGAAAACTGGAATACCGTAACCCGTTTCAGAAATCATTTTATGCAGACCTGCTTTAATGTCTGCTGAAGTAATAATAGCCGCACCAACGTCGGTTAATTCAACTTGCTCTAAAGGTTGTAAATGACGATTAAATTGTTCATCTAAAGATTCAGCTAATAAACTGAAGTCTTCTGGCATGTAATTACTAACACCTATAATTAAACGTTTCATTTGGAATATCTCTTTTTTGTTCTTCAAAATTGACAGGTACAGATATTACAAACGAAAAAGATATTTAAAATTCAAAAAACAAATTTCGTGATTAAATTTTCATATTTAAAAGTCTTATTTTCTCGAATTAAAATTTCGCGATCTTCATCAATTTCCAATTGATAGCCCAATGATATTGAAACCAGGCTTAAAAGGAAAAATAATTAAAAATTGTGTGACCACAGCCATTGTTGTTAGAAATAAAATATCAAGAAAATAATTTTTTGAGATTTACATCACTATATAATTATTAGGACTATATTATTAGGAATGATAAATATTTTAATTTTAACTAAATTTAAACACATAATAAAAAAGCCATCAACACATGTATTGATGGCTTTTTACTTTAGGTGCAAAGGAAACACAATTCAATTAAATAAATGACTATCTAGTTTGACTCCATCATTCGACCATTGCTGATAACGTTTTACAGACATGCCTGACGAGTACATAGTGTGTTTACAATCCATGCACTCGACAAAATACAAGCCACTCATGCCAGCCATAACGTGCAGTCTACGGCTATCGCAACGCTTACAGGACAAGCGTTTTACTTTGGTATTGACGTCAATACGACGAGCAAAGTTTAACGTTTCATGAGAACATAAAGCCTCAACAGCACTATCTTTAAATGGATGTTCACTCAACAAGTAATTAATGGCGTAATCATACACCGGGGGGATTGAAGATTTTCCACTTTCAATATTACTTATTTTAGCGACGGAAACACCTAATAAAGAAGCGAACTCAGCCTTACTGTACTCTAAGATAAACCTTGAAGAGATAAATTTATCTGCACTAATGATTCTCAACATACACAAATCTCTAATATAAATAAAAACAGAGATAAAAATTATCTCTATTTATTATGAAACATGTAATGAAAAAGTTACTTCCTAGTGTAATTCTGCATATTAACTATGCTATTTTATTTTTACGTTATCTTGCGCCTAATTAATCATAAAATCAATAATCGACACCTAAATATAAAAGAACAATTTAAGATTTATAATACATTTTTTAATTTACATTATTAGATAAAGTAATGAGTACTATTCACCTATAAATCGGGGCATCAAGTATTGCTCTTCAATCATTATTACTACCAATTGAAAAGGCTTGATCTAAGCCCAATAGCGGAAGTAAATAAAGAGGGAAAAACCTCTTTTTTAAGGTAAACAGATCCCATCTTAGTTAAGTACTAAAAATATGTTGAAAAATCGCATAAATAGTATGCACATCAGTAAAATGACTGCTTAAGTAAGTTTACATTCTGTTGTCGTGACTGATAGAGATACTGGCAAAAGAGCAAAAGAAAAGCCTCACTCTTGAGGCTTCTGGATAAGATAGGTTATGGTTGAAGGAAGTTTTGAGTGAAATCGAGCGCATCTTTAGAGAGTTTTTTTTCGTTGGGCGATGTGCTTGCCTGGTCTTCTGCTGTTACCGTTGTCATGTTAGGCTGAAAATCTAGTGTTGATGTCTCCTCCCAAGCTTCGGAGGCGTCTTTATTCTCATCATTCAACACCGCATTGAGCTCCTCTTCCGCAGGAAAATACGCTTCGCGTTTGTACACTTTGTTAAGGGCTCGAATAATAGAGTGCTTTCTCACCATTCCTGAGGCCAGCTTTCTTTGCAACGGCTTCGCTATGGACTGCAATCCAACGACAACATCAACACCAATATTGGTTGCCACTTCATCACGTAACGTACGTGCAGGTTGGTAGCCCATATTAGCAGCAAGAAACAGCCAAACGTAAGCAATTGCATTACCCGTTTTACCTTTATCCTTCCACGCTTCGCCAGCATGATACATCGCTTTAGCACTGCCACCTTCCGCGGCCCGTTCCAGCCAGTAGCAACCTTTAACCATGCTTTTTTCTGTACCAATGCCATTTAGGTAACATAAGCCGACTTGGATCTTGCCATCTGCACTGTCTTTTTCCGCCGCTTTCATAAACCAGTAAAGCGCATCTGCACTGCGTCCTGCACTATTATCTGGTGAAAGCTGCCATTCCCCCATATAAATCATGGCATCAATGCAGCCTTCTTCGGCGGCAGTTTCAATCAGTTGGTTACCTTTTGGGATATTTTTTTCAGTTCCTCGACCAAAGACCAAGGCCTTGCCCGTCGAAAATTTCGCTTCGGTATCCCCTTCCATTCCCGCAATTGCGGTACGCCAGAAGTTTGCCTGCTCTTTTAAAATCACATCTTCGCGCATGCGTTCACTTAAGCGAACAATGCCGTACATCCCCGTCACATTGTCCAGTTTAGCGGCTTTATCATACCAATACAGCGCTTGACGAATGTTGTCCTTTTCGGCTTCTTTCGCTAGAAATAAAATGGTGGGGATATGCCCGGTTTCTGCTTTGAACTCTCGCTCTTTACGCTCTTGCTCTCGCGCTTTATGCATCGCCTTTCGATAAGCGGCTTCGCGAGCTTTCCTCTCTGCCTCGAGTCTCTGTTTCCGCATCGACAACGAGATCATCCACACAAATATCAGGACGAGTGAAAGGCCAGTTGCCGCAATGGCAATGCCCATACTACTCATAAATAGCCTCTTTTGGTTTCAGGGCCCAATTCAACTCCCTTTCAGGGAAATCTTATGATTACGCGCCGACGTAACGCCGACTACCTTCATTATATAACGACCACTTAGCGAAAATCTGAAGCTTGCGAAGACTTAATGGCGGTATTTTATTCAACATCACTGCAACTTATTTTTATAAGAAAAATATAGCCCTCATTTTTATAGAACTTAATCACGGTTTTGGGGCTGAGACATTCTCATCCCCTATCATCCCCCCTTACTCATCCCATAAAAATTTACATTTTAATGATGTGCAGAATCTCTCACTATGCGCCTGTTTTATTATTTAATTTGTGAACAAAATCGACTGTGACAGAAAATTTGCACCTGTAAAAAACTTAACAGCCTGCTCTCACATTTTGCTGATGATTCAGTGTATTAGCATCTAATTGAACATTTCCTTTTTTGGCATCTGCCTTTCTAGCGTGTGCAAAACCTTCTTGATGATTGAGTCAGCGAAGGCAGCGCGCAGCTCAATATCAATTCAATAACAATGGATTTGTAAACGTGGACAATAAGACATTTAAATTATCAACAATTGCCAAAACCGTACTGCCTTTGATTTCCGTCGCGGTAATCAGCGGTTGTGGTAGTGATAGCACGAACGAAGATACGACGAACCCTGGCTCAGGCTTGTACCCTGCGGGAGAGAACGAAGTCGTCATTTATTACAAACGCGATGTGGCGTCCGCTTCAACAGCAAGCGACTACGAAGGTTGGGGCTTGCACCTATGGAACGGTGAGGGCTGTACCAGCACAGATTTAGACGCAATGGGCATTCCGGGAACAGGAACGGATTGGTCTGCGCCACACCCATTCGATGGCATCAACGACACCTACGGTGCTTACTACGTACTGAAAATAAACCCTGATGCCTCTGACCCACACGAATGCATGAACTTCATTCTGCACAAAGGTGATGAGAAAGCATTCGGCAGTGCAAACTCAAAAGTGGAGCTGACGAAAATCGGCGAATCGAAAGGTTTGTTTGGCTTCCACGGCAGCAGTGAACTTTACTACGAGCCAATAGAAGAGCGCCCTGTTGATATTGATGGTCAAAAAGCGCATTGGCTAGATGCCAACACCATCGCGTGGGAAGCGGCGGCCAATGCGGATTCCATGAAGCTGTTCTACAGCCTCAGCAACGACATTAAAATGGATGAAGATAAGCAAATCTCTGGCGGTACAGCGGTTGAGCTGACAAAAGCTGGTGAGTTGTCTGATGGTCTGAAATCACGCTTCCGTCACCTTGCTAGCCTTCAAGCTGCGGGTATCGATGTCGATGACGCGACCTTGCGTACGATCCTGAAGTCACAAATCGTTATGGTGGCTTACAACGCAAATGGTGACGTCATTTCTGCAACTGAAGTGCAAAAACCGGGCGTTTTGGATGCGGTGTTTGCCGATTCCAAGGCAGGTAACGCGATCGGTCAAGAACTCGGTGCGATTGTGGAAGGCGGTGCCGCAACCTTCAAACTATGGGCACCAACTGCCCAAGATGTTGATCTGATAATCTACGATGAAAACTTAGCAGAAGAAGCGACCGTTGCCATGACGGAAGACCCAGCAACAGGTATCTGGGTTTCTGAGGCACAAAGCAACGTTGTCAACAAATACTATCGCTACCAAGTTAAGGTATACCACCCAACAACTGGCGTCGTTGAAACGCGTTTGGTAACAGACCCATATTCAATGAGCTTGTCTAAGAACTCACGATACTCGCAAGTGGTTGATTTAGATGATCCAAGCTTAATGCCTCAAGATTGGAAAAACTACGCACGCCCAACAGTTAAAAAAGACGAAGACCACGTCCTTTACGAGTCACACATTCGTGATTTCAGCTTTAACGACAGCAAAGGCACACCAAGTCTTGATGGCAAATATCTGGCGCTTACAGAACCTGAGCGTGAGTCTGTATCTCACTTACAAGCTTTAAAAGATGCTGGCCTAACAACGCTCCATATCTTGCCAGCATTTGATATTGCAACCGTGGATGAAGACGCTGACAAGCGAGTCGATATCACCGACACCGTGGGTAAACTTTGTGGCATCAAGCCAGAAGCCTCCATTTGTGAGACCGAAGATGACGGCAAAGTAATTGAAGAGGTATTAAATAGCTACGACCCAACAACGGGCAAAGCACAAGCGTTGATGAACGATCTTCGCATGCTAGACAGCTTCAACTGGGGTTACGACCCTTACCACTACACCGTGCCGGAAGGCAGTTATGCGACCGATCCTAACGGGTCTAAGCGTATTCTTGAGTTCCGCGAAATGGTTCAAGCGACGCATAAAATGGATCTGAAACTGGTCATGGACGTCGTGTACAACCACACAAATGCATCTGGTGTGAACGAAAAATCAGTACTGGATAAGATTGTCCCTGGGTACTACCACCGTCTAAACGTCAACACTGGCGGAGTCGAAAACTCAACCTGTTGTGATAACACCGCAACCGAGAACTTGATGATGGGTAAACTAATGGTTGACTCATTGATGGTATGGGCGGATGACTATAAAGTCGATGGTTTCCGTTTTGACCTTATGGGCCACCAGCCGAAAGATGTGATGGTTTACGCACTTGAAAAAGTCCGTGAAATTGACCCGAATACCTTGTTCTACGGCGAAGGTTGGGACTTTGGTGAAGTCGCGCAAAACGCTCGCTTCGATCAGGCGACACAAGTCAACATGGCGGGGACAGAAATCGGTACTTTCTCTGATCGTCTGCGTGACGCAGTTCGTGGCGGAAGCCCGTTTGATGGCGGTGTAGATTCTGAAGGTAAGCACCCACTTCGCTTTAACCAAGGCTTTGGTAACGCCGCTTATCCTAACGAAGAAACCAAAACTGACGCAGAGTCGGTGAATGGTCGTTTACACAACCAAGATCTGGTTCGTCTAGGTATGGCTGGTAACTTGGCTGATTACATCCTTCTTGATTACAAAGGCGAAACCAAACTGGGTAAGAACGTTGATTACAATGGTGCGCCTGCAGGCTACACAAAAGTGCCATCAGAGAACATCTCTTACGTGTCTAAGCACGACAACCAAACATTGTGGGATAACAACGCCTACAAGATTGCGACAGGCACTTCATCTGCCGAGCGTGCACGTATGCAGTCTGTGTCCCTATCAACGGTGATGCTTGGTCAAGGCATTCCATTCATCCACATGGGTTCTGAGCTATTGCGCTCTAAATCCATGCAGCGCGACTCGTACGATTCTGGTGACTGGTTCAACCGTGTATTCTTCGACGGAAGCGACAATAACTGGAACGTTGGTCTACCACGTGAAGACAAAGACGGTGCAAACTGGGAGCTGATCAAAACCATCGTTGGTGACAGCACGGCGAAACCAGATTCAACCGACATCGAGCTGACTAAGCAACAATTCCTAGAGCTACTAAAAATCCGTAGCACAAGCGAACTGTTCCGCCTAGATACCGCGCAAGAAGTGATGAACCGTGTGGACTTCCGCAACGTAGGGAAAGACCAAGTGGAAGGCTTGATTGTGATGTCTATCGACGATGGTACATCAGCAGGTGCCGATTTAGATTCGAACTACGATGCTGTTGTGGCCGTTGTGAACTCAACATCAACTGAGAAGTCTTTCAAAGTTGCTGGCGCAACTGGTTTCGAGTTACATGAAGTTCAACAAAACTCTGCGGATGACATCGTGAAAGGTGCAAGCTTCACCAATGAAACGTTCACAGTACCAGCACTGACAACAGCGGTATTCGTGCAGCCACAAGACGGCGCACAAGGTGCTGGCCTACCAGTAAACACGGATAACAAAGACGTATCGAGCATTCCTCCTTACGGAGAAACCGTTGTTTACGTGAAAGGCACGATGAACGAGTGGTCTGATAGCAGTGATTGGGCGATGACCTTTATTGGCAACGGCATGTACTCTGTAACTGGCGTTCTTGAAGCAGGTGAGCACGAGTTCAAATTCGCGGACTCTGGTTGGGCAAATCCAAACATCGGTTGTGATGCTGCGAATATAGCTTCTGGTTCACTAGACTTAGGTTCAGAAGGTAACTGTAAGCTGTCTGTTGCTGAAACAGGTAAGTACAACTTCACTCTGAACGCGCTGCATGTTCAAGATGAAAGCGTAGAAAAACCGGTCGTGTCAGTGACCAAGTCAGCAGATGCACCAACATTCGGTGAAACAGCACTTTACTTACGTGGCACTATCACTACATGGGATGCTCCAGCACAAGACTCAACAGCGAAGTTCAGCTATGTTGCAAATGACGTTTATTCGCTAGACATTACCCTAGCGGCGGGCAACTACGAGATGAAAGTTGCGAGCGCAGACTGGGCAGCAGACACCAACTTCGGTGGTGAAGGCAGTGTTGAGCTTGGTAAAGCGCTGACGATGGAAGCCGGTGGCGGTAGCGCAAACCTAAAAATTGCGATTGCAGAAGCAGGAAACTACAACTTCCACTTCAATGCGGCTGACAAGTCGGCGCCAATCGTGACGGTAACGAAAAACTAGTTTCATTTAAAAACATCCGTAATGAAAAAGGGGAAGCATCACGCTTCCCCTTTGTTTTGTTGGCGTCACTAAATGGTGGATACCAAAATCAAAAAGGTGTTAGTTTCCCCAAATCTGTTCAACAAACTCAGGATGATCAATGAATGGATTACGATTGCCCTGAAAATCAAACACTTGTTGATTGCGGTTTCGTTCTTTTTCACTAACAGGATCATTTTTGTGCCAACGCTTAAGCATGTTTAACACCCAAGGTTCAAAAACCGTTGAACTTGAACCATCAAGGACAGCATCCGCATTGCTTGAGTTACCTTCCCAATTACCTACAACATTTTCATAACGGGTCGCCATGTAGAAATAAGCACGGGCGAAGTCGCCCTTAAACTCATCAATCGGCTCAAACACCGTACCGGAGTAGCCCAGACTAGTGCTTGCTTGGCCAAGTTTAGAGCCATTACTAGACACGTAGGTCGCGGTGCCCACTTCACCAAATGGCCAATTACTGCGCTTCGCGTTTACATAACCATCAGTCGCAAACAAGTGATGACCGTCTGAGTTCATCGGCTCAACCTTACCGCCAAACCAGCTTTTCGGAAAAGAGTGCTCACGGTTGTAGCAATCCCCTTCCGTTTTGTATTGGCCACATTGGTCTGTGACTTTGGTAAAGCTTACAGTATCGCTACCAGATGGCTTTTCAGAATACATATCGAGAATAGAGCCATCATTTTCGTAATAACGATCAATATCGGCATCTTTTACCAAGGTCCACACCGCAGAATAGCCTCGGCTGGAGTGATTATTGATAATGTTAAACAACGCTGTTTTTAGAGCGTATCCCGTCTTACCAGATGCCACTTTATAGTAACCATCAACCACTGGTGGGGTCGTCGTTGTGTCACCTAAGTTAAAATCGGTGGTTTCACTTTTAGAGAATTCAGCGCCAGAAGCAAGAGTCTTATCTCCCTCAGTCAGCGTGTACGACCCCGCGCCGCTGCCACAACAAATACCGTCACCATACTCGTCTTGAATCGTGAATTGGTAGTTACCGTCAGCTAAGCACATGCTCTTTTCAATGGTGGTTGCTGACTCATATCCCTGACCAGAAAACAGTACTTCGGCTTGGTTGTTTTTTAACGTCCAGCTGGTTTCTGAACCATAATTATCTGTTGTGAGAGTCAAGACCACTTGGTGATCACTACAACTTTCTACAGGAGGTTGTGTACTCGTCTCAGTCGGTTGAAAATTATCGACGTAGACAACTTCTGAGCCATCAAAACTGGCTTCATCGTAAAAACGCAAACCGACGTTGATGGTCTTGTTCGAGCTCGCTGTGTAATTGTGCGCGAGCTCTTGCCACTGGTTTATCTGTTGTGGGTTCGAGTAATTGTGATAACCATCAACCACCAGACGTGCTTTTACATTTCCTTCGGTATGATAAACCGAGACAGAAAACGGATAGGTTTTCCCTTGCTCCACATTAATGGTTTGCAAAAAGTCGGTGTTGCTTTGGGTACCTGTATTCACGACGACCTGGGCAGCCAGACCACCCGATTTGATTTGCTCGCTGCTTGGCGACACTGTAATGCCAGCGTCAATCTCTGACCACTGCGTAGGTACATTGCCATTCCACTGTTCAAAGTCACCGTTGATAATTTGGCTATATGCAAACGGCGAGCTAACAGCAGCAAGGAGACAGAGGGAGTTCGTTATGGATTTCATTATACTTTTCCATTAGTTATATAAATCCCAAACACGATAAACATATTAGTGGGGCATAAGTAATCCTTCAGTCACATTTTTACGTTGCACAAGTGTTAATTTACTTTTTAATGTGCAGCTTATCTCACAAATATCCATCTGCTGAAAACAAACGCCAATACAAAAAGCGAAGCAACTTGTTGGCTACATCGTCGCAAAACCATTAAGGGAAAAGTAAAACAGACAGAAAAAAGCCAAGTGTGCGCCTATGGGGGTCAGCAACAACACTTGGCTTGTTTATAAGAAAGCTTGTGGTCAGCTCAACTGGTGAGCATCAATTCTGAATAATTCCTTAAGGTTTTACCGCAAAGAATCGTCCTTGTAGTGGCGACATCAGAATCTGATATTGACCATTACTCGGAGTAATTTTTTCATTCGTGAGCAAATCCACCAACTCACCAGTACCAACACTCTCCTGAGTAAGAGTGACGCTTCTAGCGCTCTCTAAGGTATTTAGCGCAAACAAGACTTTGTCCGAACCAGATTGTTTCAAATCCACATAACTGCCGTTACTCGCAACTAAATTCGTGCGTGACCCCTGATAAAGTGCAGGATGCGCATCGCGCATTGTCATCAGCGATGTCACATAAGATTTGAGATCGGCTTGGTTTGCATCAAGCGTCGCCGTCACGCCTTCAATTTTCGCACTGCTGCGCGCAACGTGATCATCGCACAAACCTTGAATGGCGCAGGTGCTGTTGTCTTCTTTTACGGCAAAACCATCCACTTGATCCCCGATTTCATCACCGTAGTACAACGTGATTGGCCCTGTGTACGCCGCTTGGAAAGCAAACGCGGCTTTATGGCGTAACCAATATTCTGCATCATTCACATCCGCCAAGTTTCCACGCTGTAACAAGTCACCAAAGCGCACTAAATCATGGTTGCCGATCATCAAATTCGGCTGCGCATGTGTTGGATATTGATTGTGTGTGCTGTAGCCGTTGTCTAACCAATCCGCACCGCGACCACCCACGCCGCTCTCATTCACGGCTAAAGTTTCAACGATGCGATATCGCATAGGGAAGTCAAACGCAGAGCACAATGCTGGATCGCTGTTCGATCCATACGCCTCATTCGCGATTTCAGACTCCCCTTTCCAAATCTCTGCCACCATGTAACCCAACGGATTCACTTGTTCGCCTTTGCTATTGGTGTACGTCACACTTTGTGAGGCTTCATCGACGGCTTTACGAATTTGTGTCCAAGCGTCTGTCGGAACTTGATAGGCTTGATCTAAACGCCAGCCGTCAATCTTCAGTTCTTTGATCCAATACGTTGCCACTTCTTTGTAGAAATCGAGACTGGCCGGGTAATCAACGGAATTGCTTGAGCCTGAAGGCAACAAGCCGGAAGGCGAGGGTTTGATCAAACCATTCTTATGGTGGCCAAATACGCCATCAAAAAATACGTACAGACCGCGTTTGTGTGCTTCTTCGACTAAAGTTTTCGCGGTCGCTAAGTCACCAAATTTGGGGTCGATTTTAAAGTAATCTGTCGCAAAATAGCCGGTGGCGTCCAAACGATCCGCCCAATGATCTTGTCCTGCTAACGCTTCTGACTCAAAAACTGGCGTCAACCAAATCGCATTCATCCCTAAGTCTTGGATGTAATCGAGTGAATCAATCACTCCTTGCAAATCGCCGTTATGATGGCTGGTGCCATAACCTGTACCGTGACCAATGCTCGCATCACCATCCACAAAACTCTCTACCATGATTTGATAAGTACGAAGCTGGTTACTTTGCGCCATGACATTGGCTTGGCAAGCATAACTGGTATCCGGTAGCGGAGTGCTGCTATTAGTGTCGCCACCACCAGAAGAATTACACGCAGATAAAGCACCAATCACACTTAACGCAAGCAACGATCGAGACAGGCGATGGTTACGTAGGGTATTACGCATTTTACTCTCCCTAACTTACTCAAATAAACTAATGACATTTGAGTAATAAAATTAACCCCGACATTTGTTTCATGCAGGGGTTAATAAATAAAAATAGATTTTAAATAACTGAATGGAATATTATTGGCACTTATTTACCATGACATGAACAGGTTTGCCTTTTCCTTCAAACTGAAGACTCCATACATATTTACCATCTTCTTTAATATCAACCGAAGTATCCGTACCGTAACCACCAAATGTTAATGGTGTTAATTCACCAACGTTCATTCGATTGCCTTTTGCGGTAAATTGTGGGAACCATAATTCGGTCGCATACTGCATTTTGTAGGAGCCTACTTTTTCTTGAACCACGGCTTGGTAGAAATTATTCCCTTTGTAGGTGTATTGACGCTGAGGCACGTGTTTCCAATCGGAATCCGCAAAAGTACCCACCACAAATAGTGGTTTAGAAATAGGCCCTTTCGCCGTGCTGTCTGGGTTGTCACACGCTTTCATGAAAGCAACCACTTCGTCTTGAGACATATTAACAACTGGCTCTGTGGCCGCTTCAGGTTCTGCCGTCGATTGACAACCTACTAAGGCAACAAGTAGGGCAGCAGCAAGAGAGGTCTTCATCATGTTCATTTCACGTAATTCCTTTTTAGTATATCCAAAGCAAAATAAACTCAACGGTTAAAAGAAATATTAATCGTTATTAAAATGGAAATATCAAACGCCAAATAAATATCGTCAGATTGCGAATTTAAATCACTTCGAGAAGTTTGTTTATTTCCTAAGTACAAAAAATAAGTTAGGAACTGCCATTAATTATTGATCCAACCTATATAAAAAACAAAGTAATAAAAATAATTATGTGAATAAGGTAACTCTATGTAGGGGTATTTTTATTGGTTTATTTTCTATGAAAAAGGTCAGCATTTCGCTGACCTTTTTTATCTGATTATTTTCTATTTACGGCTTTCACAAACACTTGTTGTGCACCTTCGATACCCAGCTCTTTTGCTTCATCAAGCAAAGTGAGCGCTTTCGGAATATCATTCGCTGCGACTGCTGCTTCAATGGAGCTGTAGTAGTAGCTAGTAAGGTCCGTACCTTGGGGAATGTTATCGTTTTTCGCAACAATCTTAGTATTCACGATATCATTCGCGGATACCGAAAAGCGGAACTGACCAAGTGGGCTATGTTTCGCTAGAGGGTCTGCAATATCTGGCGGCTGAGTGTGGCGCGCCATGGCGAAGGCTTTTGCAGGGTGTAAAACTTGTGTACTTCCTTTTAGATCGGCGGAAGTCGTGTAAACCAACACATGCAGATCGTTACCTGTCATGTCTGGAATCACATTGAGATCAAGTACGAATTTATCGTTGTCCAACAGTTTTGCTGGTTCATACTTAAACTTTGAAAAATCTGCTTGGTAAATGGTTTCTCCTGCCGAGTTCATCACTGCGACATTAGGAGCATAAAATTGAAGTTCTTTACTTACGAATGTCTCTAATTTGATATCGAGACTGCCACGGTTACCTGGAAGAGCAAACGCTGCAATAGCGCCAGCACTGTTACCATCCAACAACATTTGGCTTTTATCAGTCAAAGCGAATTCAGTAACCACAGGCACGTTAAGCGGTACCCATTGAATATCACCCGATTGCGTGATCACTTGTTGCTGACCTTTTGGACTCATCTCTACTTGTTCTACAGACGCACAACCAGTAGCCAACATGCCCAGCAGTACGGGAGCAAGCCATTTTTTCATTACTGTCTACCTCGACTCTTTATTGTTTTTTAAATAAATACAGCCAGATAAGTTCTGGCTGTATCATTCTAGGACAATTTAGGACTTAGTGGTTAGATGATTACCACCAAGCTTCAGCTTGTACACCGAACTGGAACGTATCGTCTGAACGACCGTTGTCAAATGTGTTTGAGTTGTCTTCTTTGTCAGCCGTTAGGTAAGAAGCGTAAACACGGATTTCAGGACGAGCCCAGAAGCTAGAGCCAGCAGACCATGCTTGAGCAACAGTTAGCTTACCGTATTTGTTTTCTTCGCCGTCGTTATCGTCGATAGCGTAACCAGCTTCGAAAATAGTTTTGTGGTTGTCATCCCATTTGTACATTGGACGAACAACAACAGACATTGTTTCCCACTTGTCTTGGCCAGCCCACATGTCTTCACCAACACCGTACACTAACTGGTGACCCATTTCCCAGCTGTCGCCCATGCCGATTACACCCCAGTTGATTAGGCGGTAACCAGATGCACCGTTGTCAGCTTCTGCGCCGTACCAGCTACCGTCGCCGTAGAATGCCATTGTTTTAGAGTAACCTTCAGTACCGTACTGAAGCACTGTTTTGTTGAAACCAGCGTCTAGACCTTGAGTCAATTCTGCTGTGAACATTACGCCGTTTTTCGCATCTTTAGTGCCGTTTGGCGCAGCGTCAGTTTCGTTAAGAATTGCGTAGTTCAAGCCCATTTCTAGAGAGCCGTTGTCCCATAGAGGAAGACCTGCGTAACGTACGTCTAGAGTGTTTACGTTTGTTGCGCCACCATCGTTGCCTGGGTCTGCGATATCGCCGCGGTCGTTACGAACCCAAGCGAAAGAAACTTTACCAGGACCAGCTTCGATACCTTCAACACCAGCGCCCGCGCCAGAGATGTTCCAGTAGTAGAAGTCAGAGATATGAATGTCGTGACGTTGGTAGTAGCGTTTACCTGCCCAAAGCGTTGCTTCAGGAGCAAAGTTTAGTAGGCCTTTAGCTTGAACGTTGAACTGACGTAGTGCGAATTGTGCATCGTCTACACATTTCACTTCGCCGTTATCCAAACCACAGTTAGCAGAAGTGCTTTCCCAGTCGTTTGAACCATTAGAAGTCATTGCAACCATAGAGTCTACGTAGAACGTTTTGCCGTTGTTGTTGTAAACTTCTTTACCTAGTTGAATCTCGCCGTAGATATCGCTTTCATTACCTAGACGACCGATCTTGTTCTTTTCGAATGTTAATTGTTGACCACCGTCAGCGTTCACGCCAACGCCAGCACGCATGTAACCGTGGAAATCCACTGCGAATGCAGAACCAGCAGCTAAAGTTGCAGCTACAGCAGCAGCAATTGCACTTACTTTTTTCATTCTTAACTCCATTAAGGGTATTTATAATTCTGTCTTCCCTGCTCACTCTTTTAGGTGAATATAGGCAGTAAAAACACACCTAAAGAAAGAGAGGTAAGATGGGAACGAATCCCCGTTTGTTTCAACAGTTGTGAGATTACCCGAGGCGTACAAGGATGACTTCCTCCGCCCTAAACTAATTTAAGGGGGATGAGAAGGGAGTAGAAAATTTACCGAATGGTGTTTTTTCGAGTCAGATCACCAATCTAGGGAGGAATTAGTAAGTTTGTTCGGTTTTGAGCCGCTACAAAGTGATAGCCATTTCATATTTTTGACTCTAAGCCGTCACATAAAGTAATTAAATTACACGAATATTTTTATATTTAGGGTGGTTGACCTTAGTAAGACAAAGTTTTTAACTTATAGTTTCCTAAAGGTAGCAATAAATATTAAATAAAGTATCTCCGATGACACGACTTCTCTCTCGCCCCTACCCCCTGGGCGCAACATTGAATAAAGAAGGCTGTAACTTCTCTATTCATGCTCCGGGCGTAAAAGACATTCAACTGGCATTGTTTGCAGACGATGGCAGCTACGAGCTTCACGGTTTACCGAATGAATACGCTGGCATACGTCATACTTTTATTCCAGATATTAAGCCAGGGCAAAAATACGGTTATCTTGTCTCCCACAAGGACGAGCCACTGTTAATTTCTGATCCGTACGCAAAATCAATAGATAAAGCCCTCCACTATCATCCTCCCTACTCTCCAGCCAAAAGTTTCGATATGCCGAAGTGCGTCGTTATCGAAGATGATTTTGACTGGCAAAACACGGATCACCCGCGTATACCCAGAGAAGAGATGGTGTTGTTTGAGACGCACGTCAAAGGGCTTACCCAACGCCACCCTGAGGTTGAGGACAAGCTGAAGGGGCGCTATTTAGGTCTTGCATCACCTGAAATGCTGGCCTTTTACAAACAGCAAAACATCAACACGCTGCAATTGCTACCTGTCGCAGCATGCATGCATGAGCCTCACCTACTAGAGATGGAAAAGGTCAATTATTGGGGATACAACCCTTATCTCTTTATGGTGCCCGATCCGCGCTACGCAGAACAAGACGCCGTTACGGAATTAAAAACAACGATTCGCGAATTGCATAAAAACGGCATCGAAGTGATTCTCGACGTGGTTTACAACCACACTGCTGAAGGTGGTGAAGGCCCTACAATCTTCAACCTGAAGGCCCTCGATTCCTGTTTTTACATCAAACATGGCAACCACTTCGCCAATTACACTGGCTGCGGAAATACAGTGGATCTCACCTACCAACCAGCCTTAAACCTTGTGATGGATACATTGCGCTACTGGGTTAGCGAATTTAAAGTCGATGGCTTCCGTTTTGACTTGGCTGCAACGTTAGGTCGACAGGGCGATGATTACAACCCAGAAGC
The DNA here is from genome assembly GCF_033339435.1 of Vibrio sp. 378. Taxonomy (NCBI): domain Bacteria; kingdom Pseudomonadati; phylum Pseudomonadota; class Gammaproteobacteria; order Vibrionales; family Vibrionaceae; genus Vibrio; species Vibrio sp. 378. The sequence continues at coordinate 447,435 of NZ_JAWOUO010000002.1, forward strand.
AGCTTTCTTTAAAGCCGTTGCGCAAGACCCAATTTTGCGTGAAACCAAATTGATTGCCGAACCTTGGGATATTGGTCCAAATGGCTACCAAGTGGGTAACTTTCCATTTGGTTGGAACGAATGTAATGACAAACTGCGTGATATTTCCCGCAGTTTTTGGCGCGGTGATCAAGGCTATTTAAAAGAGTTTGCCACTCGATTAATGGGCTCTCGTGACATTTATAGTGCAGCGAACTGGCCATACAAACTCACCGTAAATTACATCACGTATCACGATGGCTTCACACTGCAAGATTTAGTGTCTTACAAGCACAAACATAACGAAGCCAATGGCGAAGAAAATCGCGACGGTCACGGCGACAATCGTTCAGAAAACTACGGTGTTGAAGGCGAGACCGAAAATCTGATGATCATCGCCACGCGTGAGAAGCAAAAACGCAACCTTATTGCTAGCTTGCTGTTTGCCTTCGGTATCCCACACATTCTCACTGCTGATGTTCTGTCTCACACCCAAGGCGGTAACAATAATGCCTATTGCCAAGATAACGAAACCAGTTGGCTGAACTGGGAAGAGACAGAACGTAAGCAACATTTCAAAGCATGGATGTCACAAATGGTCGCCAACCGAAATCAATACATGGTGCCATTTATCCGAGCTTTCAGTGGCGAAAACCGCAATAACAACCGTATTTTCTGGCGCCGTACAGACGGTCGCTTAATGGAGCACGATGATTGGAACCGTTTAAGCTCTGTCGCACTTCACCTTGGTATCGGTAAAGAAGGACAAGAACTGGTCTACCTCATCAACCAAACTAACGCCACAGCGCGCTTTAAACTCCCCAATGAGCGAAAGCAAGAGTGGGTGACGATCTGTGATACAAACGTACGTAACCTCAACCCAGGACATGCTGAAGGCGAAGTCTTGCTGTCACCCACCTCAATGGTGATTTTGCACTATCAACCAAACCAAAGCACACCAAAAGGTGAGCAAACGCATAGCTAAGTTATAAACGATCCAAAAAAGGAAAGCCGATGCATCTCAGTGCTTCGGCTTTTTTGTTGGTTAGATGTGCCTAACTCATTATTCGCAAGGCGGCGCTAGGTGAATCAAAGCTAACCCACCCAGTGACGTCTCGCGGTATTTCTTGTTCATGTCCTTGCCCGTTTGATACATGGTTTCAATCACCTTATCCAACGAGATCAAACATTTACTATTACGTTTTAGTGCCATGCGAGATGCATTGATCGCTTTCATTGCACCCATCGCATTACGCTCAATACACGGAACTTGCACTAAGCCCCCAATTGGGTCACAAGTCATGCCTAGTGAGTGCTCCATGGCAATCTCGGCCGCAATACAAATTTGCTCATTGCTGCCACCACGCAGCGCGGTCAAGCCAGCTGCCGCCATGGAAGAAGACACGCCAACTTCGCCCTGACAACCCACTTCGGCACCCGAGATAGACGCATTAGTTTTGTACAAAATGCCAATCGCACCGGATACAGCAAGGAAGTCTTTAAGCTGTTTAGTATCGAGCTCTTTGATGAAGCGATGGTAGTACATCAATACCGCTGGAATCACACCCGCCGCACCATTAGTTGGCGACGTTACGACTTGTCCACCAGCCGCGTTTTCTTCACTCACAGCAAAAGCAAACAGGTTAATCCAATCCATGATTTCCATCGGATCGTTTTCGATTGCTTCATTTGCTTCAAGCTTCTTCAGCAAGTTAGGCGCACGGCGGGTCACGTTCAAGCCGCCATCCAAGATACCTTCTGTCTCGAAACCGCGCTCCATGCAACGCGTCATCACACGCCAGATCTGTTCTGCGCGTTGATTAATGGCTTCCATATCCTGAAATGCTTGTTCGTTTTTCAGAATCATGCCGCCGAGGCTCATGCCATTCTTCTCAGCCTGTGCCAACATTTCGTCTGCACTGGAGAATGGGAACTCTACTTCTACGGGTGCAGTCGCACTGCCATTTTGCAGTTCATCCGCCGTTGCGATGAAACCACCACCGATAGAGTAGTAAGTTTCAAACCCAACCTGATTGCCGTGCGCATCTAAGGCAGTAATCGTCATGCCATTCTCATGCAGAGGAAGGTTCTCTTCATGGAACAACATGTCCGTTTTGTAGTTGAATTCGATTTCATGACGGCCATCGACAGACATCATGCCCTCTTCAATCGCCTTGCGCATCGCTTTGTTCGCAGAAGCGATTTTGATGGTATCTGGTTTGTTACCCAACAGACCCAAAATCGTTGCACGGTCAGTATGGTGACCAATCCCCGTTAACGAGAGTGAACCGTATAAATCGACTTGAATACGAACCACTTTTGCCAAGTTCGATTCAATCAAACGAGTGAAGTGGTAACCCGCGATCATTGGACCATTGGTGTGAGAGCTAGAAGGACCCACACCAACCTTGTAAATATCAAAGATGGACAGCATAAACTTACCTATTACGACAATGCAGCATAAAGCCAATCAGGGAGAACCATACAAGCAGCGATGGTCGCCACAGCGAACACCAATAGCCCGTAATGGCTTGCGGTTGGCTTTGCAAAAAGATGTTTTTGATTATTGATAAAAATTTGTTGCTCGGCAGTCACAACGCCCCAACGACGGCTTACTAACACACCAAACAAAAGGAAGACGAACGTACCAATTGGCGCGAACCACGGCCAAGCCACGTCGAGATACATCGCAGTAAACACCGCAATCACACTCATGATACTGCCAACGATCACGCCTTTCTCATTGGCTTTCGCCCAGAATAAACCAAGCACGAATGACCCCAAGCGGATACCAACGAAGATGGAAGTCAGGCTAGCGATGGTTTTGAGTACCGATTCATTCGATACCGCTAGAAGAGCTGGCACTACCACCATGGCCGCCGCAAGCAAACTCATCTTTCTTGCGACTTTTTCGTAGTGCACATCATCGGCACTCTTGCGAACGAAACGCTTGTAGATATCGAACGTCGCGACGGTCGCCATCGAGTTGTAGGTCGAGTCCAGCGTCGACATTGCGGCCGCCGCCAATGCGGAAATGATCAAACCAACCACAATTGGGTTAGTGTGGTTGAAAACGAAATCCAAAATCACTTCGTTGCTGTTTTCAAACGATTGATCTTGATAGAAAACACTCAAAAGAACACCGAGTACCGCGAAGAACAAGTACACGAAAAACGCACCGTAACCACACAACAGCATCGACTTCTGCGCCGTCTTTTCACATCTCGTCGCTAACGTGCGTTGGATGATCAATTGGTTGGTGCCGTACACACTCAAATGCAAAAAGCTCACAGCAACCACGCCAGCCCAGAGTGTGGTATCTACGCCCAAATCAAAATCTAAGTTGATGATATTCAGGTGATCACGAGAAAGGTAATCTGCCGCATTAATCTCTGTCATTAGAATGGCAAAGATAGCGATGCTGCCCGCCACCAATACTGCAGATTGCAACATATCGGTCCAGATAACCGTGGAAATCCCACCCGCATAGGTATAGCAAGCGGTGAAAATACTAATGTAGATAATGGCTTCAGAAATACTGATAGGCAGAACTTGCACTAAGATCAGCGCCACGGCATACAAAATCACACCCGCAGAGATACATTGAACCACAATAAACACAATCGAGTTGATGGTTCTTGCATACACCCCAAAGCGGTGCTCAAGGTATTCATAAATCGAAGTCAGGCCCAGCTTATAGAAGACAGGCACAAAGAAAATGACGGTGAAAAAGATAACGATGGGATAGTTAAGGTGAATACTCATCGCTTCCATGCCAGAGCTATAAACCCAACCAGGCATCCCTACAAACGTCATCGCACTAATGTAAGTCGCAAGTATCGAAACACCTGCCGTAAACCAGCCAAATTGCTTTCCACCCGTGGAAAAGTCGCCACCATTGCTGTAGCGCTTATTCACTAAATAGCTGATTAGTATGGTAATTGCTACATATAACGCAATCACCACAAAACTTGAGTACGTAACCATTTTAAGGTTTTCCTAATTCTGGGTAGCTAATTATTATGCCCAGATATTACTGTAAAAAGGCATTTTTAAACGACAATCCCACTGTAAGTGTGATTATTATCACCAATATAGGCGAAAATGTATTCAAAATCGCCAAAAACGCCGATTAGTGAGATCCTTGTCACTAAAACCCACAAAATGGGTACGCATTCATTTTAAAATTGATTTTGATCACGGATCTAATAACCTTAAAAAAACTATGATTCACCCCGACACGAAATCGAAGATGATCCAAATAAGATCGTGTTCATTAAGTTTGAATAGCAACAAATCCTAAGTGAAATAGAGGTTTATCGGTCATGAATGCCAAAAGACACATGAGCGAAGTTCCTATGATTCAAAGGGTAGCTGCCTATCTAGCGATACTGGTTGGTTACTTTTTCTATTGTTATAACTTTGTAATTATTGACTACGTACGCCCATACATCGTTGAAGCGTATGATGGTATTAGCCTGTCAGACACTGCCCAGTTCTATACATGGCAGTCGGTTGGTGCACTTATCGGTGCATTGAGCTGTGCTTGGTTCGCAACAAAATTTGGTAAGAAGTCCACTCTTATTACCATCACAGCCCTAAACGGTGGCGCTACGATCATCAATATGATGTTCACCGACTACACAACATGGGCAGCAATGCGTTTCATCATTGGTTTGTCACTGGGTGGTTACTTCACCGTGGCAGTAAGCTTGATGATCGGCCTATTTACGCCAACGGTACGTGGTAAGTTGACGGCATTCGCGTCTTCTATGTTCTCTGTAGCACTGATGGTAATGGGTGCGTATGCAGCATTTATTGCAAGCATCGATGCACCATGGGAAAGCCTAATGCTTGTTGGTGGTATCCCACCATTGGCAGCCGCTGTGGTCATGATCTTTGTACTACCTAGCGACAGCAAAGTGATCGCTTACGGTGAAGAAGAGCAAGCAAAAGCAGAAGAATCAGATGCACCAGCGAAAAAAGGCTCTTGGGGCGAAATGCTAAGCAAGCCTTACCGTAAGATCACATTAACGTGTCTATTACTGGCTGGCCTTAACTTCTACGGTTTCCAATTCTTTGGTGGCTTCGTAACCACTTACCTACGTGATGTACGTATGTTCGACGGTGCAACCATCGGTCTCATCTTCTCTATCTCTGCATTTGGTTCACTGTTTGGTGCGTGGTTCTGGGGTTGGGTAGCTGACAAATTCGGTCGTAAGGTGAACGCATTTGGCTTCATCCTAGCGGGCATCATGGTTTCAATCTTCTTTGTTGCACCTGGCGACATGGTGATTGGCGGCCTAAACATGCTGGCTCTACTTGGTCTGATTTACAACTTCGGTCTGTCTTCTTCAGCGGTATGGGGTGGTTACTTCTCAGAACTGTTCCCAGCACACCTACGTAGCTACGGCGCGGCGCTATTCCACGGCGGTCGTATCCTCGGTATGTGGGCACCAATGGTACTTATCTTCATCCAAGAACGTACCGACCTACAAACCGCAATGTGGGGTTCACCAATCGTATGGATCCTTGCTGGTCTTCTATGGCTATCACTGCCAGAGACACTAAAAGGCGGCGTGTTCAATAAGAGCAAAAAAGCCAAAGCAGCAAAAGCGTAACTGAATTTCAAAAACTCCGGCTGGCTCCCCGGCCGGATGAAAAAACTTAATTTCGAGTCCTGTTCCCAAAGCCGACTCGACAGCAAATAAGAGAGTTTATTATGTCTAAATATCAAGAAGCGAAACGCGTTGTACGTGAATACTTCAGCGCAATGGAAAACGCAACTCACGAGAACGTGGCAGAAGTACTAAAGGCACACACTTCAGAAGATTACCTATGGCGTGGTGTTTACCCATTCCGTGAGCAACAAGGCGCTCAAGCAGCGGCTGACGTTTTCTGGGCTCCTTTGATGAAATCAATGACTCGCATGCAGCGTCGTCAAGACATCTTCATCGGTGGTGAGAACGAAGTAACATCAGGTGAAATCTGGGTAATGAGCATGGGTCACTTCATGGGTCTATTCGACGCTGAATACCTAGGCATGCGCCCAACTGGCAAAATCATGAACATCCGTTACGCAGAATTTAACTGTGTTGAAAACGGCAAGATCACTAAGACTGGCCTATTCCTAGACCTTCTAGGTGCAATGGACCAAGCGGGTTGTTACCCACTACCACCATCAACAGGTAAGCACTTCGTATACCCTGGTCCTCGTAACCACGACGGTCTACTGTTCGAAGACGCAGCACCAGAAGAAGGCGTAGCAACACTAGCACTAGTGAACAAGATGGTTGATGACCTATCTGCACTAAACGACAGCGGCGCTATGGGTTGCCCACCAGAAGTTCTTGAGAAGAGCTGGTCTAAAGACATGATCTGGTACGGTCCATGTGGTATCGGTGCGTCTTACACAATTCCTCGTTACCAACAGCAGCACCAATTGCCGTTCCGTAACAACCTGAAAGACAAGAAGTTTAACGGCCACGTATGTCGTTTCGCAGAAGGTAACTTCTCTTGTTTCTTCGGCTGGCCAAACCTATCTAACACGCCTATCGGTGGTTTCCTAGGTATGACAGGCGGTGAAGTACGTGCAGACATGCAAGTGGTTGACGTTTACTACCGTGACGGCGACAAGCTATCTGAGAACTGGGTACTGATCGACCTTCCTTACTGGCTAAAACAGCAAGGTCTAGACGTGTTCGAGCGTACTCAACAGATCCTAAACCCTTCTCTATAAGAAGTCCTAGGGGCGGATTGTCAACCCGCCTTTATGTTGCCTGAATCCCCTCTCGGTTCAGGTGACATGCTCCCAACTCGTGCCTCAAGGATGGGGCACAACCTCAAGATAGAACCCTTATTCAAAACGGGCATGAACGCACGGTGGCTTTCTGCGCCCTGAATAATGAGATTGATGATGAAAAAGTCGACCCTTTCTGCAGTGATTTTAGCAGCGCTTACTTCTAGCTCAGCCTTTGCTGCACACACTTTTGTTAATGACGCTGGCGACAGCCTAACCATCGATGGCCGTTTCGACCTTCGCTACCAAGACCGTGGCGGTGATGACAACGGCGAATGGAACAGCGGCAGCTCACGTTTCGGTTTGAAAGGCCAAATGGGTCTGGATAACGGCTGGACTGGTTTCGGTCACGCGGAATGGGGCTACAACTCTGGCGCGAACGGCGACAACATTTACGACCGCTTGCTATACGCAGGTGTTGATCACGAAAAATACGGCAAAATTGCTGCGGGTACTAAGCAGTGGTCTACCTTCTACGACGTAGCATGGTACACCGATTTAGGTCGTGTATTCGGTACTCGTGGCTCAGGTGTTTACAACCTAGCTGACTGGGGTATCGCATCCGGTGCAGGTCGTGCGGAAAACTCAATTACGTACCGTAATTCAATCAATGAAAAAGTGAGCTACGGCTTTACTTACCAAACCACGCGTGAAGATGTTGCTCTAGCAAACAATGCGACAGCCTCACTGAAAAACGGCATGGGTGCGTCGATCACTTACAAACCGGTTGATGGCGTAACACTTGGTGCGGCTTACCATCAAAATGAAGTTGCTGATTTAGACGCAAGCGTGGTTGGCGTAGAAAACGGCGACAACATGCGCATCATGCTATTGGGCGCAAACTACAGCAACGGTGGCTTCTACGCGGGTGCGACTTTCCACGTTGGCGAAAACTGGGAAGCAGTGAGCCAAGGCGGTACGGACGTAATGTTCGATACCCTAGGTGGCGAAATCTACACTTACTACCACTTCGACAACGGCCTACGCCCAACGTTGAACTACAACTACATGGAAGATCGCGGTGACGAGACACAAGGTTACGAGCGTAACTTGCTGATTCCTGGTGTTGAATACCACTTCCAGAAGAACAAATTCCTAGTTTGGACTGAATACCAGTTCGACCTAGGTAAAGATCAGTACGATGGCAGCAAATTCGAAAATCGTGATGATCAATTCGCGGCAGGTATTCGCTACTACTTCTGATAATACTCATCGCTCACCACCTATACCCAAGTAGCCTTAAGGTGGTGAGTGATGAAGTTCTTATCAACACAAAGCAAAGTTATCTTGAAGCCAAGTAGTCATCACTTCACTAACAATTAAAGGCTGCTCCAGCGTAGATAGATGCCCACACTCCGGGATAACATGAAGCGTCACGTTTGGGATGCATCTCTCCATGAGCAGATGATTGTCTAGCGGACAAAGCTTATCTTCTTTACCTGTTATCACCAACGTAGGAGCTTGAATGTCCGCCAATAAAGGTCGAGCATCCGGGCGAGTTGCTAACGCTTTAGCATGTGCTTCAAATGCCTCCAAACCTACATTGACCGCCATGCCTTCTATACGCTCAGTTAACGCTTTGTCTTGCAAACGGCTTGGATGAATCAGCACAGGCATCAGAGTGTCAGGCGTAATGCTTTCAAATTCACCACTTAACGCACGGCTAACCAGTGCATCACGCTTTTGTGTCACATCTGGCTTTTCATCTGCTGCATTGGTATCCATGAGGATCAAGCCTTTGACTCTGTTTGGCGCTTGACGGTACACCTCAAAGGCAAGAATCCCACCCATTGATAAGCCACCCAAGACAAACTCCTGCGGTGCGTCTTGCAACACTCTCTGCGCCAGCTGTTCCATTGACGGCAATGAAGCCAGCGTCGGGCATGAAGGCTCAACCCAACTTGGCAACGCTCGGTTGACTTCCTCAAACAATGTGCCATCACAAAGTAGTCCGGGTAGCCAAACTAACGAGGTGGGTTGTGTCATTTTATTCTCCTGCAAGCGGCTTTGGTTGATCAGACCCAAGAATGCAATACGTCAAACTATTACCACGCAAGTTCGTCAGTGAATAAGACGCACCTTCTGGAACATTCAGCACATCACCGCGCGTTAAAACAACACTCGCTTGTTCGCCTTGATGCGTGAGGACCACTTCAGTATCGCCATCAAAGTTGATAAGCACTTGTTTTTCTTCTCGGCAGTGTTGAGGAATCGAGCCACCTTCAGAAAGCTCATAAGCCATGATGCTCACTTCATCTTCACTCTTTACTTGGAAGTCATAACTCGCCAAAGGATGACCCGTTAAGGCGTATTGTTTCACGTTGCTTCCGCCGAAATCGCCTTTGATTTCACGATAATCTTTTTGCAGAGCGACAAATGGCATCATCTCTTCTGCGGTGTAGGTATCGAAGGTCGCGAGCTCTTCTTCGGTAAGCAGCGGCATCAATTCTGATTCTTGTGGCACCGGGTCGCCATTAATGGTGTCCACGAGTGTGCCATCGGCTTTGAGGTATAAACCATAACCTTGACTGTCTTTAATAACGTTTGGATGCCAAATAACGCCGCCACCTGAATCGTCGCCGCCAAGTACCGAGAACATAAAGCCGTAATCGCGGCCAACCACTTCAAATCCACGGAAGAGATTGGTTGGAATCGAGATGACGTCACCGTGAGACAACACCGCCTCATGCTCTCCATCGTTCCCCCAATAAAAACGGAACTGACCTTTGAACACCAAGAAAAGCTCGGCGGTACGATGAGAGTGCAACGAATTTTTGATGCCCGGCGGTTGGCCTGCGGCACCAATGTTAAAGCCCGCCGTATCGCGAATATGAACATGCTGACGACTGCTTTCTGCCACCCCAGCACCGATAATGCAGAAGTTATCTTTCAGATCACTGCCTGGCGTGCGCGCATCAATAAACGCACTCGTACCCGGAATCAGTTCCATGTAGCGGACCAGATTATTATTCATTTTAGATTGTAGAGTCATTGTAAATCCTTGTTGTCCTTGTTTGGACCTAGCCTTTGAATTGTTAGTTACAAACCTAAAGTTAGTTACAAACCGAAAGTGTGTTACAGACCTAAAGGTCGCCCACCATCAACCGCGATGGTATTGCCTGTCGAGAAGGTCAGAAGATCTGCCGCGGCGTACACGGCTTGAGCGACTTCTTCATCATTGGCTAAACGCTTAAGCGGTGTGGATTGTTCTTGTTGATTACGCCATGCGTCATCCAAGCCTTTGACAAACTCAGTGTCGACAAGCCCTGGAGCAACAGCCAGAACTCGAACCTCGGGAGACAGAGCGCGAGCTAAAGAACGGGTCATGTTCTCCGCGGCAGATTTACTTGCACAGTAAGCAATGTTGCTCCCCATCGCAGTCTGTGCCGCGATAGAAGTAATGTTCACCACACAACCATTGGCTTGCTTAAGCCAAGGCTCAAACGCTCGAACCATGGCAAAAGGCGCACGGACGTTCACTTGGAAAATTTGGTCAAACAGTTGATCATCTAAGCTTTGCAAATCAGAGTGCGCAACGAATTTCGTCATCCCCGCACAGTTGACCAACAGATCCAGCTTGTCGCTTATTTCACTGACTTGATGTTTAAGCTGTTCAATCGCACTAGAATCTGCCACGTTCAATTTGAATGCTAGATGCTCGTTACGTGGCAGCGAGGAAAGCACATCCTCGGCCGCTTTCTGATTACTGTTGTAAGTCAGAATTACGCGATATCCCGATTCAGCTAGCTTGCGACAAATGGCGGCACCCAGTCCGCCACTGCCGCCTGTGACTAAGGCAAGTTTCGACATATTACGCCTCTTCCACTTTGCCTTTGTAACGGCGTACACGAATATCCGCTTGCTCTTTGTGACCGGCAAAACCTTCTAGTGCACACAAGCGAGAGCAGTATTCACCGACTTTTAAGGATGCCGCTTCCGTTACACGCTGGTAAGTACAAGTCTTGATGAACTTACCTACCCAAAGGCCACCGGTGTATCGCGCCGCTTTCTTCGTTGGCAGTGTATGGTTGGTACCAATACATTTGTCGCCGTAAGAGACGTTGGTTTCACGACCTAGGAACAAGGCACCGTAGTTGGTCATGTTATCTAGGAAGTACTTAGGATCTTCCGTCATCACTTGTACGTGTTCAGAAGCGATATCGTCTGCCACTTCCACCATTTCTTCGTAGCTATCGCATACGATCACTTGTCCGTAATCTGCCCACGCTTTACCCGCAACTTCCGCCGTTGGGAGAATGGTTAACTGACGTTCGATCTCTTTGATGGTTTCTTGCGCAAATGTTTCGCTGTTGGTCAACAATACAGCGGGAGAGTTGTAACCGTGCTCAGCCTGACCAAGCAAGTCTGCCGCTGCCAATTCCGGGTCACAGCCTTTCTCATCAGCAATGACCAAGGTTTCCGTTGGCCCTGCAAACAAATCGATACCAACGCGACCAAACAACTGACGTTTTGCCTCTGCCACAAATGCGTTACCCGGCCCTACAATCATATCGACTGGCGCAATAGTCTCTGTACCAAGAGCCATTGCACCTACCGCCTGAACACCACCGAAGCAGTAGATTTCATCCGCACCCGCCATTGCCATCGCAGCCACAATCGCGACGTTCGGCTGGCCGTTAAACGGAGGCGCACAAGCAATAACACGTTTTACGCCCGCGACTTTCGCCGTCAGTACACTCATGTGAGCGGATGCAACCAATGGGTATTTTCCACCAGGGATGTAACAACCCACGCTGTTGACTGGAATATTTTTATGCCCCAGTACCACACCAGGCATGGTTTCTACTTCGACGTCTTTCATTGAGTCACGTTGAATTTGAGCAAAGTTTCGAACTTGTTGCTGAGCGAACTCGATATCATGACGAGTCGATTCATCAAGCGCATCCACACAGGCTTGGATTTGCTCTTCTGACAGGCGGAATTGCTCCGGCGACCAGTTATCAAACTTTTCAGACAACTCACGTACAGCGCTATCACCTTTCGATTCAATATCAGCAAGAATGTTTTCAACAATCAGACGCACTTTTGCGTCGTTTGATGCTGATGCTTCTTCAGTGATTCCGTTTTTTAAAATGCGTGCCATTGGGTTTCTCCTTGAACATTGAGGCTGACGAACGGTTATTTTTATGCTTTTGGATACGAATGCAAAATAAGATTAAACACTTAATTAACATTTGACAAGTTAAGTCAACAAACAACGAAAACCACCTTTAAGCCTTTGTATTAACTAATTTAAAAAGGAAAAATAAAGTAATTTCGACTTTGGTGGAGTTTACTTTTTAATCAAAAATGAGTTTTAGATCACATCATTTTTACTCATCATTTACATTTCTACATGTTAACTTTTGCATACCTTTGCAAAGGAGAGAATCATGAGCAATTTTAAACAACGTCTGACTAAAGAAACGCTATTAGGTACATTTGTTAAAACCCCTCATCCTCACATTATCGAGGTATTGGCACTGGCAGAGTTGCCTTTTGTGGTACTGGATGCAGAGCACGCACCTTTCGATCGTTCCTCGCTTGATCTGTGCATCATGGCGGCCAGAGCGAATGACCTCGCGTGCGTGGTACGAGTACAAGACAGCGCTCCTTCAACCATTTTGAACGCGCTTGACTGTGGCGCGGCGGGTGTACAAATTCCCCATGTTTGTACTGCTGAGCAAGCGACGCAACTGGCGAAAATCTGCCATTACGGAGAAGGTGGCCGAGGGTATGCTGGTTCCAGTCGAGCAGCGCAATACGCCACTAAGCCCATGGTTGAACACTTAAAAGACAGCCGTGCGAATACGATTGTCATTGCACAAATTGAAGACCCTCAAGGGGTTGAAAATGTTGAAGCGATTGCCAATGTTGAAGGAATTGATGCGCTCTTCATTGGCCAAGTTGATCTCACTGTCGCTTATGGTGCTGATAGCGTTCATGATGAGAAAGTCGCACAAGCAAGTATGCGAGTAATCGAAGCGGCCAGAGCCGCCAATAAACCTGTTGGCATGTTTGTCGCGACGGCTCAACAAGCTCGGGAATGGCGTGAACTCGGCGTTAGCTTCTTTTGTGTTGGCTCTGAACACAAAATGATCATTGATGGCTTCAAGCAAGAGAGAAATGTGATGAATTCTTGAGTTTTCTCTGATATTTACGCCTTATCAATGTAATGCTCTAGACACAGAAATCCCCTAGCCCATACACTCAGCACGTATGAGAAGGTTCAATGGCCTTAAATAAGGAGTATCACCATTAAAGCGAAAGTAACTTCGATCGACGTCGCGAAGATGCTCGGCGTCTCTCAATCGACGGTATCTAGAGCATTCAGCCCGACTGCGAGTATTAGCGAGAAGAAACGCAAAATGGTGATGGATGCCGCAGCTAAGCTCGGATACACACCGAATGCCATCGCCCGAGGTCTGATTTCGAATCGTTCAGGCTTAGTGGCGATTGCGTTAGATAGCGAATCAAACCCAATGTACGACATGCAATCTCGTGCTTTGGCTGTCGAAATTCAAAAGCGAGGCGGACAAGTTGTGCTTTGCCCTATCGACAAGGACGACCTCGATCTCGCCATTTCACGCGCCATTGAATACCAAGTGGACGGACTCGTTATCGCCACCAGCCGTTTAACCTCACGCGCGTTTGCCCAATGCGAAAAGTTTGGCGTTCACTTAAGCTTGATCAACCGCTACGCCGAAGGCATTAATGCCAACAGCTCTGGTATTGATAACCGCTTGGCGGGCCAACAAGCTGCGGAGTATTTAACGCAGAAAGGCGCAAAACAGTGTGCTTATATCAGTGGCGATGCTGGCTCCATGACCAGTGAAGAGCGTTGGCTGGGTTTCTCTTCAAAATTGCAAGAACTCGGCTCCCCATCACCAACGTTTATCCAAGCCAAGTACAGCTTTGAAGCAGGCTTAGAAGCAGCGAAAGCGATCTTGTCACATACCAGTAAACCCGATGCAATTTTTTGTGCAAACGACATCCTCGCCATGGGTGTGATGGATGGTTTGCGACAAGCCGGAGCAAAGATCCCCCAAGACTTCTCTGTGATGGGTGTAGATAACATTCCGATGTCTGCATGGCCGAGCTATGATTTGACCACCATTGCTCAACCAGTCGACAAAATTGTTAAACGAGCGGTTGAAGATTTGATGAATCGAATCAACGGCAACCTGGATGCAACTGGCGAATACCTTTTCGAGCAAGGCACCTTGATCGAACGTAGTAGCACCATTTAATAAATCCATTTTTATTCATTCTTCATAAACAAAATGTCTTGCTTTCGAGTAAGGCATTTTCTGTGATCACGATTAAATTTTCACCAATCGTTATTTAATTCCTCATCAATTCATCAATTTTGTTATTGACTTGTTACTTTAATGTTTTATTTTGGATTCGTATGCAAAGTGGATATGAATTGCTCAACTAATTTATAAAAACATAAAAAGTTGTGTGACTTGCCGACGAATGCCAATGGCAGGTCATACCAGAAACAAGGAAGAACGATGAAGAAAGTAATCCTTACTTCACTTACCGCACTGGGGCTTGCATTTAGCAGTATGAATACGTTTGCAACCAGTGTTATTCGTCTTGCTCATGACAGTCAAGAAACCTCTCCCGTACACAAAGCAATGCTCTATTTCGAACAAGAAGTGGAAGCTCGCTCAAACGGTGAGATAGAAGTTGAAATCTATCCGGCGAGACAACTAGGCGATGTGCGTGAGACGACTGAACTCGTACAGCAAGGCAACTTACAAATGACGTTTGGTGCGTCAGTTTTACTCTCTCCCTACGTCCCAGAGTTTAACGTGCTCGACGTGTTCTACCTTTTTGATAGCGAAGAGCAAGCACACAAAGCGCTCGACAGTGAGAAGATCGGACAACCATTGTTGAATGCTATGGAATCAAAAGGCTTTCATGGACTTGGCTTTATGGAGGTCGGCTTTCGTAGCGTGACCAACAACAAACAGCCAATTGATAGTATTGAGGACCTGAAAGGGCTAAAGATTCGCTCGGCATCTAACCCCACTCAAATAAGCGCGTGGAAATCTATTGGTACTGCGCCAACACCTCTGTCTTGGGGAGAAATATTTACCTCGCTCCAACAAGGTCTGATAAACGCTCAAGAAAGCGGCATCTATTCGATTTATGCCGAACGCTTTTATGAAGCGCAGAAATACCTCTCTTTGACTAACCACATTTACACCAACTACGTGCTGTTCATGAACAAATCGTTTTGGGATTCGCTGCCGGCCGCACAACAAGCGCTGATCAGTGAAGTAAGCAAAGAAACCATCGCAAAACAGCGTGAGCTCGCCGCTAAGCAAAACCAAGAAGTAATCAAAGAGCTCGAAGCAAAAGGCATGACGGTTAACATCGTCCCAGACGAGGTACGCAGCATCATGAAAGAGAAAATGAATGCGGCCGTGTACCAGGACTTGCGCAGTAAAACGGGTAAAGACTTGTTTGACAACGTGATTGCCGAGATAGAACGCCTATAACTCCCACTCTTTTGCACGATCTGGCAACAGGTCGTGCTTTCTCGTTTTGGAGGTGAACATGAAGTGGTTTCGCTTACTAGACAAATACCTAGAACCTACCCTTATCGTTATCGCGATCTCGACGATGACAACTTTACTGTGCTTGCAAATCGCACTACGCCTGTTCGATGCAACGATCGCGTGGGCTGAAGAGCTGGCACGTTATTTATTCGTATGGGCGATGTACCTGAGCATCAGCTATTGTATCCGAGATGATCGACACATCCGCATTCGTGTGTTCATCGATAAACTTCCGGGCAATTGGACGCAATTCAGTTTGATTGTTTCTGATCTTATCTACCTTGCCTTTAGTGCCACTGTCGCCTGGTTTGGATTTAAGGTGATCAATCGCAGCCTGCAACTCGGTCAGATTGCACCCGCAATGGAAATTCCTATTGCGTGTTTGTATGCCTCTGTTTTAGTTTGCGCACTATTAAGCTGCGCGCGCCTAGTGACAAGCATTTATCAACGTGTGAACGCGTGCTCCACCAGCAATGAACGAGTTCGCTTTTCTCGCCAACGCTATCGCCATATCAAAGCAAAGTATCGTACTTCTAACCGACTATTGGAGTTTAACGCATGACGTCTGCACTTTTGTTTGGCAGCTTTGGTCTGCTTCTGCTCATTGGCGTTCCGGTCGGTATTGCTCTGGCGGCAGCCAGTATGGTCGCGATACTCAGTCTGCCGTTTCTTAACATCGAGTTTTTAGTCCAAGGAATGGTAACAGGGCTCGACTCTTTCCCTCTCCTCGCCGTCGTTCTATTTACCTTGGCAGGTAACCTTATGAGCCAAGGAGGGATCTCAAAACGATTATTACACGTGGCGGAGGTCTTCTTTGGCCACTTTACTGGTGGGCTTGGCATCGTCGCCATTGTGGCGTGCATGTTCTTCGCTTCCATCTCTGGTACGGGGTCTGCCACTGTTGCCGCTATCGGCCTGACGATGATTCCATCTATGGTGAAGAAAGGCTACGACCGCAGCTTTGCCGGTGCCTTGATAGCCTCTTCCGGCGGAATTGGGGTCATTATTCCACCCTCTGTGGTGATGATCGTCTACGCGATCACAGCTGAAGTCTCGGTAACTAAAATGTTCATGGCAGGCATCATTCCTGGCTTGGTCGTCGGTATGGTATTGATCGGCTATTGTCTAATTGTCTCAAAAATGCGGGGCTACACAGGTAACGAACGCAAAGCCACTTGGTCAGAGCGTCTTGATGCACTAAAAGAAGCCAGTTGGGCAATGCTACTACCCGTAATCATTCTCGGCGGTATCTATTCCGGTATCTTCACGCCTACCGAATCCGCAGCGATTGGCGTGCTCTATGGCTTATTCTTTGGCATGTTTGTTTATAAAGAACTCAAACCAGCGCAAGTGGTGAAAATCATTCTAGAGTCGTCACTGTTAGTTGGCGCTGTGCTCGTCATTGTGGGTTCGTCCGTGACGTTTGGCCGCATATTGACCCTAGAACGTCTACCGACCGAGATTGCTCAGTTCATTCTATCGATTACTGAAAACAAACTTCTGATACTGCTTTGCATCAATGTCCTGTTGTTGCTTGTCGGTACCTTTATGGAAACGCTGGCAGCCATTGTTATTCTCACACCAATTCTGTTACCCATTACGTCAGCACTCGGCATGGATCCCGTTCATTTTGGTATCGTGATGATCGTGAACTTGGCCATTGGCTTTGTTACGCCTCCTCTGGGAGCCAACCTGTTTATGGCAAGTCAGGTAGGCAAAGTACCGATAGAGTCGCTCTCTAAAGCCATCATGGGTTGGATTGGTGCAATGATAGTGGCGTTGATGTTGATTACCTTCATCCCTGCCATCTCGCTATCGTTACCTGCGCTTTTATCCTGATCGTTGCACTCATAGAGCGCTTATGACTGTTATAGCCACTAGATAAACACCTTTCTAGTGGCTTATTCGTTATCTACTTCCGATTTAATAAAAAAGACTTAAAGCATTCGTATGCAAAAGGAAAATTTGAAAGATATAAGGATAATTGACACCAAAATAGCTGAATATTAGCGATAAAGTCTATTTGGGTGCCTTGATCTGCATGATTATCAGTTTTGGCTTAATCATTTGTTTCCATTCAAACAGATCAAAATAAATTAAGCGATTAAAAAACAATAAGATATTAGGAAATTCATACAAAAAACTTTGACCTCCTTTCTTATTAACACGTCTCGATAAGAGATAGCTTCCATCTCGCCTGTACTTTTTTAGTTTGTTTTCTGCTCAATTGTTAAAAACCTGATCATCAGCACGCTATTTAAACAATCGAAAAACAATCCGTTGACAAAATGGCAACATGATATATTTTGAATACGTAATCAAAACATAATTCAAACATAATTATTCAATTACGGAGGTGATTTATGGCCATGGTTGGCTTCGATGAAAAGTGGCGTGATTTTCCCGACTACATTCTTGGTATCACAAAAGAGATTTGGGAAGACCGAGGTTTAAACACCTTAGAACACTACTACTCTCCCGACATTGTTGTGCGTACTCCACTCTCTATCGTTCAAGGAAACGAAGGGGTGATCAGTGCAACAATGGCGACACTGGCCGAGTTTCCCGATCGCACGCTATATGGCGAAGACGTCATTTGGTCAGGCACCCCGGAACAAGGCATGCTTTCTTCTCATCGAATCATCTCTACTGCAACACACAGTGGCAACGGCTTCTACGGGCAAGCCTCGAACCGCAAACTTCGTTTCCGTATTATCGCAGATTGCCACGCTATCAATAACCAAATCAATGACGAATGGTTGGTTCGCGATCAAGCCGATATCGCGAAACAACTGGGTATGACGTCAGAAGAGTTTGCACGCCAACAAATCGAATTTGAAGGTGGCGTGGAATCAAGCCCATTTCCGTTCACACCTGAAATCGACATTCCTGGACCTTATTTGGGCGTAGGCAACGACAACGAATATGGTCAGCGATACGAAGCAATTCTCAGAAGCCTTATGAATGCCGAGTTCTCTATAGTACCGAAAGAGTACGACCGCGCTTGTATCGGCGAATACACTGGCGGTCAAACTGCCCTATCACACTCGGAAGTCGATCATTTTTGGATGGCACTTCGTGCGTCTTTCCCAAATGCTCAATTTACCGTTCACCATCGTATTGGCCGAGATGACGACATGATGTCACCACGCGCTGCAATTCGATGGTCTTTGCACGGTAAGCATGAGGGATATGGGATGTTTGGTAAGCCTTCAGGAAAAGAGGTTTACATCATGGGGATCAGCCACGCTGAGTTTGGCCCTTGGGGTCTTCGTCGCGAATTCACTTTGTTTGACGAGGCCGCAATCTGGAAGCAAATCCTGCTTCAGCAAGGCTAACGGCTGACTAAACACTATTTATTAAAATCACAGACAGTAAGGAAGCAACATGTCACTCAACATCATCGAACAGTTCTACCAGAACTACTTCAAAGCCGCAGACATCGAGCAAAAACAGGCCGCTCTGCAAACTTTGAACCCTGACGTAAAATGGTGCGTGGCGCACCCTGTGAACGATCTTAATGGCCCAGATGCAACCCACAAATCTTTCCTCTCACCACTTGTTAATGCTTTGCCTGACGCCGAGCGCCGACCAATAATTGTGATGCACGGCGAATACGAAGGCCGCACTTGGTACAACTCTACCGGCTACTTTATCGGTACATTTGAACAACCACTGTTTGGCATCCCAGCAACAGGGAAAACACTCTACTTGCGTTACACCGAAATGGTGTGTGTGGAGAACGACCAAATCACCGAATCTTACATGATCCCAGACTTCATCGACGCGATGAATCAAGCAGGCTGCAACCCTCTTCGTAAAAGCTTAGGTCACGATGGCTTGGTTCCTTCTCCTGCAACTTCTAACGGTATTCAACAATCTGTTGTGTCTTTGAAAGAAAGTGAAAAGAGCGCCCAGCTGGTTGAAGATATGCTGTCTTGCTTGGGTCGTTTTGATGGCAAAGATCTTTTCTCGATGGATTTAGAAAACTACTGGCACAATGACTTCATGTGGTACGGCCCTGCTGGTATTGGTACTACGCGCGGTATCAAAGGTTTCCGTAACCACCATCAAGCGCCATTTGTGTTTGCCTTCCCTGACCGAAGTGTCGATATTGAGGTCAATTTTTTGGCCAAAAATGACTACGTATCCACAGGTGGTTGGCCACATATGCATGGTACTCACACTGGTCACAGTGGCTGGCTCGGTCTTGCCCCAACCGGAAAACACATCGAACTTCGCGTTATGGACATTTGGCGACGCGAAGGCGATTTACTGAAGGAAAACTGGGTGGCGATCGACATCGTTCATATCCTGCTGCAACTTGGCTATGACGTGTTTGCACAAATGAAAGAACAGTTAGAAGGACCTAATTATGCATGAGTTTGGCGCACTTAACTGGAGCATCCTTGGTGGATACATAGCCCTAACGCTAGTATTGGGTGCGGTGATTGGTAAGCGAGTAACTTCAGCTAGCCAATTCGCTTTGGGTGATAAGAGCATCCCTTGGTGGGCGATCGGTATTTCTGTCGTTTGTACTTACGTGAGTGCCATGTCGTTCCTTGGCGGGCCAGCTTGGTCTTACAAAGAAGGCCTGTCGGTTATCGCGATTCACCTCAATTATCCGCTGGTGATCTTCTTCATCGTGGCTGTGTTTATGCCGTTTTTCTACAACAACGGTTTAACCTCTATCTACGAGTATCAAGAACGACGCTTCGGTAAGGCTTCACGACTGACTTTGTCGTTTATCTTCCTTATCAAACAAGCATTGAGCTCGGCAGCCGTACTCTATGCGACAGCAATGATTTTAGAGTTCATTACTGGTATCGACGTGATGTACTGCATCATGATCGTCACTGCAATTGCCCTTATCTACACCGTAATGGGCGGTATCGCGGCTGTCATTTGGACCGATGTGATTCAAGCAGTAATCTTATTTATTGGCGCATTCATCATCATTGAAGCCGTTTGGAATGGCATGCCTGCTCCAATGACGGAGGTCATGGCAGAACTCAAAGCGAAAGGAATGACCGATGCCCTACAGACAAGTTTTGACCTAAGCCAAGTAACGACGGTATGGGCTGGTGTTATCGCAATGACGATGTTCCACACCACCGTGTATGGCGGTAACCAGATGATGGTACAACGATGTATGGCCGCGAAAAACATGGGCGATGCGAAAAAGGCAATGCTGATGATGGGCTACGTGGCCTTCTTTATTTACTTTGTCTTTATCTTGCTTGGCGTCCTGTTCAACGCTTATTACGACGGTAAAGAGTTCGAAAACGGCAACACCATCATTCTTCATTATGCGAGTGAATATGGAATGCCAGGCTTGATGGGCATCATTGCCGCTGCGATTCTGGCGGCAAGTATGTCGAGTCTCGATTCCGCATTTAACTCAATGGCGACCGTTTCTGTGGCTGACTTTTACAAACGCTTCTACAAGCAAAACGAGTCGGAAGAGCATTACTTGAAGGTATCGCGTTTCTTCACGGTAGCGTGGGCGATTTTGGTCATCATTCCAGCGATCATGTTTGCCACCAGCACAGGCTCGGTACTGGAAGTGCTGAGTAAGGCAGGCTCTTACTTTGTCGGTGCAAGCTTCTGTATGTTTGTCCTTGGGTTCTACTCAAAACACATTACGGAAAAAGGCTTGTTGATTGGCGTTGCTGCTAGCTTCTTGGTGATTTGGTATGTAGCCGTTGCGACCGATATTGCGTGGCCTTGGTATTGCGTGATTGGCGTCCTTGTGAATGCCGTTGTCGCTTACATTGCTAGCCTTCTCCTGACGGGTAAACAAGATGAAATGCATCTTTACACAGTGAAAGGCCAGCAAGCGGAATATGCTCGTCTAAATAAACCAATCAAGGAAGATGGTTGGTATGTCGTTCCCGGCAAAATCGATGCTCCATGTTATGGCTTACTAGTGATGTTTGTATTCTCGATCGTGATGCTTTGGGGGATCAACGCGTTTACCGACAACGCTCCTATGCTGATTAACTTTATGCGTGGCTGCTCTATTCTTGTCGCTACCGCTTGCATCGGATACATGGGGTATTCACTCCTCTCCCCGAAACGTAAAGTTGCAGTCAAACAAGCAAATTAATGTTCTTTACGTAGATACTGTACGTCCAACAAACGGACAGTATCTACGCTCTAGATCTAGTGCTAGCTCAAATCAAATCGAATGGGTTAACCCACATTTTGCTTTTTAACACTCCAAAGCCATTATTCTACTTAGGATACCCGTTAGAACATTTATGAATACGTACCTATTTATGCTAGTCTTATGACCTCAATTACTGGCAACTAAGTTTTATTCATGAAATCAATTAAACACGTAGTCACATCAAAAGATGTGGCAAAGATGGCAGGCGTCTCTCAATCTACTGTATCGCGCGTGTTTGTTCCGGGTAGCTCAGTATCCGAAAAGACCAAGCAAAAAGTCTTTGAAGCGGCTAAAGCCCTTAACTACCGCCCTAACGCCTTTGCACGTAGCCTGACCACAAACGAATCGAAATTGATAGGTTTGGTGTTTCCTGATGCGGATTACCCTATCCATATGAAAACACTGCAATTAATTTCCAGTGAGTTACAGAAAAAAGGTTATTCTGCCGTATTGATTCCATGGCAAGTGGATGAAGAAGAGGGCCACTCAATCCCAAATATCTTCCAGTATCGCGTCGATGGTGTCATTGCTGCTTCCGCAACCTTCAATAAGTCCCTTTATGAAGAATGTGAAGAGTTTAATATCCCAATTGTTCAATACGCACGAGTTGTTGAAGGTACTAGGAGTAGCTACGTTATCAGTGACAACTACGAAGCAGGCCAACAAGCCGCGCAACTTCTGCACAAAAGTGGCGTGAAGAACGCGGTTTATTTGACGGGAGAAGTGCCAACCTTTACGAATGACGAACGCCAAAGCGGCTTCTGCTCTGAATTTGAAGACCTAACCGGCAAGACGCCACGCATCATTGAAGCCAGCTATGACTACGCGAGCTCACTTGATAAAGTCCGTGCCATACTGGCAGACAAAAATCGGCCTGAAGCAGTGTTCTGTGCAACCGATAACCTTGCGATGGCGGTCATGGATATCGCCCGTATAGAATGCGGGTTGAGGATTCCTCAGGACTTACAAGTCATTGGCTTTGATAATATTCCTCAGACTGAATGGTTGAGCTATCAACTAACCACATTCCGCCAGGATTTCCGTCGCCTCGCTCGCGAGTGCGTGAAGATCATTGTTGATCAAATTAATACGAAAAACGGCAGCCTAGTAAAAATGATGGTGCCAGTGAAGTTAATCGAGCGACAGACAACAAAAGCTTAAATAGCTATAGCCAGCCATTCGGTTGGCTTTTTTATTTGCCTCTGACTCCCAAACGGCTCATTTAGTGTTGTAAGCATTAATGAACCCATGTATATTTATGAGCTATTACACTATATGAACCAAACAAAAAAAGGCTCATAATCCTTATGACCACGTATCTTTACACTCGTTATTCGCCAAAAAATCGAGCTTACCAAGAGCACCTTAATACTCTAAAAGCTTTTGCGCCCGAAGCTCAGCATTTTGAGGATAAGGTTCGTGGTTGCATGCCTCCAACCGAGAGAGAGGCATTCTTACGACTGCTCGATTCCGTCAGAGCTGGGGATACGATTGTGCTCTGGTGGCTGACCGCATTTGGTCGCGACTTTAGTCAAGCATTGAACACGATAAAAATGCTACTCGATAAAGGTGTAACATTGAAAACCGTATGTGAATCACTAACTTTTGAGCCAGGTTCTGTTCAAACTCAAACACTACTCACAGTGTTATCTGGATATGGGAAAGTGCAGACTGAACATCGCCTGTTTGCCGCAGAGCAAGGGCGACAGGCCATTAAAGAGCAGCCAGAATTATGGAAACAGAAGTTTCGCGGCCGCCCCGCAAACAAAACCAAACACCAACAGATCGCAACGTTACTGCTAGAAGGCTACACATTGCAAAACGTGGCAGAGCAATGCGAAGTCAGTCTATCGACTGTGAAGCGGGTCAAAGCAAAGCTAAATGAAGTGGATGACGAAGGCGGCTTAAGATCACGACGCCAAAAAGGTTGTTTGAATGGAGACCAGTCATGAGTCGCCCAATCAACTTTCATACTATACTACTCGCCTGTCTTATTATTAGCGTTGGCCAGTTGAGCATGGGGCTAGTCATGCCCTCTTTGCCATGGATAGCAAAAGACTTTTCCATCTCCCTCGACCAAGCTCAACTACTTGTGAGTATTTATTTGCTCGGCTTTGGCCCCTCTCAATTTATCTACGGGCCAGTGTCAGATGCTTTAGGACGAAAAAGAGTATTACTTACCGGTTTACTCATCGCGATGTCTGGTCTGCTGATGATTATTTTCTTCAGTGACACATTTACAGGGATGGTGATGGGGCGCTTTTTACAAGGGTTAGGTACAGGATGCTGCGCGGTACTCGCGAGGGCGTCGACTCGAGATAGATTTAGCGGGGATGAACTCCCAGTGGCAATGTCTTACATCGCCATGGCGGCTTCAATCACGCCACTTATTGCACCTGTAATTGGCGGCTTTATCAACTTCCACTTCGGTTGGAGTATGGTGTTTATTTCTCTATTGGGCTATGTCTCGCTGGCCTGGGTAATCATCGCCTTTAAGTTCACAGAAACCATCACAAAACGTTCTGTCATTCCATCACCCCGAAAAATGTTACTACAATACAAGAGCTTACTTACGTCTCGTTACTTTATGAGTTTCGCCAGTATCAGTTGGTTAAACTTCAGCTTAATGATTACGACAGTCTCTGTGATGCCATTTATCATGCAAGATCAAATTGGCATGACCTCCGCTCAATACGCAATGTGGGCACTCATTCCCGCTTTGGGTATGTTATGTGGTACCACGATTTGTAACCGAGTAAGGCCAATTATTGGCAATAAGAAAATGCTGCTCTGCACCCCATTTCTTCACCTCGCTGCCGCAATATGGCTATTTTTCTGTCCTGTTGAGCCTCTATTTCTGATGCTAGGACAGCTATTAATGATCTTGGGTAATGGTATTGCCCTACCTTGTGCACAAGCGATGGTAATGCAACCTTATAAAAAGCAAGCAGGTGCCGCAGCGGCAATGTCTGGTGGTGGACAAATGGTCGTCTCCTCATTGGTCAGCTTAACTCTGGTGCAGCTTGGATTGAGTCAAGCATGGCATCTAGCGATCGTTATCGTAATATTTGCATCGCTTACCTTCACCAACATTCAACGTGGCTTCAGTGCAGAGCAACCTTCAGAACGATAACAAAAAACATACTATTGTCCTTATAGTTACGACAAATCGTATAAACTTAAATTTAGGAAAAGTTGGCGGATACTAACATGATGTTGCATTTAAGAATGGGCGCCTTAACACTCGCCACATTGATATCCGCTGGCACTGATGCGAGCGCCAACGAGAACTGGCAGTTCGAGAGTGACAAGGATGGAATCACAATTTACTCCCGAGAACATAGTGACGGTTTAGTTGAGATCCGTGCCCGGATGTTCACACCCACCAGCTATGGTGCATTTTTAACGCTACTGGAAGACAGTGACAATATCCCGAACTGGATTGACAATGCCAGTCATAGCCGGGTTTTAAATCAGATATCGGCCACCGAGAACATCGTTTACACCCAGTTTAAAGCACCATGGCCTGCCAAAAATCGGGATATGGTCACCTACTCAAAGTACTGGGTCGATGAGCTGGGATTCACCATAGAAATCAAAAGCGCACCTGACTCATATCTTGCTGAACAAAATGGTTATGTTCGAATTCGCTCGGTTGATGCGACTTGGGAGTTACAAAAACTCACAAACGATACAACACTCGTGGAATACAAGGCGTTTGCTGACCCCGGAGGTCTATTGCCAAACTGGCTGATCAACAAACTCTCAAAAGAAAGTGCATGGGCGACATTTAGTAATTTAAGAAAAGAGTTACCTGAATATCAGCAATACTCTCATCCTCAAATAGATGAGTAAGCGTCGCTCTTCCCACTCGCTTTTTAATACGGTACATAATAACAAAAGGCGGCATATGCCGCCTTTTTCTACTCAATGTGTTACTGTTGTGCAACCGTTACAGGTTTAGTTGCACCACGGTAATCAAACTCAAAACCAATACCTTGGTCTGTCACGTCCATCGTCATACCACCAACAAGCTCGCCTTGTAAGCTTTTGACAACATCATCCGGAACCGGCTCCCCAGTGATTGACGACGCACTCTCTAGCACTTCCAAAATACGCTCTGAATCAAAATCAAAGCTGAACAAGCCATTTGGAGAAAGTGATTGCGCCATCACTTCTTTGCTTGCTTCCGCAGCACTATCACCACTGTAAAGGGTGAAATGGTTTTCGTTTAGACGAGCAAACACGTCCACCTTCATGCCAGTATGCATTTCTAATAGCTCACTGACATTAACAGGTTGGTTATCCGGTTGAATTTGCAATTGAGCAAGTTCAGGAACGAACATTTGCGCAGTTTGAATAAGCATCATTGGATCATTGGCAGAAAGAGACAACATACCATCTAGCTGGCTAAATACTTCACCATGCTGAGCATTAGTATCTACTTTGATATCAAACATTTGCAGGCTTAACCCTTTCAGGCCGTTAACCATGCCTGACCCCATGCTTACAGCGGCTGCTGGATTCTGGCCGCCTATCTCTTGCTGCATTTGTGTCAATAAAGAGCATTGGTATTGAGGCTGAGTCAAGTCAGCCCAAATCTGACCAATCGATGGCGCTAGCGTATTAATGTCTAAGCCAAGCGCCATACTAAAGAAACTCTTATCACTTTTAGACTCTGCCAATACACCACGAATCGACTTGAGCGCATCTAGAATCACTTTATTGTTGGACTCAACAACAAAAGAACCTTTAATGAACGCCTGATCGCCTTTCATCTTGTATTCTGCAAACGCGACGGACTGAGGCCAGTTTTCTGCAACTTGAGTAAGCTCAGTATGGCAGGCTGGTGAACGCATTTCCTCAATAGTTGGTTCAGGATCTATTGCATCCAACGTGCTGATTTGACGAGCAAACATATTGCCATCTTTCGTCGTCAAACCTTTAATCACTTCGCGATGATCAAAGTAACCAAAAGAGTTGTTGTTTTCACCGTATTTGGCTTGCAACGCCTCAAGGCGTCCACTGTCAGCAATATTTTGACTTGGTGCTTCAAGCCCTAATGCCATTTTAATCGGGTTTTGAACGCCCAGTTGCGGAACATCAACCGTTAACGTAAGCACGTTATCAACCACGGCTACAACCAAGCCAATACCGTCCTGCGGGTCAATTGAATCAGTCATCTCGTAACGACGATACTCGACTTCACCAAGCTTAACCAACTCATGCTTAGCGCCGCTCATCTGCTCTTCATGATCCAGTGTTTTCCATAACGCGGCAGGGTCTTCAATATCCACTTTGTACACCGGTACCATACCAATTGTGTACAACACAGGATTAATGTTTTCCCCGGTGCCCAAATAAGCTTTTAATGTTTCTGGCGACGCAGCACTCTCTAGGTATCCATCGAATAAGTTAACTGCAAACTGCTGTTGTGGAGACAGTGGTTCATCGGCAAAAAGTTCTGCAATCGAGCCTTGATTCGCCGTACCGAATGCGTTCATGTATTTATAATGGTTAAAAGGTTCAGTCTGATACGTCACCATAAGTGAATCTGCAGGAACTTGCGTTAACAGTGAGCCTGCATCACTCGCGGTAGTATTGTTTTGGTACAGGTAGCCAGCGCCCCCTGCTGCTGCGACCACTGCTGTAGCCAATAGTAGTTTTTTCACGACCAACTCCGTTGTCATAGTTATGTGTTCCTAAACGAAATGTAACGCTTAGGTTTAAAGCCAATGAATAGTGCTTTATATCAACCGCTATCATAAACAAGTTATCGATGTAATGAATGTCGGTTTGATAAATTATCCAACATTTATAAGGCAAACCGTGAAGTAAGTTGAATTGCGTGCGGATGCTATTGGCAATATTCACAATCCAATTTCTCGGATAACCGCCTTAAAAATCATAATATTCAGTTAAATGAAGCGATTTGGAGTAATTACGACCAAAATCAGCAGAATATTAAATCTTTATTGAGTCTTTTATCTAATATCTGAAAACGCCTCACGACCTGACACTTCTTTCCAATTTGCCTCTGGCAGTCCCTACTCGTTTTCCTTACATTCCTACTAACTCAGTGACGAGACGTATACCAAATACGAGCAATAGAAGACGATGAAAGACCAGTTGACGATCTCTATATCAACTATCAATGGCTCAAGACATTGGTACTTCAGTAAAAGGATGCAACGCAACATAAAAACGTTTTTCGTTTTTTTTGTTGTTGCTCTGGCCGCGACCGTAATCTTAATTCATCACTTGTACACTCGCGTTGATAATGCAGCGTTAAAACAAGCTGAATTGACAGAGCATTCACGCACCATGGGTGAAGAGCTCAGCACACTGAAAACACTTAAATCAGAGCTAGAAAATGACCTTTCAGAACGGGAAGAACGGGTACAACTTGTTTCGGAACGTTTGGGTGAATTAGAGAAAGTGCTTGGGGTTGGAGAACATACCTCGACAAATAACTTGGATGCTAGGCTCGATGCAGCGGCGATAACCTCAAACGTTCGCATGGTGTTATTAAACCAAATACCAAGTGGCTCTCCAGTCGGCAACGTACGGCTATCTTCCGGATTCGGTAAGCGTATCCATCCGGTGACAAAAGTTGCCAAAATGCATCGTGGGCTCGATTTTGCCGTAAATATCGGTACCAAAATTTATGCCCCTGCCGATGGGGTAGTGGAAGTTACCCGCCGCAGTAATAAAGGCTCTGGTAACTTCCTCAGGCTACAACATTCTTTCGGTTTTTCGAGTTCTTATTCGCACTTGAAAGCGTTCAAAGTAAAAAGTGGTCAGTTCGTCAAAAAAGGGCAGCTGATTGCAATTTCCGGCAACAGTGGGCTCTCTTCTGGCCCTCACCTGCATTACGAGGTGCGATTTGTTGGGCGAGCACTGAATCCGAAACCATTTGTCGATTGGAGCCTTAATGATTTCGAAGACATTTTTACTAAGGAGCGAAGAATACGATGGGAATCTTTAATCAAAACAGTGGAACAACGAGTAGCTCAGCAGCTTCAACTCTCATCGCCAAAGGCTGTTCTCTTAGCGGAGAACTCAAAGTAGAAAACGATGTCCAGATTGATGGCATCGTCGATGGTCAAATTAACGTGGAAGGCACTCTCGTTGTCGCAGAAAGCGGGCGAGTAAACGGTGAAATCTACGCTAAACAGCTGATCATTAATGGCATGATGGACGGAAACTGTCACGCAGAACACATTCAAGTGCTTGCCAAGGGACGCGTAAGCGGTAGGATCTGGAGCAATAACCTCAGCATTGAACCTGGTGGCAAATTCTTTGGTGAAGCAGCCGAATTACCTGAAAAGGAAGTGGTAACGTTAAAGGGTAAGGCTCAAGACAGTGCGATCACAAAAGAAAATAACACCAACAATGAAAAGCGACTTTCGCGTAAATCAGCATAAAAGCTTTGATTAAAGTGCTTAAAAAAGACGGCTTTCACGCCGTCTTTTTTATTACTATTGCCACGATTTTCGTCAGAAACTACGTGATTATTCGGCCGGATTTAAAACCATTACCGAGCGTTTTGCTTGTGGACCAAAAGCTGATTTTGCATGCGCTTTCACTTCATCTAACGTCACACTCTTAGCCACTTTCTCAACGTCAAGCAACACATCGACGCCGTAATCATGCACCAAATAACGAGTATATGCCCATGATCTCTGTGCTGGGTTGTCATCCAATCCTTGCATCGCGACTGCCAGTTGTTTCGCGGCCGTATCCACTTCTTTTTGGGTAATATTTGACGCTAAACCATCAAACACTTTGCCCAGTTTACTCTCTAAAAGTGCCACGTCTTCGGGCTCAACTTGAGACTCCAAGAGCCAATCAGAGATGGGTTCGCGATCTTGTGTCATGGTGTAAATGCTCGGGCTGTAATCAAGGCTAGACTCTTCTCGCACAATATCCAAAACACGTGCATTACTAATACGTTGCAAAATATCTTCGATAACCGTGTCTCTTGCCGTACGTTGGTAATCGCTCGTATTAGTCAAACGCATTACATACAACGATGAAGGTTCATGCCCATCCGCAACCACAGTTCGCTCCGGCACTTCCGGGTTAAACGCAACGTGATAATCAATCGAACGACTCGGTTTCATTTCGATAGAGGCCACATACTTACGCAAAAGTGGTGTAATTTCTTCCGGCTCTACGTTTGCAACAATAACCATCTTAAAACCATCATTGGTTTTGAAAAGTTGCTCATGCACCGCTAGTATCTGCTCGGAAGTCACTTGTTCAACATCATCACTGGACACTATACGATGACGACTACCCGGCAAATAAGAATTGCCGTTTGCTTTTTGAATCAGTTTTCCCATCGGTGATTCAAAAAAAGCGCCGCTCTGCTGTTTAAACTCTTGCTTCGCTGCCGCCATCTGGCGCTCGTCGACTTTAATCTCCGTCGCTAGGTTGTATAGTCCATTCAAAGCATCAGTTAGGTGCGTATTTGGCGCCGTAATTTGCGCTCCGTGACTGGTCGCATCAAGCATCGCGCCAAGCGCAATGTTGTTTTTGCGTAAGTAGCTATCTAGCTCTGAACCAGAAAATGCCCCTAACCCACTGCGTATTGCCGTTGTTGCTGCGATTTCATAAGCGGCATACAACGTCGGATCAACAGCGGCTTTACCACCTTGGCTCGCATAGTAAATATACGCTCGACCACCCGCTTTAGTATCTTTTTGGAACCACACTTCGACACCGTTTGATAGCGTATAGACTTGAAAACCACCCGCTTCCTGACGCATGCTCGTGATGCTGCCTTCCTGGGTAGGCTTTAAGAATCCATCCACTTTGTCATACATCTCTAGCGGTTTTTCGCCAGTTTGAAGATAGGCACTGTTTAGAGCGGCAAATACACCGTTGAACTGCTCTGACGTTTCGCTTTTCCCCAAACCAATAAAAAAGCTTGGCTGCTGAGATAATAAAGCCGTCAATTGTGTGTTAATGCTCTCTAAATTCTCGTTGTTGATGAATTCTGCCAAACTCTGGGCATAATTCTCTTTTGATTGGCTGACACTGTCTTGTCCAATTTGAAAAACACGTGCTTCTGCGTAACTGTTTGGCTTACGCTGACTCCAATCTGAATCAATATTTGCAAGTTCACCTTGCCAATTTGACATAACGCTATCTAACTCGGATTGAGTCGCACCATAATCTCTCAACGACGCTAAGGTACGAATGAAAGTCTGGTGCATTTGTTCGCGGCGATCTGGTGCAAACGAAATCCCTGCCGACATCATACGCTGATAGTTAGAGTAATAGGGCTCTGCATAAGCGTATTGAAAAGGTTCAGCGGCATCACTGAGTACACGGATCAAACGCTGTTGAATGAGTTGTGTTGCGACTTCATCACGCCACACTTCATGTTGTTGCTCAATCGTCGTGCCGCCACTTAGACCACGCTCAATCACTAAATGAAGACTTGGTGATTCCATCGTGTTACTTGGCAAGATTCTGTTTTCGTTGTTCACTCGAATATCACGGCGCTTCTCTATTACCGTATCCGAGGTACTTTCCCAGTTCGAGAACTTGCTTTTGATAATCTTGGACAGTGAATCTACGTCGATATTACCAGTCACAATCAACTCGGCATTTTGTGGCTGGTACCATTTGTCGTAAAACGCCTTTAACTTACTTGAGGAAGCATTTTGAATCGCTTCGCGAGTACCAATTGGGTCATGCTCACCATATATAGTGCCTTCAATCGAGGCTTGGTAAGCATGCATAGAAAAGGACTTATCATCCGGATTAGCACGTCGCCATTCACCGAGAATCACCCCTTTTTCTTTCTCTACTTGCTCAGGAGCAAACTCAAGCCCGTTACCGATATCTCTCATCCACTTCAGGGCATCTTCTAGCTTCGTATTATTCGCAAGGTCAAGTTGGTAAGACGTTTGCTGATAACTGGTAAAAGCGTTGATATCAGCGCCAAAGCTACCACCAGATTGCTCGAAAAGTTTGACAACGTCGTTACCGGTAAAATGCTCACTACCATTAAACGCCATATGCTCAACAAAGTGAGCGTAACCCTTTTGAGAGGATGTTTCTTGGAATGAGCCGATATTCATCACCAAACGGACCGAGACTTCTTGGTCTTCTGTTGGATAAAGATGGTATTTCATACCGTTCGATAACTGGTCCACGTGCCAGTTGGCGTCAGGTTGAATCGGCGTCGACTGTTGTATCAGAGCACACCCTGACACTAATAACGCTGGGACTAACAATATACTGCGCATAACGATTGCCCATAACAATGATTAAGCTAATCAATATATATCCGGTGCTATAACCTTCACATTTTTAATGGATTATCAAATACGCAAATGTGATAAAGATCACCATTTATTGAAATGAATTCTCATTTACAAAAATCGACAAATCCTTACTTTACAAATACATAAATAATATCGTCCCAAATCCTTTTGCTTATTTGATGTAAAACTCAAATTCGCGACATGGAGTCAGTATTTATTTTGAGCAATAAAATATAATTATTGAACAGATTCGAATCTGACTTTCTGCTGCATATTCAACAGCGCAGAGAGCACTGATGAGAATAAAAACACAACAACTATTATTCAAAGATCTATTATTCGCTTTATGTTCAAAAATCTATCATTAAAAAACAAACTGGCAATCTCTGCCAGTGCCGCCATCATTCTAGGGGGAGTGCTGGTAGAGGGGCTGTCTTTTCGAGATTCATTAAATAGGCTCGATGTCGAAGTCGCACAGCGACTAGAAAGCACTAGCGCATCTTACAATCAATACGTAAAGGACTGGCTACTCTCTAAAGAGCGCGCACTGACTTCACTCTCTTCTGATTCAGAGAAACGTTCTCTGGTTACACATTTGAAACAAGTCCGAGACTCTGGCGCGTTCGATAACGTTTTCCTCGCTTACCCGGACGGGTCACAAGACAACGCTAATGGGGTGGTTTTGCCACCAGGTAATAACGATCCTCGCAAGTGGGGCTGGTACACCAACGCCATTGCCAATCCATCGAAAGTCTTTATGGATAATCCGACCGTTGCTGCTGCAACTGGTGCGAATGTGGTGTCGCTCGGTAAAGCCCTGCAATTGCATGGTCAAACCGTCGTTCTGGGTGCTGACGTAGAGATCGGTGATATCCTGAACAGCCTCAACCAAGTGATCCTACCGGGTGAAGGTTATATGTTTATTGCCAATGAACAGGGCAATATTTTCACTCATAACAACGGTAAACTGCTGAATCAACCGGTTAGCAAGCTAGGCCTCAACAACAACGACATTACGTCAGCCGCACGTTCAGGTACAGAACGTCGCGTCTCTATTAACGGCATCGAATATGTGATTTACGCGCGCCACATAGAGGGTACCAAACTCACAACGGTCACAGTGTTAGATCAAAACTCGTTGGTTGCCCCACTTTACGATGCAGTTTGGGATCAAATCATCGCAACCACTATCGTCGTCGTTATCTGTGTGGCTTTGTTTAACCTGCTATGTAACATCTTGTTCCGTCCGCTCTACAATGTTTCGAATGCGCTTGCGCAAATCGCCAACGGTAGCGGCGATCTGACTCAACGCATCAAAGTAGAAAACCGTGACGAAGTTGGTGAACTGGCTGAAAACTTCAACCAGTTTGTTGAAAGTTTACAGCAGCTTATTGGTCATATTCGTCACCAAGCGGAAGAACTAAGCCAGCAATCAGAACTGAGCACGACTCGCGCGAATCAGTCGGTTTCTGATCTGAACCATCAGCAACAAGAAATCACTATGGTGGCGACCGCTGTGACCGAAATGGCATCGGCAACGCAAGAGATTGCCGCACATGCAGAGCAGACGGCTAAAGCCGCTCAAGACTCTTCAGCAAGCACACAAAATGGTCATGAGTTGGTGATCAACTCCAAATCGTCCATCAATAATTTGTCTTCTGAAGTCAACCAAGCGAGCGTTGTCATCGGTGAGCTCAACCAGCACGCGCAAGACATCTCAACCGTGCTATCAACGATTCGAGACATCGCAGAGCAAACCAACTTACTGGCTCTGAATGCGGCGATTGAAGCGGCGCGTGCAGGAGAGCAAGGTCGCGGTTTTGCCGTTGTTGCAGACGAGGTTCGCGTGCTATCACAACGCACACACACCTCAACCGAAGAGATTCGCTCGACGATCGAGACCTTGCAGCAAACCACACAACGCGCAGTGACCATCATGGATACAAGCTCTCAGCTCGCGCAAGGTTCGGTGGAAGATGCAGATCGCGCAGCACTGGCTCTGGATGAAATCAACGCGGCCGTTGCGCTGATCAGCGATATGGCAACGCAAATCGCGACCGCCGCCGAAGAGCAAACGCACGTAACCAATGAAATCACGCAAAATGTCACGTCCATTAAAGATGTGACCGATCACTTGGTAGTTGGTGCCGAAGAATCGATGAATCAATCTGCTGAGCTGAAATCGCAAGCTGAGGATCTCAACTCGAAAGTGGCGACGTTTAAACTGGCTTAAACGCCACATTAAGGACGCTCTTAAAAACAACAAACCCCGCTAGCAACTTTGTTACTAGCGGGGTTTGTTTTTATGGATCGACGTTTTTATTGCAGATAGCTTTCCAAAGACGTAAACCTACACCGCCACACACATCGGCGTGCCTGAGATTGGGTCATTAAATACTCTCGCTTGTAAATCAAACACCGATGACAACATGCCTTCTGTCATTACCTCTTGCGGTGTTCCCTGCGTGACTAACTGACCTTTTTCCAACACCACCAAATGATCGCAGTAACGGCACGCTTGGTTTAGATCGTGCAGCACTACGACCACTGTTTTGCCTTTGTCGTTCATCTGCCTCATGAGTTTCATCAGCTCAACTTGGTGAGAGAGATCCAAGTAAGTGGTTGGCTCATCAAGCATCACTACGTCGGTATCTTGCGCCATTACCATCGCAATCCACGCTCTTTGCCTTTGACCGCCAGACAACGATTCAACTGGCTTGTCAGCAAACTCAATCACGCCAGTATCTTGCATTGCTTGCTCGACCAAGGCTTTGTCTTGTTGACTTAACCTGCCCCAATGAGAGAGATAAGGCGAGCGGCCATATTCGACCAGTTTTCTGACGGTAATACCTTCAGGACTGACAAGAATCTGCGGCAGCAAAGACAACGAACGCGCCAAGCGTTTATCACCGTAGCTGCTTAGTGGTTTGTCGTTATACAACACTTGGCCAGAAGCAGGTTTATTGATGCGTACCAAGGTTTTTAATAGTGTCGATTTACCGCAACCATTTGGACCAACTAGTGCGGTAATTTTACCTTGAGGAATCGACAAAGAGAGATCTGGAATGATGGTCTGTTTGCCGTACGCGACGGATAAGTTCTGCGTTCGTAACATGCTTACCAACCTCTGTAACGATACAAAAGAAAAATGAAATATGGTGCGCCAATAACAGATGTTAGCACTCCCGCTGGTAGCTCAATTGGCGGCTGTAAGCCTCTCGCTAAACCATCGGCGCAAATCACCAACAAAGCGCCAAGGGTTGCAGCGGCTGGAATCAACAACTTGTGGTTGTGGCCAAACAGCAAACGCGCAAGATGCGGCGCAAGCAGGCCAACAAAGCTGATCGTGCCTGCCACAGACACACTGATGCTCGCCAATAGCACGGCAGCAATCAGCGCAAGAATTTGGATCTGTCTTGGTTTCGTGCCAAGTGTAGTGGCGCTTTCTTCTCCCAGCCCCATCACATCTAACCGCCAAGCCAGCCAAAACGCCAATGGCAGTAGCAGCAATAAAGCACTCCAAATAAACGGCACTTGTTGCCAGTTTCGTCCCCACAAACTGCCGGTTAGCCATACCATCGCCGTGTTGATTTCGATAGGGTGCACAATCAGAAGAAAATCGATACCGCTGGCTAAAAATGCGCTGACAGCAACACCAATCAGCGCCAAACGTGCTGGTGTTGGTTTCGACCAGTAAGCCAGCACAGCAATAAAGCCAGCAGCAAGCAAGCCTCCCGCCATGGCGACCATCGGCAACATTGCCACTGGCGCATTCGGATACAGCACCAAACAAGCGGTAGCCGCCAGTCCTGCTCCGGCGCTTATCCCCATTAAATCTGGTGAGGCAAGTGGATTACGGATGACGCCTTGAACTAAAACGCCTGACAGCCCCAACCCAGCGCCCACGCCAATGGCGAGCAACATTCTCGGTAATCGATATTGGTGAATCACAAAGTCCGAGTCAGAGAAAGAAAACAGCAATGCAAAAACCTGTTGAGCCGACATGTTCGCCGCGCCAACAAACAGCGTGAGAGAAGACACAATCAGCAACAATCCAACTAATGCAAACAGTTTGGTTTGATTCATCATGATGATTTCCTCATTGCAATCGCGATAAAGCAAGGTGTGCCCAACAGCGCGGTAATCACGCCCACTGGCGTTTCAGCCGGAAAAGCAATCGCTCGTGATAAAGCATCTGACCACGTCACTAATGCCGCGCCACACAAGGCGGAAACCGGAATGAGAATGTGATAGTTGTGACCAACAATCGGGCGTACCAAGTGCGGCACTAACAACCCGACAAAGCCAATTGGTCCAGCAATCGCTACGCTAGTTCCTGCCAACAGCACAACCGATAAACCACTGATAAATCGCGTAAGGCGAATGTTACCACCTAGCCCAACAGCAACTTCGTCCCCCAACGCGAGTAAATTTAAGTTTCGCGCTAAGCCCATGGCGAGCACCAAACCTAAAGTCGCAAAAGGCCACAGTTGCTGCCACTGCTCAGAATTTACCGCGGAGAGTGAACCCGTTAACCAATGCAACACGCTGTAAGCCATGTCATCCGCCAAAATTACCGACGCACGAGTTAACCCTATCAGCAGTGCACTGATGGCAATGCCCGCTAGCACTAAACGCAATGGGTGAGAACGCGCGGAGAAAAAACCGCCCAACAACATGACCGCACCACCACTTAGTAGCGCGCCGAGTACTGCGTTGATGATTGGGTTCAATTGACTAAAGAATGGTACGCCGATAGACGCCAAGGCCATAAAACAAGCCGCACCAGCATTAATGCCGAGAATGGATGGCGACGCCAAAGGGTTACGAGTTAATCCTTGCATCAGCACTCCAGATACCGCAAGCGAAGCGCCAATTAGTAACCCAGCATAGGTACGAGGCGCACGCAGCGTCTCGAGGATTTGATGCAGCATATTACCCTCATCAAACGCAAACCAATAGCTTGTCAGATCATTAACGCTCAAAGAAAAGTTGGACCAGCCAATCATTGAGGCTGCATAGCCTGAGAGCGTACACAACGCCATAGCACAGACAAACAAGCTCGCTTTCCAATGCGATTTGCTAACCGAAGACGCGCTTTCCGAGCTTATCGCCGCACTCATGAGCGCTCCAATAACGCTTCAAGATTGCGGGCAATTTCTTCCGCAGCCAACATGCCGCGATTTAACGACCACAGTTCAGGAGAGACCTCAACAAGTTGCTGTTTTTTCGCAGCTGTTAGCAGCTTAAATAATGGGTTTTTGCGCCACTCATCCACAATATTTGGTTGAGAGTAAAGTCCAACTAACAACCAATCAGGGTTGGTTTTTAGTAAAAGTTCGAAACTGGTTGGGATATACGCTTTTTGCTCAGATGGAGCCAGCGGGCTTTGGATGCCCAGCGTACTCAAAACGCCCCCAGCGTAAGAAACCGGGCTATGCAGCCACATCCCTTTGTCAGAAACCACACCAAACTGAATGGTTTCTTGTGTTGCAAAATGCTGTTTGAACTCCGCCATTGTCTGTTTGTGCTGCTCAATTCGTTGTGTCATTTTCGCTTGTTTGCCAATTGCCACGCCGATTTTGTGTGCGGATTCGAGATTTTCTTGATATGTCTCACCACGGCTTTTTAACAGCAAAGTTGGCGCAATTCGCTGCAAATCCTGATAAATCGCGCGATGACGTTCTGCATCAGCAATGATCAAATCAGGCTTGAGCACCGCAATCGCCTCTAAACTCGGTTGTGAACGCATGCCGACCGATCGCCAAGGTTCAATCTTAGCGCGAACAGCAGGGATAACTCGTGTGGCATCGTTGTCATCGGCGACGCCTACCGGTGAGACATCGACTGCCGCTAATGCATCGACAAACGAAAACTCTAAAACCACAATACGTTGAGGTATCGCTTCTAGCTCAAACGTGCCTTGCTCATCTTGCACGCTGCGCGCCTGAGAAAATGCGCTAAATGACATCAAAGCTGAGCTCAGTAGCATCAGCAAAACGGTTGAAAAGTGTTTGATCGTAAATTGTTTTTTATTTTTCATCTTGCTTTTTTCCAGTGCTAAGAGTTTTCCATTACCTAAGATCGGCAAAGTCGCCAAGGTAAATTGGCGACTTTTCTTTTCAAACTCGGTGAACGAAACGCTTAAAACTGATAGTTCAGATCCAGTGTGTAAGAGCGTCCCGGAGCTGGGTACCGACCAACTGGGCTTGTATCAATCCCGCGGAAGTAATACTCCTCGTCAAACAAGTTGTTCACCGCAACATTCATGCGTAACTTGCCTTTGTCGTCTTTGTATAAATCCGTCCCCAAGTTGAAATTCCACACCATGTAAGATGGTACTTTACCCGTTGCGCCAGTTGCATCTTCGGCACTGGTGTTGGCGTTATCGGTATACGAATCACTAAAGTAGAAGCCCGATAGCGTGGTGTCCATGCCGTAAAATGCGTAGGTTGCATCCCAACCAAGCTGATGCTTAGAGGTGTAAGGCAGTTGATTACCTTTATTCGTGCCTTCTTCTTCAAGCGTAGCGTCTAGATAGTTGTAGCTTGCGCCTAAACTCAGTGCAGGTAGTGCTTCAGGCACGTAACGAGCAGAAAGCTCTATGCCTTGGTGAAGTGTTTTTCCGATGTTATCGAAGGTCTGCGTTGAGCTTTGCCATTGCAATTGATCTTCAAAGTCGATGCGATAAAGTGCAGCGTTAAAGCTGGTCGCATCTTGGGTGTAACGCGCGCCGACTTCGTAGTTCCAAGCCAGTTCGCTACCTTCTTCACCCAAACCTCGGATGTAGGCAATTTGTGGCGCACGAAGTGATTTTTGCGCGTTCGCATACGTCACCCACTGTTCAGTTAAGTTGTATGCCACCGTCAAACCTGGCAACCATTCCGTCACGGTGTTGTCTGCCGTTTGTTTTTTACCACGATCGGTAAATGTCATTCGAACCGACTCAACACGCAACCCAGGCGTTACCTTCAATGTATCATTGAACAAACCAATTTCGTTGCTAACGTATCCAGCAAACGCGTCCGTATCTAAATGCCAATCACGCGGAACGCTGGTTGCACCACCAGCGATTGGAGTCTGAGTGAGTTTGTAGTCAATGTCTTCGTTAACATAACGGGTACCCACGATCCAGTTTTGAGTAACGGATTTACCTTCGCCAAAGTACATCGCCATTTTTGGCTCTATACCATACACGGTAAATTCACGTGGAGAGGTACGAACGTCCGTCGCTGGCAGAGCCGGATCCGCCCAATGGCCACCCGCGCTGTTAAAGCCCCACTTGAAAAGACGCTCTGACTTATGGCCAAACGTTAGCACTTCTAGCTCAGCACTGTCGGCAAATGGCAAATCGTGGATGTACTTAACACTCCAGCGTGTCGACTTACCTTCATAATCATCGTAAGGACGTTTCGATTGGTGACGATCTTGCTCGTAATCTTGTGGCGAAAGTGCACCAGGCATTTGCGTTTCAGCATCGTAACGTTGCAGGAATGCTTGAATCTCTTGAGTGTCACTCAATAGCCACTGTGCTTTAGCTTGAAAGTTCTTCACGTCCGTATCGGAATGTTCACGGAAGCTTTCACCTTTTAGGAAGTTACCTTCCAACTGCAGTGCAAATGTGTCGCTTAACCAGCCGCCCGTGCGTAGGTAAAAATCATTCAACGGCGCATCACCGCCATCAAACACGGTAAGGCGGTTACTGATTTCAGTTTGCCACGTGTGTGGAATCGGTTTGGTCACTAAGTTGATCACACCACCGACGTTGTTTGGGCCGTACTGTACTGCGGCACCACCGCGTACAATGTCAATACGATCAAGCATCGACAGTGTTGCTGGGAAGATAGACTGACCAGTGTGACCATATGGCGCAAGTGTTAGCGGTACACCATCCATCAAAAACTGAGCATGACCACTACGGCTTGCTTTCAAACCACGTACGGAAATGTTAGGCAATACGCCCGTTCCGCTTTCATCCTGAACTTTAATACCCGGCACGCGCTGCAGCGCGTTATCAATCGAACCTGCGGCGGTTTTCTCAATTTGATCACGGGTAATGACGGTACGAGCACCAGGGTACTCTTTGACGTCTTCAATTTCAGATTTACCAATCACGCTACCAGTGACAACGACAGTTTCCATCGCGGTAGTTTGTTCTTTTTTAGCAGGAGCGGCAACCGCGCTCATGGATGTGGCAGAAGCGATTGCAATCGCAAGCACACTGTAAGTGGTAGACAAACCAGCACGTACACGCACTTTACCATCCAAATTCTGGTAAGACATTAAGATCTCCTTTGCGAGAAATTGAGCCTCGGGCAGAATACATCCCGTAGGCTCTCGGGGCTAAACATCCTCAATATGAGGTAAAAATTGGCTAACAGGCGCTAACTACGCACAAAAAGCCTAGAACTGATATCCGTAGCTGAGCATGAACTCGGCTGGTGCGCCGTAGCCAATCTGGTTTAAGCCAGACGTGCCGTTTGTTGCGCCAAGAATGTATTTCTCATCCAAAATGTTGTAAGCGTTCGCTTGGATTTTGTGACGACCAGTGGTGTACGCCGCCATCAAATCCA
Organism: Vibrio sp. 378; assembly: GCF_033339435.1. NCBI lineage: Bacteria > Pseudomonadati > Pseudomonadota > Gammaproteobacteria > Vibrionales > Vibrionaceae > Vibrio > Vibrio sp. 378. The sequence continues at coordinate 487,853 of NZ_JAWOUO010000002.1, forward strand.
CCGTTGTGTAATCGCCAAGTGCGACGGCTTCGTCGTTACCTGCGTAACGGTCGCCCACGTACTTCACACCACCGCCTAAACGCCAGTTGTCATCCAATTGGTAAGTGCTCCAAAGAGAGAACAAGTGGTCTGATACATCGTTCGGCTTTTTGCCTGTGGCTTTGTCTTCCGCGTCCAAGTAGCTGTAACCCACAGAGATGTCCCACTGTTTAGTGATTTGACCGCGAGCCTCTAATTCAATACCTTGGTGACGCACTTCAATTTTATCGATCACATCGCCGTCCACGTTAGTTTGTGGTTGCTCTTGATCAATCTGGAACAGTGCCGCATTCAACATTAATGCGTTATCCAAAAGGTACGCTTTCGCACCCACCTCTTTTAAGTCGGTGTGGAAGAATTCCGCCAATTTTGGATTGATGTAGATACCAGCGTACGGTAACTGCCAAGAGCGCGCTAAACTGGCGTATACGGATGTGTCGGAATTGATGCGGTATACCAAACCAGCACGGTAGCTGACTTTGTCATCATCCAATTTTTCCTTATCTGAGCCCGCTTTTTGTTGTTCGAGTTCCATCGAGTCGTAACGCACGTTACCGATCAAAGAAAGGTCACCCCACGTATAGACATCTTGCACATACAAACCTGTCGTGGTGGTGGTATTGTCACGAAATGGCTTAAAGCCCGGATCAGGCGTTGGACCAACGACTGGGTCGTAGATATTTTGCGGAGGAAGCGTTTTGTCACTTGCCAACGTTAGGTCGATATCGATCTGGTTGAAATCTGCACCCACCATCAATTGATTGTCCCTGGTTTCCCAAACCAACTCAGATTGTAAAGTGGTCGTAGTACGTGGATCGTAACCAAAGTTGTTGACGGTTTGAGACACTTCATTACCCGTCACTTTGCCCTGACGCGTGCCTTTTTGCTCAAGTTCGATATGGTTGAATGCCGCTCGGTTGTTCCATACCCATTGATCATTCAGACGCCATTCGTAATCCACCGCAATACGGAGACTGTCTGACTCCTGATAGTCGTTTGTACCGCCAAAGTAAGTGCTTACTGGCAAATCAACTGGCTTGCCATTTTTTGATGGCACACCACGATACGGCACTAGTTCTTGATGGGCGTATTCCACGTCAATATCAATGGTGTGACCTTCCGCTGGTAACACACGAATGGTCGGTGCAATGAAGAAATCGTTTGAATCAACATGATCAACGTACGAGTCGGCTTGACGGTATTCCAAGTTAATACGCCCGTTGACCTTATCTGTAAACGCCATTGAGCTGTCGACCTGACCAACATATTGGTTGTTGCTGCCTACACTACCGTTTACGTGAGTAAAATTCTCACCGTTAGCGCGTTTCGTCACCAAGTTGATGATGCCCCCAGCCGAACCACGGCCATACAAAGCACCCGCAGGGCCTTTCACAATTTCAACGCGTTCAACGTTCGCTAAGCTGCGGTAAGACTGCAACGTACCGTCATCTCGCAAGCCATCACGGTACATATCGTTGAGTGAATCAAAACCACGGATCATGAACTGATCGCGGCTGCCTTCGCCCAAGGTGTTATTGACCCCGGCTACCCCATCTAGCGCATCCACTAAGCGCACCGCGCCTCGGTCTTGCATTTCTGTTTTCGTTACTACGGATACCGCTTGTGGCACATCAAGCCATTCCACATCGGTTTTGGTGCCTGATTGAGGCATGTGTTCAGCATAACCTTCGTACTGATGCCCGAAGACTTGAATCGTTTCAGTTGCTGATGAGGTTGAGTTCGTCTCTTCTGAAGCCACTGCGCTTGGTGCTACTAGTGAAGAACCAATCGCGACCGCCAAGGGGGTCAGGGTCAATAATTTATTCATTCCATAATTCCGTTTAGTTGTTATAAAGCCAACGGATGGAAATAAGAACAAATATTATTTCTATTTGCAATATTAATTTTATGCTCTATATTTATTTACCCTAAAAACACAACTAACAACAAAAAAAACCAAACATAATAACAATAAACACTAAAACTTCTGCCCTCCGTCTCGCGAGAGGCACATTGGAAGACGACCGTGAGCGACTTTATCAACGTTAGAAGAAAATGTTAGAAAATTAGGAAAGCTCATGAAATCTACGATGATTATCGTAAGTCATGTCGTTAACGATGCAGTCACTCACGGCTTCGTGCCTGCAGCTAAAGCGATGGACCTTCACGTCGTTCTTATCACCGACCATAAGCTCAGCCATTTAGAGCTGGCGAGTCGTGATAGTCACTTTAATCCGGATACCATTCTAGAATGTGATGTCTTCAACCCATTAGAACTCATCGAAACCATCACGGAGCATGAATTAAAGCCAGACGCTATTTTTAGCAATAGTGATCACTTACAAACTTCCACCGCCATCTGCGCGCAATTTTTTGGCCTCCCATCCAAAGATTGGTCTGTCACGTTAAAGGCCAAAAACAAACACTTAACTCGACAAGTGTTAAATGAAAAATCCTTACCCAACACACAAAGCTGTTTGCTGCATCGCCATTCGAATGTGGCATTAGGCATGGCCTTCCCTGTCGTAGCAAAACCCAAAGAAGGCGTGGCAAGTTTAGATGTACAGCGCTGTGACTCCCAAAGCGAGCTCGATGCTTACTGCGAGGCGTTTTGGCAAAAGCACCCAAACGCCGCCATTCTGGTGGAGCAGTTTCTTCAAGGACCGTTGGTTACGCTCGAAACTTTAGGAGACGGTAACCAACTTATCGCCGTGGGCGGTTTTGATGTGTCGCTCTCTGAGCCGCCTTACTTTATCGAAACCGCCGCAGACTGGAACGGACCAAACGGCATTGCTCACCGAGAAGCTTGCTTGGCTCAACTGAAAGCGTTCGGCGTTGGTTTTGGAGTTTGCCACAGCGAATTTATCATCACGGAAAACGGCCCAGTTCTGGTGGAAATCAACTACCGCAGTATTGGAGATGGCCGCGAATTCTTGCTCAACAATCTCGCTCACTTCGGCTGGTTTAGCACGATTTTGGGTCTGCATCTGGGTCGAAGATTGGACGGCGATTACCAAATTCACGGGTCAGCGCACGTGCACTACGTAGTTGCAGAACACAGCGGTGTGATTGACGGAGGTTCGACGTCGTTCATCCAACACGATGACGATATCATCACCCAGCAACAGGTACTAAAAACCGCTGGAGAACACTTCCAACAGAGTTATTCCAATAAGGATTATCTCGCCCGAATTTCGATTGTCTCACCATCAGGGCGAAACCTCGACCAAGCGCTGCAGAACGCGCTTAGCAATTTCGATCTCGCTCCGACTCGTGAGGTGGCAGCATGAATGACAACGCTTTGTATCTAACGCAACGATTGATCGACACTTGCTTACGCGAAGACATGTTTGGCATTTTGTCGAAGGCCAAGTTCAGTAGCGACGCGCCAAAAGGGGGAATGGTTCCTCAAGACGAGCAAGTCTGGCTGATATTTGCCAACTCTGATTTCACGTTGTATTTACCTGTTGCGCCAACGTATTACATGCAGCACTGGCGCTACGGTCACGCCAATGACGAAACACCACAAGGTTGGTGGGTGGAGAAAAATGGCCAAGTCGAGCATCAACGACATTACAAAGAGTGGATTACACTACTAACGACACTGGCGCATGAGAGCTCTCACGAATTGTTGGCGGGATACCTTCAAGAACTGGAATGTGCAGAGAAACACAAAGCGCTGTGTGACCAAGCGTTTCATCATCACGCAGACCACATTTCTCAACCAATATCCGAGCTTGGTTCTTGGCATAAAAAGCTGCTGCTAGCCGACCAGATCGCTTCTTACCTTGACCATCCGTACTATCCAACTGCGCGGGCGAAGTTTGGTCTGAGCGATGAAGACCTTGCTAAGTACGCGCCCGAGTTTGCACCAAGCTTTGCTCTGCATTGGATTGCGATTGAAAAATCACTGGTGACATTAACCAGCGAACAACCTGATTGCTGGCCGACCATGGAGCAAGTTGGGCTTCCTGCTGATTTTGCACTGAGCCACGTTCTGTTCCCTGCACATCCGCTCACCCTGCGATCTTTAGAAGCCTTACCCGAAGGTGTGATAGAAGCGCCTTTAACGTATCTAGACGTGACGCCGACGCTTTCCGTTCGTACGGTGGTCGTGAACGACGCACCGCACATTCACATCAAAGTTCCGCTGATCATGCGATCGCTAGGCACGAAAAATATTCGCTTAATCAAGCCTTCAACACTGTATGACGGCCACTGGTTTGAACGCCTACTCAGCCACCTTGAACAAACGGACGCCGACTTAAACAGTCGCTTGTTCCATTGCAACGAAAAACACGGTGGACACGTCGGTGAGGATAAAACCTTCGCGTACATCGTACGTGAGTACCCACTTATTCATTGCGAAGACAAAGCGCTAGTTCCGGTTGCCGCACTGGCAAGCCCAATGCCTGACGACCGCTTGTTCTTAGAACACTTGTCAGAGCAGTACTATCAACAAGATACGCTGGCGTGGTTCAAAGATTATGTCGACCTATTATGCCAAGTGCACCTCACCTTGTGGCTTCGTTATGGCATCGCATTGGAGTCCAACCAGCAAAACGCCATCGTTGCATTTGATCAACAGGGCAAAATGACGCTCGCGATGAAAGACAACGACGCGGCGCGAATTTGGCCTGAACGCTTCAACTTCGCAACGGAGCATGCCGCCCAAAAACACGGAACAGGAACAACTCCCGTGGATTGTGATGAACTGCTCGACCAACGCATCAAAGTCGACAATGAATTGGCGCTCGGTCAGATGTTTACCACCATCACACTGCAACTGGATATTGCAGCGATTGTAGAAGCCATGGCAGCGAAGGGCATTGCCTCTTCAGCATCGCTTTACGCTATCGTGGCCAAAAGCATTGCAGAGCAACTCAACCGATTAGAAGGCGAAGGGTTAGAGACAAAACTGGCACGCGAGTTACTGCAAGAGGCACCTGATTTGTACGCCAAGTACTTGTTGAGTTCTGGCAGTTTGCTCTCGAAAGAAGCCTCCGGCGCGAGTGACATCAATAAGTTCTATGGTTTGTCGGCTCCGAACTTCTTGCTGCTTTCTAGCGAAGAAGCGCAACGCGCCTACTTAGAAGCCATCAAAAAAAGCGTACGTTAAACGATTATGACCAAACTCATCTACAGTGTGTTGTTGTGCCACTTTATCGCTGCGTTTGCCGCGTTAGGTATGCCGCTATTTCTACCCGCCGTGTTGCCAACGTTAGGCGCAAGCATTGATGCAGACTGGGCAGGGGTATTGTTTATCCTACCTACGTTTTGTACTGCGTTGGCGGCGCGATTTTGGGGCAACTTTGCCGATCGCTACGGTCGCCGCCGCTCACTCTTGCGTGCACAACTTGGCCTTGCAGCAGGGTTTTCACTGTGCGGCTTGGCAGACAACCTCGCCATGTTTGTGTTTGGTCTTATTGTTCAAGGAACCTTTGGCGGCACCATGGCCGCCTCAAACAGCTACTTATCTAGTCAAATTAAAGAAGCCAAAACACTCGGCAAGTCACTTAATAAAACCCAGCTATCTGCTCGCTTGGCGCTGATCGTTGCGCCCATTGGGCTCGGCTGGAGCTTGTCAGAGACCAACCCGCTCAACGCGTACCTGTGGTTATGCGTTTTGCCTTTAATTGCGATGGGCATCACGCTAACACTGCCAGCGGATAAACCCGCCGAACAAAACCTCGAAAAGCCAAACTCAGAATCTCAGCAAGAACAACCTGTTGCAAAGAAAAACGCAATGCATGCCATTCGTTGGATCTTCTTTGCTCAGTTCGGGTTTGCGTTTTCCATGGTGGTGACCTTTCCTTATTTCTCGCCGTTTGTGCAGCAATATGGCATCACTAACCACGCATGGATCGGTTTTTTGTACGCACTGCCGCATGGCGTCTATCTGTTGCTGGCAGGCAAAATCCACGTGTTGTCAGATGGGCTGAATCGCCATCAACCGCTGCGCACGTTGTGGCTCGGGTTTGCATTGCTTGCCGTGAGTTCTGCTTTGCATTTGATTGCGTCCGAAACCGCACTCATTGCTGCGAGAATTATCTTCGGCATCGCGATGGTGTGTTGCTATCACGGATTGCATCAGCATCTTGCGAGCAATCTGGATCGCAAACTCAGTGGCAAAGTATTTTCTCGCTTTGATGCCATGTCCAAATGGGGTGGCGTGGCAGCGGGATTTTGCGCTTCTTTCATTTCTAGCTTGGGGCTACTTGAGGTTCCTTTCCTACTTTCTGCGATAGTCAGCGTAATCACCTTGATCGCGCTGGTTCTCCACTCAAAATTTGGAAATCAACATGTTACAAACTCAATCCTCTCAGACTAGCGAGTTGCGCGCGCATGAGGTGCAGCTCAACCGTGAGAAAGCCCAACTCAACACGATAATGGGTGTTCTTAATTGTTACTTACGTGAATTTGCGCTACCGAATCAACAAGTGGAATGGCACTACCAATCGACATCGCTACCCCAAACGTTAAAACGCAACTATCCCGCTAAACAGCGGATAGCCGTTCATCTTTCTCAACAAAATGGCGTGCTGGTTTTGCCGATTCACTACGCGAGCAAACTGGGCAAAATCAAATTGGCAGAACTGCCTTGGGCGAAAATGCCGGGATCTGGTTGGGCGAAATTGGATGCCACGCAAACTCTTACGCTTTTGCTTAACTATCTCAAGCAGGTGTTGGCGATCCCGTTCAACCATGAGCTGATCGAACAACTGGAAAATAGCGTGCTGGTTACCGAGCAGTTTCTCAACGTCGCGCCCAAATCGCATCACAACGAATTTATCGCTTCGGAACAATCTCTGATTTGGGGGCATACTTTCCATCCGACCCCGAAAAGTCGTTCGGGCGTCACCATGGATGATCTCTTGGCGTTTTCTCCAGAAGTCGGCGCGCAAGTCCCGCTGTACTGGTTTGAAGTGGATACGTCCTTACTTGATGTGCTGAGTTCTGACGGAGAAGCTAACCCTGCGCAGCGCATGCTACAACAGCTCGCGCCACAACACGCCACCAGCAATGGGAAGACCCTCTACCCTTGCCATCCTTGGGAAAGCTACACCATTTTGAGCAACCCAAGCGTGAAGCGTGCCATTGAACAAGGCAAGCTCACGCCACTGGGTTTAGGTGGTGAAAAGATGCAGCCAACCTCTTCAGTTCGTACCCTCTACCACCCAGACATGGACTGGTTTGCGAAATTCTCCATCAACGTACGATTAACCAATTGCGTGCGCAAAAACGCGTGGTACGAACTCGACAGCGCCGTGCAGCTCACGTCGATTCTCAAACCGATTCGAGAAAACGAACAGCTGCACAACCCCGTATTTAAAGTGATGACGGAGCCTTACGCCACCACGTTGAATCTAGAAAGTGTCGCTGAGCGCAATTGGGATGACAACACCAAAGCACGCGAATCGTTTGGGATTTTGTATCGCGAAAATTTCTCGCTGAGCGAAGTCGATATTTTAAAACCAACCCTCGCAGGCGCTCTGTTTGCTTACGACAAAAACGGCAACAGTTGCATTGCTCAACGCCTTAAAAACAAAGCGCGTACAACGCAAAATCGCTATTCCGACATCGCGACACTGTGGTTTGAACGCTATTTGCATTGCCTAATTCCAGGTGTGTTTAACTACTACTTCAAACACGGGGTGGCGTTTGAGCCGCATTTACAAAACACCTTGATTGGCTTTGAACAAGAGATGCCGTGTTGTGTTTGGATTCGTGATTTGGAAGGCACCAAGTTACTGCCGGAGTTCTGGCCAGCAGAAACATTAACTGACTTGTCTGAACGCGCGCGACAATCGGTTTACTACAGTCGCGAACAAGGCTGGAATCGCATCGGATACTGCACCTTTATCAACAATATCAGCGAAGCGATTTTCTTCATCGCAGAAGGTGACGAGCCACTAGAGCAAACGCTATGGAATGCGGTGCAAAGTGCCATTGTGCGTTGGCAATCAGTGAATGGAAAACAGCCGGAACTAGAAGCGTTGCTGAATGGCGGTCACTTCCCGAGCAAAAATAATTTCACCACGCGTTTGATGCAAAAAGCCGATAAGGAGTCGGGCTATACCCAAGTCGCCGCGCCTTGGCAGCAACACGAAAAAGGAGCGCAACATGCCTAATTCACTCTCTCTACCGACACGCGTTTGCCAACAAGTTCACACGCTCGCACAGCAGCAAAATCAACCCTTGTGCGCGTACTTGTATGACCTAAACGCCTTAGAAGAACACATCAAACAACTGCGTCACGTTTTGCCGAAAAATGTCGAGCTGTTTTACGCAGCCAAAGCCAATCCATCAGGCCCGATTCTCAAAACGCTCGCGCCGTATGTCGATGGTTTTGAAGCGGCATCTGGCGGGGAACTGGCACACCTCCACCAGCAACAACTCGATAAGCCATTGATCTTCGGTGGCCCAGGAAAAATGCAAAGTGAATTGCAACAAGCGATTGAGCTTGATGTCGATGCAATTCATGTCGAAAGCCTCACCGAGCTACAACGCATTGGAGCACTAACCGAGCGCCTCAACCGCCCGGCTTCGATCTTTTTGCGTATGAACATTGATATCGGCGACATCACGCTCAGCAAGTTGGCGATGGGCGGCAAGCCGACCCCTTTTGGTTTGGACGAGTCCGAACTGGGTAATGCTTTGATGTTGCTGCGCGATTTCCCGCAAGTGTCACTGAAAGGATTCCATTTTCACTTGATGTCGCATCAGCTCGATGTTGAACGTCACTTAGCGTTAATGCAGCGCTATTTCCAAGTCGTGAAAGCGTGGCAACAAGAGTTTGAACTCGGTGAGCTGATGATCAACTTGGGCGGCGGCATGGGGATTAACTACCAAAACCCTGAGCAACACTTTCCGTGGATGGAGTTTTGCGACAAGTTGGAATTCCTCATAGCCAAGGAGCAAGTGCAACGTTGGACACTGCGTTTTGAATGCGGACGGTTCATCACGGCGGCATGTGGTTATTACGTGATGGAAGTGCTGGATATTAAGCAAAATCTTGGCGAAAACTTTGTCATCGCGCGCGGGGGAACTCACCACTTCCGCACGCCAGCAGCGCAGAACCATGATCATCCATTCGTCATCCTGAAAAACGAGCAGCACCACGAGATTTCTCACCCAATTCAGCATGCACAAGCAACTTTTGTTGGGCAGCTTTGTACGCCCAAAGATGTGCTGGCACGCAATCAACACGTCGCCCACGTCGATATTGGTGATTATGTTGTGTTTACCTTAGCGGGCGCGTATGCGTGGAACATCTCTCATCAAAACTTCTTGATGCATGAACCGCCGATCTTCCACTATTTCTAAACAGCATACTTCGCTTCACTCAAGCCCCAATCATTGGGGCTTTTTTATTCCACTCGGCACAAATTCATTGCCATTAACCGCTTTGCGAAATAGCAATAATGCGTTTTATCAGCTCGTCGGGTTCCATTTTGGGATTGCGGTAAAAACGGAAGATTTCCGAGTTTATCGCTTGCTGAGCTACCGGATTGACCGCCATCGAATCAATCATACTCGGCACAGCGAGATTGTGTTTAACGCCGTAGTGAAAGTCTTGATATGACTGGACCTGACAAGGATTAAAATCGCTGATGTCGATATCGGTGCGTACCGGAATCGAGCCTTTTACCTTATTGAACTTAGCTTGAAACTCGACGTCTGCCAGCGCGCTCGCGGTTTGCTGAGCCGCCTCGGCAGAAAACGATTTGCTCGACATAAACACCAAACTGTCCATGTTGTAGAGGAATACACCATCGCTGTCCGGCGTTGGGTAACAGCCGATCTCTTGCGGAACTGAGACTTGATTGGCGAGCAGCTCACCCAAAATCCAATCTCCACCGATTTGAAACAGCGCATGACCGTCGGCTAGCGCTTGGGTCGCCGTATCCCACTTACTGTCGGGTAATTGGTTGTCGATCAACAAACTAAGGCGACGAAATTGCGTCAACGCTTGGCGCAGGGTGTCGCTGTCGATGCTGTCTCTTTCAAGTTTAACCATCGCATTGGTGTAGAACTCAACACCGCCAGTGGAGATCACTAAGTTCTCGAAAAGTTGGGCGACTTGCCACGGCTGCTCACCGACCGCGATCGGTACGATACCATTTTGCTTGGCAAGCTCCATTGCGTCGAACATTTCTTGCCAATTTTTCGGTGCGGAAAGATTCAGTTGTTTAAGCAGCTTGTGGTTGACCCACAGCCAGTTCAAGCGGTGCAGTGTAAGTGGCAGGGCGATATAGCCGTTTTGTGTTTTATTGATTTCAATAGATAGCGGGTAGAGCACCTCGTCCCAGCGCTGCTCATCGGCAACTGCGTTGACGTTGTGCAAAATACCGATGGCATCCCATGCTTTAATACTTGGCCCTTCGATTTGCGCGAAGCTTGGTGGATTGCCCGCCAGCGCGCGAGCTTGCAGTACCGTCATCGCACTGTCTCCACCACCGCCTAACACCGGGCTTTGCAGCAGCTCTATATCGTGCTGTTTTAGCTGAGCTTTAAGTGTTTGCAGCGCTTGCTGCTCGCCGTCAGAAGTCCACCAATGTAAAAACTCTACCCCTTGTGGCGACTCAGCGCGAGCGACGCAAGGGGCGAGCAACAGTGGGAACAAGAATGCCAGTTTGTTCATAGTCAGTCTCTCGGGAAAGTCAGTGTGGCGCAGAGGCCGCCAAACTGAGAATGGCTCAGCAACAAGTTGCTGCCATGAGCCTTTGCAATACTCTGTGAAATGGTTAACCCCAGCCCGCTGCCTTCTTTATCGTTGCTAGCGCGGAAGTATGGCTGGCAGAGCTTTTCAAGTAATAAATCGTCAACACCGTCACCGTGATCTTCAATTTCAATCTGGATCGACTCTGGGCTTTCACTCAGCGTAATGTCCGCTTGATGGCCGTATTTGAGCGCGTTATCGACCAGATTCTGAATGCAGCGCTTAATCGCTAACGGTTTACCAGCAAAGTGGGTGCGGATTTCACCGTGGATGCGAATTGTGTCCGGCGCATCGGCGATATTGGCGGAAATGTGCTGAATCAGTTGGGTGAAATTGATCGGCTCGATTTCCTCGTGGATATCGGTCTCTTTAATGCATTGCAATGCGCCTTTGACCATCAAATCTAGGTCGTTACTCAGGCGGATAAAGCGTTCTCGGTCGGCGTCGTCATCCAGCATTTCCGCCCGTAGTTTTAGGCAGGCTATTGGCGTTTTCAGATCGTGGGAGATGGCACTGAACAGCATCTCGCGGTCTTTAATGTGGCTGTCGATGCGTCGATTCATTTTGTTAAACGCACGTACCGCTGCTTTCAGTTCGTTGCTGCCTCGCTCAGAGACTTCGGGCACGTCTAATCGGCTCGACATCAGGGTTGCGGCTTTTGCCAGTTCTCGAATGGGTTGAATTTCTTTGCGAACGATAAACCAGGTACACAGCAACAGCATTAGCGCGGACACCAATAGCGTCAGCCATTGGCGCAGCTCAAAATAGTTAGTCTCTAGGTTGATGTAAGGCGCGGGTAGCACCGCCGCGAGATAAAACCATTCGTTCTGTGCGACTTCGACCTGCATCACCAGAATGGGTGGGTTGAGATCACCAAACGAAAGCGAATAATGCGCCCACAATAGTGGCAGTTCATCGATAGGTAGCTCGTTGTTGAACACTTTGAGTTTGTCGCGCTGGGTGAACTCCACCTCGATATTAGGAATGCCGCTCAGCTCGCTTTCTAATACTTCACGAACTTGGTTGATGACCAACGTTTTGCGCTCGCTCTCTGGCAGTGGGTCGACGTCAATCTGGTGATTGTTGAGTGAGACGAAAAAGCGCGTGCCGCCCATATTGCGTAGTTGATTGAGCACCAAGTGGCGATATTCCGAAGGGAGGGTTTGAAAGAAAGCGATGGTGGAAGAAGCGCTCAGCGCTAAGCTTTTGACCGTGGTGGTCAGGCCTTCTTTATCGCGCTCGCTGGCGTGTTGATACCAGATAATCCCGGATAATACCTGCGCCAGAATGATCACCAGCAACAAGAACACACTGGTACGAACGACCAGTGATCCCGTCCAGCGTTTAATTCTCATAATGTACGTCCGTGGTCAGCATGTAGCCTTTGTTGCGCACCGTTAGGATCAGCGAACGGTCTTTATCTTCAAGGTGATGACGCAAGCGGCTGATCTGCACGTCAATGCCGCGTTCAAACGGGTCTGCATCGCGTCCCCAGATCTCGCGCGCAATGTCATCGCGAGACAATATTGATTGCGCGTGGTTGACGAACAAACCGAGCAGCGACAAATCCGCGCCACTCAGTTGCTTAACCTCGCGGCTAGCAACGTGGGTCAGTTGCCGGGTTACGGTATCTAATAACCAATCGTCAAAACGCACTTTACGCGTCAGTTTGCTATTGGCGGTCGATTGGCTGCGTCTCAAAATCGTTTTGATGCGCGCGAGCAGTTCTCGCGGGCTGAATGATTTGGTGATGTAGTCATCGGCGCCCATTTCTAGCCCTGCGACTCGGTCGGCTTCTTCAGTGACGGCGGTCAGCATAATGATCGGGATATCGGAGTTTTTGCGCAGTTTTTGGCACAGGGTAAAGCCGTCTTCACCGGGCATCATAATATCGAGGATGATTAAATCAGGATGGTGATCGTTGAGCAGTTGCCACATCACGCCGCCGTTTTCCGCGCAAAGCACTTCAAATCCAGCGCGACCAAGGTAATCTGACAATGCTTCGCGAAGGTCGAGGTTGTCATCGACGACCAGTATCTGCTTGTTTTCCATCCTACTTTCCCTGTGTCCGTCCCTGTGCCTGCCCCTGAGTTTGGCGCTGGCCAATATGATGCATTCTTAAACGCCCATGCACAATCGAGCCGATTACAATTTTCACTTCTCGGTGTAAGAGATTTGTAAGCGGCCACTTACAAACTGATTGCCTTTTGTAACCTTAGGCGCCGCCTTGCTCGCTATGATCATCCTGACCTTACGTGAAACAACATGACCTGAAGGAATCAGGTCCTACAACACTGGCATTCGTCAGGAGGAAACCATGTTTGCAAGTATATTTGGACAACTACAAAAAATAGGGCGGTCGTTGATGCTGCCTGTGGCGGTGTTACCGGTGGCTGGCTTGATGCTGGGTATTGGTAACGCGGGTTTTGCGTTTATTCCAGACGCGGTCAACAAAGTGATGCTCGCCGCCGGTGAAGGCGTGTTCGGCAACATGCAGTTGATGTTTGCGGTCGGTGTGGCGCTCGGGTTATCAAAAGGCAATGACGGTGCGGCTGCGCTCGCAGGCTTAGTTGGCCTAATTATTATGAACGCATCGCTCGGTATCGTGACTGGCCTGCGCGGCCTAGAAACTGACGCCACGATCATGGGCGTTGAGACGCTGCAAACCGGGGTGTTTGGCGGCATCTTTATCGGTGCGGTGGCGGCAATCATGTACAACCGCTTCTACAACATCAAACTGCCGGAATATTTGGGCTTCTTCGCGGGTAAGCGATTTGTGCCCATTGTCACCGGTCTATCGGCGATCGTCGTTGGTGCGATTCTCGCGTTTGCATGGCCACCTGTCGGACAACTTCTTGATGCATTCTCTCATTGGGCAGCGTACCAAAACCCTGTACTCGCGTGGGCGGTTTACGGCGCGGGCGAACGTTCACTACTCCCGGTTGGTTTGCACCACATCTGGAATGCGCCGTTCTTCTTTGAAGTCGGCAGCTATGTAGACCCAGAAACCGGCAAAGAGTTTACCGGTGAGCTCACTCGCTTCTTCGCGGGCGATAAAACCGCAGGTTATCTGTCTGGTGGCTTTATGTACTCCATGTGGGCGCTACCAGCAGCGGCATTGGCGATTTACCACTGCGCGTCTCCTGAGCGTAAGAAAATCGTCGGCGGTTTGATGATGTCTGCGGCGTTGACCTCTTGGTTAACTGGTATCACAGAGCCAATCGAATTTACCTTCCTATTCGTCGCGCCAGTGCTGTACGTGATCCATATTTTCCTAACTGGTATTGCGTTTGCGATCACCGCATTTTTGGAAATCAAACACAGTACTGACTTTGCGCACGGCGCGATCCAGTTCTTCCTTTACTACCCAATGTCGAGCAACGCGTGGATGTTCATCATCATCGGTCCAATCTGGGCGACGCTCTACTACGGCTTGTTCCGCTTCCTAATTGTGAAGTTGGATCTGAAAACGCCGGGTCGTGAAACCGACATTGCAGAAGTGAAGATTACCGGAGAGCCTGATGAAATTGCGGTGGATGTAGTAGCTGCATTGGGCGGCAAAGCCAATATTAAGTCAGTCGATGCGTGTATCACTCGTCTGCGTGTCTCGGTGAAAGACATCGCTAACGTTGATGTTGCTAAGCTAAAAGCACTTGGCGCGCGAGATGTGTTAGTGATTGGCGACAGTTTACAAGCGATTTTCGGCACGCAGTCTGACTCAATTAAGTCAAAAGTGCACAGCGTACTCGCCACCTCCTGATCTTACCTCCCCCAATCTAGGTAAGATTTGCCAACCTCCTTGTGAGGTTGGCTTTTTCGTTTTCGGAGTAAAAAAAGCGAAGCCAATAACCAGCCCTACTTCGCCGCCGCGTTGGTTAAATTGCCCAGCACGCCGCTGATTTTGTTCAATGCCTCGTCACAGCCTTCAATATGATGGCGCTGCTTTAAATAAATAGGATCGTTATAAGCTAACCACGTTTTGCCTTCATCATCTTCATACACCAACACTTTTTGGGGTAAATCGAGCGCCACTTCCTGCGCACAGATCATCAGTGGCGTGCCTACTTTAGGGTTTCCAAACACGATAACTTCGGTTGGTCGCAACGTCATATCGACTTTCGTGGCATTCTCTTGATGGTTAATGCGCGCAAAGACGTTCAACCCTTTTTCTTGCGCGATAGCGACAAATTTATCCGCCGTATTTTTTGCTGAATGCGTGCTCGCAACGGTTACCACACCCTCCCCAGCCAATGCACTCAATGACGTCAACGCCACGACCAACCCAATGATTACTTTTTTCATTTGTCGTCCCTTCCTCTCTCTGAGTCGAAAACTAGATATAGAAAAACCAAGTGTAGGAAAACTATAGAAGTCAAATTCCGCTATCGCGAATTGCACTCTACCCACTCAAGAGTCGACCGTGTAACACGGATTAATTGATTCAGATTAATAAAGCGTTAACTAGCTGAGCATCAAAAGCGTGAAATACGTAACATTTGCAGCCTATTTTAGTAAGAAAGAGAAAAGTAGTGACACGCGATCAATTTGAGTTATTAGCACCCGGTGGTGATTTAGATTCCATCAAAGCCGCCATTGCCGCTGGCGCCGATGCAATTTACTGTGGGCTCGACCGCTTCAATGCTCGTAACCGAGCGACCAACCTCACCTTAGATAACTTAAATGGCGTGTTAACGTTGGCTCATCAGCACAGCTGTAAGATTTTCCTAACATTGAATGTGCTGATTTTAGAAAGTGAAATTCCGGCGATTGTTCGCTTACTCAGCCAACTGAACACCACCAAAATCGATGGCGTGATCGTGCAAGATCTCGGTCTGACCTATATTCTCAAACATCACTTTCCCGATTTGGATGTGCACGCGTCAACGCAACTGA
This sequence comes from Vibrio sp. 378, assembly GCF_033339435.1. Lineage (NCBI taxonomy): Bacteria > Pseudomonadati > Pseudomonadota > Gammaproteobacteria > Vibrionales > Vibrionaceae > Vibrio > Vibrio sp. 378. The sequence continues at coordinate 503,508 of NZ_JAWOUO010000002.1, forward strand.
ACACGCATAACGAAGGCCAAATCCTCTTTCTCAACCAGCTCACCGCAAGCCGAGTAAACTTATCTCGCGAACTTAACATCGATGAAATAAAACATCTGGCGCAATTTGGTCGCGAGCACAACGTAATGATGGAAGTGTTTGTCCACGGCTCATACTGCATCGGATTCTCCGGAATTTGCTACATCAGTTCAGCTCGCAATGGCGCATCAGGTAACCGTGGACGCTGTAGCCAACCTTGTCGCGAACAGTACGAAACGACCAAAACAGGCAACAACTACCCACTCAATATGAAAGACAACTCCGCATTTAGCGATTTAGAAGCGCTTGCTGATGCGGGTGTGTATTCCTTAAAAGTGGAAGGACGAATCAAGAAATCGCACTACGTCTATACCGTGGTCGATAACTGGCGTAAACAGATTGATCGCTTGTGCGAGGGTTTGGAACTCTCTGAAGACACCACAGAGTTATACACCGTATTTAACCGTGATTTCTCTAACGCATTTTTACAAGGCGATTTCGGTAAAGCGATGTACATCGACAACCCTCGCGATCACGCCGTAAAACACTTCTCGAAGATCTACAAATGCGAATCCGCCGATGATGTGCAAGCGGTGAAAAAGAAACTCTACGACGACAAAACCGCGATCATTGAGAAAGTGGCAGAGCAAACTAAGTCGTTCGATGTCACTTCGACACAAGTATCCGGCAGCAGCTTGAAAGGGTCGATTGATGTACCAACTCTGCCAGCGTTACCTCAACCAGAACCTCGCCAAGGTGCGCCAAAATTATCGGTTCTGATCTCGTCAGCACAAGAAGCCATGCTGTGCGAATACCACGACATTGATGTTTACTATCAGTTGCCAATGGGATTGTCTGGCGAACTGAGCGCGATGATTGAGTTGTTCCAAGCCAACCCAATGCTCAAACCTTGGTTCCCAGCCATTTTGATTGGCGAAGACTACCACGCCGCGCGCGTATTTTTGGAAACCATCCAACCTGAGTTGTTGATCACCAACAACTCAGGCGCCGGCATGATCGCAAAAGAGCTCGGCTTAGGCTGGGTGGCAGGCCCACAAATGAACACGGTGAACTCATACGCGTTTAAATGCCTTCAAGACGAGTTCGCGGCAAGTGGCGCGTTTGTTTCTAACGAGCTGAATATGAAGCAGATGCGTCACATAAAGCGTCCGAAAAACATGCGCAGCTTCTACAGCATTTATCATCCAAATACCCTACTCACGAGCCGCCAATGTTTGTTCCAACAAACCGAAGGATGCCGTAAGGTGAAGGTCAACAAAGGTTGTTTGAAACGCTGTGATAAACGCACATCTATCATCAACTTAAAAGACAATCCTTACGTGGTGCAAAAACAGAAAGGCAGCCACAATTCAATCTACAGCGAGCACAACGTCTTAAACCTGCAAGTGCTGCACGATCTGCCGCAATTGTTTACCGATGTGTTGATCGATCTGCGTGATATCCAGACCGAAACGAAAGTCTCAGCAAGCAAACCTGAGTTGACTGACACGTTCTTAGCTCTACTTGAAGATCACAGCGAACTAGCCATCCAAACGCTGAATGACATGATTCAACCAACAGCCAACGCGCAGTATTTAAAGGGGTTATAGGGGAACAAAACTAGGTTCTACAACTTTTTGCTAAGGGCCAAACAAATAGGGGGAACTCTCAGGATTGCTTTGCCTGAGCGCCTCAATGCCAAGGTGAGAAAAATACCAATGAAGAGTACAAGTACCATCTTGGGACATCAGTGTATACGCTCCGGAGTTGAGCCATATCTTCTCTCCGACAGACACACCAACACCATCAATAAAGCAACGGTTCAAGCGATCACTCTCAAGCACGTACCAACCCGAGCGCAGTAAATCGCCTCGAACACTAGATTGTGTTTTTAACCCAAGAGTCAGAATAAACGGAGCAATAGATACATAGTGTTGCCGAAGAGCATCACGGTCCTCCTCTAATAACCAATCAGGAATTCGATAACTTTCGACGATGAGTATCGGCTTTACTGCACGAATTTCCTGCCAAACGTCATACTGACCCCGATAGTAGTTGTCTATCTTGATGGCAGATGTTCGCCAATGATAAGTAGATGGACGAAAAAGACCTATTCCTTCATAGGCAAAGACAGCGTCGTCAACTTGCGTGTGCCTTTCTATGAATGTTTGTAGGGCGACTTGGTGCTGATTATTATGTTGTACCGGATAGTGGAGGATACGAGCAATCACAATCAAGAATAGTACGATACAAGTGACGACCGTCCCTTTCGACCACTCCCGAGTAGATGAAACAACGTACTGGATTGAGAACGCAACAAATACCGCAAGTATAGGGTAAAGTGTGACCAAGTTATATGCATGATAGTGGGGGTTAGCCAAAACCGACAACACAGCTAATATAACCAAAGCTATCAAAAACTGAGCTTGCTTAAACGACAGTACTTTCCACTTACCGACACATATTCCCACTCCTATGAGAGCAAACAGCCAATAAACAATATCATGTAAAAAGTACTGTATCAGTACATCAACCTTCAGAGAGTTTGCGTCACTAACATGCGATGTCGAATACAGAAATAAATCAAACGTCGTGTACAAAAACAGTTCAAGTGAAGAGATTCCAACGGTCGCAACAAACAAAGCTACGCAAGAGATAATGCCTAACAAAAGCGCACTGACATCCAAGACAAAGTCACGTACGGAGCGCTTTTGAATTAGCCGAATAAGCCCGAAGAGCCCAATCACTACGCCAATCAAAATCGCCTTAAATTTGAAGAGTATCGCAAGCCCGAATAATAACCCCACCCAAAACAATTTATGAGCATCACTTCCTGGGCACACATACAACACAATGATTATTTGTAACCAAAGAAAAAGAATAACGAGGTCAGGACGAAGGTCAATGCCACGCATCACCATCGCAGAAGAGGCAAAGAGCAATAACAATGTAGTGAGTGCAATATTGACTGTAAATATTTGGCGAAGAAGCACATAGACTTGCCAACCTATCGCCAACAAAAACAAAACAAAAAACGAACGAAAAACGTAAATAAGCTCGAATCGTTCGCCAAAGAAAAAGTAAACTGGCGTCATCCAATCAAAAAGCAAAGTATAGCTATCAACATTGAAGTCAAGATTCGGCCGTTTCCCAACGCTCATTAACCATGTGGTATAAAGCGCCATGTAATCATCATTAACGAGCGCGAGATTGAATATGATGTAAACATAAAAACCGAATAACAGACTTAAGTTAATCCCAAGTAGCCATCTAACTCTTGCTTCACTCATCGCTTCTTAAGTATCCAAACTTGTTTCGTTTTGAGTAAACTCGGCCAAATTGACTCAAGCCATATCAACGGGCGCATTAAAATGCCTGGAATAAAGTTATAGACAAAGCTAGGAAAGAGCAGGATCACTTGAGAGTCTATAACCTCGAAACCGTGTGCATCTGCCAACTTGTAAATACTAGATGTGCTATTGGTGTAAACATCTCCTCCTAGCTGTTCAGAAAAAAGTCGGGTCCAAGTTCGCGGAGACCACCTTAGGCTATCAAAAATAAGATATCCTTCTGGTGCAATTACCCGTTCAAACTCCGAAAACAACCGATCTTGATCATCGCAATGAAACAGAAAACGACTAGATAATACTACTGAAAACTGCTGCTCTGGATATGTCGTTGAATAGATGTCTTGTTTAGAAAAATGTGTTTTTTGGAACAAAGGGTTCTCGTAACAAACTGCGAGCATCTCATCAGAGTAATCTGCCGCATAAACTTTTTTAAAGCCAGACGCCTTAATAGTTGGAAGCATTCTTCCCGTGCCACAGGGTATATCTAGAATTGACTCTTGCAAGGAGCAGATATTAAGAAACTGTGAAAACAAAGACACTTCAGACTGATGTACAAATTGTCCACCAACATTTGAAAAACGTAGATCTTCATACTTTTTCACCGTTTCAGAATCACTGTAGAAATCTTGTTTTTCTTGCCGATTCGTTTTCATAAGTCACCTCTTTTCAGCGCTGAAACAAATGAGCTTGATTAAAGATGATGCGTTTCATTAATAGATATACAATTGGGAAACGAATCAACACGACCAAAATCTGCGAAATGAGAACATGAATGCCTACAATACTTTTAAAGATATAAAGCAGCAAAACACTCAAGAACAATGATCCTGCCGTTATGGTGATGAATTTAAAAAAGCTTCTTACATTTGTACAAACAGAAAACGTATATATTGAGTTCATGATGTAACTAAAGGCAGAACCCACTAAAAAAGACAAAACAGAAGATGTCAAATAATAGACATCAAAATAAATAAGAACACAAAAAACGAGGTAACTGACCAGAGTATTCATGATACCCACTGAACCAAACTTAACTATCTTCATCGCTACTCTTTATATTCCTTGTGTAACGAATAATGTAATCGGGTCGGTCTTGACCTTGCTCGAAAATTCGCCCGACGTAAGAGCCGATTAAGGCAATAAAGAACAATAAAATCCCTGAGAAAAAGACTTGGAAAAAGATGATTGATGTCCAACCATCGACAGTTGTGCCAAAAACGAACTTACTTACTAGTGCTTTGGTGAGATATAACAAGCCAAGTGACCACATCAATGTTGAGATAACAAACATCAGTTGAATAGGAAAGCGGGAAAAATTAAGTACCGCGTCTGACGCTAAAGCAAACATCTTAGTAAGTGAATACTTCGTTTCTCCTGCATGTCTACCATCACGTTCATATTGAATAATGGTTTGATTAAATCCGATAATGGCAAAAATACCCCTCAAGTATTTGTGCTTCTCTCGGTAACATGAAATGGTCTCTCTAACTGGCTTAGTAAATGCTCGAAAATCACCGCAATCTTCAATTAAATTAGCGGGAGAAGTAAGGGATAAAAAGCGGTAAAACAATTTTGCACTAATTAGCTTAAAAGCGGTTTCATTTCTTCTCGACAAGCGTTGGGCATGGACGATATCAAAGCCTTTATCGATCTCTTCCAAGAACTGTGTAATAACTTCTGGGGGATCTTGAAGATCGATATCAATGGTAATATTAATATCTCCAGTTGCAGCTTCGATTCCAGCAAACAAAGCGGTTTGCTGCCCAACATTCGCAGCAAGATGCACGATCACTAATCGTTCATCCGCCATAGCCAGCTTGTCTAAAATTACTGCACTTTTATCAAAACTAGCATCATTAACTACAACAAACTCAAACAAATACTGATCGTATTGCTTAGCAATTTCGCACAAACGCGAGTAATACTCCTCGATGACAGACTCTTCATTAAAACACGGAGCGATAAAGCTAATTTTATCCATACTCCCTCCTACCCAAGGCCGAGTGTTCGCGCATAGCCAGACACAAAACTTTCTAACGTATAACGAACTTTAAACTGCTCTATTTGATTTCTAGACATCTGGTCAAGTTGACCTAACTTAAAACCGTTCTCTATCGCACTTGCACTCGCTTCTAAATCATCCAGATCAATTTCAATGGCATTAGAACCGAATTGAATGACATCCGATAATTGCTTAAAATCAGGAATCGCAATCGGTAATCCGCAAGATACCGCCTCCACGATTAGGTTAGGTGTTAGGCTCGTTCCGACACATGTCCTTAGCGGTAAAACCAACAAATCTGCACTCGCCATCTCAACTGAAATATCAATGCTCTCTTTAAACTCTATTTGGTGATGTAGCTCATGTTTAGAAACAAGTTTCTCTATATTTGCTTGGTCGCCGAAGCCACTGAGACAGAGCGTTAGATCAAAATCGATACATTCTCGCTTCTTTAGTATTGCAGCCAATTCAATTAAAGCGTCAACGCCTTTTGATGGCTTAGAATGGCCGATATAAAGTAAAGACATTCTTTGTGTCTTCTTTGCAGGAATGGGTCGCGAAAAGTGCTCAGAAAAAACCCCATTTTGAATGAAATAGACTGGCAAATGAGACAGAGAAGATAACTGAAATTTCTGGTAGTTACTGTGCACAATCGCTTGACAAAAATTGTCTAACAAACGCTTGTATAAAAGCGCACTGATAAACGAATTAAATAGCAATAAATGTAAATACTTAAACCAATTCCGAAAAAAATAATGCTTGTTATTACGGACCTCGTCTAAGGTCAAATATGACTGCCAAATGGATAAAGTCGTCTGCTTTTGATATCGAGATTTTAAAAAGAAAAAAACCACCAATAGTTCTATAGGCGTAGCAATATGTAGGTTAACCTTCGCACTGTTGGTTTTCTCGATCAGCCTGTTGAGCTCTCTACATAAGTAAATAAGATTCATCAGCCCCTCAAACAGAGATTCATATCGACTCTCATTACGAAAGGTATGTTGTTCAACCTTAATATGAGAACGAAACTCAGTTGGAGTAACAGTGACAACATGATGTCCATTCTCAGTTAAGCACTGCGCTAAATTGACGAAGTTTTTACTCATTGCTTCTTTTTGATCACTTCGAAATCTAGCGATAGCTAAGATCACAAGTTCCATTTGTTTTCCTAATACTTATCGCACCTAATAACCATAGTATAAACAACGAGAACCTGAGAAACTGTTTACTAGTAAGAGAATCAAAATGATAAAAAGACAATGATTGAATTAATTTTAAAAGGACTCACCGAAAGAGCAAAAGGAGATAGATAAAAATTAGGGCTTTATTGCAGTTCAGTTCATTAAAAACCAGTCACAATCCTTGAACACTCGCCTTGCACTGACTACAATGACGCACTTTTTTTAATGACTTCAAGGTCAAACAAAATGACAGATACAGCTAAACCAGCTCTACCAGATCGCCTAGCGGGTAACCCACGTAGCCCATTCTTCATCAAAGAATGCTTCGAGCACCAAATCGGTATTCGTATCAACGGCCAAGAGCGTACTGACGTAGAAGAATACTGCATCAGCGAAGGTTGGGTAAAAATTGCTTCTCCTAAAGCAAAAGACCGTTTCGGTAACCCAATGCTAATCAAGCTTAAAGGCGAAGTTGAAGCGTACTACGTGTAAGCTGACCACGCTGAATGTATTTGAAAGCTCGAGTCTGACTCGGGCTTTTTTAATGCCTGTCATATCCCTTCCTCGTTTAATCTATTCCCTCTTCTTTTCAGTACAAGTTATTAAGAAATCGATGTAAATCGCTGTTTTTATCTGATTGTTGTCTAAAGTTTCTAGAGAACTAACTGCAATAGCCATTGCCAAAAGAAACGACACCTTTTTAATCCAGGGAGAGGAAATGGAAAGCCCACTTGTCACACTCAAACACGCCAGCAAAAGCTTTGTCGATGGCAAAGAGACACATCGCGTGTTGGAAGGCGTCGACTTCACGTTGAACACAGGAGCGAGTGTTGCGCTGACGGGCGCAAGTGGCAGCGGCAAAAGTACTTTGCTCAATGTCATCGCTGGCTTTGAGCCGCTTTCCGATGGTGAGTTGTGGTTAGATGGCGATAACACGGCGGCTTGGAAAGACCCACAATGGAGCCGATTTCGACATCAAAAACTCGGTGTTATCTTCCAGCAATTCAATCTATTAACGCCGCTCAACGTGCAGCAAAACATCGCCTTCCCCCTGCATTTGAATCAACAGAAATGGAACGACTGGTGCGATTATTTGGTCGAGACTCTAGGTATCAGCCAACTTCTCGACAGGCATGTTTCTGCCCTTTCCGGCGGTCAACAGCAACGAGTCGCTATCGCACGCGCATTGGCACACAAACCTAAACTGCTACTTGCTGATGAACCCACAGGAAACCTCGACCAAAAAGCGGGCTTGGAAGTGATGAAACTACTGAGTGAAATCACCACCCAAGGCAATACGGCAGTACTGTTAGTCACCCACAGCCCTGAATGCGCTGAGTTTATGAAAACCCAATTACGTTTGAAGGATGGGCGTTTGGAAAATAGTCAGTTGCATGGCGGTCATCACCAAAACAAACATGAGCTTCGCCATGAAGCAAGCTAAGCTATCAAACACCAGATTCACTCATACTCGACTCGCCCTGAATCTGTTTGCAGCGCACTATCGGCAGGCGCCACTGCAAGCCGCCGCAATTCTGATCGGTATCGTGCTGGCCGTGACCTTGTTTGTTGCGGTGCAAGCCATCAACCTCAATGCCAAGCGCAGTTATGCGGAGTCTACCGAGCAGCTTAGCGCACAAGCTCAGAACGTAATTATTCCACCAGCAGGGCAAAACTATCTGCCCGAATCGCTCTACTTCACCCTTAGACAAAACGGGCTCAGTGCAGCGCTACCTGTAATCGAAGGGCGAGTGAGAGACGAACAAGGGCGTCGCTGGTCAGTACAAGGCAGCGAGTTGATTGCCGCCATCTCTTCACGTTCGCGCTATTCTTCAGAAAACCAACAAAACGTATCTTTGTTCGATAGTGCGTTACCTTTACCTGAGCTTTTAGCTGGCAAGCCAATCGTGATGATGAGTCAATCTCAACATCAAAACTTAGGAGAAGTAGAAACCCTAACTCTGGACGACATTCCAACCCAAGTGGTGGTGCTACCCGACGAATGGCAGTTAGGTAGCCGAATGTTGATGGACATTGGTTTTGCCCAGCAACTGCTCAATAAACAAGGACAGCTCAGTTACATTGCGGTTTTCCATTCGGGTGTTAAAGGGAATAAAGACACGCAAGCAAATTGGCAGAAGCTGATTGGCGATCAAGGGCAATGGATTTCCAACAATCAAAGCACAGACCTTGGCTCGCTGACCGACAGCTTTCACCTCAATCTCACAGCAATGAGCTTACTTGCCTTTTTAGTCGGGCTGTTCATTGCCTACAACGGCGTAAAATACAGTTTGCTGAAACGCAATCGTCTGTTAGTACAAATCCAACAGGCAGGTGTTGCGCCGAGCATTGTGTTCTCTGCGCTGTTGGTTGAACTCACTCTTCTCGTTACCATCGGCGCTTCGCTGGGTTTTGTATTGGGCATGCAGCTTAGCCACTGGTTGCATCCGACCGTGGCACTGACTTTAGAACAACTTTACGGTGCGACACTGCTGCCCGGCACTTGGCAATGGCAATGGTGGGCGCAAGCATTGCTGCTCACGTTAGCCGCCACCCTATTGGCGTGTTGGCAGCACTTTAAACAGCGAGTGCGCCAGCCGCTTTCCTCTCATGGCGGATTTTATCAAGCACCTGAAGCCTCTAACGAAAACCAATTGTTCTTGATAGGTGCTGCGTTGACAACTCTCGCACTCGCAGGGTTATGGCTGAGTGAACACCACCGATTTACCATGGCGTGGCTCGGCGTGCTTGTGGTGTCGATTCCTTTGTACTTACCCAAAACACTCAGCGTGTTAGCCAATTGGTGTGAAAAACGCACCACTTCCGGTTTGATGCAGTATCTGTTTGCTGAGCTGCGCGAGCTGATTTCTCCGCTTTCTCTCGCCATGATGGCACTGCTACTCGCCGTTACAGCCAATATGGGGATGAACACCTTAGTGGGCAGTTTTGAATCCACCCTAAAACAGTGGTTAGAACAAAGACTGCACGCCGATATTTACGTTAGCCCTGCCCAAGGGGAAATCGCAGATGTAGAGCGCGCATTAGGGCAGTTCGACAAGGTTGAGACCGTCTACAAACAATACTACGTCGACGATAACCTGCAAGGTTTACCGATTTTGCTTGGCACCAAAGATAAAGACACCTTAGAGCAAACCATGGTGTTCAAATCGCATTTGGAGAACTTCTGGCAGCGTTTTTACCAAGGTGAGTCAGTCGCGATCAGTGAACCAACCGCGGTCAAACTGGGTTTATCACTGGGTAGCGAGCTCACGCTTGATGCCATTCCAAATAAGAGCCTACTTGTGGGTGCGATATTCCACGATTACGGCTCACCCAACGGTGAAGTGTTATTAGCACCAAAGCTATGGCAAGAGAGCGGATTTACCGACTTGCCAACAAGTCTTGGAATTAAAGTCTCAGGTGACCCACAAATCGTATACGACCAACTGCGCGAGCAACTGAATCTGCATCCAAGTCAGCTCTACGATCAGGCGCAAATCAAATCCATCGCGTTGGATATTTTCTCGCAGACCTTCGCCATTACACGCGCACTCAACGGCGTGACGTTGATGGTCGCAGTGATTGGCTTGTTCAGTGCTTGTTTTATGTTACTCGACGCGCGCAAAGCCGCCATTGCAAGGCTGTACGCACTTGGCGTCAGCCGTCGTAAATTAATGACCATGGTGGTCGGACAGATCGTCGCTTTGGTCAGTTTTACCCTTGTTATCGCCCTACCTTTAGGAGCCATGGTGGGTTACGTGCTGACAGACATCGTCACCTTACGCGCTTTTGGTTGGAGCTTAAATTATCTGTGGAATTGGAGTGATGCGCTCAGTATTGCGGCGATCACCATCTTGGTGGCAGTGATTGCAACCTTGATTCCGCTGTGGCGATTGGTCAGCAAGCCTGTCGTATCCAGTTTGCAAAGCGAGGTGTTGTGATGGTTCGATTAGCAAGCACACTTACTCTATTCATGAGCAGTCTGTTCCTGTTCGGTTGTGAAGATCCCCAACAACAAAATATGGGCACGTTGCTGGGCAGTGGAGATATGCAAAGCGAGAGCAACCTATTCACACCCGTAGAAAAAGGGGTTGAACTCACCTTTCCTACCGATCATCAAGCACACCCGGATTTTCGTCATGAATGGTGGTACTTAACCGCTAACTTAATCGATGCAAACGGCAACCCACTTGGCGTCCAGTGGACACAATTTCGCTTTGCTGCTGCGCCGCCAAAGGACGAAGATGACGTGAAGAAAACCGAGTGGCAAGCTCAACAAATCTACATGGCGCACAGCGCAGTCACGACCGCAGACAAACACTACGCCGATGAAAAATGGTCGCGCGATCAAGCCTCTCTCGCAGGCGTTGATTCTTCACCATTTCGGGTTTACCTCGATGATTGGCAGTGGACTTCTTCAACCACCGATCTCTTCACTGCCACATTGAATGCAAACTCCGAACAGTTTGGCTATTCGCTGACGCTTACCAGCACTGCGCCTTATCAAAAGCAAGGCGAGCAAGGTTACAGCACCAAAAGCGCCGATGGTCAGGTGGCTTCGTATTACTACAGCCAACCGTTTATTGATGTCTCCGGTGAAGTCACCATCGACGGCAAAACCCATCAAGTGTCGGGCAAAGGCTGGATAGACCGAGAGTGGAGCTCGCAATTCTTACTCGACTCACAACAAGGCTGGGACTGGTTTGCCCTAAGGTTGAATGACGACACCAGCTTGGTGGTGTTCCAATTGCGGGATTCCAAAACCGGAGCAGCCAGTTACTCCAGCGCAAGACTGATGCAACAAGGTGGTTCTGGCATCGCCATTTCTCAAAAATACATTCAGTTAAAGGCGACTAAGCAAACAGAAATCCAAGGTCGCAATTATCCAACCGAGTGGCAAGTGTCGATTCCTAACCAGCAAGTTGAGCTCACGGTTTCTGCACTCAACCCGAACGCGAAAATGCCCCTTTCTGTGCCTTATTGGGAAGGCCCGGTGCGTATTGAGGGCTCTCATTCTGGGACAGGTTATATGGAACTAACGGGGTATTGAAAAGTTGAATGATTACCCCAATTATTCAGCTAGTACAAACACAGGTAACCGAGTGATACACTGCACCTCAGTGTCATCCAATGAATAATTGAAAGGAAATATGATGAACCCAATTATCGCCTTGCTAAAAGAGAACAACATCAGCGACGAACAAATCAACGAGATTTTTCAGACTCTGACGCAAAACCCTCTAGCGGCAATGGCAACAATCAGCCAACTAGGTTTGCCACAAGACAAGCTACAAATGCTGATGGCGCAAGTGATGCAAAACCCTGCGCTAATCAAAGAAGCCGTAGACGAGTTGGGATTGGATTTCTCAAAGGTTGAAGAAGCAAAAGAGAAGCTTCAAAGCCAAAACCAAGGCAACTAAGTCTTAGCCATTTAGCGCTGAATATAGAAAAGGCCGTTAACCCGAGCATGTGGGTTAACGGCCTTTTTTGTTCACTAATTTGTTGTTAGCTACTTTTTTGCCAGCTAATTATCAGCGATTTAAAGACGCGAATTGATCTGCGGTCATACCGTAGTAAAGTTTATCGTCAAAGCCTTGCTCTAGTTTGTAGTAGTCTTTCTGACGGCCTTCTTGAGTAAAACCATTTTTCTCTAACGTCTTGTAAGAACCAGCATTAGAAGCGTAGCAATCGGCACTGACTTTATGGGCGTTTAGCTCAGTAAAGCCAATGTCGGTCATCATTTGGCAAGCGCGAGTCGCAACGCCTTTACCCCATGCACAAGTTGGTAATTGATAACCTACTTCGTAGTTGCCAGTTAAGAACATCACTGCGGTCACTGCGCACATTCCCATGTACTGGCCTTGTTGGTCACGAATCACGAACGTTGGGCTATCTGGCCAAACACTGTCTTTAATCGCTTGTGCCGTATTTTCAATAATAGGGCCAAAGAAACCCTCATATAGGCTGTTGTCAGCAGGTGCGAAGAACAGATACTGATTGACCTTATCATCGTTCAACATCTCGATAATATCTTGTAGATCATAGCCTTGAATCAGTTGGATAGTCAACGATTCGTTAAATGGGATGGCTTCGCCTTGTTTTAGTTTTTGATATGACATGTGTTACCTCGTTATCTGCTGAAAATAGTAGCTCAGCGGATAAGAGAAAAATTGGATTTTTGCGACAACTTTCGGGCTGATTAGCAATGTATTACGACTCAAAATCGCCATAGATATCGATGGTTAAGTCACGTTTTTTCAGGTATTTGCTCGGCGTTTTTCTTAGCTGATGTTTGAGGGTACGAATCAAATGCGATTGGTCACTGAAACCAAATTGTTGTGAGAAACTCGCCCAATCAATCGCTTCTTGTTGCTTGTAGAGAGTCAAAATCATCTGCTCCAGACGCGCCATTTGTTGATACTGCTTAACGCTCAACCCCACCACTTGTTTGAAACTGCGCTCAAGCGTTCTGCGAGAACAGGCGCACTGTTTGGCTATCTCATCAATATCCATCGCTAGTTCAGGTGAGCGTAGTGCCTGAGCATCCATCACGGAAACCGCTTTTTGCGATGCCAAAAACGGTTTGGTACGGCAAGGTTCGATATCTAACGCATCTAGATGTTGTTTGATGTAGTTCAGCAAACATTGCGGTGAATCTTGCAACTTTAGCTGCCATAACCCTTGTTGAAAGCGCTCATCAAAGGCCGTGTTGAGCCAATCAAACCATTCGCATTGGTTAATTGCGCTAACTTGGGGGGCATCACGAAACCGTGACTCAATGGCATACAAACCCTCTGGGCGAAAGGTGATACCAATACGCTTGATGGGAGCCGTATCTTCCAACAGCAGCAAGTGTTCGTTAGCCGTTAATAAATGGCAGCCTTTGCCAGTAAGCTTTGTGTCTCCCGTGTCGTAGCTGTAGTCTTGCTCTGATGGCGTAAAGAGTAAATGACCACGCGGGTTTGGGATAAGGTGCGGCTTGGGGTCAATGACTTCACCCTCTGGCACTTCCAAGTACCAAATTTGATGAATGAGCCAGTTGTACTCTGGCAGAGACTGTTTCCAAGCTATCATGATTGTCCTAGCGGTTAGTAAAGATAATGAGCGCAACGTTTTTGCTTAAACATCTGTTCGTTGAGTGTGACTGATTGATGCTCATCTCGCCACGCATTTCTCACCCTGCTCCCTTGCAAGCTTGTTGGATTGCGGTAGGCTTTGAGCAGAGAATACAAGCTGAACAGAACAAGGAAATACCCCGATGCGCGTCGACTACCACCAACGACTGGTTCCTGTGATTCGCTTTTTAGAACAACACTTTAATGAACCACTCAACCTGCCAGAAGTGGCCGCGCTGGCGAACCTTTCTCCTTATCACTTTCATCGCACCTTCAAAGCCGTGCAAGGCGAGACATTGGCTGATTTCATTCGACGTTTACGTTTAGAAGCCGCCGCCGATGACTTATTCAAATCCAAGCAACCGGTATTGAACATTGCCCTAGAGTACGGATTTTCTAGCTCACAGAGCTTAGCCAAAGCCTTCAAACAACATTATGGCGTTACACCCACGGCCTTTCGTGACTGCGAAAACTATCAGCAGTTTTCTGAATTAGCACGAAACAGCAAGATTGGACACACGTTGCGCAAGAATGGAAACGAAGTGACACCAAGCGATTCATATACTGGCTCTGAACTCACCAAATGGAGCATGACAATGGAAACGCAAAACTTTGAAAAAGCAAAACTGGCTTACATTCGCGTAAACGGCCCTTACGGCCAAGGCTATGAAGAGCCATCAGGTCGCCTGTATCAATGGGCAGGAATGAAAGGTTTGGCAGGCAATACCTGCATCTTCATCTACCATGACAACCCAGAAATCACGCCAGACGAGAAGTGTCGCACTGATATCTGCTTGATGGTGCCAGAAGATACGGAAGTTCCGAAAGGCATTGAGCTGCAAGATTTGTCCGGCGGTCAATATGCCGTGATGCGCCAACACATTACTGACCCGATCCAATACTCAAAAGCGTGGGATGATGTCATGAGCAAAGTGATTGAATCCGGCATCGAAAACGACGATCGCCCTTGCTTTGAGCTTTACCACAGCTTCGACCCTCAAACGCACCATGCAGACGTTAGCTTCTGCACTGCCATCAAATAAACCAAAAGCCTGCATCGTTGCAGGCTTTTTCATTTCTTACTCTGGTTGCTTAAATTCGTTCTTCTAAACGCTGTTTATCTTTTAATCCAATTACTTAGAACACGAACGAATACCTCAGTATTTTCGTGATCCTACTTCGCGTTTTGGCCACGCGCATTCATTCGCTCGGCTGAGTTGGGATTCATTTCACAGATTATTCATGAAGCGAACCTAGACTGAAAAAATTCTATCGACCCCGTTCGACCTACAACGCTAGGCACAATAAAAACTAGGTACTACAGCACCTCTAGGACATTCCATGAAGAAGAACTTACTTGCCATTGCTCTTGGTAGCGTGATTGCGCTGACTGCTGCCCCATACTCTATCGCGGCTAACGATGCCGCCGTCCAATCTTCCGCCGACTACTCACAGATCGTCACTAAACGTCAGGTTGTCGACCAACTACTGAATGACGCGGTACAAGCATTCAAATCCCCTGCGCGTATCTCTCATGCGGGTTTTACCGCCAAAATGCCGAGCAACATGGAGATTGTTACCGACCGCTTACTAGAAGCCTACAAACTTGAGCCGTACCGTACTGACCTACTGATTTCTGCGGCCAACGCGCAGATCTACAACAAGAATGCAGACCGCGCGATTGAACTGTTTGAACAAGCCCTTTCTGTTGCACCAGACGATGTGGATTTGCACGCTTACTTAGCGGTATGGCAACGCTTTGAGGGCAACCAAACGGAATCAGCGAAACACATGGCGACGCTCACTAAGCTCAATGCAGGTAAAGCGGCAGACATCCAACGCATCTTCGACACCGTTGACCGCGTACTTGCCACGCCGCTAAAAGAGAAAGCCGACAAAGGCAAATTGGATGACAAAGGCGCAATCGTCACGTTGGGATACGCGCTGAACCCAGATGGTTCAATGCATCAAATCTTGGTTGAGCGTTTGGAAACTACGTTAGCAATGGCGAAAGCAAATCCAGACGCATTGATCGTATTGACGGGTGGTGTACCGAAGAACCACAAAACCGAAGGCAAGTTAATGGCGGATTGGCTGATTGAAAAAGGCATCAGCAAAGATCGCATCATTGAAGAAAACTACGCCACCAGCACGGTAGGTAACGCCCTATTCAGCAGCTACGCGTTGGCGCGTCATAACATCAAACACGCGACCATCATCAGTTCCGCGAGCCATGTGCGCCGTGGTCAAACCTTGTTTGAAATTGCAAGCTGGCAAACTGGCCCACAAGGCATCACTTTCGACACAGTGAGCTACCCAGACAAACCACTTAAAGACTTAGCCAAAGCCAGCGATAGCGAACTGCTTGGTATCTACCGCGATGCTCTGCGTACTTACGGCATGTGGAGCTACCGCTCTTACCCGCTAGAGTCGCGTTAAGTATTCTCGACTCATACCAATCAAAAAAGCCTGCGCACTTGCAGGCTTTCTTGTCTTTGTAACGTGGTAAGAACCGCTTAAATTGCTTCGCCGTTTACCGTTACTGCCACATCAATGTTGCCACGAACTGCGTTTGAATATGGGCAAACTTGGTGTGCAATGCGCGTTAGCTCTAGCGCTTGTTCTTGTGGCATGTCTAGCTCTACCGCTAGACTCACTGTTAGTGCAAAGCCGCCGTTGTCGTTCGGACCGATGCCCACTTCTGCCGTTACAGGAGCGCTTTTCAGGTTTACTTTACCTTCACGTGCTACGTGCAAAATCGCGTTAGAAAAACACGCTGAATAGCCCGCCGCAAAAAGCTGTTCTGGATTAGTTGCTGCGCCTGTGCCGCCCATTTCCTTCGGGTATGACAGCTCTAGATCGAGAAGACCGTCATCAGTTTTTACTTGACCATTACGACCAGCCAAAGCGGTAGCTTGAGTTTTGTATAGAGTAGTCATGCGAGTGTCCTTCTTAATTTAAGTTGCGCACAATTTAATTGCTTGCAATCTTATATCGAAGTGAAGATAGTTTGCAACTATATTGTGCACAATTTATTTTATAACTCTCTTTCTCTGTAAGCAGGTAGGCAACACCAATGAGCCAGTGTTACACCGACAATACCATGACCGACAACGATAAACTCTTACTCGAAAACCAAGTTTGCTTCCCGCTCTACAGCGCAGCAAATGCAGTGATCCGAGCTTACCGCCCGTTGCTGGACGAGCTTGATCTGACTTACTCGCAGTACTTAGTGATGATGGTGCTGTGGGAGAAAGACGGTGCCAGCGTAAAAGAATTGGGGTCACAACTGCATTTGGACTCAGGCACACTCACACCGCTGCTTAAACGCATAGAAGCAAAAGGCTATGTAGAGCGCGGCCGAAGTGAAACCGATGAACGCGTTCGCGTACTCAATCTAACAGAGCAAGGTCGTGCCCTTAAGGAACAAGCCAAGTCAGTGCCAAACGCCATGATGTGTAAAATCACCTTAGAGCTGGATGAAATGATCATGCTGAAGAAGTTGTGCGGCAAAGTGCTCGACAATCTGGGCTAAGAAGATAGAAGCATCCGCTTCCACACTTCCTATTAGAAAGAGCCTGCCGAGATGCAGGCTCTTTCGATCTTAGCTAGAAGATCTACTCAAAGTAATCATCGGTATTCTCTATTGCTAATCTGCCTTCATCTTCAATAAAACCTATCAAAGCAAACTCACTTACATCGGATTTCCCTATCAAGTGAAATAGGAAATGGCTATCAATAGGATAGTTACAAGCGATTTTCCTTAAACACACTCCGATGAGAATATACTTTCCGAAAGCAACAACAGCTCAGCTTAAAACATTCAAAGGAAAGTAAATTATGATTAATACTCAAATCAAACCATTTGCAGCTACAGCGTACAAAAACGGCGAATTCGTTGAAGTAACAGAACAAGACGTTCTAGGTAAATGGGCAGTATTCTTCTTCTACCCAGCAGACTTTACGTTTGTATGTCCAACAGAACTGGGCGACCTAGCAGACCACTACGAAGAGCTACAAAAACGTGGCGTAGAAGTTTACTCAGTATCAACTGACACACACTTCACTCACAAAGCATGGCACGACAGCTCAGACACAATCGGTAAGATTCAGTACTACATGCTTGGCGACCAAACAGGCAACATCACAAACAACTTCGGTGTGATGCGTGAAGGTCAAGGTCTTGCAGACCGTGCAACGTTCCTAATCGACCCTGAAGGTACTATCCAAGCAATGGAAATCACTGCTGAAGGTATCGGTCGTGACGCAGAAGACCTACTACGCAAAGTGAAAGCAGCTCAATACGTAGCAGCGCACCCAGGCGAAGTTTGCCCAGCTAAATGGAAAGAAGGTGAAGAGACACTAGCTCCATCACTAGACCTAGTTGGCAAAATCTAAGCCACTGAAATTTAAGTTCTAATCAGTTCCGATTTCCTTTTTCTGATTAGAACTGAATTAGAGAGCACTTCAGGTTAGATACCTTGACGACCTTCTGCCTGATTTGCTCTCTCCCCCTCTGGTTTTATCTACAGTAACCACTTTTTATTACCTATCTGAATAAGTAGGTGTGCAGTAATTGCGTAGAAAAATCGTTTAGAACCAGGCATAGATTTTCGATAGCTAGTTACTCTAACTACAAAATCTATAACGCAGTTATCAACGATTTTAGCTAGCAAGAATGAACAAATACTTGTTTTGATTGGTAACTATTTAATTAAGGTAGTAACAACTATGTTAGACCAAGCGATCCAACAACAACTCAAACAATATCTGGCTAATGTAAAAGAAGAAGTTCGTTTAGTGGTTAGTCTAGATGAAAGCAAAGCATCGAATGACATTTTGTCTCTAGCGAACCAAATCGCAGAGATGAGCGACCTAATCACCGTTGAACGTGACGACAACGCAAGCGCACGTAAACCAGTGATGGCGGTAACTAACCCAGCAAAAGGCACAGCACTGCGCTTTGCAGGCTTGCCAATGGGTCACGAATTTACCTCTCTAGTATTGGCACTGCTTCATTCTGGCGGTCACCCAATCAAACTAGAACCAGAAGTGATTGAGCAAATCGCAGCACTAGACAAAGATCTAGACGTAGAAATCTTCATTTCACTGTCGTGTCAAAACTGTCCGGACGTGGTTCAAGCGTTCAACATGATGGCGGCGATCAACCCGAAAGTAAAAGCAACCATGATCGACGGTGGTTTGTTCCAAGACGAAGTGAAACAACGCGACATCATGGCCGTACCAAGCGTATTCGTGAACGGTGAGCTATTCGGTCAAGGCCGTATGTCTCTGACTGAAATCCTGAACAAAGTGGATGACGGAGCAAGCGAGAAAGCCGCAAAAGCACTGAGCGAAAAAGACCCATACGACGTACTTGTTGTCGGCGGTGGTCCTGGTGGTAGCGCAGCTGCTCTATACGCTGCTCGTAAAGGTATTCGTACTGGCGTTGTTGCTAAGCGTTTTGGTGGTCAGGTTATGGACACCATGGCAATTGAGAACTTCATTTCGGTAAAACGTACTGAAGGTCCAAAACTGGCAACTGACCTAGCAGAGCACCTAAAAGAATACGACGTAGACGTCGTGACTGAGCAACAAGCTGAGAAGCTAATGGGCGCAGCACACACAGAAGATGGTTTGATTCACATCCAACTTGAAAGCGGCGCAACGCTGAAGAGTAAGAGTGTCATCCTAAGCCCTGGTGCACGCTGGCGTGAAATGAACGTTCCGGGTGAACAAGAGTACCGCAACAAAGGTGTCGCGTACTGCCCACACTGTGACGGCCCACTGTTCAAAGGCAAGAAAACCGCAGTTATCGGTGGTGGTAACTCAGGCATCGAAGCAGCTATCGACCTTGCTGGTATCGTAGAACACGTAACGGTTCTTGAATTCGCAGACGTACTTCGTGCAGACCAAGTGCTTATCGACAAAGCGAACTCACTGCCAAACGTAGACATCATCACGATGGCACAAACTACTGAAGTAGTGGGTGACGGTACTCGCGTAACAAGTTTGAAGTACAAAGACCGCAACACAGACGAAATCAAAGAGATTGAACTGTCAGGTATCTTTGTTCAAATCGGTCTAGTACCGAACACAGAATGGCTAAAAGATTCAGAAGTAGCGCTATCTGAGCGCGGCGAAATTGAAGTCGGTAGCCGTGGCGATACTAGCCTAGAAGGTGTCTTCGCAGCTGGTGACGCAACAACCGTTCCTTACAAGCAGATCATCATTGCGATGGGTGAAGGTGCAAAAGCAAGCTTAGGCGCATTTGACTACCTAATCCGTAAGCAAGGTTAATCTCCAATTTCTTGAGCACAAAGCGCACGGTGCTGTGTTTTCTTCCCCGGAAAACCAATCGGGGCACCGTGACAGCGATGAGTAACAAGAAATACAATCAAAAAACCTAGAAGCCCAAAGACTTTGCCAGCAGATATTAACTGCTGGCTTTTTTGGTTTGGGGAGAGGTGTAAGCAAATCTCTCAGCGCTCCGAGTTCAAACTGGAGGGAATGGCTCTACAATCACGGATAATTCAGTTCACTCCACCAGCATCACAACGCGCTGCGAATAGATTCTGAATACTCGCTTAGGCTCTTGCAGAATGACGCTGTTCGTTTAGCGTTCTCTCCCCGTCATTCCCGCGAACCTAGGTGAGACTCGGAATCTACTCACCGTAAACTCGATCGAAAATGAGTAGCACGAACAAACAAAAGGTGAAACAAGGTTGCAAGCACCTTACCCAACATTCAACCAGCAACCCCACCTAACCTCCCCTTGTATCAAACTCCGAAGCTCTCAACACGCAGAGCTCAAAAGGGAGGAACTGGTTCTGTGCTCGCGGATAATTCAATTCACAACGCAACATAACAACACACTGAAAGTAGATTCTGAATACTCGCTTAGGCTCCTTCAGAATGACGCTGTCCGTTTAGCGTTCTCTTCCCGTCATTCCCGCGAACCTAGGTGAGACTCGGAATCTACTCACCGTAAACTCGATCGAAAATGAGTAGCACGAACAAACAAAAGGTGAAACAAGGTTGCAAGCACCTTACCCAACATTCAACCAGCAACCCCACCTAACCTCCCCTTGTATCAAACTCCGAAGCTCTCAACACACAGAGCTCAAAAGGGAGGAACTGGTTCTGTGCTCGCGGATAGTTCAATTCACAACGCAACATAACAACACACTGAAAGTAGATTCTGAATACTCGCTTAGGCTCTTTCAGAATGACGCTCTTCGTTTAGCACTCTCTTTCCGTCATTCCCGCGAACCTAGGTGAGACTGGGAATCTACTCACCACAAACTCGATCGAAAATGCTTAGCAAGAACACGAACAAACAAAAGGTGAAACAAGGTTGCAAGCCCCTAACCCAGCTCTCAGATTCAAAGCACCAAACCCACCGAATCTCTCAATGTATCCAGATCCAAAGATATCAACCCTAAAAAATTTTAAAAAAGCCCTTTACCTAAACTTAACTTGAGGTTTTAGCATATTCATCGTTGGCTAGAAAATGACAAAAAGGAGCACATCATGATCCAACTAGAACATATTAACTTAGTCGTGAAAGATATCCCTGAAATGCTGAAGTTTTACCAAACTGCATTTCCACATTGGTACGTGCGTGATGAAGGTAAAGGCGAATGGAGTGGCAAACCAAGAAACTGGCTACATTTTGGCGACGAGTATCAATACATTGCTATGAGTGACCACGGTGAAGGTGAGAACCGCGAGTTGGGCGGCCACCAAGTAGGGCTAGCGCATTTTGCTTATGTGACCAACAACGTCGATGCAATCATCAAAAGACTAACCGATGCAGGTTATCCGATTGCCCAACCTGGCGCTGATGAACCATACCGCAAGAATGTGTATTTTGTTGACCCTGCAGGTTTTGAGATCGAATTCGTTGAATACCTGACGGATGACCCAAAACTTCGTAACCTGACAAGCTAAAAGAGACGTAAATAATAAAACGCCAGCAGATGGTGACTACTGGCGTTTTGGTTTATCTATCAGGTTTCTTTATCGCATTAGCGCTGTTTGGCAAAAACCTGAGTCCAGTAATACCCGTAGCTTGCCGAGTGATTTTCGACAAGCGACGCGCCCATCTGATCAAAATCCGCACTCATGATATTGAGGCAGTGACCTTCGCTCGATAACCAAGCATTAACGACGGCGTTAATGGAACTTTGCCCTACGGCGACATTCTCACCAATAGCGCTCCAAGCATAGCCCGTTGCGTTGACTCGATCTGACATATTGCTGCCGTCAGAGCCTGTGTGACTCATGAAATCGCTGTTCGCCATATCGCTTGAATGTCGATAAGCGGCGCTTTCCAAATCGTAGCTCCAAGTCAGTGCCCCAACAGGTGGCATGGTGGTTGCGCCACACTGTTGTGTAGTAGAGCGAGCGCTGTTGACCGCTGCGAGCATCTGCTCGGCAAATGTGCCTTGTGACGATGTGGAACCTGTGTTTTGTGAGCCGTTTTCTACAGGAGCTGACGACTCCCCATCGCCGCCACATGCGCTGAGAAGTAGAGCCAAAACTGGCACTAAGATCTTAGTTGGCATTGTCTTTCCTTTATGAGTGACGAAGAGCAAACTGCGCTTGTCGATAATAACGCCCAATAACCTAACAAAAACCCATAAAAGCACCATATGGCTTGGAGTGTTTTAACCAAAGACTCACATGAAGTTTTCAATCGCCTTGGTTCGGTTGGTAAATCGGCAACGTTTCAGCCCACGTATGGAATGGCGTTTCATCCATATCCTGTATCGCTTGGGTGATAAAATCGATGAACACCCTCACTCGAGCAGGCACATATTCCCGGTTGGCATAGAGAAGATACACGCCATTTCCTGCTTGGCGCATACTCGGAAATATCGGCACTAAACGCCCAGATTTGAGCCAATCTCTCGCGATAAAGTGAGGAATCTGAGTTAACCCTAAACCTTCTGCGCAAAGCTCTGCCATGGATTCGCCGTCGTTTACAATAAAATTTCTCTCGGGGTTACACTCACTTGCACCGTCTGATTCTGGCATCCGAATCGGCAACAGTTTCCCCGTTTGTTTAAAACGAAAACGAACCCAAGAATGGTCATTGAATGCGTCTGGGCCACTCGGAACACCATGGCGCGCTAAGTAATCCTGACTGCCACAAATAATAAAATCGATAGGACTCAGCTGGCGCACAATCAACTGGCTGTCCTGAACAACACCAGATCTAATCGACACATCAATCCCTTGTTCAATAATATCAACGTAGGCATCATCGTAATGAATATCGATAGTGATGCTGGGGTAGCGGCGACAAAACTCTTTTAATAAAGGGCGAATGTAAAGGCGACCGTAAGAGACCGGCACATTAATCTTAAGCAGTCCTGAAAGCGCATCATTGTGGCTTTTCAATGAGTCCTCACACGCCGTCAGTTCGTCCAGTACAAACCTAGCGGTATTTGCGTATCGACGACCGGCTTCTGTCAGACGGATCTGTCGCGTAGAACGTTGGAAAAGCTGTATTCCCAAGTCGCTTTCAAGACGATGGATGGCCTTACTCACCGTAGAAGGGTCTGTGCCATACGCTTTGGCGGCCGCAGCAAAACTGCCACCTTCTAAAGTGGCAATAAAAAATCGTAGGGACCGTATCTTATCCATAAAACTCGTGCACTCCATTCGTGAACTTTATTCACTTTAGTAAAGACAAAGTGGCTCTTCAATCACCAATCAGCCCAAATATAATGAATCTCAATAACTTGGATGCTCTGTTAGCGAGGAAAAAACAATGGGTAAAAATGGATTAAAGAATGCACTACAACTATTAATAGCGACCTTAGTCCTATTCTTTGGGATGCTTCAAACGGCACATGCGGCGGATAAACGCATTGGCATTCTGGTTTACGACGGCGTACTGACCTCTGATGTTACTGCGCCTTTAGAGGTCTTTGGCGTCGCAAGTCGTCTGACTTGGTTTAGCGATTATGAAGTGCTCACTATTTCCGTCTCTGAGCAGAAAACCATCACCACTGAAGAGGGATTAAAAATTGGTGTGGATGCTTGGATTGGCGATCAGCCGGAGCTCGACGTGCTGGTTTTAACATCCAGCTACGACATGGATGCGCTAATCGAAAACAAGGATCTCATTCACTTTATTCAAACCACATCAAAGGCGGCAGATTGGATGGCAAGTAATTGCTCTGGTGCGTATCTATTGGCCGAGGCTGGCCTTTTAAACGGTAAGAAAGCGACGACATGGGCAGGAGGTGAAAACGGATTACAAAAAGACTATCCAGCAGTTGATGTACAGGTCGACCAGAATTTTGTTGTTGATGAGGGTGTCATCACCTCAAACGGCAGCCTAGTTAGCTATCAAGCCGCCCTTAAATTGCTGCATCTCATGACTTCAGAATCTAAAGCTCAAGAAGTCGCAGACGCCCTTCAATACTCACGTTTTTCTACCCAGCCATTTTAAGCGGGCAAGAATGAAACCGCAGGTAACCTTTGAGCTTCAGAGGTTACCTTGCTACTCAGCTCTACACTTCTGATCTTAATGCTATGGAAAAACACAAACGATACGAAGCAATGACGAAGGAGCGATACCAAGATATCTATCGTCTCGCGTATTGGCTATGCAAAGATCATCACCTTGCTCAAGATTTGGCGCAAGAAACCTTTCTGAAAGCGTGGCGATTCTTTGATAACTTAAATGATCCCAATGCCGCGAAGCCTTGGCTCATCACCATTTTGCGTCGTGAGGATGCTCGGCGCTTTGATAAAAAGCAGTACAATTTTGTCGATATTGATGAGTGTGTAATACAGGCAAAAACCTACCCTGGCAGTGACCACGACATGGCACAAGATTGGCTTCAAAAACAAATGATGATTCTCGAACCCAAATACCGAGAGCCATTGGTCTTAAAACTCGTAGTCGGGTTTAATCATAATGAAATTGCTCAAGTCTTAGAGCTTAATCACAACACCGTGGCGACTCGATTATTCAGAGCACGCAATCAGATCATTGCGCAGAGGGAGCGCGATTAAGACACAAAAAAAGTAGTCAATCATGTCAACTAACTGGCTATGCTCCGGTCTATTTCATAAGTCGTTACACAACTCGGCGCTTTAACGCTTTACATCAAGCGCGACTAGATGAACACTTCTCGTCAAAGTACAATAACAGCCGACATAGAGTAGAGTCAGTAAAACATTATGAGTAACACAACGGCGAAAAAGCCGAATCCCCTATTCGAGATTCTTTTTAACGTATTCATCCCTTCCTTTATCTTGATGAAGTTTAGCGGTGATGAACACCTAGGAACAGCAATGGCGCTGGTTGTCGCTTTGCTATTTCCTATCATTTACGGCGGTATGGACCTTGTCCGGAACAAGAAATTTAACTTTATTTCTGCACTTGGCTTTATCAGTGTTTTATTAACTGGCGGCATTGGCTTGTTAGAGCTTGATACACGTTGGCTAGCCTTGAAAGAAGCCCTGATCCCTGGCCTGATCGGTTTAGCGGTTTTGGGCTCAACGTTTACCCGCTACCCACTGATGCAGAAGTTAGTACTGAATGACACGGTATTGAATTTATCGCTGATTAACGAACGCTTGAAAGAGAACGGTCAATCAGAGGCATTTGAACGTTGTCTAATGTCATCAAACTATCTGTTTGCGAGTACTTTTGCGTTCTCATCCGCGATGAACTACTTCCTTGCGACTTGGATCGTGACCAGTCCTTCGGGCACGGCTGCCTTTAATGAAGAGTTGGGTAAGATGACGCTTTACAGCTACCCGATGATTGCAATTCCAAGCATGTTAATGATGTTCGGTATTTTTTATTATATTTGGCGTCAAGTACGTACGATGACATCGCTCGAGACAGAGCAAATTTTCCATCTAAAATAGTCCCATCATTACAAATAACCCATCAAAAAAGGGAGGATTTTATCCTCCCTTTTCTCAACAGACTCACTGTAATTCATAGCGTCAAAATGATTTTTCCTGACACCGCCGATGAGCGTTGCTCAACCATTTCAATCGCAGTTTGAAAATCCTCTAGCGGCAGCTCAGACTCTACACTTAACTTTATATCGTTGGTAATAAAGTGGTCTAACATTTCAGCGAATACCGTCTTTCTCCCGCCTTTGCCTACCGATTCTTCCCAATACCGCAAAAAGAAGGAGCTAAAGTCGATGTTGTTGGTCTTCATCGATTCAAAAAACGCGGGCGTATAAGGCGCTAACGACAATGTTCCGTAGTTGATGTATTGGCCATTTTCTTTCAAGGTACGAATGAGATCCGTGCCAGCCTCACCGCCTATCGCATCCAAAGCGGCCGTTGGTTGTGGCAGTTTGCGCGTTTGCAGTTGCGCATGTAAGTCTTGCTTCACGTCCAACACTGGAATCGTATCGTACGGATACTCGTCTGGCTTTGAAGTGACAGCAATCAGTGTAAAACCCAGTGAATGGGCAAGCTGGGCAAATATCTTACCGATCGCCGAACCCGCCGCATTGATGATCACCACATCCTCTTTGTTCAACTTAGCCAACTTAGTGGTGATCACCCACGCGGTTAACGCGTTGATGTACAACTGGCAGGCATAGCCGTTATCCAAACTCTCAGGTAGCGGAAAAAGATTCTCAGGCGAAGCATCTATGTAGTATTGCCAAGTACCACTCATCGCCACCAACACTTTTTGCCCAACTTGAAGGTCAGTGTGACCGACTGCACTGACTTCCACCACACGCCCAACCGCTTCAAATCCCGGCACGCGAGGTGGTACGTGAACGCGGCGGTATTGCCCAACACCATAAATGGAAAGCAAGTCACTTGGGTTAATGTTTGTAGCTTCGAGCCTCACCCGAATCTTGCCCTGAACAAGCGGTTTGAGGGGCTCTTTTTCCAACGACAGCGACGTTTTGGGCTGACCAAAACAGAATTGATTCACTCGAGTATTTATCGTTGGTGCCATTGTTATTCATACCATGTAATTGAAATTAAAAAGGGACGTTTCGCGACTTCTTCTCAAAAGCATTAAGTGAAGTCGAAGCTCTGTATTTCTACCTGCGCGATGCGCCGTTCACTCTAAACTGTTGTGGCGTCATATCAAAATAGGCTTTAAATGCTTTGATGTAGGAGGAGTCGTTTTGATAACCCACTAGGTCTGCAATGGCTTGGATTGGCAACGATTCATCTAACAAAGAAAGCGAGTAAATCAGCCGAATTTGTTGCCGCCAAAGCAGAAATGAAGTGTTGAATTCCTTGGCAAACAACCGTGATAAAGTGCGCTCAGACGCCCCAATTTTCTCCCCCCACTCTTTTAGCGAACAGCTCAACGCGGGCTCGTCAGTCAGTTGCTCGAAAATCAGTTTGAGTCGTCTGTCTTGTGGCAGTAATAACTGAAATGTCTGCACGTTGCTTTTCAAAATTTGATCATGCAACACCGCCAGCAAATGCAGCACTTCTTCATGGCTTGTCTCATTTTCACACTGTCTGCGGATCTCTTGTAAAAGCTCATTTAAAAACGGCGTTAAAGCAATGGTTCTCACTTGTGGCTCGTACATTGCGCCAAACGCAGGGTTAAGGTAAATGCCAACAAAGATCGTGTTACTCAGAGCAATCGACTCGTGTTGAACACCCGCAGGAACAAATAACGCAGAAGTGTGCGGAACCAAATGCTGATAATGCTCCGTTTGCGTTTGCAATAACCCTTTGATAGGAAAGATGATTTGATGCCAAGTGTGTTGATGCAGCGCATCAATGTAACCTTTTGGCATGTCGATGGTTTTCACCAAAACAGGAGAATGGGGATTCGCGGCCATCATCTCATTGGAGGTCATGACGCCTGACTTCGAATCAATTTGGCGAGTTAGCATTGTTGATTGTCTTTTCATCCCTATTCCGACACAAGTTCACTAGGCTATCATGCTCCGCATCGCGAATGAAGGTAAACACTTTATCTCTCATTCAAATAATAAGGAGGTTACATGAAGAAAATCGGCGTCGTAAAAGCTGTGCTAGCAGGGAAAACCGTCCCTTATGCTCATGGAGCGCAAAGCGCTATCAACAAACAAGTGCAGCCTGAGCGCCAGCACGCAACAGAGCTCGGTTTTACCAGTGATGAGCAAGGCGATCCGCGCTTTCATGGTGGGATTCAAAAAGCGCTTCATATTTACCCAAGCGAACACTACCCAATCTGGCAACAAGAATTAGGCGAAAGAACAATTTTCCAATCTGCTGGCAGCTTTGGCGAAAACATCAGCTCCAAGGGCGTCACCGAATCCACGATTTGCTTGAAAGATAAAATCCGTATCGGCTCAACACTACTGGAAGTGTCGCAAGGTCGCATGCCTTGTTGGAAGCTTAACGTACGATTTGACCAACACGACATGGCGAGAAGACTGCAAGATACGCTTCGAACAGGCTGGTATTTCCGAGTGTTGGAGGAAGGCGATATCGGTGCAGGTGACGAGGTTATTCTGTGTGAAAGACCTTATCCAGAATGGCCACTGGCTCGCATCATGGGTGCGGTTTTCACTGGCTGTTTAGATAGAGAAGAACTCACTAAGTTGTCTGAACTGCCGTTAGTCGAGTCTTGGGGCAAGCTGGTCGAGCGCCGTCTAGAAACTGGTGAAGTCGAAGATTGGGAAATGCGCTTAATTGGCCCAACTGCCGTTAATACTCAAAAGTAAAATTTGTAAGCCATGCTCTGAACCGACTATGCCGTCAAGAGCGTGTTTTTTGTTTTACTTCGCACTCGGGGCTGGGCGTTTCGACTTACCTTGAAACTGCTTAATGCTCTTCTTAGCATGAGTTCGACGGTTGGCTTTTTTATCGCGTGGCGCGCGTTTGCTCTCGCCAGTTGATGGCTTATCCGTTACTGGAAAACCTGCCAGATCTTGCACTGGTAATGCACGTTGAGTCAGGTGACGAATCGCGCTTAGTGCGTCCATTTCACCATGACAAACCAATGACACCGCCACACCTTGTTCGCCTGCGCGAGCGGTGCGCCCTACTCGGTGAACATAGGTTTCTGCATGCATTGGCAGTTCAAAGTTGATCACTACAGGCAATTGCTCAATGTGAATGCCGCGCGCTAGTAGATCGGTGGCAATCAACACCTGAATTTGCCCAGATTTAAACTGCGCCAGTGCTTCTTCTCGCTCATCTTGACTCTTATTGCCATGCAGCGCATTGGTTGAGATGCCCGCTTTATTCAGCTTCTTCGCTAAGCCATCGGCGTTCTCTTTCGCACCAATAAAGACTAATGCCTGAGTCCACGCGTTTTTTTGAATCAGTTCAATCAATGCCTTGGTTTTACTGCCTTTGTTAACGAGGTACAGCGTTTCAGCAATATCTTGGTTGGTGCTGTTTTCTTGATGCGCTGCAACTTGCTTTGGTGCCGGCATAAGCAGCTTCGCTTTACCCTTCAACTCATCTGAAAACGTTGCCGAGAACATCGCGGTTTGACGCTGGTTTGAAATAAGCCCCGCAATATTTTGCACGTCAGGCCAAAAGCCCATATCCAACAGACGATCCGCCTCATCCAACACTAGGTAATGGATATTGCTTAAGTCTAAACCGTTGTTTGCCAGATCAACCAAACGACCTGTCGTCGCGACAAGGATATGAGGATTTGTCGCTAGCGCCTGCTGTTGTTGCTCTTTATCAACGCCGCCACACAAACACACTGCGTTGAGTTCAAGAACTTGACCAACTTGGTTAATTGCTTCACTCACTTGCATTGCCAGCTCACGAGTTGGCACAAGAATCAGCGCTTTTTGCTCTGGATTGACACCCAGCTTTTCCAACAAAGGCAAACCATAAGCAAGGGTTTTGCCGCTGCCTGTATTTGCCAAAGCCAATAGATCTTGACCAGCCAACAGCTCAGGAATGGCCAACGCTTGAATATCGGTCGGTTTCTTGAAGTCTTTTGGCAGGGCGTGAATCAGCTCAGAACTCAATGAGAGAGTAGAAAATGGCATTAGCGAAACCTTGTACTTTTGGTTGAAGAGGCAATAAAAACAATGAAGATGCGGTAAAACGCAGGCGCGGACTTTACCACAATCTGCTAGGTGAACCATCCTATTTTAGGCGCTTAAACCAAGCGTCGCCTACGCAAATCTTCAGAAAACTAAAAAGCGCAAAAAAGCCGTTAGTCTGTACTGCCACAGAGCTAACGGCTAAAAACCCTTGAAGAGAATGCTTCGTCAGCCTTTCACTGCGGCTGAAAAGAAATGTGCAGTTTATTAAAGCACAGCTTTACGATTCGGTAAGAACACTTCACCCAACATGCAACGAACCGAACCACCACCAATAGATTCTATGGTAGAAACGTCGAATGGCAGCAATTTACCGTGCGTTGCCAATTGGTTTCTTTGTGCTGGTGAGAATGCATCGTACGCCGATTGCGACATCGCAATCACCTTGTCGCCGTTGATCGTTTCCAGTTGCAGAATGTTACCGCAGAACTGGTTCATCTGTTCAAGCGAAATTGAGATGACTTGCTTGTCTTTGGCGAGTGACTTCATTACAAAACGACGCTCAAATTCTGGGATCACTTCGTCACAAATCACGCAAAACTGTTCGCCAACCGCCATCATCACATTGGTGTGATAAATCGGCGCACCAGACGGCAAACGAGTTTGGAAAGAAATCACTCGTTCATAGCCAATACGATCGGCGTAATCTTCTAAAACCAGACGATCACAACGTTGTGAGAGTGCGGCATAGACCGTTTTATTTAGGTGGTCAAACACCATCACACCCGTGCTTTCTAAATACGCTTGCTCGTCAAGATATTCAGTTAGACTGCTGCGTCGATGAACTTCTCGCCCTGCTTGCGCTAGTGCTGCCACAAGCGCATCGGGACGTACTTCTTTTTGACGGTTTTCACAGGCCATTGGAAAGGTGTACAACGTGCCATCTGGCGTAGTGCTAAACCAATTGTTTGGAAATACCGCGTCTGGCGTCGCAACATCTGAAGTTGGATAATCAAACTCAACAACTTGAACGCCCTCTTGACGCAGCGTTGCAACCATACTCGCGAACTCGGCCATTACTCGACGTGAGACTTCTTCTTGGCTGAGTGACACTTTATGTTGGAACTCATTATCTTGTGCGGTTTCTTCATTAAAACGAAACTCTTTCGGTGGCACCATCACTACGCAGTTTGCGGTTTGGCGCTGAGCACTTTGCGTGCTTTCTTCTTTCCCATTAGCAAATTGGGTCACTGATTCGTGTAATAGCATCCAATATATTCCTTATCACTAGAATGAGGAGATTGTAAATTTATTGTTAACTTCAGTTTTGCTGTTTTGACAATTAATTTAATTGCACAAAAGTGTTTTTTGCTGCATTAAGTTTATTTTTCCCTAAATTTTATTGTCACTTTGCAGGTTTAAGATTTTATGGCACCGTGATGAACATGATAAGAATTCATCATAAGAATCAGAACCATAGACAATCACACTCATAACCAACTAGTTACATTTAAGACACAATCGGTTAGACTATTTTTTCGCCCCTCTCGTCAATCGGTCTGCTTTATCGAGGAGCAGGCAAGAAACTCTCATACACGCGGTTTCGTCCAAAGCAGCGTGAATCGATGGATTTAGCCACCCCAAATGGCACTGTTTTAACTTTAGGATGAGTTATGTTTAAACGATTTGAAGGCTTTACAGAGCCGTTCCCCAAATCTACACCGGATCAGCCTCCTTCAGGGATGTTCGCTTTTCTGCGTTATTACACTCGTGGTTATGAAAAGCCTTTGATCATCATGTCTTTGATGGCCACAATTGTGGCTGTTGTTGAGGTAATGTTGTTTGGCGCCATGGGACAATTGGTTGATTGGTTGTCTACCAGCAATCCAGAAACGTTCTTACAAGACAACAAATCGGATTTGATTTTCTACGGAGCCTTATTGCTGGTTGTCATGCCTATATTGGTGATCTTGTACTCGTTGCTCGTTCATCAAACGTTATTGGGCAACTACCCAATGTCTATCCGCTGGCTTGCACACCGGTATTTGCTCAATCAAAGCTTGAACTTCTATCAAGATGATTTTGCAGGCCGAGTCGCAACGAAAGTCATGCAAACCTCATTAGCTGTGCGCGAAACCGTAATGAAAGCTATGGATGTGTTTGTTTACGTTACGGTTTACTTCACCAGCATGATCATTATGTTAGCGACGGCAGACTGGCGTTTGATGATCCCAATGATCGTCTGGTTACTCGCTTACATCGCTATCCAAATCTATTTTGTCCCTAAGCTCAAAGACGTCGCTTCAGCGCAGGCCGATGCACGTTCGACAATGACAGGGCGCATCGTAGACAGTTATACCAATATTCAAACCGTCAAACTGTTTTCTCATAGCCAGCGCGAAACCCAATATGCCGAGCAAGGCATGAAAGGATTTTTGAATACGGTCTATCGTCAAATGCGCCTAGTGACCGGCTTCGACGTCGCTGTAGAGATCTCAAACTATATTTTGGTATTTTCCGTTGCTGCTTTATCGATTTACCTGTGGTTGGATAGTGCCATTAGCGTTGGCGCGATTGCGATTGCTGTTAGTCTTGCATTGCGCGTAAACGGTATGTCTATGTGGATAATGTGGGAAGTTGGCGCCCTCTTTGAAAACATGGGAACCGTTGTCGATGGAATGAAAACGCTCTCTAAGCCTATTGATATTAAAGATAAACCAGGTGCAAAAGACTTGGTTGTCACTGAAGGAGGCATTCACTTTGATAACGTCAGCTTCCATTACGGTGAGAACAAAGGCGTGATTAGCCATCTCGACCTCAACATCAAACCAGGAGAGAAAGTAGGCTTGGTCGGGCGCTCCGGCGCCGGAAAATCGACTTTGGTGAACTTGTTACTTCGCTTCCACGATGTCGAAGACGGCAGCATTAAGATCGATGGACAGAACATCTCAGAAGTCACACAAGACTCTTTGCGTTCAAAGATCGGTATGGTGACCCAAGATACTTCTCTGTTACACCGTTCAATTCGAGACAATATTTTGTATGGCAATCCAGATGCGACAGAAGAAGATTTGCTGAAAGCCACTAAGCAAGCGCATGCCCATGAGTTTATCGAAACTCTGACCGACCCATTTGGTAATGTCGGATACGATGCGCAAGTTGGTGAACGTGGTGTGAAACTGTCTGGCGGCCAACGTCAGCGTATCGCAATATCTCGTGTGCTACTCAAAGACGCACCATTGCTGGTACTGGATGAAGCCACATCGGCTCTGGATTCAGAAGTCGAAGCAGCGATTCAGGAAAGCTTGAATGAATTAATGCAAGGGAAAACGGTTATTGCTATCGCTCACCGATTATCGACCATCGCACAAATGGATCGCCTCATCGTGCTAGATAAAGGCAGCATCGTTGAACAAGGTTCTCATCAAGAACTCATTGCGAATAACGGCATTTACGCCCAGCTTTGGGCGCATCAAACTGGCGGATTTATCGCTGAAGAACTAGACAATCAACATGCTTCTTAACGAGTGATAAGCTCAATAAAAACGGCGCTTTAAGCGCCGTTTTTTATTTTAATCCATGGCTAGACGCTCATATAGCCATTGTGGTTTCTCATATATGAAACACTCTCCATGATAAAGCTCACACTTTTTCTGCTAATATGCCGCCTCGTTGCGTATCCATTGCAATGAACACAATACAGAGTATTGAGCCGTCTTCATTTGTCATTTCACTTTTTGAGAAACAGCTATACTCAATAGATGGCTTAGTTATTATATTAACAATAAGGTAATTAGCTTATGTGTAAATGTGGTTCAATGCAGATCGTACAACTCAAACCAAGTTGGGCTGACAAGCTATTTGGCTACTCAGAAAGATGGAAATGCCAACTTTGTTGTAAGATCTACCGCATCTAAAATTAAAAATAGAATCTTAGTTTTTCTAAGAAAAAGCAGTGGCCCGACAATGATTGTCGGGTTTTGTTTTTCCGAGCATTCATTTTTTTCCCTTCGCTACAAGACTACTCATCACGGCAAAATCTAGCATCTTAATGTGACTTAGGTATAGAATCAGGCCCACTTATTTATTCCGATATTCACATATAACTGGTCACTATGAACAAAAGTTTGCTAACGAATGTCCTTGCTATCGCTTTGATGGCTGGAGGTCATCAATTACAAAACGACTATCTTTGGTATGCAGGGCTGTTTGCGTTCTCAGGCGCCATCACCAACTGGCTTGCCATCCATATGCTGTTTGAGAAAGTGCCTGGATTATACGGTTCTGGCGTGATCCCCGCACGATTTGAAGAGTTTAAACTGGCTATCAAAAACCTGATGATGGAACAGTTTTTTACTGAAGCGAACATTGACCGATTCTTGAATAAAGAAATGGCGGGCGGTGTGAACATCGATCTTCAACCAGTAATTGAGAAAGTAGATTTAAATCCAGCATTTGATTCCCTAGTGGAAGTAATTGAAGGCTCTCAGTTTGGTGGCATGCTAGCGATGTTTGGCGGCTCGGAAGCGCTACAACCCATGCGCCAACCTTTCGTCGAAAAGATGCAAGAATCCATCATTGAGTTGAGCAAGAGCGATAACATCAAAGAAGCACTGAAAGAGCAATTCGAATCTCCTGCAATGATGGATGAGATAAAGCAGAACATTGAAGGTATCATCGATCAACGTTTAAGCGAATTAACACCGGCATTAGTTAAAGAAATGGTGCAAAAGATGATTAAACAGCACCTTGGCTGGCTAGTCGTTTGGGGCGGTGTTTTTGGTGGTTTAATTGGCGTTATCAGCACCTTTATCGGGGCATAATCGCTCACCGATTTATTAAAAAGGAGCTTCGGCTCCTTTTTTAATCGTGAAAAAGTAATATACCAAGCCACGCTAAATAAGGAGGATCAACACATGCCTCGCCTAACCAAGGAGCTCGGGATTAACACC
The DNA here is from genome assembly GCF_033339435.1 of Vibrio sp. 378. Taxonomy (NCBI): domain Bacteria; kingdom Pseudomonadati; phylum Pseudomonadota; class Gammaproteobacteria; order Vibrionales; family Vibrionaceae; genus Vibrio; species Vibrio sp. 378. The sequence goes on from NZ_JAWOUO010000002.1 coordinate 538,103, forward strand.
AAATCCCGTTTTATGTTCTTCTATGACCACTTCACTACGAGTTTGAATCACGCCCGGAAGCGTGCCTAACTTACTCGACATAAACTCCTGATACGCTTTCATGCTCTTAACACGAACTTTTATCATGGTATCGAAATCTCCAGAGAGCGAGTAGCACTCTTCAATTTCAGGCATCAATTCCACCGCTTTCGCAAACTTTTCAAAAATAGAAAAACTGGTTTGGTCTAAACGAATATGGATGAATACTTGCACATCCAGCCCCAACTTTTCCGCATTCAACTCTGCATGGTAACCATTGATATACCCTTCTTTTTCTAGCCGCTTTACACGGTCAGAACATGGAGAAGTCGTTAAGTTAATCAGCTTTGCTAGTTCTACAACTGGAATTCTGCCTCTCGAATGAAGCACTCTCAAAATATGTAAATCAATCCGGTCCAATTGATAACTCATTAACCCACTTCCTTGTAACCACTTAGAAAGCATCACATTAATCGTTGCTCAAACAATTGCAAACCATCAAATGCACAGCATGTGAAATTCAGCAGAGAATAACCAGAAAACAACGAAGGAGGGAAAGAGCTATGATTATTGCCGCTCACTTAGTAACCGTGATATGAAGAGAAAAAGCAACCTAGCGGCTCCCGCGGAGTCGCAAATTTGAAAGCGCATGATACGCCTGTATAGATCTGTCGTTCGGGCAACGCCACCCTAATTAGCCATTAATCATGGCTATCACTCAGAATTAGAGTGCGGCCGATGTATGCCGTGTAGGATGTGGAACAACCTCTCCAATTGCACGATGATTACAACAACGGCAGTAGTATTGAGGCTCCATCTCGTAATAATGTTCACCTGATACAAATTTCGCCATCAGCTGTGTAAAACTCACCATTTTGCCTGTTAACGACTCAACAGACTGAGGCTCGCAACGCTTCATAATCACTTTATGTTGCGTTGATTTTCTACAAGCTGCGCAATATATATCCGGCATTTCTCTTCTCCCTACTTTTTCGTCCTACTGACAATTGACATATTTTGTTCAAAATAATTCCACAATTAAAAAGCTCCTTTAATTTTTTGTGCCCTATCTTCAAAAAATTGAACGAAAGTATCAAAAAACTGAGACATTGGTCAGACCTCAACTTTTGTACCATCAATATGAGCAAACGTGCTTATGTGTGTAATAATACGACACATTACACATAAGCAATTGTTCGGGCTTATTATTTAGTAAGGCGCATGACAACTACACGCCTGGCTAGATCGAGCTTTCGAGACGCCTTGTTATCTCGATTTACCCCGCAAACCAGTTGCTAGCAGCTATAGCCGTCTCATCAAGGAAGAAATGCATGACGATACAACCGATTCTCACTACCGAAAGACTCGTCCTCCGGCCATTCAATATCGATGACTGCCAACAAGTGGCTTTACTCGCTGGAGATAAGCGAATTGCCGACATGACAGCAAACATCCCTCATCCTTATGAGCGACCGATGGCGCAAGCATGGATAGATAGGCACGATCCGATGTATCAGCAGCATCAAGGCGTGGCGTACGCTATTACCTTGCGAAACACTGGGGAGTTACTTGGTGCAGTGAGTTTACCGCGTATCGAAGAGGGCTACGGTACATTAGGCTACTGGGTTGGCGTGCCACATTGGGGGAAAGGCTATGCATTCGAGGCCTCCAAAGCCTTACTCGAATTTGCTCGAATGCACTTTGAGTTAAACGGAATAACCGTGATGCATTTGGTGGACAATCAGCGTTCTAAATCGGTGATCCAAAAACTAAATATCCCTTACATCGGTGACAAAACATTGCGCATGCAAGGCAAAGAACGAAAGGTTTGTGTCTACCAACTCACGTTCGTCGCTTCTGAATAAAGTCGAGGAATATGTCGGATGATCATCCATGAAACTTCACAAAATCTGCCCAAGAACAACCCTTTCTTGCTAGGAACTGTATTGTTGTCGCTGTTCTATTTTTCCTACCTAGCAGACAAGATCGTCGAGTTTGGACTCGTAGCACTCACAATAATAGGATTGAAACTGCTCTCAACGTACTTCACGCGCCGCGCGTTCAATCCTAAAACGCTAGATATCGATGCAAGCACCAACACCTTGAAGTACCGCCAGGGCTCAACGGTTTACTTCCGTCTACCTCTTGATGACATTGTCAAAGTCCAAATACAGAAAGAGTTCTTCTCTAGCAAAAGTTTGATGCTCTACACAGTCAACGACGCTTACCAAGTGCCGAATTCAGACAATTTCGATTCTCTACAGTTAAAGGATTTAATGAAACAACTTGAAGAGAGAATTGATGATCAATCTCGCTAAAACGAAAAGAGAAGACATTCTAGAATGTTGCCAATTTGGTCTCTAAATAGAAAGACAAAAAAGCCAGCAATAACGCTGGCTTTTCTCTGTATTAGTCTTGTGCGACTTTCACGCGAATTTTGCTTTTTTCTACGTTCGTCAAATTCAGTGCTTCAAGAGCAGAAATGGCTTCTGCTTCGTCCGGCATGATGACAAAACCGAAGCCTTTCGACAAACCCGTGTCTTGATCAAGCACTAGCGAACACAGTTCTACTTTGCCGTACGCTGAGAATAATTTGCGGATATCTTGCTCGGTCATGTGACGAGCCAAGTTTCTTACTAAAAGTTTCATAATGAACCTAGTTGGTTTGATAACGGTTCGATTCTCTCAGTTTCTCTCTGGCAAACCAAGTGAATAATATGACGGCGTTGACTAGATCATTCTAAGTACATCTGTTTAAATGATTTTCCGTTCATTTTTCACCCATAGGAGAGTCGGCATGGAAACGAAACGTCTCAAACTCATCCCTGCTTGTTTAGAACGAGCCGAAGAGGCGCATCAAGCTGTCGTTCGTAGCCAAAAAACTCTCGAAGTCTATCTGCCGTGGGTGCCTCATGTGCTGACATTAGAAGCGATGATAGAAGGGACAGAGAAAGCCATCGCAAACTTTGAAAACTTCGAAGAAGAGCTGCGTTACTACATGATTGAAAAGGAAAGCGATCGCTTACTGGGTGCGGTCGGCCTGATGATTCGAGATCCCGACGTACCATCCTTTGAGATAGGTTATTGGTTAGATAATGCTGCCGTTGGCAATGGTTATGTTGCCGAGGCTGTGCTCGAAGTTGAGCGCTATGCGTTTGATGACTTGGGCGCCAAGAGAGTCGCAATTCATGCTGATAGCACCAACCAAAAGAGCCGGGCTGTAGCCGAGCGCTGTGGTTATGAGTTCGAAGGAGAGCTCAGAAACGAACGTCTGACTACATCGGGAGAGTTGAGTAACACCGTTATTTACTCCAAAATTCGTCGCGACTAACACTCCAATCTAACCGAGCAATGCTAAGCTCTGATCTCAAGCTACCACCATTAACGTTAATTAAGTTTCAGATAAAACAAAGCCCGCTAAAATAGCGGGCTTTGTGTTCATATACGGGAAGTTACTAGTCTAGTTCAACCAGTTTTTTCTCGAACGACTGGTGTTGGTCTAACACGTCTTGCGCAGCACCACCCGTTGCTTTACTTACCACAATGATGGCAAGCGTAGAGAAGATGATGCCCGGTACGATTTCGTACACATCAAACCAACCGCCAGTTAGCTGCTTCCAAACTACGATAGTGATACCACCAACAAGAATACCTGCTAACGCGCCGTTACGGTTCATACCGCTCCAGTAAAGGCTAAGTACAACCGCAGGACCAAATGCCGCACCAAAACCAGCCCAAGCGTAAGATACAAGACCGAGTACTGAGCTATCAGGCGTCATCGCTAGGAATAGCGCAACAAGCGAAATAACGATAACACCGATACGACCAATCATTACGATTTCTTCAGAAGACGCTTCTGGCTTGAATACTTGCTTGTAGAAATCTTCTGCAAGCGCTGAAGATGAAACAAGGAGCTGTGAGTCAGCGGTACTCATTACCGCCGCTAGGATTGCTGCTAACAACATACCCGCAACGACAGGGTGGAATACTGCGTTAACCAATAGCATGAAGATCTTCTCACCGTCCTCTAGTTGAGTACCCGGATGACCCGTAACCCAAACCAGACCAACAAGACCAACAAGCATTGCACCAACCATAGATAGTGCCGTCCAAATCACTGCGATACGACGTGCAGTCGTTAGATCTTTGTTTGAACGAGACGCTTTAAAACGCGCTAGGATGTGTGGCTGACCAAAGTAACCAAGGCCCCACGCCGCTAGAGAGATAATGGCAATCGCAGATAATGGTTCGCCTTTCGCGTCATTCCATAGCGTTGCAAGTTCTGGGTTGATGTCATGTAGATCAGAACTTAGCTGACCTAAACCACCGTCCATTACCGCTATAGGAACAATCATTAGCGCAGCCGCCATTAGAAGACCTTGCACTAAGTCAGTCCAAGATACCGCTAGGAAACCACCGAATAGTGTGTAAGAAACGACACACACCGTACCGATGATAACAGCGTAGGTATAATCTAGACCGAATACCGTCTCAAACAGTTTGCCCCCTGCGACCAAACCTGAGCTGGTGTAGAAAAGGAAAAATAGAAGAATGAAAAACGCAGAGATTGTCTGAATCAGTTTCGACTTATCGTTGAAGCGACGTGACAGGAACTCTGGCAACGTTAGCGCGTCAGTTTGGATACTGTAGGTACGGAGGCGTTTTGCACTGATGAGCCAGTTTGCCCATGTACCAAGAAGTAGACCGCCGGCTAACCAGAAGGCCTCGATACCCGCAGCGTACGCATAGCCAGGCAAGCCTAGCAGCAACCAACCACTCATGTCTGAAGCACCTGCAGATAATGCAGCAGGCCACGGACCTAGGCTACGGCCACCTAGGAAGTAGTCAGATGAATTGGAAGTCCTCTTATACGCGTAAACGCCAATAGCAACCATAATCAGTAAATACGCCACAAAAGTGGACGTGATAGCAAAGCTATTTTCTATCATTAGATAGTCCTCGTTATAATTATTTCCTTCCTTGCCTGCCCTGATATTTTACCGTCTCAGCAATACATCAGAGTATAAAAAACCAATCTGGACCGGCTCTCAGTCCAGTTACTCCAGATTGGCATTACAAGTCAGGTTAGTGAGTTTCGTTCCCCAACTCGAGTAGAGTTGCGTTACCACCCACCGCGGTAATATTTATCGTTCGAGTGCGCTCAGTAATGAAGCGCAACGAGAGATGAGGATCATGAGCCAATTTCGGTGACTCTAAATCCGTTTCAGAAACTAAGCCGACGATTGCACCGTCACGCTTAGCTAGTTGAAGATTGAGCGCATGCTCAACCTGTGAACGCCCAACATAACCCACACTACGTACATCGCTCTCAAGCAACGGGGCAGACGCATCGTACGCAACAACCTGGACTAAGTTAGATGGGAAGTTTGCCAACGCTACAGCTTGCTTAACCAATTGGTTTAGCTCTGCATTGTCACTGCAAACGACCACACTGTTGCCTGCAATTAAGGCACAGGTGATCATCGCAAAAGCACTGTATAACGCATTATCAGCAGGCTCGATGTTGTTTTCACAAATCACCAAAGCCACACCGCGTCCTGCGGCATACAGTTCGTTAGTTTCCCCTGTAGGGCCAACTAACTGGTGAGTTTCTGCAAGAAGAGCTGATGCTTGTTGCAAGTGGTAAGAAACCACTTTGGCAACGGTAGACTGCTGCCCTTCTAGTGCAGATTTAAATGCCAGAACATGCTCGCATTTGTAATCAAAATCAGTCAGATTCCACTGCTCCCACGCAGAGAATGCATCTTTAAAATAGGTGATCTGATGAACCATAATGCGACTCCTTATGCGTTTTCTGCTTGAGCAAGAAGATGTTGAGTAAAGCGGAATAGGTAGTGTGGACCACCAGCTTTCGGGCCAGTACCCGACAAGCCTTGACCACCAAACGGCTGTACACCAACCACAGCGCCAACTTGGTCTCGGTTGATGTAGCAGTTACCTACTCGTGCATGTTTCTCAATCCAACGGTACGTGGTTTCGTTACGGCTATGGATACCCATCGTCAAGCCAAAACCCGTTCTGTTGATCTGCGCAACCACGTTCGGTAATTCAGACGCTTTAAAGCGAACAATGTGCAAGATTGGACCAAATTGTTCTTCTTTCAGCACATCGATGCCCGAGATTTCAAACGCACTTGGTGAGACAAAGTCACCATGCTGGCACGATTCATCCAGCTGTAGCTGAGCGACTTTAGTCTGTGTTTTGCTCATTTGCTCAAGGTGAGCAAGGAGTTTTTGTTTTGCATTGCTGTCGATAACCGGACCAACATCCGTTTTGTGTAGGTAAGGTAAACCAACATACAGCTCATTCATCGCACCTTGAATCAGGTTGATCATACGGTCTGCTACATCTTCTTGTACAAATAGAACACGAAGGGCAGAACAACGCTGACCAGCAGATGCAAACGCCGAACGAATCACATCACGCACCACCTGCTCTGGCAATGCAGTACTGTCCACGATCATTGCGTTTTGACCACCTGTTTCCGCAATAAACGGAACCGGTTTCGCGCTGCGCTCCGCGAGCGTGACGTTAATGCGTTGCGCCGTTGCCGTTGAGCCAGTGAATGCCACACCAGCAATAGCATCATGAGAAGTCAGTGCATGACCGATCTCAGCGCCGCGACCAGTAAGTAACTGAATCACACCAGCAGGGAAACCCGCATCAAGCATTAATTCAATAGCGCGAGCGGCAATTAAGCTTGTTTGCTCAGCAGGTTTTGCAACCACAGTGTTACCTGCAATCAGTGCTGCCGTTACCTGACCAAGGAAGATAGCCAACGGGAAGTTCCAAGGGCTGATACACACAAACACACCAAGACCTTCACGGCTAGAAATGCGTTTCACACCGTCAAAGCCTTCTAGCTCAAATGGCTGTAGGTTTTGCGCTTGTTTCGCGTAATAACGACAGAAATCCACTGCTTCACGAACTTCATCAATACTATCGTGAATCGTCTTGCCCGCTTCTTTGTGACAAATCGCCACCAGCTCAGCCAGATTTTCTTCCATTAAGTCAGCAAGCTTTTCTAAACAAGCCGCTTTTTGCTCAACAGGAACACCTTTCCAATCAGAGAAAGCAGTTTGCGCCGCATCAATTGCAGAGGAAACATGATCAAGTGTTGCAAATGCCACTTTGCCGACTTCAATTCGGCGATCGTACGGTGCGGTGATGATCTCAGCCGCATTTTCCTTGATCATGCTTTCGGCAAAGCGTTCACCATTGATCATCGGGCCTGCAACCCACTGGTTGTCCATGAAGCTTTCGACCTGCGCTTCAAATGGCTTCGCCTCACTGTCGATATCAATGTTGACGCCATATGAGTTCTTACGCTCAGGGAAAATATCGGCAGGCAATGGAATTTTGTCGTTGTGTAGCGTGTCAAAACCCGTCAACACATCCACAGGGTGATGGGTCAACTCATAAATCGGACAACGCGCATCAACTAGACGGTGTACAAACGAGCTGTTCGCACCATTTTCAAGCAGACGACGAACCAAGTACGGAAGAAGATCAGCATGGCTACCGACAGGTGCATAAATACGTACTGGCTGACCGTACATTTTCATAACATGGTTATACAGAGAATCACCCATACCATGCAGGCGCTGGAACTCGTATTCTTTGTGCTCCGCCATGACAGCAATTGCCGTCACCGTGTGAGCATTGTGGCTTGCAAATTGTGGGTAGATATTACCGCGAACACCTTCGCTAAGTAGGAAACGAGCACAAGCTAGGTATGCAACGTCCGTCGCTTCTTTGCGAGTGTATACTGGGTAATTTGCATAACCCGCTTGTTGAGACCACTTGATTTCGCTGTCCCAGTACGCGCCTTTAACCAAACGCAGAGGAATAACGTCACCTTGCTCTTTTGCGAGTGCATTTAGCCACACCAAGACTGGTAGCGCACGTTTTGAGTAGGCTTGAATAACCAAACCAAACTTGCCCCAACCTTTCACAAGATCGCTACGGTACACTTTCTCAAATAGCTTCAGAGAAAGCTCAAGGCGATCCGCTTCTTCTGCATCGATTGTGATTGCAACGTCGACTTCAATAGCACGTTTTAGTAGTTGCATTAGTGAGTCATACAACTCTGTCATTACACGCTCTTCATTTGCGACTTCGTAGCGCGGGTGTAATGCAGAAAGCTTGATGGAAATCGAAGGCGCAGGGCTGGTGTCGTTACCGTAAGTCTCGCGACCTACCGCTTCGATCGCCATTAGGTAATCTTTGAAGTACTTGTTCGCGTCCGCTGTAGTTAACGCCGCCTCACCCAACATATCAAACGAGTAGGTGAAACCTTTGTCGCGCATTGGGCGACCGTTCTTCTGCGCTTCTTCGATCGTACGACCACGAACAAACTGGTGACCCATTATCTTCATTGCCTGATACATGGCTTTACGAATCACGGGCTCAGAGAATTTATTTACCAGACGGTTTACAGCCTGACCTGGGCTCTGGGTGCCTTGCTCACCAAGACCAACCACTTTACCTGTTAGCATAAGGCCCCATGTTGATGCGTTAACAAACACAGAGTCAGAGTTTTTCAGGTGAGATTTCCAGTCTGCGACACTCAACTTATCTTTAATCAAAGAATCTGCTGTCGCGGCATCTGGGATGCGCATTAATGCTTCTGCAAGACACATCAGCAAGATACCTTCTTGAGTATCTAAGCTGTATTCCAGCAATAAAGCATCAATCATCTGGATTGACTTCTTATCGGCACGAATGGCTTCGATAAGGTGGGTCGTTTGGGTAGTGATCGCCGATTTTTCATCCTCTGTCGGCGTCGCTAGTGGCAATAGTTGCTCTAGCCATTGAGACTCGTCCACCATATATAATGGCGAGATCAGTGACCACAACTTATCAAGCGGCTGCCCGATAAATTCCGGTGTCAACACGTTCGTAGCTGTAAACATGTGTGTTCCTCAATCTCACTCCTCGAAAACCGCTTCGAGGATTATCAATGGCTGGCAGTGTATTTTGAGGCCGATAAGAATACTTGTCAAAAACTACGACATTTTTGCCAAAAACTCGCTTTTATAACAAAACATCCACATAGTCACATTCAAATAGGTAATATTTTGTGTTGTAAATTTTAATTTTTTCATTGCATTCACAACAAAATATCAAGAATATCAATAAGATTTTTGTGAAGAGCTCGTTCTAAGAGAAAATGTAGGATCAAGTGGCATATCAACCACTGCAAAGAACAGAGAATTTAAAAAAACGAGAGATAGGTCACGTGAATAAAACATAAAAAAACCATGCATAGTGCATGGCTTTATTCTAATTGATGATTATTTAACCTAAAAAAACGCGTTGTTATCCAACTTGTTTTTTATAACGGGAAGGTGATATTCCCTGTAAGCGAGTAAAAGTATGAGTAAAAGTACTCTGGCTTGAGAAGCCAGTAAACTCGGCAATTTGCCCTAAAGAAAGGTGACCTTGCTCGATTAATTCGCGAGCCATGTCGATTCGCTTTCCGAGAACATATTGATGAGGTGTAATCCCCATCTGCTCTTTAAACAAGCAATGGAACTGACTTTCCCCAAGAAACACTCGCCCGGCCAATTGAGCCACACTAATCTTATGACTCAGGTGCTGCTCAATGTAACGATCAATCGCCTCCAAATCAAAGCGCGACTCTTTTCGACTGGTCTCAAATGCCGAGATATGGCGCTGCATTAACGCAATCACAGTGTCGTTACACGCACGACTTAACAGCAGGTCATCCGGATGGTTGCGCATTTCCTGAACCAACATCTGTATCAGCTTCTGAATTTGACTATCTAACTGGAAGTAGACATGGTCTCTCTCCAGGTTATTGATTTTTTGAAGCATTTCAGGATCATCATTTGTCGGTTTGGGCATATTCAGCACCAAAATATCCGATTGATTGATGACGCCACCGAAAGCATGATCAGAGCATGCGGTAACCACACAACCTTGACCAGGGCCGACAAGATTACCTCGCCCGCGCACTTCAAATTCGGCTTGCCCTTTTAAACCAATCACGATCTGCGTATAAGAATGATCGTGGCAATCCATATAAGACGGAAGTGTGATCAGCTCCGCCGGCTTTGGCAGCATAATCTCTTGATATGAAAGGATTTTTTGTTTATCTGAGTCACTCATTTTAAACAGTCGTCTTTACACGGTCAGCTTACGTCTTCGCATCATATACCTTCTTTGTTGGGTTGCAACTTTTACCCAACTCAATCGACAAGATCAAATCAGCATGATCAAGTTCATTTACATGATCATAGTTCCGGAACGATGATCATGCGAGGTTAATTTACGGTCAGTGAGCAACCAATTTTATTAACAAAAACGGATAGATAGGCAACACCTTACGTATACATAATCAATCAATGTAAAGATCCTTATTACCGAACAATCTGTTATTTTGTAAAACACCGTGCTCCATATTAGATAAGTCGCCCCTGAAACGGATCGAAACCCACTCTTAAGCTCAACATAGAGGGATTTCCCCCCTTACTAATATGCCTCTGATTCAATACATTAGTTATCGAGCTTTAAGATGCATACGATCTAAAGCTCTCGGTATCTCATTGATACCTCTAACTTACTTAGCAGACCCTCGCTAGGTAATTTAGAACCTCTTCTACACGTCGACAAGATTATATCTTGTGTTGCCAGCCCGTCTTCAGGCTGGCTTTTTTTTCGCTTCTCAACAATGAAAACAATGGCATAAGCTGATATCATAGCTTTTGTCTCACTGTCCCTCTCATATGCTTAGGTGCTGCTCTTTCGCTCACAAGTGATATGAACGTCAACCACATTACAACTGAGTTGTAGGAAGCATGATCAAGGACGATACGAGTTGTAAGCCGAACATTGGCGGACATCCGTGAGCGCACATATCTGTAATGAAACAGACCATTTTCCCAATTAAACTCTTCGTTCCATTTCGTCGTTGTCTATGACTACCTGACGAAAACATCGAACACCATGAATTTAATTGGATTGAGCGCCAATCAACGAACGTGTTCTAGCAACGTAACTGCCTACTTGGCAACATCAATACGAGCCATGTAACACGGACGTCTCTGTATTGGTAAAAGCAGTATGTAGTGAGTCCTTTTGTGAATATTTCAGTCGATACCATAGAACAATCCCTCCTTAAACAGCTACCAGGTTGTTGGGGATGCAAAGATAAAGATTCGGTATTCCTATACGTAAACCAGGAATACGCAGAACTGTTAGGGCACACGTCGCCCGAGGAGTGCTTGGGTAAAACTGATTTTGATATGGCCAGCCCAACCACTGAATGCGCGCAAGAATTTCAACGCCAAGATAAACACGTTCTCGAAACTGGCGAGTCACTAAAAATTCTGGATATCCACCCTTATCCAGATGGCCGCTGGCGAGCACATATATTTACTAAAACACCGTGGCGAAATGACAAAGGCGACATCGTAGGCACCATTTTCTACGGAAGGGAACTCACCGACACCGCCGTGATTGAAGTCGGGTATTGGGTTTGTCGTGCAATCAGTACCAACCCAAATCAACAATCCATCTTTCGTTTTTCTGACTTACAACCAAAACCAGAGAAGCTCACATGCCGCGAGCAAGAAACGCTTTTCCTCTTGCTCTATGGCAAAAAGCCTCAATTTATCTCTCAGGTCATGGGCATATCAACAAAAACCGTTGAAGGTCACGTCGCACGCTTACGTAATAAGTTTGCAGCGAACAGCAAGAACGAGCTAATAGATAAAGCAATGGAAGCAGGCTACGGCTCTGTTGTACCCAAAACGCTGCTTAAGCATCAATTATCGGTTGTGTTGAATGGAGAGCGATAATTCGCATCGCTTCTACCTACAAAAACACCGCCCCAATTCGGCGGTGTTTGTTTATTCATGAGGAACCATAAGCCTATGGCGCTAAACGATCAATGTCCCAACTTCCATCATGCTGGGAGAAAAGAAAACGATCGTGAAGGCGATGCTCGCCACCTTGCCAAAATTCGATGCTCTTTGGTTTTACGCGAAAGCCACCCCAAAAGGTTGGTACTGGTATTTCACCCTTAGCAAACTTCTGTTTTAGCTCTAAAAACTTACCTTCCAACACACCTCTGGCAGAAATACGGCTACTTTGTTTGCTCGCGATTGCGGCCAACTGGCTCTCTTTAGGACGAGAAGTAAAGTATTTCATATTCTCTACGGCGGTAAGCTTTTCAGCCACACCAGTAATATGAACTTGGCGCTCTAACGGATGCCAAGGGAAGTGCAAACTAATATTGCTGTTATGCTCTAGCTGCTGGGCCTTGCGACTGCCTAGGTTGGTGTAAAACACAAAACCATCTTTGTCGACGTTTTTCAATAGAACAATGCGTTGAAACGGCATGCCATTTTCATCAACCGTTGCAACTGTCATCGCTGTCGGGTCCGTTAAACCCGCTTCAACTGCTTGCTCTAGCCACAGATTAAATTGATCAATAGGATCAGCTTTCAAATCTTTACGACGCAGCCCACCTTTGGTGTACTCACGACGAATATCAGCAAGTTCCATCTTTACTCCTTCACTCGTTTTTGTCGATTGTGCTCCCGATACTGAGGAAATACAAGGACATCATTGTGCTTGTTATCGTTGCCGCTCACAGCATCACAGTGCTTCATTTGATACCATGACACAAAAAACCAGTGAGCCGATCGTGAACTTACTCAACCCCAAAGCCCTACGTCATTTTTTACTGCTACTGTGTGCCGTTGGCATTTCAGGGCTTGCGCTTACTCATCATTACGCAACTCAATACCAACATGATCAATGGCAACAAAAGCTAGAGAGACAAGCCGCGCAAGTATCACAAGAAGTGGACTACGAGCTGGCAAAGTTTGAACAGATACCAAACCTATTAAGTCACGATCCGAGATTACTCCAAGCAGTAGAGCGCGGAACGCCCTCTCACGAGCTCAACCTATTGTTAGCAGATTGGTTGAAGCAAAGTTTGGCCGATACGATTTACGTTCATGACCGCACCGGGTTAGTCATTGCCTCAAGTAACTTTCAGCAAGAAGATACGTTTGTTGGCTCTAGTTTTAGCTATCGCCCCTATTTTAAAAATGCGCGACGCGGTGAGCCCGCTCAATACGTTGGATTAGGCGTTCGCTCGAATAAACGTGGGTACTTCTTCTCATCTCCGCTGTGGGTAAATGAGGAAGTCGTTGGCGTGATCACAGTAAAAGTGAATTTGGAGCAATTAGAACAGCGCCTTTCGCAAACCACGACTGACGTACTCATTACAGATAAACACAATGTCGTGTTTATGAGCAATTTACCAGACTGGCGCTATCGTGCACTTTTCCCACTGTCATCGAGTGCAATAAATGAACTTACCGAAACGCGTCAATATGGCGATACCTTACCCGAATATTTTGGTGAGTTAACGGCACACAGTGGTGTCACGGAGTTTGATGACAATCAATTGCTTCTATCACCGAATTACCTCGCATACGCAACACACTTATTGGATAAAGGGTTTCGCGTCGTTGCCTTAATTAACCACAACAGCGTTCTTGCCGCCGTTTTACAGGCCGATATCGTCTTCCTGATCTTATATGCGCTCATTGCTCTAATTGCGTTAGCGTGGTTCCAAACCCTAGTTAACAAAGCACGCCTTGCCCATCTCAATGTGAGCCTAGAAGAAAAAGTAGTGCAACGGACACTAGTTCTGAGTGAAGCCAACCAAAAGCTACAACAGACCATCCGCCAATATGAGCAAAGCCAACAAGAGCTTAAACAAACACAACAAGAACTGACGCAAGCCGCGAAATTGGCACTGTTGGGCGAGCTATCAGCCAGTATTAATCATGAGATAAATCAGCCACTTTCCGCACTAAGAACCTATACCGAAAACTCGCAGCGTTTGTTGGCAATGGAAAAATACCCAATGGTCGCCGACAATTTGGACAAAATGCTGACACTTAATGACACCATTTCGGAAGTCATTGCCCGCTTAAAAGTCTTTACTCGGAAAACCACGCACGATTCACACAATGAAATCTCAGTACTGCACGACGCGGTACATACTGCCACCAGCATTTTGAGCAACAAGCTTATTAAGCAAGGAGTAACACTAAAAGTTCCGGCCATCGACTATGATGTGAAGCTGGCCATTCACAGCGTTGAATTAGAACAAGTGCTGATCAATCTCTTCCACAACGCGGCACAAGCGATGGAAAACCACTGTATCGATCCGCAAATATCCATTGCTGTTCAGTGTCATGATGACAGTTGCGACATTCTTGTTTCCGATAACGGACCAGGGATGTCAGACGAAGCCCTAGCAAAAGTGTTCGACCCATTTTTTACGACTAAGCCGGAGGGTCTTGGATTAGGTTTAACAATCTCCAAGCGGATTATAGAGAGCTATCACGGCTCCCTCTGTGCCTATAAACATCAGAACACAGAACAACAAGCAGGAGGGATGACCTTTATCGTGACGCTACCAATAGTCAATCAGAATAAACGTACCCCAGAAGTGGAAAACGACCATGAATAACCCAGTTTTCTTTGTTGATGACGAACCACACATTCGTGATGCCGTGTCTCAAGCCCTGCTGATTGAAGGGATAGACGTCACCTGCTTACCAAACGCAGTAGAAGCCTTACGCGTAATCGACTCAAATACACCTGCGATTATCATTACCGATATCCATATGCCCGTGATGGATGGCTTGGAGTTTATGCGAACTTTGCGAAGCAAAAACGATCACTTTCAATTCATCGTACTTACTGGACATGGAGATGTGAAAACCGCGGTAGATGCGATGAAAAGCGGCGCGTACGACTTTCTAGAAAAACCGTTTTCAACGGAACAGCTCATGAAATCGCTCAACAATGCCAGCGATAAACTGAACTTGTTGCAAGAAAACATCTGGCTTAAGAAAGAGCTCGACATGCAAACTCATGTTGGTCCGAAAATGATTGGTCACAGTAAGGCCATGGTTAGTATTCGTCGCGCCTTGATCAGTGCGCCCACAAGCCAGCAGCTCATTTTTGTAGGTCAAGATGGTACGGGTCGGCGACTCGCTGCACAATTTGCCCACGACATACATGCAACACCGGATAGTGAGCTAATCGCCGCTTCTGGTGAAGACCTCTATGAGCTTTCATTAGAAGCGCTCGACAAAGCCATACACCGCTTAAGTGAAGGAAAACGCCACTGCAGTTTGTACTTACATAGCGCAGAGCATGTATCATTTGAGCAATGGGAATACTTATTCAAGCACCCAAAACTTGAACGTGTTTTTGGCGCGACCACCCAAGCCGAGCCGCCTCTAAAATCCCTGGCGACTCTAATTCACTTACCGACGCTCGATGAGAGAAAGGAAGATATAGGGCCTTTATACAAGCACTTTGTGCGCCACACCGCGAGCCGATATCAGTTACAGCCGCCACATATCAGCCTAGAAGAGGTCAAACACCTCACCAGTCTCGAATGGCCAGAAAACGTTAAGCAGCTACGCCAATTTGCTGAACTTCGTGCCCTCAAGCCAGATACTTTTAGAATGGAAGATTGGAACAGTGAGAAAAGTCTTGAAATTCAGAGTATGACTCAGCGCACAGAATACTTTGAATATTGCTTGTTATTCGATGCATTGCAAAGACATCGCGGCAGACTCAAAGAGGTTCAACTAGAATTACAGGTATCACGCAAAACCTTGTACGACAAACTAAAAAAACATCAGTTGGATAAAGCCAAGTTCAAGGCGTAATAGCTATACTCCGGCGCTAATTATGCTTTTGTTTGATTTAGAAAGTGTAAGAAAGCTCATTTGAAGAGAGAATAACCCTCTTCTCATATTTTATTAGCCGAGCATGCTGACACGATCGGTTAATAATAATAAGATCAAAAAGATAATCCGTAATTATATAAGCAGGGACTGTGATGAGCCGAGATAACTACAACAAACTCAACGATGAAGAGTTGGATTTTGTTGATGACAAAACTGCAGCATTGCTCCTCAATACCCCCAACAGCGCGCGTTTTATGCTTTGGGTTATGGTGCTATTTTTCATTGCAGCAATAGGTTGGGCATCTTGGGCTGAAATCGACAAAGTCACGGTTGGTCAAGGCAAAGTGATTCCCTCCTCACAGATACAAGTAGTCCAAAACTTAGAAGGTGGCTTAGTCAAAGAAATCTTGGTCAAAGAAGGTCAGTTGGTTGAAAAAGGCCAACAGTTACTGCTTATCGACGACACCCGCTTTCGCTCAGATTTTCGTGAACGTGAGCAACAAGTTGCCAACCTTACCGCATCTGTGCTGCAACTATCCGCTTCTATTAACAGTGTTGCCGTTAATCGTGATTTTGAAACGGAAAACTGGCGTCAAAGTGTACTACTTGATTACGGTAAACTGACCTTCCCACCAACCTTGGAAGAGACTCGACCTCAACTCACACAGCGTCAAAAAGCAGAATATCGCGAAGATCTAGATAATTTACGCAACCAACTTTCTGTTATTGACCAACAAGTGCAGCAAAAGCAGCAGGACTTGGTAGAGATCCAAGCACGAGTAAGGAACTTGCGTCAAAGCTACCAATACGCGAAAAAAGAACTCGATATCACCAAACCTTTGGCAGACGAGGGCGTTGTTCCTCGTATTGAACTGCTCAAATTACAGCGCCAAGTCAACGATACCCGTCGTGAAATGACGTCCAGTGAGCTCAAGATTCCCGTATTGCAATCAGCGATTCGAGAATCCATGCTCAACCGTATTGATGTTGCACTCAAATTCCGCTCTGAACAGCAAGAGAAACTCAACAGCGCCCAAGACCAGTTATCTGCCTTGGTTGAATCAGCGGTGGGCTTGGAAGATAGAGTAAACCGAACGGTTGTGAATTCGCCAGTAACAGGCAAAATCAAAACACTGAACATCAATACTGTCGGTGGTGTTATCCAACCTGGTATGGATATCGTCGAGATCGTACCAACAGAAGACACACTATTGGTAGAGGCGAAAATTGCGCCAAAAGACATCGCATTTTTACGCCCAGATCTTCATGCTATCGTGAAATTTACAGCTTACGACTTCACAAAGTACGGCGGTTTAGAGGGAGAGTTGGAACATATCAGCGCGGATACCACTCAAGATGAAGAAGGCAACAGCTTCTACATTGTTCGTGTACGCACCGAAAAAACAAACTTTGGTCAAGATGCAGATTTACCAATCATTCCAGGAATGACAGCATCGGTCGATATCATCACAGGGAAGCGAACCGTTTTGGAATATCTACTTAAACCGATTTTAAGTGCCAAAACGAACGCCTTGAAGGAGTAAACCACATTAAGATACTCGCGATAGGGAGTATTGAGCGATAAGTGATTAAATAAAAAGCACTTATTTCTCACTGACGAACTCTCTAGAAGAGTATACTTGTGATACGAGTCGAATATGCGATCCAATTTGCAGCGTAAAGTTACATTATTAATCAGCTTAAGTTGTTTGTCGTTCCAACTTGGTGCGCTGAACAGTAAAGAACAACGATGGGTCAATACGGTCACAGCGGTGTACGGCGAACGTGCGGGATTGCGCGTAAATACATGGCGAAAGAACCTCGACTTATTTAAACAATTAGAGACTCATGAACAGCTCGCTGGCGTTAACGACTTTTTTAATCAGCTGTATTTCGTTGACGACATAAAACTGTGGGGAAAGACAGATTATTGGGCTACGCCACTCGAATTTTTAGGGAGTAACGCAGGAGACTGTGAAGATTTCACTATTGCTAAGTACTTCTCTTTACTCGAGCTAGGAATACCAGATTCAAAGATGCGGTTAATATACGTAAAAGCCATCGAACTGAATCAGTTTCACATGGTATTAGCTTACTACCCTACCCCAAGTTCTGAGCCGCTCATTCTCGATAATATCAATCCTGACATTGTCCGAGCCTCTAAGCGTAGCGACTTGCTACCGATATACAGTTTTAATGGTACAAACCTGTGGTTGATGAAGTCATCTGCTAGCACTGGAGAGCTGGCAGGGAAAGCATCACGGTTGAGCCTTTGGAATGACTTACGCTCGCGCGAACGTAAGTTGCAGTTAAATAAACCTAAAATTAACTATGACGAGTGAGAAACATGACCCTATATAAGAAGCTTGTGGTGGGGATGGTTACGGTCTTTATACTCTTGTTGGCATCAGTATTCGTAATCCAATTCAACACGACTCGAGACAGCTTGGAGCAACAGCAACGTTCAGAGGTCAACAACACTATTAACACCGTAGGTTTGGCATTGGCTCCTTACCTAAAGGACAAAGATAAAGTCGCGGTTGAGTCCGTGATTAATGCTCTGTTTGACGGCAGCACCTACTCAGTTGTTCGCCTTACAGCATTAGATTCTGACTACCAGATCGTGCGTACTTACCCAGTTAAACCAAGTACGGTGCCACAATGGTTTATCGACATGAATCTATTTAAAGCGATTCACGATAAGCGTGTTGTGACCAGTGGTTGGATGCAGCTCGCCGAAGTAGAAATCATTAGCCACCCAGGCGCAGCTTACGAGCAGCTCTGGCAAGGTTTTATTGGCTTGCTGTCTGTATTCAGTGTCATTTTTCTGGCTGGTTTAGTGGCAATTTCATACATCCTACGTCGCTCGCTAAAGCCGTTAACGGCCATCGTGAATAAAATGCATGAAATCGCGAATAACCAATTTGGTGAACCGCTTGCTCGTCCAAGAACCAAAGATCTTATCGCGGTGGTAGATGGCATTAACATGATGTCTGCTCAAATCGAGCTATCATTCAAAGAGCAAGCCAAAGAGGCGCAACGTCTGCGTGCTCAGGCTTACCTCGATCCTATATCTAAATTGGGTAACCGCTCATTCTACATCAACCAAATCGACCAATGGCTTGCAGAGCAAACGCAAGGGGGTATCGCGCTACTCCATGCTGAATACATTGGAGACATTTACGAGACCAAAGATTACCAACGCGCAGATGCCCACGTTAAAGAACTGTCTCAACGTTTGAAAAACACCATTGATGTACCGGGTGCCACTATTGCTCGCTTATCTAGTGATGAGTTCGGCTTGCTTTTCCCTCATATGGATGAGAGCGAGTTACGCATTTTATCGGACAGCATCGTCAATTGTGTGAACGGCCTAAATACTGACCCAACAGGCTTAGCAAAACCTAAAGCGTCACTAGGGGTTGCACACAGCAAAGATCAGAAAACGCGCTCTGAAATCCTCTCGATGGTGGACAACGCACTATCGAAAGCCAAAGCGCAACCAGACAAGCCATACGGCTTCATTGGCAGTGATACACCTTCTAGTTTGATGGGTAAACAGCAATGGAAAGCGTTGGTTGAAGAAGCCATTCATAGTGATTGGGTTAAATTCCGTTTCCAAGCTGCGAAAAACACATGGGGTAAAGTATTCCACAACGAAGTATTTTCAAGCATCGAAAAAGATGGTGAAACGTATCGTGCGAATCAATACCTATTCGCACTAGAACAGTTAGACGCCACCAACATCTTTGACCAGTATGTCATTGAATCAATGATTAAGATGCTAGAAAGTGGTGAACTTAATGACCCAGTCGCGATTAACATCGCGCAAAGCAGCTTATCTCAACCATCGTTTATTCGCTGGACAACTAGCATGCTGGAAAAACACGCCAAAGTGGCCTCTAAGCTACACTTTGAAATTCCAGAGGAATGCTTTATCGATCAGCCTCACCACACAGCACTGTTATGTAATGCCATTCGCCAATCAGGTGCTGAGTTCGGCGTAGATAACTACGGACGTAACTTCCAATCTTTGGAATACATCCAAGAGTTCCGCCCGAACTATGTGAAGCTCGATTACCTATTCACACACAACTTGCACGACGAAAAACAGAAATTCACGCTAACGTCGATCTCTCGTACTGCCCACAACCTTGGTATTACGACTATCGCATCGCGTATCGAAACTCAAATCCAGTTGGATTTCCTCACTGAACATTTTGTTGAGGTATTCCAAGGATTCATCGTCGACAAGGAATAAAAAGGTTTATCAACGATGAAAGACCCTTTACTGAATTCGCTCATCTACGTTAGCCGTTACTATGGGTTAGCTAACTCGCCAGAAGCGCTAGTCAACGGACTACCGCTATCTGACGGTAAACTGACCCCATTTTTGCTACCAAGAGCAGCGGAAAGGGCCGGATTGGTTGCCAAGGAAAACCGCGCAGAGCTGGAGAGCATCTCTAGCCTAATTCTGCCGGCAATCTTAGTTCTTAAAGGCGGTGACTCTTGCGTTCTCAACAGCATCAATATGGAGAAACGCGAGGCCGAAGTAACCACCCTAGAAAGTGGAATGGTGCCGATCTCTATTCCATTAGAAGACCTACTTGAGCAATACACTGGTCGGTACTTTTTAGTTAAAAAGCAATTCCGTTTCGATGAGCGCTCTCCCGAAGTGCTCAAAACCAACGAAGGCCACTGGTTCTGGTCCACCTTGTGGCAGTCAAAACGCATCTACCGTGATGTTTTAATCGCATCACTTCTTATCAACCTCTTTGCGGTTGCCGCTCCGCTATTCACTCGCTTGGTGTACGACAAAGTGGTTCCGAATCTTGCGTTTGAAACCCTATGGGTACTAGCGAGTGGCATCTTTGTCGTGTTCCTGTTCGACTTCATTCTCAAGTCGCTGAGAAATTACTTCATTGATGTGGCGGGCAAGAAGTCTGACATTCTAATTTCATCCAAACTGTTCAGCAAAGTGATGGGGATTAGAATGGAATCAAAGCCGCCTTCGGTCGGTGCCTTCGCTCGCCATTTACAAGAATTCGAATCTATTCGAGAGTTTTTTACTTCAGCGACCGTCAGTGCTCTCATTGATTTGCCTTTTGCCATTTTGTTCTTAGTGATTATATGGCTAATGGCTGGCGATCTTGTGTATGTACCGATGGTGGGCGTGGTCATTTTGATTATTCACTCGCTACTGATACAAGGGCCGCTGCGCCGCTCCATTGAGGAGGGTTCACGCCTAGCATCGCAAAAATATGCCAATTTGATAGAGAGCTTGGCTGGGTTAGAAACCGTAAAAATGCTCAGTGCGCAAAGCCAATTCCAATACCGCTGGGAAGAGGCAGTTGCGCACATGGCGAACTGGAATATAAAAAGCCGCCGAATTACGGATAGCATTCAAAACGCAGCAGGTTTTGTGCAGCAAAGTAGTAACGTAGGGATGATCATCCTAGGCGTTTACTTGATTGCAGAGGGCGACTTAACCATGGGTGGCTTGATTGCCGCAACCATGCTTAGCGGCCGCGCGATTGGTCCTTTGGTTCAGTTATCCTTACTCTCTACGCGCTACAACCAAGCGAAGTCTTCTATGACAATTATCAATCAAGTCATGGAAATGCCGGATGAACAAGAAGAAGGTAAACGTTACATTCACCGTCCAATAGTACAAGGCAAAATTGAACTTGAACGCGTGACCTTCCACTACCCAGATTCACCGGTGGCGTCGATTCGAGATTTGAGCTTAACCATTAACCCAGGCGAAAAAGTAGCGATCATAGGCCGTATTGGTTCGGGTAAAACCACGTTAGAGCGTCTCATCATGGGCTTGTATCAGCCGACGGAAGGTCATGTTCGCATTGATGATACCGACATCGCACAGCTGCATCATGTCGACATTCGCCGTAATATTGGTTGTGTGCCGCAAGATTCCAATCTGTTCTTTGGTTCTATCCGCGACAACATTACGCTAGGTCGCCCATTAACCGATGACCGTGACGTACTAGACGCAGCGAATCGTGCCGGTGTTACTGCGTTTACGCAATCTGACCCAGCGGGCTTAGAACGCCAAGTTGGTGAAGGTGGTGCAATGCTTTCGGGGGGTCAACGTCAAGCAGTCACGATCGCTCGTGCATTTTTGGGTCGTCCTCCTGTTCTACTCATGGATGAACCAACCAGTGCGATGGATAACCGCTCAGAGATGCACATTAAGCATCAATTAGCACAGTTGAAACCTAGTGAAACGCTGATTCTGATTACGCATAAAACGTCTATGCTCGACATCGTTGATCGCGTAATTGTGATGGAGAAAGGCAGCATCATCGCAGATGGCCCTAAAGCGCAAGTGCTGAACGATTTGAAACAAGGCAAAGTGCGTGCTGTTAGCTAACCTGAATTCACATTGATAAAAGACAAAGGCCCCGTTTAACTTGTGTTTAACGGGGCTTATTTTATTGGGAGCCCGAGATAATTAAGTTCTTCAAGCGCGACCCAAACGAGTACAAGGCCAACAATCACGAATAAAATCATAATCGCCTTTTCATCTTCTTCCATTTTTCAACGCCCTAAAAGCTATTTCAATTAATACACCTTAGGTTATCAGGACAAAAGTCATATTCAGCTCGTTTATAAGGAACTAGCGTCATAGAATGTCGGATATGGGATACAGCTCAAAGATTGCTCTCTTCAAAATCACGTCAGCTTTGGTTGAACATAAGTAATGAAGCCAAAGAGTTCGCAATGCTCACTAAGTCTTTGATTAACCAATATAGTACTCTGTGGTACCTCAACACAGAGACAAATGGTGTAAAGAAAAATTGTGATTACTTACAGCAAAAAATCAGCTATAAAAGCCGCTTTCTAGATATCGTCGAGATGAAGAAATGAATGATTGGATCCAATTAGAGCAAGTGAGCCAGTATTTCACTACGGGCTCCCTCGGTTACAAACTATTGATGGGCATTTTTGTCCTGATCGCGTATCGCATCCTGAAGAGGATTGTAAATAGAGCCATCCTAAATTTGGCAACAACGAAAGGTGTAAAAAAGGCTCGTTTGAGTTTTATTCAGCGCTGTTTCAATGTCGCGCTGCTATTTTTGACCGCCTCTATTTTTGCCATTATCACAGGTATTGGCTATGGCGATGTGTCTTTGTTCCTATCGTCCATTTTTGCCGTATTAGGTGTGGCGTTTATTGCGCAGTGGTCAATTCTGAGCAACATCACTGCCAGCTTTTTGATCTTTTTTGTCTTCCCATACCGAGTGGGTGACCGAATTAAAGTCGTAGACAAAGATGAAGACATCTGCGGTGAGATTCAAGAAATCAGCATGTTTCACGTGTTAATTAAGCACGACAACGGTAACTTGATCACTTACCCAAACAACCAGATTTTGCAAAAAGCAGTGCTAAAGCTGGCAAAAAACAAGCCAGAGCCAAGTAAAGCAAAATCTCGGATTTATACTCGCAGAAAGAAATAACCCACTAAAAAGCCGATGTATCTACATCGGCTTTTTTAATGCACTTCTTTTTAAGTTTTAGTGTTGACCTCAACTTAGCTTGAGGTTTTAGCCTTAGTCGGACGATTAAAAATCAACAATGAAAAAAGGAACCATTGTGTCCAAAATTGCGATTATTTATTTCTCTAAAACCGACGTTACTGGTCAGCTTGCTCGCGCGATTGCCGCAGGCGTTGAACAACAAGGCATTAAGCAGCAAGATGACTGTGAAATCCTCTCTCACCGAATTGAAGGCAATGAGATTATTGAGGGACGTTTTGTGAACCCTAAACTAATGGATGAACTTGCTGAGTGTGATGCGATTATCTTTGGCTCACCGACCTATATGGGCGGTGTAGCAGCGCAGTTTAAAGCATTTGCAGATGCAAGCAGTGAATCTTGGTATTACCAAAAATGGGCGAGCAAAATCGCGGCTGGCTTTACCAGTGGTGGGGCAATGAATGGCGACCAATCTTGCACATTACAATATCTACAAACGCTCGCTAACCAACACGGCATGATGTGGGTCGGGTTGGATAAGATCAGCAATTCTGGGGAGCAAAACCTGAATCGTTATGGTGTACAAGGTGGTATTGTTGCACAAGGTGGTGAAGATGGTCAGTTGCATGCTTCTGATGTTGCAACAGCAGAGTATCTTGGCAAACGAGTCGCTATGCTCGTGAACAAGCTCTCCACTCGCTAACAATAAAAAGAAGCCCCGTAAGATACATCTTCGGGGCTTCATATTTATCGCTTGTTTTGAGCGCTACTTCTTGATGTAGAGGTCTTTCGAGTAGATACGACCTTCTACGTTGTTCTTGGCAAAACCGCCAACCGTAGGACGAACCAAACGCGCTTGCATGTAGTAGTAAATCGGTGCGATTGGCATATCCGCCGCCAACAATTGCTCGGCTTGATCATAGAAACCTTGGCGCGCTTTCTCATTGGTTGCGGCCAATGCACTGTTCATCGCGTTGTCGTACGCTTCACTGCTGTAACGTGCAAAGTTACCCGAGGAACCTGAGCGAAGTAAGCTCAGGAAAGTAGACGCTTCATTGTAATCACCACACCAGGAAGCGCGCATCACATCGAAATTGCCTTGTTTACGCGCCACTAAGTATGACTTCCACTCTTGGTTTTCTAACTCCACGTTTGCACCGAGATTTTTTTGTAGCATCGACGCTATCGCAACCGCGATCGATTTGTTTGCCTCACTGGTGTTGTACAACAATTTAAAATCGAGCGGCTTGTCTTGGCTGTAACCCGCTTCTTTTAACAACTGACGCGCTTTCTCGTCACGTTGTTGCTGACTCCACTTACTGTATTCAGGCGGCGTCGCATCAAACCCTGCGGTGTACTGATGCGCAAAAGTATAAGCAGGAAGGTTGCCCACTTGCGTGACACCATTCGTAATCACATCGCGCATGATGGAGTACGACACCGCTTGACGCACTCGCACATCATCAAATGGCGGACGAGTGGTATTGAACGCGTAGTAATACGTGCACAATAATGGCACCACCGTGTAAGCCTGCTTGTAATCTTGTTTAAGCTTCTGCGCCATATGAGTCGGCACATCTGACGTGATATCCAGCTCTCCTGCCGCATAACGATTGATCGACGCGTTTTGGTTTTCAAACGGAATATAAGTCACTCTGTTTAGATGCGTATCTGCGCTGTCCCAGTAACTTGGACTCTTAACCAGTTCAATGCGCTCATTCACGACCCACTTATCCAATGTGAATGCACCGTTGCTAACAAATTGGTCTGGATCACTCCACGGCTTGTCGCGGTTTTCCACTGTCGCTTGATGCACTGGCATCATGGACGTGTGCCCAGTCATAGCAACAAAGTACGGCACTTGACTGTCCAACTCAAAACGTAGGGTGTATTTATCCACTGCCTTGATACCGAGATCGTCCAAAGGCTTTTTGCCCTCTGCTACATCGGTGATGTTTTTGATCTTGGTGAGTTTGAGATACCAAACATTTGGAGAAGCGGTTTTCGGATCTACCGCTCGGCGCAGTGAATAGACAAAATCATCCGCTGTCACAGGCTCGCCATTCGACCATTTCGCGTCTTTGCGCAAGTGAAAAGTAAAGGTTTGGTTGTCGTTGGTTTCCCATGATTCTGCCACACCGGGAATAATGTTTCCGTCACGATCTTGAATCACAAGCCCTTCAAATAAGTCACGAATCACATGCATTTCTGGCAGACCTTCGGCTTTCGCTGGGTCAAGCGTCGCCGCCTCTGCGTCATTCGCACGTACTAAATGCTGTTCTGCGGCAAGTTGAATGCCTTTAGGTAAGGTCTCCGCAGCAACTGATGTAGCAAGAAAAGGGGTGAATAAAGAGGAAATCAGCAACGCCGTTGAATGTTTTTTAAAATCCATATCGTTTTTCGTTCTCCTAACGCGTCTTGTGAAGCAAGTGCCACAATTAACATTTCAACCGTTGACGAGTTTAAACGGTTCAGTTTAGCTAGGTGTAATTAGCTTAGATATTGATACTACTTCATCAATCAGGAGATTACGGTGAGTCTAATTCCAAGAACGGAAAGAGCGGCATTTTTAATTCGGCCAACATCATACGGTCAATCCGTGCTTGGTGCGCCATTACTGTATTTTCCGGCTCAAGTCGAAAGTGCTTCGCGAGGTTTGATTTTGGCAGGCACTCACGGGGACGAGACGGCCTCGATTGCAGGTTTGTCCTGCGCGCTAAGAAGCTTGCCTGCTGATAACTTACGACATGATGTGATCCTGTCAATGAATCCTGACGGCAACCAACTAGGCACACGTGCAAATGCAAACCAAGTGGATCTCAATCGCGCGTTTCCAACCCAAAATTGGACTGAGCATGGCACAGTGTATCGATGGAGCTCTCACACACCCGTTCGAGACGTACAGGTGAAAACTGGCACTAAAAACCAACTAGAGCCTGAAGTGAGCGCATTAATTAACTTGATTGAACTGCGCAAGCCAAAGTTTGTGGTGTCGTTTCATGAACCGCTTGCGTTTGTGGATGATCCCAAACATTCCGACCTTGCCAAATGGCTCGGCGAGCAGTTCCAGCTGCCAATCGTAGACGATGTCGACTACGAAACACCCGGCTCATTCGGCACTTGGTGTAGTGAACGTGATTTACCTTGCATCACGTTGGAATTACCCGCGATTTCTGCCGATCTCACCATTGAAAAACATCTCTCTGCCTTTATTGCTTTGCTGAGGCACGATCCGGATCTTTAGTCCGCTGTTGGTTAAGCGATCATGTGAGGATCTGTTTGATGTCGGTACTGATATCGCTGATCAACTGACGGGCACTGTCGTCTCTTTGCTGAACCAAGATGATAAACAGCAAATCGGTGATCACGTTTTGCGCGGTACGCGAAGCAATGGATGAGCTGCGATGTTCCGTTTCATTGGCAATCGTATCAAACGTAATATCGGCAATACCGCGCAAGCGACTTCTTCCAGGCGCAGATAACGCAATCACCTTCGCGCCCTGCTCTTTTGCCGCTTCTGCCGCGACGAGAATTTCTTTGCGCTCACCCGAAAACGAGATTGCGATCTGAACATCTTCTGGAGAGAGCGTGCGGGCAACAGCAATCTGCACGTGGCTGTCTTGTTCAGAAAGCGCCGTAATACCAAGTTTAAGCAGTTTAAAGCTTAAATCCTTCGCGGTCAGTGCAGAGCCCCCAATCCCGACCACTTGCACTCGACGCGCTTCACTCAACCATTTTACCGCTTGGTGACACGCTTCGTAAGACAGCGTATTGGTGGTTTGAAACATAGCGTCGGTTTTCGCTTTCACCAGTTTCTGTGAAATAACCGCAATGGGGTCGTCAGCCAAAATATCACTGTGCAGCGGTGTCGACTGCATCGCATGCTTACGGCCAATCTCTTCATTCAGAGCTAACTTAAACTCGCTGTAACCTTTAAAGCCGATACGCTGAGTAAATTTCACAATGCTCGATTGACTCACTTTTACTTGCGCCGCAAGTTCTTGGCTGGTGAGCAGCGCCGCCTTTTCTGCGTTTTCAACAATCCAATCGCCAACCAAACGACCGCTTTGCGAAAGCTGAGTACGCCTCGCTACTATCCTATTGATAACTGACACAACAAAAACCTCAAAAATTTTAAATAAATTATTCCAAAACAGAAATAATAGGCGTTTGATTTAACCCCCTGATTATTCTAACCAAGACAGTTAATCCCGGATGTAATAGACGTATATTTTCTCTCATTATTCCAAATTTCTCCTGCATAAAGAATAACCTCAAGTGTGATTTTTATCACCAAACCTGAATATTTTATTCCATAAAATCGCCCTCAGATTGAACATTACAAAGAGTGCAAAACATGAAAATTGATTTAAGCAGATTGGTGACAGAAAGCCGTAACCCAGCCAGTGCCGAGATCGATACGCTTTCGACAATCGAGATGCTGCAAGTCATTAATGAAGAGGATCAAAAAGTCCCGCTCGCGGTAAAAGCGGTGCTACCACAAATTGCAGAGACAGTTGACGCAATTACCCAAGCTTTTGCAAATGGTGGCCGTTTAATTTACATGGGAGCTGGTACGTCAGGTCGCTTAGGCATTCTTGATGCAAGCGAGTGTCCTCCTACCTACGGCACGCATCCAGATATGGTGATTGGCTTAATTGCTGGTGGACATCAAGCAATTTTAAAAGCGGTAGAAAACGCAGAAGACAACGCGAAAATGGGTCAAGACGACTTAAAAGCACTTCACCTCACCAAGCATGACGTGGTTGTAGGCATTGCAGCGAGTGGCCGTACACCTTATGTACTAGGTGGTTTGGACTACGCTAAATCCATCGGAGCCACGACCGCATCTATCGCCTGTAATCCAGAATGTGCCATGGCAGAAGCGGCCGACATCGCGATTCTGCCGATAGTTGGCGCAGAGGTTGTCACTGGATCTTCTCGCATGAAAGCCGGCACCGCACAAAAACTGGTGCTAAACATGCTCACGACAGGCGCAATGATTCGTAGCGGTAAGGTATTTGGCAACTTAATGGTGGATGTAGAAGCCACTAACGCCAAGCTCATACAACGCCAAACCAACATTGTTGTGGAAGCAACCGACGCATCAAAAGAAGAAGCAGAGCGAGCATTAAATGCCTGCGGTCGCCACTGCAAAACCGCCATCTTAATGATTTTGGCCGATTTGGATGCCGAACAAGCCAAATCACGCCTCGCCGCGCACAACGGCTTTATTCGCGCAGCACTAAATAATAACTAAATAATCCGAGTTCTGAAGGATAGACCCTATGGCAAAAATAACTTCAAACACAGTATCGCAGTTGCTGTCCGCAGTGGGTGGCAGTAGCAACGTAAGCAAATGTGGTAACTGTATGACGCGTTTGCGTTTATCGCTCGCCAACAATGGCTTGGCTGATCAATCAGTTATCAAGCAAATTCCCGGCGTAATGGGTGTGGTGGAAAGCGATGAGCAGTTTCAGATCATTCTCGGTCCCGGAAAAGCTCAACAAGCGGCTGAGATGATGAATCAATTGATCGACAGCTTAACCTCTGGTGACAGTGAAGAAGCAGATATGCCGCAACAAGATCTTTCTGCCGTCGCAGCCGAGCAGAAAAAGCAGATGAAGAGCAAACAAACCAGTGCGGTTCAGCGTTTTTTAAGCAAGTTTGCCACTATCTTTACGCCGTTGATCCCTGGTTTTATTGCCGCTGGTTTGTTGCTAGGTTTTGCGACGTTATTGGAACAAATGTTTGTTCTCGACCAGACACCAAGCCAGTTTATGTTGGATTTGATCGCCTACATGAAAGTCTTTGGTAAGGGTCTGTTTGCTTTCCTAAGTATTCTGATTGGTTACAACGCGCAGCAAGCGTTTGGCGGCTCTGGTGTTAATGGTGCCATTCTCGCCTCTTTGTTTGTGCTGGGTTACAACCCAGAGGCGACATCCGGCATTTACTCTGGCATGAACGAGTTTTTCGGCTTTGCGATTGATCCGCGCGGCAACATTATCGGCGTACTTTTAGCAGCGATCATCGGTGCACAAGTCGAGCGTAAGGTTCGTCAATACATGCCAGATGATCTGGACATGATCTTAACGTCCGTTATCACTCTGTTGATCATGGGTGCGGTAACCTTCTTGATCATAATGCCAATCGGCGGCGAGCTGTTTAAAGGGATGTCTTGGTTGTTCCTCAACTTGAACGATAACCCATTAGGCGCTGCAATCTTGGCAGGTTTGTTCTTAATTTCTGTGGTATTTGGCATCCACCAGGGTTTTGTTCCAGTGTACTTCGCATTGATGGAAGCACAGGGCTTTAACTCACTATTCCCTATCCTGGCGATGGCAGGTGGCGGTCAGGTTGGCGCGTCAATGGCGCTGTATTTCAAAGCCAAAAAAGACGCTCTACTGCGCACTCAAGTTAAAGGCGCTATTATTCCGGGTCTTCTAGGCATTGGCGAACCATTGATTTACGGCGTGACATTACCACGTGTAAAACCATTCGTTACCGCTTGTATTGGTGGTGCTGCGGGCGGCTTCTTTATCGGTTTAGTTTCTTACCTTGGCTTACCAGTTGGTCTTAATACGGTGTTTGGCCCATCCGGTATCGTGGCGATTCCTCTCATGACATCTGAAAATGGCATCTTCCCGGGCATGATGGTGTTTGTTGCTGGCCTGCTTATCTCTTACATCGTCGGCTTCCTCGCGACTTACTTCTTTGGCTGCAAAGGCGTCGATTTAAGCTAAATCATTCTTCCCCTATAGGAATGGACTAGCTCGCGCCCTTGGCAAACAAGGGCGCACCCTCTCTCTACTTCACGACAATTTTTCTTATTCCGTTACTCGGAAGGGGCTTTGTCGTACCTAAAACAATAGAAATGAAAGGTCGTTAATCATGAAAAAGCACATTTTGACTCTACTTCTCCCAACATTGATGGCATCAAACGCAATGGCAGCGCAGCTGTATCAAGCGGAAGATGGGTCAGTTTTAAATATTTACTCTCGTCTTGGTTTCAATGTCACCAGTAAAAATGATGAGCACGGCGATGCAAATGGCGAGTTTGATGGCCGTATTGGTTTAAACGGTTCACAAACCATCAACGAGTACGCGTCGATCATCGGCCAAGCGCAATACCAAGTGGGTGCCGCTGAATACGCAAACCAAGTAAACGACAAACCGTCTCTGACCGCACGTTATGTATGGGCGGGTATTGATGCGAAAGATTATGGTCGCATTACTGGTGGTCGCGTGGCATCTGGGTTGATTATGTTTACCGACATTGGTGATGTGTTCGCCTCTTCCGATGTTTCTATGGCGCGCCAAGCGAATAAAGTCGACAAAACCGCAACGCAAGTTTTCCGTCAAGATGGCACGCTGCAATACCAAAACAGCCTAGGTAATGTCGATTTTTCTGTCGCGTACATTTTAGGAAACAACACTTCTGAGCTCGACTACGGTTACAACGCTGCACTGCGTTATACGCTAGACATGGGGAATTTGGGTACCTTGGCACCAGTGATAGCGATGCAGAAGAATAAAGGTGATGCACGTGAAAGCAACGACACCGATTACACATTCTGGGGCGCAGGTACGCGTTACTACCTAGGTGATTTGATGTTGGGTGCGTTGTACTCGGAAGATGAACTAGAGGGCTATTACTCACAAACCAGTACCGACAAAGTGATGGAACTAACGGCGGTTTACAGTGTAAATGACAAATGGGTACTGCGTGCTGGTTATCGTTCTTTAAAAAACAGTGATGGTGACGAGCTAGAGCTGAAAGATACAACGCTAGAAGTGCAATACAAACTGACGCCTCGTTCTTCTATCTACACAAACTACGTTGATCGTAACGGCTCGCGTGGCTACAGCAATGGACAAGAAGTCTCGTTTGGCGGTGCACACGCAGACGAAAGCTACTACCACTTAGGTCTGCGTTACGAGCTGTAAGCACGATACTTAATGTAAGTTAGCTGAATCCATGAGCTTCTTCTATGTCCGGTCAGTAGTTATTGCCTTTAATGCTGATTTGAAGAAGCTCACCCTCGCAATATGTTTTCTTCGTTACCTGTTTTAACCAACACACCGGCATCAGGAAAGCTGGTGACAGTAGCTAACAATTTTCCATCGACAAAGTGCAATGCCGCATAATCGTGAATGCCATAACAAGTGATGCTCGGTTGAGAACGAGCAAAGGCTTGGAAAACCTCGAACTTCTCACCTACATGAGAAAAATGCGCCGCAGCCAAACCGTCAATAAATCCAAGACAACGCATAACTTGGTATGCTTCGGGATCACTGTCTGTCACCGCAAACTCAAACCAACAAATTGCACCTGCGCTCATGCCACAAATGATGATGCCTTGTTCATAACACTGCTTGAGTATTCTATCGATACCCCATTCGCGCCAAATGGCCAACATCGAACGCGTATTACCGCCACCGACGTAAATGATGTCTTGTTCAAATAGCGTTTCTTTCCAACCAGCTTCAAACTTAAACAGCGGAAAATGGGTCACGTTTTCACTAAGCTTCGCATCGTAAAAACGTTCAATCACTTCATCGGCGTCTCCCGTGGCTGTCGGTAGAAAACAAATGTTTGGATTCTCCTTACCAGACAAAGACAAAATGTATTGATCGAGCGGGCTCGGATTCTCTCCCATCATCCAGCCCCCACCGCCAATCGCAATACAGTGTTTTCGCATTCCTTTGCTTCCTCAATTGTTGCTAAGTTTGTTGTCGCTATTCGCCGACAGAATATATGTTCCTAAAGTGATCAATGAACGCTCGCGTTCTTCTTGGTAAGTGCTCACGTTTTGGGTAAAGCAGATAAAGCGGCAAAATCGCATCCGTTTGCCATTCTGGCAGCAAACTCACGAGTTTTTCTTTTTGTGCAGGGTCGAGTTTAGCCAGTGCAAATTCATCTAACATGGCTACACCACAGCCAGCCAAAGTAGCATCCAACATGGACTGGACAAGATTAAAACTCAGCGTACTTTCTAACTCAATGCTGCACTGCTGTTGAGTTTGCTTATGCGTAAACGTCCACTTATCTAACACCAAGTCGCGACTTTTATAAAGGATGTGCTCTAAGTCACCAAGCTCCTCTGGCGTACTTACATTTGGTTTATCAGCTAAATACGAGCGATGAGCGATCGGTTTACAGTGTAAAGTGCGTAGCTGATGGCCGACGTATCCCTCTGGAGGAGTATCGGTAAAGTAGAATGCGATATCAAACCCAGCCTCAATCAAGTCGAGAGGTGTCTCTGTGAAGATCACTTCGACGCTCACTTGTGGATGTTGCAATCGAAACTCGATCAATGTTTGGCTGAGTAACGCGGCTCCGAAAGAAGCAGACGCCGCTATTCTCAATTTTCCCGATACGATCTCGTTTGCCATGACTTGCTCATTGATCTGCTCAGCGCCTTCGAGCAGTTGCTTTACCTGCTGATAAAACCGCAAACCATCGTAGGTCAAATTAAACTGGCGCGTAGTTCGCTGAATAAGCTGCACCGACAATATGTCTTCAAGCTGTTTAAGTTGCCGACTTACATGCGCATTCGAACAATTCAGGCGCTTTGCTGCGCCAGCAATACTTCGCTCCTCGCACAAAGCGACGTAAAGTGGTACGTAGCTGAGCCATTTTATTTCCATACAGTAATTCTGAATCTCTAAAATCAAACTACTGGAAATAATAGAAAGCCTCTAAACTCTGTACAACCTAAATTTGAAAGGATGAGTTATGAGTGTTTTCGACACGTGGTTAAAAGGTCAAGTCATTAAAGATCACATCACTAATACCAATATCATCGTTGGCGATTACAGCTATTACTCGGGCTTCTATCATCAAAAAAGCTTCGAAGAGCAAGCGGTACGCTACTTGTTGGGTGACCCCGTCACACTTCAAGAATGGCAAAGTAGAGAACCCGATAGCATCGACAAATTAATCATTGGCAAGTTTTGTTCCATCGCTTCTGGAGCCACCTTCATGATGGCAGGAAACCAAGGTCATCGCATTGACTGGATTTCGACCTTCCCCTTCTCTCCTGAAGAATTTGGAGAAGGCGTACAAGACGGTTTCGAGCGTGCCGGAAACACAGTGGTGGGAAATGATGTTTGGATTGGCAGTGAGGCGATGATCATGCCCGGAGTAAACATCGGCGATGGAGCCGTCGTCGGAGCACGCGCCGTAGTGACGAAAGACGTGCAACCTTATTCTGTGGTGGTTGGAAACAACCAAGTCGTACGTCAACGATTCAGCGATAAAAAGATTGAAACTCTACTCAATATCCAATGGTGGAACTGGCCAATAGAACACATTAAACAAGCAATGAAAGTAATGTGTAGCAGCCAAGTGGGTGCGCTTGCGGACTACTATCAAGAGCACATTGTCGATTTGTAGATAAAAAAAGCCCACACATCTTGTTGCGACGTGTGGGCTCAGTGAGTAAGAAAGCTTAAACCGCAGCGACGTCCTCTTCTTCCAAGTTCGCCGAGACTTTAATTTCGTATTGATTGAAACGGAACGAACAACCGCCATGAGTGCGCTTTGTCGTTACTTGTTCGTCGCCAAACTGCACCGTCACGCGAGTGAATACACGCTCTTTGGCTTCGACAATATTTTCTTCTAACGCGACTTCAAAGTCATGTTCCGTTTGTTCTAGCTTTTGCTTTATCGCTTCAAGCTGCTCGTTGTTTTGTGTTTTCATCACGTCAATCTGAGCTTGTTCTTCGTCGGTACGTTCGGCTTTAGGACGTTTCTTAAATTCGAGCTCTTTACGAATCACATCCATCGTGCCTTCTTGAGCGCGTTTGTATTGTTCTTTAAGCTCAGCTAATCGCTCCTTAAATGCAGAATAGCGTGCGAACGCTTCTACCTTAGTGGCGGTGTCGCCTTCTACGCCCAATTGTAAGCACACCACTTTGCCACCGACTTTTGCATCTCCGCCGCTGAGCGTGCCGTTCCTACCGTTCGCGTCTAGCACCGTCAGATTGCGCCCACAAACAATATCGTTATTCATGCTGTGCACCGCCAACTCAATATCTTCGCCGGCTTGCAAATCACAATATTGGGCGTAGCTGGCACGAATCGAACCTTTGGCTTTGACGTGACAACTCTTTGGCTGGCCATCACTCACGGTGTGGCCAATGATCCCTTTACCAACTTGGATGTCGTCTTGCGCTTGTACGTCAGCCGATTCAATGAAGCCGCCTACAGTAATAGAACCCGTCGCTTTAACAATCATGCCAGATTCAATGTTGCCACCGATAATCACATTCCCTTTGAATTTCACGTGGCCTGTATTCACGCCAACGCTATTGAGGCAGAGTGCGTTATCAACTTCGATGGTTTTGTCTTTAATCAGAGGCGTACCGGATACCGATGCAATCAATAGGTTTGGGTCTTGCTTGCTTATCTCGGTGCCCTTGCCTGGCTTCATTGGGCTGTCTTTTCCGGCTTGTGGAGGAATCACTCGCCCTTGAACAGTAAAACCAGGCGTACCTTTGGTCGCAGGCGTGCGGCGCATCACCTCATCGCCTACGTCAACCGCGATAGTTTCACCGAGGTTACGTAAATCAATTTTGTCGCTAGCAGATTGGCCGTCTTTGGGTTTGAGGATGCGTTTGGTGATGTCTTTAACAAGAGGAGTAAAAAGAGCGTCTTTGCCTTTGATAGGTTGCTTACCAACCGCTACAGGTTGAGAAAAAGTTTCGCCGGGTTTGAGCTGAGTGCTGACAACCAACACTTTCTTCAAAGCCAGTTTGTTGATGCCTTTCGAAACTCGCGCTTGAGCAAGGGCTTGAACAATCTCGGGGCCACGTAAACCTCGGCCTCCGTACGCGCCGACAACGTTCATACTGGCGAGCATGTCATTATTCGATAATTCAACCTCAACTTGCGCGTTGCGTTTTTCCGCAATGACGATGCCTTCGTAGGCCTCGGCTTTACGTTCTTTGGCGCAGTTAATGAATCTCACGACTTCCCCCTCAACAACAAACATCTTTTCAGCGTTCATTGCGACGAGCTGCTCGTTTAATTCATTTTGATTTAGCTCACCACCGAGGTCCACTTCTCCCGGAAGACGGGCTATCACCTTGGTCTTATCTTCAGATAACTCAAGACACAGCTTCCACATACCCTTACCACTTTGCTTCCCATCAACACTTTCAGTCTACCCAAATCCGTTTTCTGAACAAACCTCGCATTTCTTATTATAGGGCTCACGTCACTAAAGAAAGTAATCCATCAATAACGCTTAAACAGATATTAAGAGAGCATTTCGATTTAACCTAAAGCTCAATCAAAATACACGCCGAAATAAAAAGGAGCTGGATTTACAGTGTAAAATCAGCTCCTAATAATTTCATTTACAGTGTAAATTTCCCTTTAGTGTTTACAGTGTAAATCGTTCCAAATGTGTCTTACTTCGTCCCTTAACTGCTGCTCAACTTGCCTTCTTCCAGGTAAACCAAATTGCTGAGCACATTCAGTCCAACTACGGTTAAGAAAAAGCTTACTGATCATCAAGTCGGAAGCTGAGTTCAAACCTAAGTTAAGTAACCACTGCTGAAGCCAAGCAGACACGGACTCATAACTGTTACCACCATCAGCATAGCATTCAATTAGTAATAACTTAGCGGGATGAAGTGGACTCATTCCCAAAGGTTGCGGTAATAGAGCTCGAAAAATAGAGGCTTCTAATTTTGGATAGACGTCAGCCACATTGTTAGACAACATTTCTTCAAATAGCGCCTGAGATTCATCGACCCAAGCCGTCTGTTGGGAATCACAAGGTTTGACCATCAAGACTGAATAACAACCGCTAGCAGCATCGCGCATTGACCCTAAACGAATTGCACGGAAGTTCGATTGTAGCCAGAAATGGACCAACTCTTCCGTCGCACCGAAACTCGTGGATAAGTAAGCAATGTGTTTAGCCGCCATTTGATCAATTTGCTGCAGCATTTTTTGACCGATGCCTCTTCCTTGCAATTCCGGATGAACAGCAATTCTCATGACTCGCAGCGTCGATAGATTCGCGACATTCGGAAATCCTAGGTGGTTTGCAATCGTAACTGGGGCTAAGTGTCCTTTAGGACGACGCTTACCAAGCTGAATTTCTTCAACCAATTCAGCGTCAAGCCCACCCTCTTCGACCGCTAATATTACCCCCACAACCGCATTATCTTGCTTAGCAAAATAGAGCTGACTGTTGTCGTCTTGCAAAAGGTGAATCAAATCATTCGGCGAGGTCTGATAATGAGCATTCACCAAAAGAGCGAAGCACTCACGCAGCAAACTAGGCTGCGATATCAAATTTTTCTTATCGGCTTTAGAAAGGGAAATTGAGTCGACCTGTTTAAGTTGATGGTGCGTTAACTCCGCATCCAACAAAAACGCGTCATAGAGCCATGATTCAAGCGCATCATTCATGCTCCAGCGGATGGGCTGTGTCATGTGCCATGTTTTCATTCCCGAACGCTGTTTCTGAAGCCAATCAACAAATTTAATCGTAAAGCCCCGGCCACAACCTTCATAACCGTGAATAGTCGTAGAAAAAACGAGTCGATGATAATGTTCGGTAATGCTTTTGAGCATAGGAACTGGAATTGCAGCCGCTTCATCGACAAGTAACAAATCACATTCAGGTCGACTCAATAATAGTTCATCTGGAGCAATAAATTGAATGGCTCCCTGCCCTGATTCTAATCTGTCCTTCTTAATACGCTGTGCGCTAGGGAGTAAACGTAAAGCATGTTGGTAAACAGGCTCAACGGCTTTTATAGATGGTGCCGTAATTAAGATTCTAAGCGGCTTCTGCTGTAATAAGTTCGCACACGCAATTCCGAGGGCACTTGTTTTTCCACGTCCACGATCAGCGGTCAAAATTAATGGTCGCTTTCGATGTCCTGTCACCACCTTTTCAATTAGAGAAATGGCATGTTCTTGTTCCGTGTAGTGGCTTTCTTTTTCTGCTTGCTTGATGTCTGGAGCCGTTGGCAATGGTTTGTCTTGCTCAATAACAACGAGCTTCTCCCATTGTTTGTGCATCCATTGCTGAGCAAAATTCGCATTTTGTCGCAGCTCAGTAATGACAATAAGAAAACCGCCGCCAACCAATGAGCCAAGCGCGGCGGTAAAACTATTGGCGTCAAAGCCATTTCGAGCATCAAACAATAGAACGTCACACTCTCTGCCTAGCAACATGTGCCCTTGTTTAGACGAAACACTGGATACGTTTTTCAAACCAAAATCACCAACAGAAAACCAACGTTGATGGCGCTGCGTTTTATGGAACTCTGACATCAACGCATTTTGCCAAGAAGCCTCGCCTTGAATGACAACACCAATCCTTTGGAAAGATTGGTGAGCTTGATGTTGAAGTGATGAAAGGAAATCAGATTGTGTCTGCATTTTGTCTATCCAACGTTGAACTGACGCAATGGTATCACATCTTTAATTTGACGCTTCTCAGATATAAAAAAACCGCCCGGAGGCGGTTGATTCAATCATCATTTGTTATTGCAGTTTGGTTTGTACAAACGCAAGAATCTCTTCCATTAAGCTGTCGTCAACTTTCTTCAAGTTCAACGCCAGGCTGCTACCTTTTCGGCTATAGCTTGCTCGACCTTTAACTAAGTCGACTTTTTCCGTCTTCTTACCAGGTTTTGCTGGTGCAAGTTCAGTAATCCAATTTTCGATGCTTTCCGTGACTTCTTTTGTCAGACGAGCAACGCCTTGAGCAGTGCTTCGCTGCCATAAAAACCCTTCGCTAGAGCGACATTTATCTAACAGCTCTTGCTGCTGCTCTGGCGTTAGCGTTGAAAACTGTTTGTGCAGTTTCACGATTGTTGGGCGACCGAGATCGCCAACATTCGGATACGCTTGAAGCAGTTCTAACGGTAATGCTGCGGCTTTTAAAGCGCCACTTACCAACGCTTCACTGCACTGGAACATTTTTGCCAATGCTTTCTGATCCTCAGCTTCACCACTATCAAGCTTAGCCTGCATCTCTTTCCCTTTTTCATATAAAGAGAGCGGCTTGTGAGCATTTGCCACATCAGACAAAAACTTAGCATGGTCAGTATTAATGTTGTCAGCAACATAAACCAAAAAGTCTTGTTCAGCGAGGATACAAGACATGCGACGACGGCTACCATCTAAAACTTCGATCTTGCCATCTTCAGTTCTACGACCCACAGCTGGATATTGTTGGCCACGCTCTTTGAGTGTGACCAAAACATCAGATAAAGCATGTTCGTTTAAGAACGATTGCTCACGAGCGTTATCAACAAATACTGTTGTTTCTGTCGCAACTTTATTTGCAGGAATACGCACAAGTTCAAACTGAACAATATTTTCACCTGCAACTGCTAGTTCAATCGTTTGAGCTTTCTCTTTTGCCGCAGTTTGCGCCTCTTGCGGAGTCACAACACGACGCTTATTCGTTTTGCCAAATAATTTCGCGTTTAATTCAGACGTTTTCAAAGCCATTTACTTATTACCCCTGATTCAATGACGGCCAATTAGAGTGCAGCACACGCTCTAATTCCAGTGCGCTTTTATGAACAGCGTCTTGCGCGGTAGCTAGTGTCTTCTTACCGCCTTCAAAATCGCTTACTGTCAGATCAAATACTGTGCTGTAGGTATCGGCACAGGTTTCAAACGCACGGCTACGAGGAATAGTAGCCATCATAACTTGGTCACCTAGAAGATAGTTCATTTCAGTTAAAACAGAAACTTGCTTCTTATTGTCGTCCTCAAACATGGTTGGCATCAAGCGAACAAACTCAAGACCATTCCAGTCCTCCGGGAACATTTCATATACCGTAGGCAAATGCTGGAAGAAGTTTACTGTTGAAGCCCAGTCCAGACGCTTAGCCGCACAAGGAATTAGCAAGGCATTTGATGCATACATCGCATTCCATACTAATGGGTCAACGTGTGGACCGGTATCAATCATAATGATATCGAAGTCATCAGCAATTTTATCAATCAGTTGCTCTTTCAGCAGACGGACGATATCGAGTGATGGGTCTTCAGATAGCGTTTGCCATGCTTCCGCATTAAACATCGCGTCTTCTGGAAACGCTGAAATCGACTTTAAGTTCGGATATTGCGTTGGCAGCAATACGTTTTTACGTAAAAATTCACTGTCAATTTCCACACCATCAGGCACGTTACCCAACATAATGTCTACCGCAGAATAGATATTATCATGCTCTGCCATGCTGATTTGCGGGTTGAGGAATAAACGTAGCGAGCCTTGTGGGTCTAAGTCGATTAAACAAATACGGTATCGTTTATCCAAATTTAGCGCTAAACATGCCGCTAAATGAACCGCGGTCATTGATTTACCTGTACCGCCCTTTTGGTTCTGCACATTAATAATCCAAGGTTTGTTACCTGAATTCTTTTTACGCTCATGAAATTTAGGCACTTCAGCCGCATCCATGAGCATGTGTGCTTCTTCTAACGTAATTGAATAATGATTCGCGTTGTTTTTAGTAAATTGATGCCCAGCGGCTTCCATTTTACCAATCGCGTCGTCGAGCTTACGGCGAGTTAGACCAGAACGGGTTTCCATCATCGCTTTCGACATTGGTGGGAAGTAGTTATCGCTTCGCTCTTCTAAAACAATTTCAATACGGTCAGCTTGAACCTGCTGAGTCAGCTCCGCTAACTCAAGAAGGTTTTCAATCGTTTTTTCTCTTTTCATGCCAAATTCCGTTGGAAGGATTTATAATTGCAATTGTACAGCAGTAAAGACCAAAAACAACAAAAAGGTGCACGAACATTTTGAATTACCATCACATAAAAAAACACCCAAATCGACGCTTTTATGATTTATGGTCAAAAAGATAACTATTTTTAATCAAATAATCTTCTCATAAGTGGACACCTAAACTTAAAAATAAAAAGTGTTACAGCGTCACTCATTTACAATGTAAATCAATTTTCTACCGGAACGATTATAATCTTAAGCTAAATTACGGATTATG
This sequence comes from Vibrio sp. 378, assembly GCF_033339435.1. Taxonomy (NCBI): domain Bacteria; kingdom Pseudomonadati; phylum Pseudomonadota; class Gammaproteobacteria; order Vibrionales; family Vibrionaceae; genus Vibrio; species Vibrio sp. 378. The sequence continues at coordinate 578,400 of NZ_JAWOUO010000002.1, forward strand.
TTAGACCAACCTAATTTAAACGAAAAATAGTAAGTAATATCGGAGCAATAAAGACCTGAACACCTTGATCATGTCTCCGAGTAAAATAGGGCAGTTCCAGCGAAACATCTATGGAAGTATGATCAAGGTATACTTATGATCATGCTTCCGTGTTAATAAACAAATCCGAAAGCATGATCATGGAAAAATTGAGCAGAGTACGGTGTAAACACGCAAATAAAATAAGATCCATTAATCGGAAATATGATCAAGCCTTAGAATCTCTCGGAAGCATGAGTTTTCTTCTCTGATTTACGGTTGAGTGCAGACAGAATGGGGGATTGAGCAGAAATTGACGGTATAGAAGCCGGAACAATGAAATTGCTCAAGTTGCTATGATAAATCACGCTCTCATGATCATGCTTCCTGTAAATAAGCAGAGACTAGTATTTACTTCTAAATATGAGCGACTTGAATGTATTTTAATCAGATGAGTGATATCTCATCAATATGGGCGCCAGAACGATAGATATATTGGCTCTTGATCATCGATCCGAGTATAAATAACATCACCAATGCACAATATAATCATCGTGAAGATCATTATTAAATACTGCATCTGTGGATAACCTGTAAAAACATCATGATCATCGTTTCAAGACTCTTTTGATCATCTTTTCATAACCTTAATGATCATGCTTACGAATAAATATGATCATGCTTTCAGGTTATTGTTGATCATACTTTCAGACTTCTTATGATCATAGTTCCGAAATACATGAAAATAATAGCCTTATAGAACAAAAGCTTAGCGAGAAATTTCAAGCCAGATCATTAGATCATATAATCAATTAAGATCAGATTAATCAAAAAGATCAGTTATTTAAAAAACAATCTTTTTTCTTTATTTATGATCTGTTTTTCTTTATTCTTCGGAACCATAGCACAACTACGGCTAGTGTGATCTGGATCTAAAATGACGGCTGATGAAAAAATTCTGATTAAAGCACCGAGAAGCCACAAAGATGGCCATCTTTTTGAGGTACATGAATCCTCTGCGGATTGGGTAGAGCAGTACCAACATTTCAAAGGGGTGACCAAAAGCATCTTAGAGTTGCTTAATCTGATCTCATTACGAGGCTTCAGCAGCAAGGATGGTTTGGTTTCAACCACAGAGATTGTTGAAGCAACAGATGGGCAACTTACACGTGCAGCTCTGCAACAACGTTTGCGCGCAGCAGTAAATATTGGTTTATTTACTCAAACACCAGTGCGTTTTGAAGAGGGACTTGCTGGTAAAACGATGCTACATAAATTTGTGAATCCAAATCAGCTTATATCTGTGTTGGGAGCAACAAGTCTTGTTACAGACAAAGTTCGCCAGAACGAGAAACAAAAACGTTCGAAAGCATTGGCTCAGACTCAAGTAAACAAACGTTTGTTGAATGAGCACGGGTTAAACACACCTCCCACGATGAAAGATGAAGCTGATCAATTTGTTGTATCTCCAACAAATTGGGCTGGGATCATTGACCAAGCACTTGCGCCACCAAGAACTCGAAAAAGTTATCAGAAATCCATGGTGTCGATCTCTGGCACAAAAGCCGTTATTGAGACGCGATCATCCAAAAATATCATGACTGTGGATGATCTCATGACCCTGTTCGCTCTCTTCACGTTAACGGTTCAGTATCATGATCATCACAAAGATCAGTATCAGCTTGATGCTGCTCACGTACCAAACAAAACGCCGCTATACATCACTGATATTTTGTCGCTCAGAGGCAAAAAAGACAGTGGCCCAGCTCGTGATTCCATCCGTGACAGTATCGATCGTATCGAGTTTACTGATTTCCAACTGCATGAACTCACTGGCCGATGGCTCAGTGAAAATATGCCCGAAGGCTTTAAGAGTGACCGCTTCCGCTTCTTAGCCCGTACCATCACGGCTTCAGAAGAAGCGCCCGTTGAGGGCAGTGATGGCGAAATTCGTATTAAACCCAACTTATACATCTTGGTGTGGGAACCGTCGTTCTACGAAGAACTACTAACACGCGATTATTTCTTCTTGTTCCCACCAGAAATCCTGAAACAGCATACGTTGGTGTTCCAGCTGTATTCGTTTTTCCGTAGCCGTATGGTGCGCCGACACACAGATTGCATGCTGTTGAGCGAGTTAAATCAGAAGCTTGCACGTAACATTGAATGGCGTCGGTTCTCCATGGATCTGATCCGAGAACTAAAGCGTTTGTCTGATGGAAAAGGGAATGATGATCTATTCGTCGTTAATTTGTGGGGTTATCACCTGACGATCGAAACTATGATCGAGAATGATAAAGTGATGGACTACCAGATCGACATCAAATGTGATGTCGAAGAGGTGCTGCGTTATTCGCGAGCGCGAACGACCAACGCAGGAAAGCGTAACATGGCGCCTACGCTGCCAAATCCACTTCGTAATGAGATGGTAACCCGACAACAGCTTGAGGAGCTCTCAGGCATCATAGACGGCGAATTTGAGCCTATTCAACGCAAAGCACCGTCTCCAAGAGGAAATTTAGGGCGACGCGTGAAGCAAAGAAAGCATTTGGTAGAGATCAATGCTGATGAGATCACCATTACTCTATCTAAATACACCTCACCAGAGGCTCTAGAACGCAGTATAACGGCTTTGTCTGCGATGACAGGGCACTCGTATGCCTCAATCAAAGAAGAGTGCTCAGATTACATAGAGAAGCTCGACTGGCTAAGGGTAGGGGATGAGCCGATTCCTTATGAGACATTAAGTAAAACCGTCGAGCTGTTTAACACCCAGAACGATGTTAAGCATCTTACCATCGAGCGCTTGATTGCGGGGTTAGCGGTGCGTCGGAAAGTTTGTCGTCAAATCTTCGATGGTCACATGGATGAAATGGTATTTCGTGCCTTGGATGAAATGGCGATTTAAAAGTGTCGCTTGATGTGTATCAAGCTATAGGTGTGATGTATCGGTTTGAAATGTAACAATGTCTTTCGATGATAAAAAACAGACTTAACTCTTACAAACCACTGACATTAGAAGCCAAGCCTAATACTACTATTTATCCCGAATAGACAACCTTTTGTCCTTTCTGATGATTAATAGATTGGCTCATATTGTTACATTCATTCTGAATAGACTTCGCGAGTTTCTCCTCAGGAAACTCGCTTTTTTTTGCCTAAAATTCCGCTAATTAAGCCTTGATCATTTTTCCGGACTAATGAGGTAAACCTTGATCATGCTTCTTGGATTCATTCCAGTGTAATGAACGCATCAACGCAACATGTGATTCGATTAAGCTATGGGCTTGTTCCTGCCACTTGTTTTGATCACACTGCTGATTACAAAACTCTAACGCCACAACGGTGAGATGCTGAAGTCGTCTCAAACACCAATCTTTGATCAGAATATCAGTCGAGACTTGGCATGCTGCTTGTTCAAGCTTTGCACTCGTATAAAGCAAGGTTTGATATGCTTTCTGAGGGTCTTGGTACCTTGCATGTTGAAACACGCGTAAACATCCATCCAACCAGCAAGCAATCGCTTTACTTTGAAGATCACTCAATTCGGGTCCAAACACGTCATCAGGCACCTGATATAAGATCGTTTCCAATTTTTCTACTTGATCATGTTTCCGCTGTTCGTACCACATGGCGATTTGATCTTGCCAAGTACTCAAATCCATTACGCTGCCTCAGTCCATTGTTTTACATAGTGATTTGGCCCTATTTGATCAAATTCGTCGACAATTATGCTGCTACGTTGACGAATTTCATCGGCATCTATCGAATAGTTTGGCTCATTTTTCACTAAGTTACCAAAAGGTAAGTCAGGATCAGGAACGGCAGAAATCAACAGCTTAGTATAAGGATGCTGCGGATTCTTAAGTATTGAATGCGTGTCGCCCCATTCAACGATTTGCCCTTTGTACATTACTGCGGTTTCTTCCGCGATGTAGTGCGCAGTCGCCAGATCATGAGTGATGTATAAAAAACCAATTCCCAGTTCTTGCTTCATTCGTTGCATTAAATTCAACACTCCCAAGCGAATAGAAACATCCAGCATAGACGTAGGCTCATCCGCAAGAATGATTTGCGAACCTACCGCTAAAGCCCTTGCTAAGTTTACTCGCTGACGTTGCCCACCACTGAGTTCGTGAGGGAACTTATTCAATGTCTCTTCAGGTAGTTCCACCAGCTTTAGGAGCTCTTCCAAGCGGGCTGGGATGTCGCGCTCGTTTTTGACTTGTTTATGAATTTTTAAAGGACGTGTTAGGTGATGGCGAATGGTATGAGTTGGATTGAGAGAGCCAAACGGATCTTGAAACACCATTTGTACTTTACTGCGATATTCTTGTAGAGCCGATCGTGACGTGATCTCATTTATGTCAGTGCCATTGAAAAGGATCTCGCCTTCCGTTGCAGGATAGACTTTGGTTATTAAGCGAGCGCAAGTACTCTTACCGCAGCCTGACTCTCCAACCAAAGCCAAGGTTTTTCCTGCGTACAGATCAAAAGTCACTCCTTGAAGCGCACGAAAGGTTTCCTCTTTCGCTAAACCACCGCCCACTTTGAATTCTTTAATCACATTTTTCATTTGGATGATAGGCTGGCTCATGGTTACGCTCCTTGTAACTCTGGTTGTTTGTGGACGTCATGGATGTTTGGGAAAGAAGCCCATAGCTTTTGCGTGTAGGGGTGTTGAGGATGATTGCGTATATCGTATGCTCGATTGACTTCGACGATTTCTCCGTGACGCATGATTGCAATTCGATCACATAGCTGGCTCATGAGTGCCAGGTCATGAGTGATAAAGAGGACTGAAAAACCGAACTCATCTCTAAGCTGATAAATTTGCTGTAAAATTTCTCTCTGTACCACTACATCTAATGCTGTTGTGGGTTCATCCATAATGATCAGTTTTGGATTTAGAGACAAAGCAATGGCTATCACCAACCGCTGACGCATTCCTCCTGAAAATTGATGAGGATATTCTGCTAAGCGTTCTCGAGGAATATTGACCAAGTCCAACAACTTTTCTGCTCTATCTTTTGCTTGAGCGTTAGTGAGGCCTTGATGGTGTCGTAACACATCTGCAAATTGCTCTTGTATCGTTAAGACAGGGTTGAGTGAGTTCATCGCGCTCTGGAACACCATGGCGATTTCACTCCACCTTAGAGCGGTCAGTTCAGAGTCTGAGATACTAAGGATATCCTTGCCATCAAACCATATTTTACCGCCAGAAATGAACGCTGGCGGCTTATGAAGACGATTTATTGAGAATGCGATTGTGCTTTTACCACATCCAGATTCACCGGCAAGACCAAATACTTCGCCTTTGCCGATATCAAAGCTGACGGACTTTACCGCATTAAAATCACCATTATCAGTGATGTAATCGACGCACAAATCTCGGATCTGGATGACCGGGTCATTGTGGTATGCATGACTTAAGTTAATACCATCCATATAAACACCTTACCAATCTAAAAGATAATTATTATCATTATCAGGTATGGCGGTTTTTAGAAAGTATCAAACTATGAATCAGTGAAGTGACTCGAAAGTTAGGTGAAACAGGAAGTGGTGTAATGCGTCGTTGATAAAACTAAAGAAGAGCAGAATTGAGAGCTAGATCAGCACACTTTTCGTAGGGGGAATTACTCAAATTTAATCGTAAATTTGTCCCTTGGCAAAACTTAAATGATGAATCTATTAAGGAGTTAACGAAAGGGCGGGAGGGGTCACATTTCCCTACAGTTTTTCTTACCACCTTGTTCCGGTTTTGCTATAGATTACGCATCGAAAACATGGTGTGTTCGGAGGAAATATGTCCATTAATTCTATCGACCATGACGAGATGACCAACATCGCTCACAAATGGGAATTACCTGATGAGGAAACCGTTGTGAAGCCAGAGAAAACAGTGAAATCAGCAGAAGCCAGAAGACGCATTGAAGCGTTACGTGAGATCCGTGAAAGTGGGTTGACCATTGAAGAAGCAAGGGAGCTTGGCTTGATACACTGATCGCCTCAGGTTGGTTTAGCAACCCATAGGGTAGTCGACGGACTGCCCTTTTTATTTTTTCACTCTATTACTCTCTTATTCAAACTCTCCATTTATCTGTCTTGCGCCTCAAAAGCACGAGTTTCACACTCACGTCCCGTCCCGAAGAAGTTTGACAATCTGACCTTGTGTTACTAGATATATCAGTAGCGATATGCTTTTTGTTGATTATCGCAACCACAAAGCAAGGAGCGCAAGTATGGTTGATCAAATCCTTTTTTATGAGCCCGATGAGCCCCACGGTTTTCTCTCAAATTTTTGCCATGCCCCAGTCAATATCTCGTCCCAAACTTGGCCCACCAGCGAACATTATTACCAAGCCCAAAAGTTTCTCGATGCTCAGTTGCAAAGTAAAATTCAGCACGCAAGCACCCCTGACGAAGCGTTTGCTTTAAGCCGCAAATACGAACACTTTGTCAGAAGCGATTGGGACGATATAAAGTTGGCTGTTATGGCTTTCATCGTTAGGGAAAAGTTTCTACAAAATCCACCATTAGCGCAGCAATTAATGAGAACGGGTAACGCTTGCCTAACAGAGCATTCTCATAAAGATGCCTTTTGGGGAGACGGGGGAGATGGTAAAGGAGAAAATCATCTAGGAGAGATTCTGATGAATGTTCGAGCAGAGCTGAGACATGTTGAGCCTTACAATCTCGTGAAGTTTATCGATAAAGCCAAATTGCCCACCCAGTGGGGCACATTTATGATGTACGGCTTTATTGAAGCCGCGACAAATAAAGAGCATCTTGCTCTGGTCTATGGTGAGCCAACAAAAAGTGCAGCTCCACTTATTCGGTTGCATTCGGAGTGTCTTACCGGAGATGCTCTATTTAGCACGCGTTGTGACTGTGGTTTTCAGCTTAATAGAGCGCTACAAAACATCGTCAAAGAGGGATGTGGCGTGCTGCTTTATTTACGTCAAGAAGGGCGTGGAATCGGCTTGATTAATAAAATTCGTGCCTATCACTTACAAGATGATGGCGCAGATACCGTGGAAGCAAATGAGCGTTTAGGTTTTGCCGCTGATATGCGTGATTACGCGTTCTGTAAAGGAATGCTAGAGCATTTGGGGATTGACGCTGTGCGTCTAATGACGAATAACCCACGCAAGCTCGCCGCCTTAAAAGCGGTTGATATTAACGTCATTGAACGAGTGCCATTACAAGAAGGGAATAACCCAAGTAATCAACATTACCTGCAAACCAAGGCGAGTAAATTGGGGCACATGTTTGATCCTAAGTTTGTTAACCACACTAAGTAAGTGCTACAGATTTTACAGAAACAAAAACGCCAACGTATCATCGTTGGCGTTTTTGTTAATGATTTGATTCATTGATACTTTTGAATGATTTCATCAATTTCCCCTGAGGTTTTTAATTCAACGAGTCGTGTATTAATGTAATTTTGAGTTTCTGGTTGCATTTGAGGTGAAAAAGCTAGGTAGATTGAGTAGTCAGGAATAACCGAGCTGAAAGGCTGTATCTGAAAATTCTCTAACGGCAAATTGAGTCGCTTTAAGTTGTAAAGGACTCGGGATTCCATCTCGACAAAAGCTGTATCTCCAGGGGTTCGGCTTATCACTCGGTATGCGGCGTTGTAGTCTTTCACGCGCATTTCATTGACACTGCCATTTTCAAAGAACGGTGTTAAATTTGGATAATCAAACCCCAGCAGTAATACAATAGAACGACCATGCATCGTATCCATATTTTTGAATTCTAAAGGCTTCTCGCTACTCGACACCAGTACATGTTTTACAGTGTAAATGGGCTCCTCAGATAAATTTTCCGATTGCACCTTGCCCCAGTTCGGGCTGCCATAAGTTAACCAGTTTGGCTCAGCGCCTTCTTCCAATATGGAAATCATACGTTTAAATGGATAAGTATGATAATTCACTTGGTAATCCGACTCCGCGAAGATAGCGCTGACGATATCGGTCACAATTCCGGAGTGCATTTGTCCCTGTTGTTCAATTTGAAATGGTCGAGCTTGTTCAGCAATGACGTAATAGTTCACTTGATTTGCGGTCACATGAGAACTTACAACAATTAAGCTAAAAGCCAATCTAAGTAGAAGTCTTTTCATCGTATCCTCGATTATTATTTGTGCGTAGCTATATTTAGAGTAGCGCAAGTTTATCGGAGCGGTTTCATATGGATGAAAAAGAGCGATCTCAACGTCGTTTTAGTATCGGCAACCAACTTATGTTGGCGGTATTAACGTTGAGTTTAATCTTTACGGTCATCATTTCTACAGTGAGCTTATATCGAGTTTTTCACGAAGATTTAGCCCATTTAGATGTTGAATTAAAGCAGGTTGAGTCTAGCTATTTATCGAGCTTTTCTGCGAGTTTGTGGGTAGAGGATAGGGAGCTGTTGCTGACACAAGCTCAAGGTGCAATGCGTATGCCCTCGGTGGACTACTTACGTATTGCTAGTGAAGACGAAGTTATCATTGAATTAGGTTCGGCGCTTTCTGAGGATGTTGTCGAGAGAAGCTGGCCGATGCAGTATCGGGTCGGCGATAAAACGTATGATCTCGCGATATTAACGGTTCAATCGGATCTTAGCGCGATATATGAAGATCTTTGGCAGCAGTTCTTTTTTCTACTTACGACAGAAGCGATCAAAATTCTTGTCCTCATCATTGGTGTTCTTTGGGTGGCGTTTCGCTTGTTGGTCAATCCGTTACAATTGCTGTCTGGTGCGGTGAGCGATTTTCGTGGCGGTACAGTGCCGAGTAAAGTGACTCTCCCTAAACGATGGTGCTTTGATGAAGTGAGTGTTTTGGCAGAGAAATACAACCGAAGTGTTGAGAAAGTGAAAGAGCACCAGACTGAGTTAGAGGCTGAACGCGATAGGGCAGAAGTCGCTAATCGTAAGAAAAGTGAGTTTCTTGCCACTATGAGTCATGAGATCCGCACACCGATGAATGGCATTATTGGTGTGTCGTCGTTGCTCAATGACACCGACCTCGATCCCCAGCAAAAAGAGTTTGTAGAGATCATTGACAGTTCTTCTCACTCACTAATGACGATCATCGACGACATTTTGGACTTCTCTAAAGTTGAAGCTGGCAAAGTAGAGCTGGAATACACGAGCTATGATCTTCGCGAGCTACTTGACGATGTCATCAGTTTACATAGTGTCAAAGCCAAGCAGAAAAACTTACAGCTGCTCAGCGATATTGATCCTCACTTGCCAATGGAAGTGCAAGGTGATGCCACACGATTGAAACAAGTTCTGAACAATTTGTTGAGCAACGCGATTAAATTTACCGAGCGCGGCCATGTGAAGCTTCTTGTAGCGTTATCTCGACTTGATGGAGAGACCGCTCATATCCGGTTTCGAGTTGTGGATTCTGGTATTGGTATTGCGAAAGAGCACCAACAAGCAATCTTCGAACGCTTCCAACAAGCTGATGGTAGTACCACCAGAAAGTATGGTGGGACAGGGCTTGGTTTGGCGATAGCTGCACAGTTGGTTAACTTGATGGGAGGGGAAATACAACTAACAAGTGAGCTTGGGCTGGGAAGCTGTTTTGAATTTTCGATTCCTGTTGCTGTAATAAATGCGCAATCGACCTATACCGACCAACTTAATGTATTAGATTTCCCGAAAGCGGAAGACAACGAAATCAGCCCTCAAGATAACGATAAACCTTGGGTATTGGTTGTTGAAGATACCATCGTCAATCAGAAGGTAGTTCGCATCATGTTAGAAAAACTGGGTGTGCGAGTGAGTGTCGCCAACCATGGCGAAGAAGCATTGCAGCTGTGTGATCAGCAGCCTTTCGATTTGATTTTTATGGACTGCCAAATGCCTGTGATGGATGGGTTTATTGCTACGGAGCGAATTCGAAAAATGGGAGAGTGGGGGAAACACGTTCCAATTATTGCGCTAAGTGCCAATGTCATTAAAGAGGATCAGCAACATTGCTTCGATGTTGGGATGAACGAGTTCGTGGCTAAACCCGTTACCAAGACTCGATTACAACAAATATTCGAACAGCATTTACCAAAAGCACTGAAAATCAGCGCTGTGCCTAAATAGTTAACTTGAAATCGATCAAGTTAAGTGCGTTTCTATTCTGTAATTGTAACTCTGTGTGATATAGTGCCCGGCTAGTATTTAAAGTACCTTGAGGCTGTGAATGTCGTTTAATCTATCCCTATTGCCGCCTGACGAAAAAAACAAAATCGAACTGGATAAGCAGGCGTCGTTTTTGGTTTGGAAGCTCAGAGAGGCCAAATCTGGTCCTGAAGCAATAGAAGAACAGTTGTCCAAGATTAACGATGCTGATGAAAAGGCGTTTTTCCAGCAATCGGTCGAAAAGTACAAACGAGTAATGGGTGTCGCTTAACGCGAACCGTGGCAATGGTTCAATCCAATGTGACGAATGAGGTAACCTCCCTATTCCTTTGCTAAGCGAAATTGAAAAGGTTTCGCTTTTTGCTAAAATCCTTCGCATTAAATTTGAATTTAGAGAGACATCCCGATGGGAAGAAGTTTTGAAGTGCGCAAAGCCTCTATGGCGAAAACTGCAGGCGCGAAAATTAAAGTTTATTCCAAATACGGTAAAGAAATTTACATGTGCGCGAAAAACGGTGGTGGTGATCCAGACATGAACTTGTCTTTGAAACACCTGATCGCAAAAGCGAAAAAAGACCAAGTTCCTGCGCACGTTATCGATAAAGCGATCGACAAAGCGAACGGTGGCGGTGGTGAAGACTACACTCCTGCACGTTACGAAGGCTTCGGCCCTGGCGGTACTAGCGTTATCGTTGACTGTCTAACAGACAACGGCAACCGTACTTTCCAAGATGTACGCCAATGCTTTGTGAAAGTCGGTGCGAAAATTGGTGTTGAGGGCTCGGTTTCTCACATGTTCGATCACCAAGCGGTATTCCAGTTCAAAGGCGACGATGATGAAATTATTCTAGAAACGCTAATGATGGAAGACGTAGACGTTACTGACGTTGAGCTAGAAGACGGTGTTATCACTGTATTCGCACCTCACACAGAATTCTTCAAAACAAAAACTGCGCTTAACGGTGCATTCCCAGATCTAACGATCGATGTTGAAGAAATCACATTCGTTCCGCAAACTCATACGCCTGTATCGGGTGAAGATGCTGAGAAGTTCCAGAAATTCCTAGATCTTCTAGATGACTGTGATGATGTTCAGCAGGTTTACCATAACGCAGAGCTGTAATTAATTCGCTCATATCGTTGTAAAAAGGCTTCCTCAGGGAAGCCTTTTTTTGATCGCTTTTTCTCAAGCAGAGCTATGCGTTACGATATTTGGAATAACACAGCGACATGATTACACCAAAACAGATACCTTGAGTTAGCATCGCCGTGCCGCCATAGCTAAAGAAGGGAAGTGGGCTACCCATTACTGGCAACAAGCCACTCACCATGCCCGTATTGATAAAAGCATACAGAAAAAAGCTCATCGCTAATGCGCCACTTACCAGCCGACTAAAAAAGTGGTCAGACTGACATGCAAGCAACATAACGCGTGCAGTAATAAACAAGTACAATGCGAGTAAGACTAAACTGCCAACAAAGCCCCATTCTTCCGCATAGGTCGAAAAAATAAAGTCCGTATGACTTTCTGGAATAAAGCCAAGTGTTCCTTGCGTAGCATTCATCCAACCTTTGCCTTTCATACCGCCTGAGCCAATCGCAATCAAAGATTGGATGATTTGGTAGCCCGAACCCAGTGGATCGGACTCAGGGTGCAAGAACTGTGTTACACGGATCTTTTGATAGGTTTCCATAACGAAGAACCATAAAATAGGTGCTAACGTTAAAATGCTCGCAATAAACCCGCAGATTATTTTCCAGCTCATGCCAGCCAAAAACAAAACGAACAATGCATAAATGATGGTAAAAACTGCACCGTCTAAATCCGGTTGTAGCGCGATTAACCCGGCAGGAATCATTGCAATAAGTAAGCAAAACGCAATTTTCCGACTGTCTGGTCGACCTCCTTCAATATGCAGCATCCAGGCGATCATGATTGGAATGGAAAGTTTGATTAGCTCAGACGGTTGAAAGCGGAAGAAGCCGATATCGAGCCAACGTTGAGAGCCATTGGTGCTATCACCAAATAAAGCGACAGCAAGTAGCAGAGCAACCGCAATAATGTAGAGATATGGAGCTGAGCGCTGATAGCTGGACGCTGGAATCGAGGACATGACCAAGATACAAACTAATGTCAGTCCGCAGCGCGCCAAATGTTTGAAGAGCATCGCCTCATTAAAGCTACTGGCACTCCAGAGAGTGAGCGAACTTAACAGCATGATCGGAATGATCGCCATGAGTAGTGGCAAATCAACTCTTGGGAAATAACGCTTATTCATTTTCAACGACCTAATAACGCACCTATTTTGAGTGCGAAAACAACTAAAACTCGAAGAGTTCAAACTATTCCGATGCTAAGAATCTCGATTTCGAAACAACAGACACCATGCAAAGGTGTGTAAGAAAGGAGAGTGCGCACTGTCTGTTATGGGTAGTTGTGGGATGGATAAATACACTAGCCTCAGATTTTAAGCCAGTGTTTTTATTGTGACTGCCGTAAAAATGTAGCGTTACGAATGAACGGAATTGTATTTTCTGTTTAAGTGAATGTCATTCATCCTCTCTCAATACCATTCACTCCGCATAATTGCCATTGGTCGCATGCACAAGCAGCGTGCGACCTTCTCCCTTAATCTGAAACCATCAAATCACGTTCAACTAAGGACAGTACATGATGGTTTCTCAATCTCGCTCAATCAAAGCTCTTAAACTGGCAAGTACGTTTATCGCCGCATTTGCACTTAGCAGCAATCTGGCTCTGGCTAATCCAAGCGAGCGCACACTCAGTCAATTCAACCAAGCGGCGCAGGGTGACTCTGGTTTAGTTGATACCGTTTACGGCGAATTATCCAAACAACTTGAAGAGCAGGGCGCAACGCCGGTGACCTTGGTTTACTTGGGCAGTGCGGAGACGTTGCAAGGTCGTGAGGCGTTTATGCCTTGGAACAAGATGAAGTTCACCGAGCGCGGTCTTGCCACAATCCAAAAAGGTTTGGACTTAATGGCGAATCAGCCATTACCACTGCAAGAGCAACAACGCTTACAAGGCTTGCCGGAATACCAGCTAGCTACCGCCATGGCAGCTACTACGTTTACCTCTCTGCCAGACATGTTCAATCACTTTGAGCGTGGCTACGAGCTGTACCTTTCTCTGCTCGATGAACCGAGTTTTAGCCAACAACCTTTCGCGGCTACTTCGTGGATTTACCGTTATGCCATTGAAGCGGCACTGCGCGCTGAAGATGTTCAACAAGCCAAAATATGGTTAGCGCAAATGGAGCAATTGGGCGACAGCAATCTAGAAACGCAAACCGCGAAAGCGCTGCTAGCGAAATATTAGGGAGGCGTCATGATTGTTTTTAATCAACTTAGCCGCGATTACGCCCTTGGCAGCCAAACGGTGCGTGCATTACGAGACGTTTCTGGTGAAGTGTTTTCCGGCGAAATGGTGGCATTGTGCGGACCGTCTGGCTCAGGCAAAAGCACCTTACTTAACGTGCTTGGCATGCTGGATACTCAATACCAAGGTCAGGTTACATTTGCAGGCAGCCCATACCCAACCGGACAAATGCAGGCGGCGAAAATGCGTCGTGAAAAGCTTGGTTTTGTATTTCAAAAATTCAATCTTGTCCCCGTGATGACGGCGTTGGAGAACGTGGCGTATCCGTTACACCTCAACGGTTTTTCAAAAGCAGAACAAACCGAGCTCGCTACACAAATGCTAGAACACGTTGGCTTGGGTGAGTTTATTCATCACATGCCCGATAGCCTATCTGGCGGTCAGCAGCAACGCGTGGCAATTGCTCGTGCGTTAGTGCACAAACCAGCGTTGGTGATTGCTGATGAGCCAACAGCAAGTCTTGATAGCCAAACTGCCAACAAGGTCATCGACATTATGAAAGGGCTTGGACACGAGCTAGGCACCACTTTTATCGTCGCCACTCACGACCCTCGCATGGCATCCCGCTGCGATCGAACCATTGAATTGGTGGATGGCAAAATTACCCAAACGTACGCAAGTGTGGAGGAGGTTTCATGGGCAAGCTAATTCCTGTTTCGGTTCGCCTTGCTTGGTTGAATCTGCAACGCAATCGCCGTCGCAGTTTATTGTCGATGCTGATCATTGCCATTGCCGTGTTTGCGTTAACCAGTGCGGGCGGTTTTGGTCTGTACACCTATGACAGTTTGAAAGAGTCGACAGCGCGCGACACGGGGCACCTGACGTTAACCACACCGGGTTACTTTGCCAAAGAAGAAGAGATGCCGCTGAGTAACGGTTTAACTCATGCGGACGACATCACCAAGCAATTGATTGGATTGAATGAAGTGCGAGGCGTGCAGCCGCGAGTTGAATTCAGCGGTTTAATTTCCAACGGCAACAAGTCATCGATCTTTATCGGCATTGGTGTTAACGAGCGCGAATTCGATATGAAAGGGCCGTTTTTAGACGTGCGTGAAGGGCAGACGCTGTCCAACATTCATGCATCGCGTTATGACCCTGCAGAGCCAGAAGTGATGCTTGGCGTTGATTTGGCGAACAACCTAAGTGTGCACGTTGGCGATTGGATTACCTTGCTGGCGACCACTACCGACGGCGCATTGAACGCGTATGACTTCAAAGTGCGTGGTATCTATTCAACTGGCGTGCCTGAGCTTGATAAACGCCAGTTGTACGTGCACATCAACAGCGCGCAATCGCTGCTCGGTTCAGACAAAGTCAGTGCGTTATCTGTCTTCCTGTTCGACACCAGTTTAACTAACCAAGTCGAGCAACAAGTGGCTTCGGTTCTGAGTAAGCAAAAACAGAACTTTGGTGATCAAGATATTGAGATTACGCCTTGGCAAGAGCGCGCGTTCTTCTATCTCAAAGTGAAAGATTTGTACGATCGTATCTTCGGCATCATGGGTGCAGTAATGGCGCTGGTGGTCTTTGTTGCGCTGTTCAACACCATGACTATGTCGGTGACTGAGCGCACCCGTGAAATCGGCACCTTATCGGCTCTTGGTAGCTACCCTCGCGAAATTATTGCTGGGTTCTTGCGCGAAGCAGGGTTACTTGCGGTGATTGGTAGCTTAATCGGCGCTTTGTTTACGGCGCTAGTCACCGTCTTACTGATGGTCGTGGATGTGCAAATGCCGCCACCGCCAGGACGCACAGAAGGTTACCCATTAACGATTTACTTCTCTTGGGAGCTGGTAGCTATAGCAGGATTTGCAGTATTGATGATTTGTTTGGTTGCGGCGTTTTTCTCGGCACGCAAAGGGGTGAACAAGCCAATTACGGAGGCACTGATTTATGTTTAATTTCAAATCACTATTACCAATTTCATTGCTGACGGTAACTGGCGTTGCAAGCATGAATGCCAGTGCGAATGAAACTGCGCTAGATGCACTGCAAGTCGCGCAATTGATTGAAAAAGCCGACAGCTACCGCTTGCAAGATGATTCCTCCAAAGTGGTGTCACTGGTGCGCTTATATCAAGACCAAGAGTTAGATAAAACCCGCCTTTACCATGTGTACACGCGTCCAAATCGTGAATCGTTGGTGGTGTTCAAATCGGCAGTCGAAGCTGGGCAAAAGATGCTGATGATGGGCGATAACTACTGGCTGCAAATGCCAAAGAGCCGCCGCCCGATTCGCATTACGCCAATGCAGAAGCTGCTTGGTGAAGCGTCTATCGGCGACATCTCAACCCTGACGTGGAGCCAAGATTATCAAGGTGAATGGAAAGCGACAGAAACTGTTTCGGTGAACGGAGAGAGTGTCGCGGCTTATCACCTTGCCTTAACCGCGAAAACCAAAGGGGCGAGCTATCAGAAGATCGACTTGTGGTTGTCTGAGCAAGATGCGTTTCCAATTAAAGCCGATCTCTACTTGCGCTCTGGCAAACTCGCCAAGCAAGCGCAATACGGACGCGCAACCGACAATGGCGAAGACTATGTCAGTGAGATGACCTTGCTTGATAGCATTCAGCCGAGCAAAAAGACCGTTATCGAGTATCAAGAAATCGTGCCTTGGCAACTGGACAATAAGTTCTACAACCCAAGCTATCTGCCTAAAGCCAATACGACTCAGCTTTAGCCTGAACTCCGTAAATAGAACCATGAAAACGAGCAAGGAAGTTACATGAAATCGCACCAGCCTAACCTTAACAAAAGCACCAGTTTGTTGCTTGCTGCCTCATTGTGTGTGGGCGCGTCAGCCCCTGCTTTTGCCAATGATGAGCTGAGTTTTGAGTGGGATTGGGCTGTCAGCTACGAAACTGCCAAGCAGCGTGATAGGGCATTTATGCAAGCGCAGGGCAGTTCTCGTGATTCACTTAATGCACTCTTGGATGTACAGGTGAATTATCACAACTTCAATGGCTTGTTTGCTCTGTATAGCCAAGGTTTGTACCTCAATCAACAAGGAAAGAGTGATTGGTGGAGTGAAGCTGATAACCAATTGCTGATTCGAGAGCTGGCTTGGCTAGGGGAGTGGCAAGTCGGTGATACCACTCTTGATGTGAGTTTGGGTAAGTTGCGCGTGGATTGGGGCGTAGGTTATGGCTACCGACCTTTGGATGTGTTTAAGCCTTATCGACAAAATCCTGTTGGCATAGTCGCAGAAGAGGGTGCGGGTGTGTTTTCACTCTCACGCTACAATATGGCAGGCGAGTGGACAGTGATTGCAACGGATTCAAGCTGGGGGCAACAAGACCAGAGTGCACTTGATCAAGCCGCAGAGCAGCAAGGTGTTGGTATTCGTCGTTATGCGCTGGTGGGTGATACCGAGTATCAACTTATTGGTTATTACGATGATGTGCGCCGAGGTTTACTTGGCGCCAGTGCCATTGCGGTGTGGGATGAATCCATCGCCATGCACGGTTCCATGCTGTGGCAAAAGCAAAGTGTTGGCTATCAGTTTCAGCAGGGTGATCTTTACCAACCCGTTTCGGTTGAGGAGCAGGGCAGCGCATTCCAAGCCTTAATTGGATTGAACTGGGCAAACCAAGCCGGACACAACGTGATTGCCGAATATTGGTACGACAGCCGAGCATGGTCGAAAAGCGAATGGCAACAAGCAATAGAACGTGGCGAACTACTCTCTGAAACCCTTAATCCCCAAACGTCTCTACTTGCAACAAGCTACGCTCAAGGGTTTCAGCATGCCAATATCGTTCAGCATAACGTAATGCTGCACTGGAGTTGGGATGTAGAAGCATGGGCTGCATGGAACGGCAAAGCGGATATGGGCTGGCTAAGTGATTTAACTCCTACGTTGGATGTGATGCTGTCGCCACAAGATGGTGGTGTGATTGTCACGCAGTGGCTTAATTACCAATGGATTGATACCGGCGATCAAAGTGTAGAAGTGGAAGTTGCAGCACGCTTTTTAACCGGAGACGACCAATCTGCTTATGCACAAATCAATGATAAGCATATGATTGTATTTAACATCAAAGGGAAATTCTAAATGTGTTCAGCAAAATCAGTGGTGAAAAGTGGATGGCCGCGTAGCTTATTAGTGACCACGGCATTTTGTCTCTTTATCGCAGCAATGACGCTCTCGGTTTGGGGCGGTCCATTTTATATTCATGTGGCGGTTAGCTTTGGATTTGGCTATTCGGCTATCTTCTTCTCATGGCTTGTCGACCGCCTGTTTCCTACCATTCCTCGTTTGGCGGAAGTGGCTATCTCGCTGACGGCTTGCCTATTGTTTGGTGTGGTGAACGCCCAGCTTTGGCTTGGGGAATACTTTGGTATTTCAAGTATGCTGTCGGTAGGTCTCATGGGATTGTTATTCAGTGCCATGTGCTTTTTCTATTTCTATTCACGCGAGCAACATGCGATCGCTCAGCGAGAGTTGGAAGCCATCAAACGCGAGAAAGCAGAGCAAGAACGTGCGCTGTTGCTGAGTCAGCTTAAGCAGATGCAAAGCCAGATTGAACCGCATTTCCTATTTAATACCTTGGCGAATATCAGCGCGCTCATGTCGCAAGATGTCGATAAAGCTAAGCTGATGCTAGAACAGTTAACCGCACTGCTGCGAGCAACGCTAAAAAGCTCACGTGAAGAACACACCACCATAGACAATGAAACGGCGTTACTTGAGGCTTACTTAGGCATCCAGCAAACCCGTTTAGGTGACCGACTCAGTTACAAGATTGAGGTGGAAGAGGGGCTAGGCAGAACCGAATTACCGCCGATGATGCTCCAACCTTTAATCGAAAACGCCATCATCCACGGTATTGAACCGAAGCGAGAAGGCGGCGAAGTCAGCTTACTCATTAAGCGCGAACAACAGAACTTGAGGATTGAAGTCAGAGACACGGGTGTTGGCTTGAATCACGTTAGTGGGCACATGGGCTCTGGCGTGGGGCTAAGCAATCTCAAGCAGCGAGTTGAAGCTTTGTTCGCAGGGCAAGGAGAGGTCTCTATCAGTGAGTCTGCTCAGGGTGGCGTTTGTGTTCGCCTGAGTTGGCCAATGGAATCGTAATCAAGGAAGAAAGGAATGAATACAGGGTTTACTGCCATTATTGCTGATGATGAACCGCTATTGAGGCGTCATCTTGATAAAAGCCTAGCTGAAGTGTGGCCAGAGCTAGAGGTGATAGCCAAAGTCGCCGATGGTGAACAAGCGTTGCAAGCCATTGAGCAAAGCCAACCTGACATTGCGTTTCTTGATATTCGTATGCCAGTTTTGGATGGTATGACATTAGCGCAAAAACTCAATCAACTCGCCAACCCACCTTTGATTGTGTTTGTCACCGCGTACGATGATTACGCTATAAAAGCTTTTGAGCAAAATGCCACCGATTATTTGCTCAAGCCTATTTCAGATGAGCGCCTCCTGACGACGTGTGAAAGAGTGAAAGCACGCCTTGCTAAGCGAGAGCAAGAAAGCAGTAATGTGCAGATGAGCAGCCTGTTAGAACAGTTGCAGCAATTATCCGCTCCACAAACTCCGCAATATCTTCAGTGGATCAAAGCGACGCAAGGGGAAGACATTCATCTGATCGCCACGTCTGATGTGTTGTATTTCAAAGCGGAAGAAAAATACGTTTCTGTGTATGCCCAGCAAGGACAAGGCAAAGTGCAGGAGTATTTGATTCGTACATCGTTGAAAGAGTTGATAGGGCAGCTTAACCCAGAACAGTTCTGGCAAGTACACCGTTCAAGCGTGGTGCAAGTGTGCAAAATTAACAAAGTAAACAAAGACTTTGCTGGCAGAATGTTTGTTCACGTTGGAGAAAACAAGCTCCCTGTGAGCCGTGCATCTCAAAGTTTATTCAAAGGAATGTAATCGCTAGAACTGCTCACTCTTTACACTGTAAACTCGCTGCTCTTAACCCACATTATCAAGGAAGATAAATGAGTTATCGCGTAACCCTGTTAAATGCGACGGGAGAACTGTCTCCAATCTCTGAGTATTTGCATCAGAAACTTGATGATCTGAGCTCACAACTTTCTAGTTACTTTGATTTGAGTAACATTGACCTCACCATTAGCCCGTTTGATCGCAATGACGTACCGCAGACGGGGATTGGTGGCTATTGCTTAAGTGCCTATCGTGTAGAGATTCTGCTTGATACTCAACGTACTGATATTAAAAACGTTATTGAGAAAGAACTGGCCGCGGTGTTAGCGCATGAGTTGCATCACCTGTTCCGTATGCGAGCGGGAGAAAGTGGCGTTGCACTTGGTGATGTACTAATTATGGAAGGGTTAGCTTGTCACTTCGAACGTAAGGTGAATGGCGGCGTCACTCCGACCTTGTTTGAGCAAATCAAAGATCAAGATTGGCGCCCTTTCTACGCTGAGATGAAAGGCAAGTTGACCAGCTTAGATTACAACTTCGACGCTTACTTTCTTGGCAGCGATGAAAGCCGCTGGCCGAAATACATGGGGTATTGGGTTGGGTACAACCTTGTTGCTGAATATCTGGCTGATTTTCAAGGCTCTGAACTGGATTTGGTTGGAGCCAAAGCTGAGCTTTTCTATCAATAACTTCGTTATAAGCCCAACTAATCGGCTGAGTCATAAAAACAAAAAGCGCCTAAGTCATCAGACGTTAGGCGCTTTCTTCGTTTTATAGCGACGATTTCTCTGCAGAGGCGAATGGGCTTATTCGCTGATCGTCACTTTCTCGATAATGATTGGATCGCATGGCACATCATCGTGACCAAGTTTAGAGGTCGTTTTCACTTTCGCTATGCGATTTACGACATCCATACCCGCGGTCACTTTACCAAACACGGCGTAGCCCCAGCCTAGGTTGGTGGTTGCGGTGTGGTCTAGGAAATCATTGTCTTCTAAGTTAATGAAGAATTGTGCTGTTGCAGAGTGCGGTGCATCGGTTCGTGCCATTGCGATAGTGCCAACAAGGTTCTTAAGACCACGGTTTGCTTCGTTCGCGATTGGTGCGCGCGTTGGCTTTTCTGCCATGTCTTCGGTATGACCGCCACCTTGAATCATAAAGCCGTCGATAACGCGGTGGAACATGGTGCCGTTGTAGAAGCCATCTTCACAGTATTTTTTGAAGTTCTTTGAGCTAACTGGCGCTCGTTCTAGGTTCAGTTCAATCTCGATATCACCGAAATTGGTGGTCATAATAATCATCTGGTTTTGCCCTTATGGATGCTAAGTTGGCGGCATTATAGCTAAGACTTCTGAGGATAGCAGAAATAAAAACAGCGACGTTTGGCGTCGCTGTTTGCATAGTGAATGGGTGAGGAAAGCGTTAAACCGTAAAGCGACCGACCAAGTCGTACAGCTCGTTAGCTTTGTGGTTAAGGTTGCCACTGCCTGCACGGTTTTGGTTGGCAAGGTGTGCCGATTGGCTGCTTTGTTGAGAGATCACTTCAATACGTTGTGAAATCTCTTGGCCAACTTGGCTTTGCTCTTCAGTTGCCGTTGCGATAAGCGTGTTCATGTCCATGATGTTAGCAATTGCGGCTTGGATTTCTTGCAGTGCGGCAGAGGCTGCTCGTGCTTCTTCTACCGTTGCTTCACCACGCGCTTGGCTTGAACCCATGGCTTTCACTGCCGCATCCGAGCCAGACTTCAACTGCTCGATCATTTGGTGAATTTCGCCTGTGCTGTCTTGAGTGCGACTTGCCAGTTTACGGACTTCATCGGCAACGACTGCGAAGCCGCGACCTTGTTCACCAGCACGGGCTGCTTCAATGGCTGCGTTCAGTGCCAATAGGTTGGTTTGCTCGGCGATGTCTTGAATAACCTCTAGCGAAGAAGAAATGTTTTTTACGTCGCTCTCTAAACGAGAAATCACCGTGCTGGCTTCTGACACCTCTAGCGCGAGTGCTTCGACAGAGTTCGCTGCCGAATCAACAATGTGTTTTGCTTGTTGTGAGTTTTCATCGGCGTCTCTGGCTGATTGCGCTGCTTGGTTAGCGTTGTTTGAAATCTCGTGCGCCGTTGCTGTCATCTCGGTCATTGCCGCTGCGACTTGTTCGGTCTCTTCACGTTGACCAGAAGCCAACTCGTCCACTTGCGATGCACGCTGTGACATCTCGTTGGTCTCTGAAACCACTTCTTGTCCTACGTGGCTAACGCTCTTGATGATGCCTTGCAGGCTTTCAACGAAGATATTGAAGTTACGGCTCAGCTGCGTGAACTCCGGCACGCTTGATTCTTCCATGCGCGCGGTTAAATCTGCATCGCCTTGTGCGAAAGAGTGAATTGAAGCATCAAACTGCTCAATAGGTTTCATGATGCTGCGGTTAACAAATACGGCAAAGACTGCAACTATCGCTGTTATCGAGGCACAAAACAGGGCTATCGCAGTTAGTGTGGTGTTGAGATCTTCGTGTGCGGCTTTTTCCATGTCTGCCACAATGGCGTCGATATCGTCCGTGTAGAAACCCGTTCCCAACATCAAGTCCCATTCAGGAATAAAGACTGAGTAGCTGAGTTTCGGTAGTGCTTCACTCTGACCGAGTTTCGGGAAGTAATAAGTCGTGAACTCGCCAGTTTTGGCATTTTTTAACAAATCCTGAATCAGGTAATTGCCTTTCTTGTCCTGCAAGTTATAGAAGTTTTCCCCGATGCCTTTGGTGTTTTTGCCCACCACGACGCGAACGCCTTTTGAATCATAACCAAAGATGTAGCCGGATTGACCAAACTCTAGTTGTTTTAAGATAGGCAGAGCCTCTTCCAGTGGGGCATTTTGTGCGAGTAGCGGCTCGACAGCGGAACGCGCCATTTGTACGTAGCTTTTGAGTTCGGCTTTTTTCATCTCCATCATTCGACTTCGAGTTTGCTCTATCTCGTGCTCGTTGTAGGCTGTGGTTTGTACGTAGGTGAACCACATCATGCCTATTGCCATAGTTAGAATTGGAATTATTGAAAGGATATATAGTCGTTTTCTGATCGTCAGATTCATAGAGACGTCCTTCTCTCGGCGCAGCGTTACAAGTGACAAGCTGAATAAGCTTGCCTGATAAAAGTGTTAATACTTATTGTTGTAATGCTTAGAGATTAACCGAGTTACTCAATCAGAAGTACTGGAAATTTGTAAATCTAGACGAAGGTCGTAGCATTTTTAAGCGGGATCACAATTAACGTGAACACGACCCACTATTGCAACGAGAAGTCCCTGTTAACCAATATGAGACGCGATACCTATTCTTTGCGAATTTGAGGTAAAGCCAGTCAGCAACAGGTTTAACGAGGCGCCAACGCAGTGGAGCGTAGAGCCAACCGCGACCAACTAATTGCCACGCACGATGAGTCACGTCCAACCCAAGCAGAAGCTCCCCCTTTTCGTTGAGGGCGTGCAAAATGGTGTTGGCTTGTTCAGGAGCGATCTGAGGATAATCTGCGAATGCATCACTATAGATATCGACGGTTTTGATATGCTGCTTGGCATCGCGTTGTTTTAGCGCCTTCATCTCTTTGGCACAAAGCGGGCAGGTTCCGTCATAAAATATGGTGAGTTTTGTCATTGCGGTCTTCTTGTTTGAGATTTTCTAATCGCTTTTACGTGGCGAATTTTCTTTTGGTTCATTGTTTTGCAAGTAATGCAGCCAATTGTCGCGAATGTTGCCGTAATTGAATTGGCAGAACTCTTTGCGATCACGCAGGTAGTCTTTTTCTACTTCATCGAGTAAGGCTTTGTATTGCTCAGGATCACTACCGTACACCAAACATAACGTTGAAAAGTAACGCTGCAAATCAAAGCTGTGTTCGTCAATGTACTCGCCAAAATCGTAGTAGTCCGGTCTGTCGTCGGATTCGAATGCGAACATGTCGGCGGCGCTAATGGCCATATCTGCGCCATCTTCTAGGAAGTCAATCATTAAAATAGTGGCAAAATTATCGACCGCATCTTCTTCTTTTCCGAGAACAGGGATGCTTTGATCTTCGATGTAAGCATGTCCAGCTTCATGAAGTAAAGTGTGCAATAACGTATCTAGCGCCCCTGTTTTTGGGGATTTTCCGAAGCGTTCTTCATACTGATTATTGGAGAAGTAATTGAGCGACTCCAAATAAAAAGTGTAAGGAACGTATATTGTGTGTGTATCAGGATCATACATTGGACCATCTTCTCCGCCGTAAACCAGCGTGAGAGCTTTATCAAATGGAAAGTAGGCCTGAGATAGCTCAGCAAAGATGGTGTTTACATCGCTGCTTTGAATAGATTGTTGGGCGATTTTTTCATGAGTTGTCTCTACGGGAGAATATTGAATACGAATGTTTTCAGCTGCTGTAGCTGATGAGACGACGCTGAGTAATAGTGCAGGGCAAAGCGAATGAATGTTCATGTGGGACTCTTGTTATTGAATAACTTGTATAAAAAATTATACATGTTTTTGTCTGATGCATAGTTGGGGTTGTACTCATTAGCCAAAGTCGGGACGTCGGTCTCGAAAAGCAATCATGATAACATCGCATATTTCGGCTGCTTGGTTCTCTAGGGCGTTTATCAAGACCTCTTGGATAAGAACGGCGGTGAAGTTATTAGCTATGCATCGTATTCTAAGAAGCTTACTGAGTAACTGTGCTTCGATCTTTATCTGTGAAAATGATAATAGGCAGTTAATCATTGCAAGGTTTAACTATGGGGTTGGTGAATGTCACTGAATTGAAGAAAATTATCAGCGATATGTTATAATCCTGCTCCGTTGTGACGAAAACGTTTGTTGCAGCCTGAGAGTTTCCTTGGATTCGGCTCGTTTATACACCATGAGCCAGAGTTGAAAAGCTACGACAGGAACAGGCAAACCCAATTGTTTTGAACGCGCTCTCGGCGTTTAGCGGTTACAACGGGAAGGAACTTTGTTTGATAGTAATTGACACATTCTGTTTAAGTAAGGGAGCCCGAAGTGGTTCAGAAAGTGTCACCCAGAATTTACTCACAACACGACAGCCCAAGCGATAACGCACAGGTATTGCGAGGGGCCATTTGAAGGAGCTGTATCAGCTCCTTTCACATTTAAGGGCTTGCTAACAGCGTAAAAACTGACACATCGCTTAAGGAGCGCCCCTTAAACTAGCCTAAGGCGCATCTACACCAACTTTTTGAGTATTTTCGAAACAATAAAGCGAGAAAATTTGCTATTGAACGAAGGTTAAACTAACACTCATTCATTACGGAGAATGAAGAGAACAATAATAAGAGGCGATATGAATCATTTAATATCTGTAGGTGCACTGGAGTCCTTCTTGGTCGCAATCAGTGTGCTTTTCCTGGGGCATTTTATTAATGCTAAGCTACCGATTTTAAAGAAATTCAACATACCTGAGCCGATTGTAGGTGGTCTTATTGTAGCCTGCATGATTACTGCTCTTCATTTCAACGGCATCGATTTAGAGTTCGACTTGCCATTACAAAATACGTTTATGTTAATGTTTTTTGCGACAGTTGGTTTGGCCGCAAATTACACTCAGTTGATGAAAGGAGGTGCGAAGGTTTTTATCTTCTTAGCTGTCGCATCGTTTTACATCATCATACAAAACGGCGTTGGCGTTTCACTTGCGGCGGCGCTCGGTTTAGATCCTTTGATGGGGTTAATTGCTGGCTCGATTACTCTGTCTGGTGGTCATGGTACAGGTGCTGCGTGGTCACAAACCTTTCAAGACGTGTATGGATTGGATAACGTCTTAGAAATTGCAATGGCATCAGCGACTTTTGGTTTGATCATCGGCGGTATCATTGGTAGCCCTGTAGCGCAGCGCCTAGTCGAAAAGAACAGCATAGAGTCTGAGTATGGTCGTGGTGGTCGAGATGCCAAAACTCACGAGAAATTCCCGGAGTTGGTGACTTACAATGAATACGAAGAAGATAAAGTAACGGCGAAAAAAGTGGTGGAGAAACTCTTCTTCCTACTGATCTGTGTTACTGGGGCCAAGTATGTCGAGCAATGGGTAAGCACGTATGAAATCTCATGGCTGATGATTCCAGACTTCGTATATGCGCTATTCATTGGTGTGATCATTACGAATTTCTTGGAAGTGACCAAGATTCGTAAGTTAGATGCCGAAACGGTCGATATGTTAGGTACGGTATCGCTATCTCTGTTCTTAGCGATGGCTCTGATGAGCTTGAAGTTATGGAATATCTTCGATCTAGCGATTCCATTCTTGGTTATTTTAGCTGTGCAGTCTGTCGTCTTAGCAATCTTTACGTACTATGTTACGTTCAAAGTGATGGGAAGCAACTACGATGCTGCGGTTATTGCAGGGGGGCACTGCGGTTTTGGCTTGGGTGCAACCCCAACAGCCGTAATGAACATGGGTTCAATCGTTAACCGATTTGGACCGTCGCCACAAGCATTTATGGTGGTGCCAATTGTGGGCGCTTTCTTTATCGACATCGTCAACTTAATTATCTTGCAAGGCTACATTTCATTCCTTGGTTAAAGTTAAGTGGATGAGCTCCTAGAGGCGAAATAAAAACGGTCACAACACTGGTTGTGACCGTTTTTTTATGACTTGGTTTGGTCGTTTATTGAACGAAGAATTATTGGATAGTTCGGCTGAACTTGAGGCTAGCTGTCCAACCAAGAATACCAATGAAGGCGTAAATGCCAACGTTTAACCAACCCGCTTGAGGAATGGCATTGAATGGGTTTGGTGTAATAATGGCGTGCAGCGGAAGGTAAAGCACTTCGGAGAAAAACTGATCTAGCCCGTAGAAACCAAAAAGTGCGATAGGCATCCAACGCAGCGCATAAATGGCGATAAACAAAATGACCAGTGGTGAGTTCACTTTTTGTGAAATAGCCATCGCAGTTAATGCCAGCGGTAACAGCAGAATACCGGCGAAAAACATTCTGATTAAAAACTCTCCCCAATGCAGCAGCACGTAACCTAACGAGGCTTGGCGGTACAATAAAGCCAATTGGTGATCAGTAGAGATGTTCAGCAACCACAACATTAAATTTGCAGCGAGTACGAGCACCGAGCAGACGAGCGGAATCACCAATAAGCCAAATCCTAGCTTCACTAAATGGGTTTTTATGTCACTGACAGGCATACTGCGCCAAAACATAATGCTGCCTTCCGCCCGTTCTTTGCGTAGCGTTCTTGGGAAGTACTGAACGGCTAACAAGATAGACAGCAGCCCTGCTCCTCCGGTAATCAACATATTGACATCATCGCCAAGCTCTTTGTGAATGTCACTGACATCGCCACCAAAGCTCATTTGGAAAAACATATTGTGTTGTAGAGTGTCGTTACTCATTAAACTCACAAAGAGAATAACTCCACACGCCAACACAAACAGTGGAATACGTAAAACAAGAGGGTTTTCTAACCACTCTTTTTGCAACATCGCGACAACTGAACGCATTACGCTGCCTCCTTCTGCAATGCTAAAAATAGATCCGCTAACTTCACCCCATGGATGGAGCCCATTGTTTCTGCTTGTTGGGCATACTGGGCTTTGAGTAACCATTTCGTTGAACCGAGGCCTTTTTGTGACGAGAGTGGGTTCATCGCTTCAATTTGTGTGCGGTGCTCGTCGTTGGCTTCAAGAATGAAATAGTCTTCACTGATACTGTCCATCGAGGTTTGCAGAACGGGGCGACCATGCTTAAGAATCAGAACATCTGTCAGCAAGTGCTCAATCTCTGATACTTCATGACTGGCGATGATCAACACGCGATCGCCGTCGTGAAACCATTCCAATAAGTGACGATAAAACGTCTCGCGATACACGAGATCTAACCCGAGTGTCGGTTCATCCAATATGAGGATTTGGGTGTTGGTTGCGATCACAATCGCGAGGTGTAATTGCACCTTCATCCCTTTGGATAAAGATTTGATACGCGCACGAGGTTTGATGTCCGTTTGACGAAGTAGCGTATCTGCTTGGGCGCGATTGAACCCTGGATGCACGCCCTCGGTATAGTTAAGCAGTTGAGCAACGGTCATCCAATCTGGCAGAACGTTGACATCCGAGATGTAGGATAAGCTCTGCATTATCTTGTCGCGTTGCATAATGGGTTCAAATCCGTTGATACGAATAGTGCCCTGATATTCATGTGCACCGAGTAGGGCATTAATAAGCGTTGATTTACCTGCGCCATTATGGCCGAGTAAGCCAAGTACTTGTCCTGCATGTAGGTCGAAACTCACTTCATGCAGTGCTTCTCCTTGTTGCTGATAGTGCTTGGAGACGTTGTTTACACTGACTAATGCGCTCATTGGTCACCTTTCAAGTGTGGTTTTAGTTGTAGAATGAATTCGTCGAGTGACATATCCAGACGCTGTATTGTGTCGGCTATCTGCGGAATTTGTTGCTGAAGAAAACGTGCCTTCTCGTCTGCGAGTAATTTGAGCTTTGCTCCTGAAGCGACAAACATACCTTGACCGCGTTTTTTCTCCACTAGCCCGTCATCAACAAGCAATTGATAGCCTTTCATTACGGTGAGGTGGTTAATTTTCATATCTGCAGAGATGCTACGGACGGAGGGCAGAGCATCGCCTTCTTGCCAGACACCTTGCAGTATTTGCTGCGTGATCTGGTCTGCCAACTGTCGAAATATCGGTTGGCGATCATGCCAATTAGTCATGAGTGAATCTCTTGGTTGAGATGGTGTTATATATATGTATAACACCTAGTGCATTAGAGAGAAAGTAATAATTTAAAACCTAGTGTATCCGCCTCTCTCATTCGCTCTAAATATCCACCTATGTGGTCGTTGTTTTGAGGTTTTGTTTTATATGGAAATTAATTGCTTCTCATAAGTTGAGAAGTGTTGTTTTTCTCTTCCCATCAATACACTTATCGCCTGTTCTAAATGAATATTCTCACTGAATGATAATTAGCATAATTTTAGGTCTGCCTATTTCTTACTTGATGAGAATCAATGGTCAAAGAGGCCTAGAAAACAAAAGTTTCGAGAGGCAATCTGACTGGCTTAGGCACCTATCTCACGTTGAGCGCGTGCTCAATGAATGAGAAAGAGTAGAGTAAAGAGGTCTCATGAATCAGGTAATATCTATCGGCCCACAGGAGTCGTTCCTCGTCGCAATTTGCGTGTTGTTTTTAGGGCAGTTCATCAATACCAAGTTACCAACCTTAAAAAAATTTAATATTCCAGAGCCAATTGTTGGTGGTCTAGTGGTCGCTTGCGTCATCACGACGATGCACTTAAACGGTGTGGATGTTTCCTTTGATTTACCACTGCAAAACGTCTTTATGCTGATGTTTTTTGCAACCGTTGGCTTAGCGGCAAATTACACCCAACTGATTAAAGGCGGTGCGAAGGTTTTCATCTTCCTAGTTGTGGCATCGGTCTACATTCTTATCCAAAATGCGGTCGGCGTGTCCTTAGCAACAGCGTTGGGGTTAGATCCACTCATGGGGTTGATCGCCGGATCCATTACGCTTTCTGGCGGACATGGAACTGGAGCTGCGTGGTCGCAAACTTTTCAAGAAATGTATGGTTTGCATAATGTTCTAGAGGTGGCAATGGCTTCTGCTACATTTGGCTTGGTGATGGGCGGGATTATTGGCAGCCCTGTTGCACAAAAGCTACTAAACAAACACAACTTGGAATCGGAATACGGACGCACCAATCAAAGTCATCAGAGTTTCCCTGAACTGGTGACGTACAACGAACATGAGGAAGATCGTGTCACAGCGAAAAGAGTCGTTGAAAGCTTGTCCATCATTCTACTTTGCGTGACAGGCGCGAAGTATCTGGAGAGTTGGGTAAGCAGTTTTGACATCAAGTGGTTAATGATTCCCGATTTTGTTTATGCGCTGTTTATTGGTGTTGTTATCACTAACATCATGGAAGTGACGAAGGCGCGCAAGGTTGATTTAGAAACCGTTGATATTCTTGGCACAGTTGCACTATCTCTATTTCTTGCCATGGCCTTGATGAGTTTGAAATTGTGGAATATTTTCGATCTTGCGATCCCATTCCTTATTATTCTTGCTATTCAGTCGGCAGTGTTGGCGATGTTCACTTACTACGTAACATTCCGCATGATGGGAGGCAACTACGATGCGGCGGTGATCGCTAGCGGACACTGCGGTTTTGGGTTAGGTGCTACACCGACTGCGGTCATGAATATGGGCTCCATCGTGAGTCGATATGGTCCATCACCACAAGCATTTATGGTGGTTCCAATTGTCGGTGCATTCTTCATCGACATTGTGAATTTAGTGATTTTGCAAGGATGCATCGCTTTTATTAAATAACATTCGCTTTTTTACCGAAATAACAAAGCCAGCACCTATACGCTGGCTTTGCTATTTGTAACACGAAATCTTGTTTGCCTGACTTCAAGCCGTGAAATCAATGCGTTACTATGACGACATAGTGTTCAATTTTGCAGCAGCATGAGGTACCCACATGTCTGAAAAAATATCGACGTCGGCATTAGCGAAAATGCGCAAGGTAGAAGCTAAGCTGCTGTTTGCCGATCTCAAACGTGCAGGCTACATCGTTCGCCAAGATGAAAAGTGGATTTTGACCGAAGAAGGGGCAAAGTTTGGCGGTGAGTATGTGGATCACCCTAAATTTGGCCAGTTCATCGTCTGGCCGACCAACTTACATATTGAGCTGACTCCCAGCTCAGGGAAAACATTGAGCGCGACACAACTGGGTGAAAAGCTGAAATTGAATGCGAAGCGCATGAACCAGCTTTTGAGTGAACTGGGTTGGTTGACCAAATCCGAAGAGGGATGGAGTGTCACAGAAGCTGGTGTGCGCGCTGGTGGGCAGCAAAGAACCGATAAAGAAACACAAAATACCTTTGTCGTATGGCACGATGTGGTGCTGCGTAACAAGCGTCTTAAGCAGTCTGTCATTGAGTTTTTAGGGCAAGACGCGGAGTCACATTCTACGGATAAATCGTACTCAAGCTTTCGCCAAAAATTTGAAGCCAAGCACCGAACATTAGATGGGCATTACGTACGCTCTAAGGGTGAGTTGCTCATTGACAACTGGCTGTACTTGGCTGGTGTAGTGCACGCTTATGAGCGTCAGTTGCCGATTGACCAAGATGTCACTAGCGATTTTTACTTGCCAGGTGGCAAAGTCTATTTGCAATTTTGGGGAAGTGACGATGGGGAGATGGCTCAGGCCGACCGTGAGACCATTCGTACTGTTTATGAGCAGCATCATTTCAATCTTATCGAAGTCGAACCGAGTGAACTAGACAAGTTGGATGAAGTGCTTCCTAAGCGTCTTCGTCAGTTTGGTATTAAAGCTTATTGACGACTTAAGCCCGCTGTTCAGATAAGAAAAAACCCGTGTTCAACACGGGTTTTGTATTTTTAGTGTATTTCTAGGCTGCCATCCTATGGGTTAAAAGCCTTTGATGTTTTCTGCTTCTAGCTCAGAGAAGTACTTCACTGTCTTCACTTTCAGTTCTTGTTGAGCTGGTTCGTCGCATACGATCACCGCTTTAGGGTGAAGCTGAAGTGCAGAAACTGTCCATAGATGGTTTACACAACCTTCCACGGCTGCTTCAAGTGCCTGAGCTTTGTTATGGCCAGTGACCAAGATCATCACTTCTTCTGAGTCTAGAAGCGTACCAACACCGATAGTCAGCGCGTATTTAGGCACTTGGTTGATGTCGCCGTCAAAGAAGCGAGAGTTCGCAATGCGAGTGTCTTCAGTGAGGGTCTTGATGCGAGTACGAGAAGAAAGAGATGACGCTGGCTCGTTGAACGCGATGTGACCGTCGTTACCCACGCCGCCCATGAACAGGTTGATCTTGCCGTAAGACTTAATTTTGTCTTCGTAACGCTTACATTCTGCGTCGTGATCGTCTGTGTTACCGTTCAGTAGGTTGATATTTTCTTCTTGAATATCAATGTGATTAAAGAAGTTGTTGTACATGAACGAGCGGTAAGATTCTGGGTGATCCGCAGGGATGCCAATGTACTCATCCATGTTAAAAGTCACGACGTTTTTGAAGCTGACTTCGCCGGCTTGGTAAAGCTCGATTAGGGCTTTGTAGGTTGCTAGAGGAGTGCCACCAGTTGGTAGACCCAGAACGAATGGACGCTCAGCAGTAGGTTTAAAGTCGTTGATACGCTTAGCGATATGCGCAGCTGCCCACTTACCTACTTGTGCTGCTCGAGTTAACGGGATAAGTCTCATTTTGTGCCCCTAGTTATTGGAATTGACGATGTACTGAAACATTAATTCGCATTATAAAATAAGTAATGGCGAACTGCTATTGTTTTAGGTCAAAATTTTGCTTTTTCTTTAACCAATGTTGGTTTTGTCGACGATTTTTATATCTAAATGCTTTTATAAGACGATTTTTTACAAAGAAATTGCATTATGAAACTGACGAATCAATAGATAAAATTTATGATCTAAATTAAGTTCTGCCTTCGCACTTAACCTTGTTTTTTAACAACCTACAGAGTGCGAAATCGCACACGAACTTCAAATATTATGGGTTAGATATGGCATGGCGCTCATTCTTTAACCATAATTGAAATGTGTAAACCAGTGAGGAATTCGGTATGAAAAATGAGTTAGATCCGAGCAAAGTACTACAGGCTTACGAATGTGTGATGAACAACGGTACGCCAACCGAATTTGGTAAAATGTATGAAGGTGTAGAAGCGTTTTCTGACTACGATGGGTACAACGTTTTCTTGAGAGGGAATGGTGTTGAGCTAAAAATTGGCTTCCACAACACCTATCACTTGGAATATGACCAAGAGCATTTGAAAGAGAGCTTTCTGAAAAAGATTGCGACGCTCGCCAAGTAAACGGTCATCACCCAAATATTAAAAAAGCCCTTGGGAGAATGCCCCCTTGGGCTTTAGGAGAAGAAATGAGCTTGTCTTGCTCGCTCAGTAAAGTCAAACGAGCTTTCGCCTACTGCTAGAAAAAGGCGAGAACTAGGTTATTGGTTATTAATCGTCTTCAACCAAACTCTCTTCAATGTATTCTTCTGTGGCGTCAGGCTTGTTACGACCATTTAGCGTATGGAAGCGCTTGCGACCACGAGCAAGTTGGGTGTACTTTAGCCACGTACGCTCAAGTTTTGTTTTTGCTTTGCCCGGGTTTTCTAACACCTTGATGAAGTGTTTCTCTTCGCTGTTTTCAGGTGTTAATTCGCCTGACTCTAAGCCAAGCATTGTATCCCCATAAATTGTTAGGATTTCCTCTTCTGAAAGAGTAAAATCGCCAGACTTTGCAAAGCCGCGTGGGAATTTTACGTTATCGTAAAAACGTTTTTTGCCATGACGGAATTCAGTGTCAGACATGTCAACAGCCTCTGTAACCGTTATTGATGAATGTAGTGAACTTACGGCGAAAATTAGGCTTAAATCTAACAAAAGAAAAACAAAACTTTTTTGTCGTCATGATTTTAATTAGTTGTTAATCTGGTTTTATATTAACCAGGAGATGGTTTATGGATGTAAAAGTCTTTCGAACATTTTTAGAGCTGGCAAGAGTTCGTCACTTCGGACGTGCTGCTGAGAACCTTTATATTACCCAAGCCGCTGTGAGCGCACGTATCAAACAATTGGAAAGTTACTTCGATACGCAATTGTTTATTCGTGATCGAAATAACATAAAGTTGACCTCTGCAGGTGAGCGCTTAATCAGCTATGCCGAGGTAATGGTCACTACATTGCAACAAGCGAAGCTAGAATTATCGCTTGAAGATGGCAAAGCGCTGCAACTAACGTTAGGTGGCACGCCAAACATTTGGGACGCTTATTTACAGAATTGTTTAAGTGTCGTCACAGATTCGTTTGGTGGTTATGGCTTCATGGCAGAAGTGATGGGACGTGAGATGCTCAGTCGTAGCTTGCTAGAGCGCACGTTAGATATGGCATTTGCGTTCGATCAGATCAAAGCTGATGAGCTTAACTGTAAAAAAGTGGCGGATGTTGTTCTCGTTCTGGTATCAACTGAGAAAGATTCTTTAGACACCGTTTTCGAAAACAAATATGTGTACGTTGACTGGGGGACGCGTTTCTCCTCAGAGCATTCTGAACGTCACCCTAAGATTCCGGCTCCATATTTACGCACTTCAACAGCGCGTATCGCATTAGACTTTATTTTAGAGAAGGGTGGTGCCGCTTACTTACCAATCTCTCTTGTGGAGCCATTTATCGCCAATGGGCAGCTTTACAAGGTGTCTGGAGTAGAAGATTGGTGTCGCCCTATCTATTTGAGCTATCGTAAAGCTAGCTCGTCTGTAGACGCGATTAAGCAAGTGGAAGAAATTGTCAAAGAGATCGATCCACTGACCGCTTACAGTTTTCAGCAAATTGGTTCTGGCACTTCCGACGAATAGCGTTGAATGAAAAGTCAGAAAAACGAAAAAGCCGCCTTGAGAAATCAAGGCGGCTTTGTTTTTATCTCGATGAATCGATAGTTATGGTAAGTCAAACAACAGGGCTGTTGTGCTTTCGTTTGATGTATTGCGCAAAACAACCTTACTCTGGTGTTCAATCTTCGCGCCGTCGCCAGCCGTCAAAGTGGTATTGTCGACACTAAGGCTCCCAGTCACTTGATGGATGAATAGATTTCGGCCCGACTCAATCTCAAAGTTTAGTTCGCTACTTGGCTCAAGAATTAACTGATGCAAAGTCGCATCTTGCTTAATAAGTAGCGTGCCGTTTTCTCCAGTTGGAGTTGCGATAGTCGTTAACCCAGGATTGCGACCAAAATATTTTTGCTGATAACCTGGTTTGGTTCCAAATGTGTTCGGTTGAATCCAAATCTGTAGAAACCGCAGCGTATCTTGGTTCGATGCATTGTACTCACTGTGGTAAATCCCTTTCCCTGCCGACATGAGTTGGAATTCACCTGCAGGTAGTGTTTTGACGTTACCTTCACTGTCTTTGTGTGCGATAACACCTTCCAACACATAGCTGATGATCTCCATATCACGGTGG
Organism: Vibrio sp. 378; assembly: GCF_033339435.1. Classification (NCBI taxonomy): domain Bacteria; kingdom Pseudomonadati; phylum Pseudomonadota; class Gammaproteobacteria; order Vibrionales; family Vibrionaceae; genus Vibrio; species Vibrio sp. 378. Next base: position 612,901 of record NZ_JAWOUO010000002.1, read on the forward strand.
CCATGTGTATCAAAACCCGCGCCAGGCTTGACTACATCGTCATTAATGACTCTCAGCTCGGAAAAGCCCATATGTTGAGGATCGTAGTAGCTACCAAAAGAAAACGTATGTTTGCTATCAAGCCAGCCAAAGCTTGCTCGACCTCGGTCTGCTGCATGTCTTACCGTAATCATAAGGCCTCCTTAAGAGAGCTTTTTGTTGAAAAAGTTATCTAACGCTGCTTTACCTGCGCCAGAGAACGCCAGAGAAACGCTCGCTGCCAGTAATGCCAAGCCAAACTCGTAACCGTTGTTTGCCATGAACAGGCCATTCTCAAAGTGGACAGAGAATATCGCTACCACCATCGTGAACGCCAAAGCAACCGCTGCTGGTCGAGTTAGCAGACCAAGTAAAATGAACAAGCCGCCAAAGAACTCTGCGCTGCCCGCAAGTAACGCCATGAGTACGCCAGGACCTAAACCGATAGATGCCATCCACTGACCTGTGCCTTCTAGGCCGTAGCCACCAAACCAGCCAAATAGTTTTTGTGCGCCGTGCGCCATAAAGATAATGCCGATTGGAACGCGAAGTGATAGTGCGCTGTAACCTGCGTTTGATGTGGTAATTTTCTGTAATAGTGCTTTCATGATTCTGTCCTCTGACTCTTTTCAATGAGTGGGAAGCGTGTGCTCCCGTGCTGTTGAGAACAGTTTAGGTAGAGGCGAACATAAAAATAACGGGAGGATTTTGATAAACTCGTTCTAAAAAATTGAATGATTGGTTTTTATTTATTTAAATCAATGTCTTGATTTTTATATTCGGGTGTTTATTTGCCGATTATTGTCTGTTTTAAATCAAGGTCTGTCATTATTTTCGATAAACATTTTTGCTGTTAAACAAAAAAAGAGCACATGTACTGTGCTCTATTGCTTTCGCTTTTAACAAGGGAGAAAGGTGTGTTAAAGAAAACCGTCAGAGGTTCATTAAGCTCTCTAATGACTCCTCTACATTGTTGTAGTGATAAGTTCGAATATTACGTCCATCCGTCGCATTAATCTGAATTTCTGAGATCTCGTTATCTGAGTCTCGTTCGATAATTCCAATAGAATGATCTACGGATTTACTGGTAATAACCTTTTGGTTTCTTAATACAATTACGCAAGTATGTAAGTCCATGCCAATTCCCTTTAGCCGACGTTGTTGTGATGTTCTGGATCTAACTTTAGTGTACAAAAGCGCTAATGCCAATAAATCTCAATATTGAGTTCCGAAAATGGCTAATTGTGGGCGCTTAAGCAAGCTACAATAACACTATATTGAACGATGCCTATGAACAATAAATGACAAAAGGCATGAGCAAGGAAAGCACTATGTTTATTCACCCCCATACCTCACTGACCTTCGAGCAGTGTCACAAGGCGCGAGTCGCGCGAGACAGTCGTTTTGATGGGCGATTTTATGTGGCGGTAAAAACAACGGGAATCTTTTGTCGTCCGATTTGCCCGGCAAATTTGCCTAAAGAAGAAAATGTTGAGTATTTCGCTGATAAGACGCAAGCCCTTCAAGCAGGGTACCGTCCGTGTTTACGTTGTCGACCTGACAGCGCGCCTGGATCTTGGGCATGGAAAGGTGTCGAGACGACCTTTCAACGAGCGATTTCGTTAATTGATAGAGGGGAGTTGCATCACCATTCGGTGTCTGAGTTGGCTGAGCGTGTTGGGATTTCTGACCGTTACTTACGTATGTTGTTTGAGCAGTATCTAGGTATGTCACCCAAGCAGTATGCGCAATATCAGCAACTAATGTTCGCCAAACAGTTGCTTCACTCCAGCTCTATGTCGGTCACCGACGTGGGGTTTGCGTCAGGTTTTAACAGTACGCGCCGCTTTAACGATGCTTTTCAAAAGTTTCTCAAACTAACGCCTTCTCAAGTACGCCGTAAAGAGTTTGATGGTGCGGGTTGCAATCGAATTGCCTTACCTTATCGAGGTGAGTTGAATTGGTCGCACATGTTGGACTTCTATCGTTTGCGAGCGGTTGAGGGGGTTGAGCTAGTGAGTGATGAGAGTTATCAGCGCAACGTTTTTTTGGATAACAGCAAAGCCTGGTTTAAAGCGACAAAAGGTGAAGGATACTTAGAACTGGCGTTTGAAATTGAAGACGTAACGAAGCTGCAAAACTTGGTGTCTGACATTCGTCGTATGTTCGATCTTGACGCTGATATTTGTACTGTTGAGCAGCATTTGGAGTATGTCGCGCCTGGGCTCGTGTCGAGTAAAGGTATTCGTATTCCAGGTGTATGGAATGCATGGGAAGCAGGGGTTAGAGCTATTTTAGGCCAGCAAGTGTCGGTTAAAGCTGCGATTGGTCAACTTAACTTATTGGTGGCCACACTTAGTGGTGAGTCAGAAAAACGTTTTTTCCCGACTCCCTGTGATATTGCGAACGCCGACGTGAGCTTTTTGCGCATGCCGCAAAGCCGTAAAGAGACGCTAGTGCGCTTCGCCCAGTTTATGCAGGACAACTCAGAAGCTGACCCCCAGCAGTGGCTAGCTTTGAAAGGCATTGGACCTTGGACCGTCAGTTATGCTCAACTGCGAGGGCAATCTCAACCCGATTGCTTTCTAGATAAAGACTTAGTGGTGAAAAAGGCGATGCAGCGTTACCCATCACTGAATACGCACACTGCGGCCCCTTGGGGAAGCTACGCGACGTTTCACTTATGGAATCAATCATGAAAACATTTTATACCGAAATGCCGAGTCCACTAGGAACGGTGACTATCCAATCGAGCGCTGAGGGCTTGCTTGGTATTTGGTTTGAAACATGCACCACTAAGCCGAGTGAGCTGGGGGTGCGAGACGAGCAGCATCCGGTTTTGCGCCAAGCTGTCACCCAACTGGATGAATACTTTACTGGTCTGCGCAACGAATTCGACTTGCCCCTTGCAGCGACAGGCACTGATTTTCAAAATCAAGTTTGGCAGGCACTAACGACCATTCCATATGGGGAAACGTGGAGCTATCAAGATCTCGCGAATGCGATAGGTAACCCTAAAGCTGTGCGTGCTGTTGGGTTAGCAAACGGGAAGAATCCGATTTCTATCGTGGTACCTTGTCATCGCGTTATTGGCAAAAGCGGAAAACTGACTGGGTATGCAGGTGGAGTGGAGCGCAAGCAACGTTTGCTCGCGTTGGAGCAAGGTACACCGCTTTAAGTGAGGCGATTCTCATATTGGGATTAAGCGTGCTACACAGGGGTAACGATAGTGTAGAGTTTCATATTCGTTATACGAATAGAAAAAGGACAATAAGGACATGCCTTTCAAAACGGATTTTGATGCCTTCATGAGTGAGTGTTGGCAGCATCACGAGGAAAATCCCGAACAAGTTTATGCTCAGCTAGAAACGGCTCTGAGCGAGGTGAAAGACGTTACCCAAATCGAGCGAATATTCGCATTGATGCTGCATACCGCTATTGGGCATCTCCAGTGCCCAGAACAGTTTCTTACTTGTTTAGAGCACTTTGATGAACGCAAGGTTGCTGAGAGTTTGGCATTTCAACGCAGTATTGCCGTTGCGCGCTATTTCGTAGATGGCACTGACAATATGGAATTATTGGAAGAGCAAGAACAACGCCGAGTTTACGCTTTGATTTCGAATGAACTTTCTGCACTTGCTCAGCTTGAACTGGCGAGTCAATGGTTGGTGAAAGCAGCGTTAGGAATGACGCCGAACGATGCAGAAGGGCCATTAGCGCGCGCTTTCGCGATCACTGCAAACAACTTAGCATGTCAGTACGAAGCGCTGGCTGAGCGCACGTGCATGGAAACATCGAAGATGTTAGAAGCAGCAACACTCGCGCTAGACTATTGGAAAGTGGCAGGGGGTTGGATGCAAGAAGAGCGCGCAGAGTATCGCTTAGCTATGAGCTTGCTTAAAGCGGATAAACCGCAAGAAGCCAAAGTGCATGCTGAGCGCTGTGAAGATATTTGTCAGCAACATGGTAGCGACGCGCTTGAGCTGTTCCACGCACATGACTTGCTGATGCAAGTACACTTCCATCTTAGCCAGAAATATAAAGCTAAATTGGATGAGGAGATGCAGCAGCACTGCAAAACGAGCTCGTTGACGTGATCTTAGCGTAGAATGAAAAAAGCCCCGAGCGACTGGCTGGGGGCTTTAGGGTTGTTGACTATGCAGCGATGATTATGCTGCTTGCGCTTTTGCTTGGTATCGTCCTGGTTTATGGTTCATCGCCAAAATCAAGTTCGTTGCGATGGCACCTAGAACAGATAGAGCGATAAGGTGCACATCTACAATGAACAGTGACATCACCACGATGGCACAATCTAACGCCATTTGAACTTTACCCGCTCGAACTCCAAAACGTTCCTGAAGGTACAACGCTAGAATGTTAAAGCCACCCAAACTCATTTTGTGACGGAAAATTACCAACATACCGATTCCAATCAGCCCACCACCCAAAAGTGCCGCATAGAAAGGTTCGATTCTTGAAATCTCAATCACATGATGCAGATGATCGACCGCAAAAGAGACAATCGAAACCGCAATAAAGGTATTGATAGTGAAGCGCCAACCCATGCGCATCACAGATAAAATATAAAAAGGGAGGTTAAGAGCGAAAAATATCTGACCAAAACTGAAGTCACTCACTTTGGTTAGGAAGATCGCCAAACCAGCCGTACCGCCAGTGAGCAATCCTACTTTGCTAAAAAATATCACCCCAAGTGACACCAACGCACTGCCGAGCGTCAGAGCCAAGAGGTTCTCTCTTAGGCTATGATCTTTGTCCATAAATTAATTTCCTTGGTTTAAAAACCGCGCCGGAGATAACACGTCTCACGGACGCGATAGACAGTCGCCAAAATAGCAACTAACAAATCGGCCAATAAAATGTCGCGAAAAGTGATGGATGTCGAGTTTTTGGACGAGATTATGATGATATTAACCTGTTTAACATAATGTACACAGATAGAAAAACAACAAGGAAAAGTTATGATTAAGAAAGTTGGCAACACCCAAATCAGCACATTACATCGACTGAGTTGTCACTGTGGAAAAGTTGAGCTGGAACTGGCGTTACCCAATGGTATTGAGAAGCCGAGACGGTGTGACTGTTCTATGTGTCGACGTCGTGGCGCGATTGTAGCATCTGTACCTTTGAACGGTATTCGTATTGTGCAAGGCGAAGACGTCTTGAAGCAGTATCAATTTAATACACACACTGCGAAGCACTTTTTCTGTGGCGAGTGCGGTATTTATACGTACCATCAGCGTCGTTCTGACCCGAGTGAGTATGGCTATAATGTCGGCTGCTTAGAGGGCGTCAACCCATATGAGTTGGGAGCGATTGAAGTGATGGATGGCGTTAACCATCCATCCGACCGTTAGGTTACATTGCAAGTTAAGTGACTAATTCTAGGTGTTTTTAAGTAAATAAACCGCTATTCATCCACAAGTGTACCGCAATACTGGCGGCATAACCCAAGGCGATGACGGGAGCCCACTTTAGGTGGCCAAAGAAGGTGTATTGTCCACGCGCGGCTCCCATTAAAGCGACGCCTGCCGCGGAGCCAATGGAAAGCAAACTGCCCCCGACACCTGCGGTTAATGTGACCAGTAGCCAGTTGCCCATCGACATGCTTGGTTCCATGGTCAGTACAGCAAACATAACCGGAATGTTATCGACGATTGCAGATAGGACACCAACCATTACGTTTGCCCAGACTGGGTTCCATTGCGTGTACATGACGTTTGAAACCAGTTCGAGGTAGCCAAGTAAACTTAAACCGCCAACACACATCACAACACCATAGAAGAACAACAAGGTGTCCCATTCGGCTCGAGACACACGATGAAACACATCAAACGGAACCACTGAGCCTAAGCGCTTCAATGCCTTATCATCGCCATTGGCAATTGCCATAGCTGCTTTTTTTGCGAGTGAGTGTTTGAGAGTTTGGCGCAAAAAATATCCGAAAAACTGTAAGTACGCCAAGCCCATCATCATGCCCATAACGGGTGGGAAGTGCAGCACAGCATGGAAAGAGACCGCAGTGGCAATAGTCAGAATGAATAATGCGACAATACGCCTTGCCCCGCGTTTTAGCTCAACGTGTTGGTGAATCGTATTCGGTTTTGTGTTTGGAACAAACAGTGACATCAAAAACGCGGGAACCAAGTAGTTCACCAATGACGGTACAAACAACGGAATGAACTCAGCAAAGCTGACATGACCGGCTTGCCACACCATCAGGGTTGTAATATCCCCAAATGGGCTGAATGCACCGCCAGCGTTGGCTGCGATAACAATGTTGATACAAGCAAGATTGACGAACTTAGGATTATCACCAGAGACTTTCATCACTACAGCGCACATCAATAGGGCCGTAGTTAAGTTATCGGCAATCGGTGAAATGACAAAAGCGAGAAACCCCGTCAGCCAGAACAACTTTTTGAATCCAAAACCTTTACCGACCATCCACGCTTGTAAGGCGTCGAAGAGTTTGCGTTCTTCCATTGCGTTGATGTAGGTCATCGCCACGAGCAAAAACAGCAGCAACTCGGCATATTCCAACAAGTTGTGTTCTAGTGCGGATTTGGCGATTTCAGGCTGGTTGTGTTGAGCAAAGGTGTAGCCAATCAGAATCCAAATTAATCCTGCAGCGAGCAGCACTGGCTTGGATTTTCTCATTTTCAGATACTCTTCCAACATAACCAGTATGTAAGCGATCGAAAAGATAATCAGAGCCGCGTAACCGACACCAGAATTAACAAGGTTCAGTTCATTGGTTGATGCAGCAAAGGTGGCGCTAGAGAACAACAAACAGCAGAAAGCCACAATTGGATAGATTGGCATAGACATTTCTCCTTTGTCTGGTTGGAGAAATATTAGCCACAAATGAATGAGTTAGTTGTGAGAGAGCTCGAATTAACAGTAGGAGTTAGGAAATGATAGTGTGCGCCACTATTTTCTGAGTGACGCAATGCTTGCTGCGCCGAATAAAACCGCAGCGGCATATAAACCGTAAGTTAACCAGTGACTAATCTCTAAAAAAGGAACGAGTCCTTGACCTGCCCACATACAGCCTCCGTTTAATGAGCAATGTTGTAATAGTCGAGCCAATTTAAAGGAAATGAACAATGTTTTTTGTGAGTGAAAGCAAATTCTGAAGGATTAGAAAGTCAAAAATTGGTCAGTGAGAGAGAAATCTCATTTTTAACTGGCTAGCTCTAACCCTTTTGAGTTAAAGCTAGCTATATCTAGAGCTGAATGCATTTAGCGTAGGAGCCATTTTTTCAACGGTGAAGTGTCAATTGCTTTCACAAGCAGTATGGTTGCAACAATCGTTGCAGGATAAATAAACACATCTTTCGCGAGGTGTTGCAGCCCGATAAATCCAGCGACATTCATCATGACAATTATGATAAGCAGATGGCTAACATATATCCCTAACACGCTAGGAGATAGTTTGAAGACCCAAGGCATGTCGCCAAAATGAGGGTGAGCCAAAAGCCACATAAAGACACCTACAGCCCAGATAACGGTACCGAATAGGAAGTCGTGCGAGTTGAAAGCGATGTCATGTTGCATCAGCCAGTAAGCTTCACCAAAATGCAGTGCCATACCAAGAATAATGCATCGAACCGTATTGTTTCGCGACCACCGCCACTGCACTTCTCGTGCGAAATAACCTAGAGCAACTAGCAACGTGCTGAAAAAAGGCCCGTTACGAGTAAAGAAAGGCGCTGGCAGGTCGGTAATGGTCGCGTAACTGCCAGCAAAGGCACCGTATATGTATAGCAATACTGCGGTTGGCAGTATCAGTTGCGCCATATTGATATGCACGAGAAAGGCAATTAACGCTACGGCAATGACCAGAGCCGGAATAAACCACAGATGAACGAGTCCGCCTTCGATGAGTGAATTGATCGGGGTTGACATTAGGTACCCCCAATAACCTTGCCTTTCGGCGAGATACCCAGCCTCAGCGACCGTCTGCCATTGGAATGGCATCAGTAAACTGATCATGCTCCAAATGAGCCAAACCTTCATTAACGGTTTGGCGTAGTTCTTAAGAGTATCGATAGGTGAATGACTCAACTTCGGCTGGATTAGATAACCCGAGATGAGAAAGAACAGCGGAACAGCAAAACGAGCCAGTTGGTTGAGCATATAGCCAACCCATGGTATCCCATTCCACTGCCAGTACGTCAGTGCCATCTGGCAATGCAAACCCACAATCGCAAGCATCGCAATGATACGTGCAAACTCTAAGCTGGCTATTTTTTGTTTCTTTGCCATTACATTGTTTACCTAAATAAAAAACTTAGGTGAAAATAGCAGGTTGTTACTGAAGTAATACGTGAAAAAGTCAACAGACTTGCGCTTACATTGAAGCTGTTTTGAAAATTAAGACTTACTTCAAACTTCTTAATTATTAACCTATTAACGCAATCAATACCTGATTCGTGAGTCGAAAATAGCACTGAATAATGGTTAGACCAGTTAACTCGAGATTGCAAAAAAGAACGATCGTGCTAAAAATAAGACTATGCAAAAAGGAAAAGTGACAAAAGAGTTTATTCTGCAGCGGGCTTTTGAGATCGCCAGCGAAGACGGATTAGAAAGTCTTACGATTGGAGAGTTAGCCAAGCAATGCGGTATGTCGAAAAGTGGTCTGTTTGCCCACTTTAATTCGAAGTTGAATTTACAGCTATCGGTGCTTGATCACGCCAATAAAGTGTTCGCTGATCGGGTTATTGAGCCTGCTCGAGAACTCGGGGATGGCAATATCGAGCGTAAAATTCGAGGGTTGCTCGACTCTTGGATGACTTGGAATCACGCATTCCAAGGAAGTTGTATGTTTCTTGACGCTTGGAATGATACGGCAGATAAAGATTGCCCGCTTCAGGCCGGACTGCGTAAATCCATAGACACTTGGCTGAGTTATTTGGAGATCCAAATAGCGAAAGGCAAAGAGAAGCAAGAATTTGCAGCAGACTTAGATACACGCCAAGCAACGTTTGATTTGTACGGTCTCTATTTGAGTGCGCATGTTTTTTACTCAATTAAAGGTGAGCAAGAAAGCTTGCGTCTGTTTTGGCAAGGGATCGACAACTTATTTTCTCGCTGGAAAGGCTAATATCGGTTATTCGCTTCCCAGATTCGTAGACATAAAATCACAAAGAGCGGCTGAGTTCGCTCTTTCTTATCAGCGTAAAAAGCACGACCGTTCTATTTTGTGCAAAGCTGATAGTTAAGGACATGATTATGAGTGAAAAAATTTACTTTAATACATCGCAACGTTTCAGTATTAAGCGCAGTTTGGTGAACATTAGTACTCGGTTACACCATACACTGGCCCCGTCACATGCAAAGAAGACCGCGCGCAAGCTTCTTCTGACACCTGCTCGTACGCAACCTAAAAATATTGAACCTCAAGGGCTTATCAAAGGTGAAATTAAAGGGCATGCAGGCATCATCAAAACCTATACTTTGGGATCTGGACCTATTTGGGTGCTAACTCATGGTTGGTCTGGCACGGCAAGTCAGTTTTATCCTCTCATGGAACATATTGCGTCGAAAGGGTTTACTGCTTTGGCGTACGATCATCCGGCACATGGTGAGAGTGAGGGGCAGTATGGGCACATTCCGGGGTTTGTCAGAGGATTAGAAGATGTGTTGGATACGGTCGAGGATATTGTTGGCCTAGTTGGGCACAGCATGGGCACCGCTTCTGCTCTTGAGTGCCGACACAGCAAATTAGAAAACAAGCCTTTGCTGCTTATTGCTCCGGTATTAAATTACGTAGAGAACTTATTCGGTAGCATTGCACGTTCCGGTTACTCGATGAAGCTTTTTAATGCTGTGGTTTCAGAAGTTGAAGACCAATTTGGTTATCCGTTACAGTCCATTGATCCGATGAAGCGTTTGTCTGAGCGTCCGTCTCACACCATTATTATTCATGATGAGCAAGACAAGTTCACCAAATACAGTGTCTCGGCAAAAGCGGCTGAAGAGATTAAAAACGTTGAGTTAGTGACAACACAAGGTCAGGGGCATGGTCGAGTGATGAAGTGTGAGCAAGTCTTCAGTAGTTTTGACCGTTTGCTCGATAGTGCTTGGTAACCCTTACTTTTACTGATTGACTCGCTCCGTTTTGCGCTAATTCGATTTGAAAGTAACACCTCAGATTTTTTCGTCTCTGGTGTTGCTCTCTTCGTTAAGAGGTTAAATCCAAAAAGGACAGCCGAAGCTGTCCTTTGTTTATTTAGCAGAACGTCTGCAAGGCTGAAATTAGTTACAGTTAGCTACGCCAACTTCTTTCCAAACGCCCCATTCGCCAGATTGGCTAGGATCGTCACCCTGAGTCCACCATTTCGCTTCCCACGTTTTACCTGCGTGAGTCACTTGGTTACCACCTGTGTACACTGCGCTCGCATCCCATGCGTTGTCACAAGTACCAGGGTTCGGATCGGTTGTGTACTGTGCAACAACCACAGTCGCGCTTGCCGATGAAGACGCTTTACCGTCGCTCACACTTACAGTGAAGCTTAAGCTTGTGTCTTGCGGGTATTCCGCAGCAGTGAACGTGACTTTAGAGCCTTCAACCGTTGCATTCAGACCTTGAGGTAGAGTCCAGTTGAATGTCAGGGTATCGTTGTCTGCATCGCTAGACGCAGATGCATCTACAACCACAACGTCACCAGCGTTTGCTGTTGCTGGAGCAACAACTTGTGCTACTGGTGCGCTGTTCACTGGGTCAACAACACCTGCTGGTTTCACTGTTACTACAACGAGGTCAGATGCCGTTGCACCTTCGTTATCAGACACCGTCAGCTTGAAAGTTAATTGCTCTTCAACAGTAACTTCTGCTGCATCAAAGCTTGCTTTCGCTGAGTTTGCACCTGTTAGTACCACTGCTGTGCCAGATACTTGTTCCCAAGCGTAGCTTGCGATGGTGCCGTCAGAGTCTTTTGACAGGCTGCCATCTAGAACCACATTTGCAGGACCTGTTACCGATTGATCTGCGCCAGCTGCGGCTGTTGGTTTACGGTTTGGTTGAGGAACCACACTGCCAGCCATACCTTCGTGCATCGCGTTTAGAATGTCACCGTTATCCGCGTCAATTTCCCAAGAGAATAGACCAGCAAGACCAAGAGACTTCGCGTAGCTACCTTTTGCTAGCACTGAACGGTGGTCATCAAATGTGATCAACTCGCCCGTAGTACGGTTCCATACCCATGGTGCTTCTGCTTGTGCATCGTAGCCGTACTCGAAGCCGTTAATACCAGTGTTGTTTGCACCTAGCATGAATGACTTAATGCCTTTGTAGTCAATTACGCCATCTTCCCAAACACCTTGCGCTGTGCTGCCCTTCAGTTTACCTGTAGCAGTACCTGTCATTGGGTCGTTTGGATCGGTTAGCGTATCTGGAGTTACGCCTTCCCAGCCACGACCGTACATTGCTGTACCAAGTACTAGCTTGTTTGCAGGAACGCCTTGAGCAAGAAGAAGTTGAATGCCGTTATCTGCTGTGTAAGCAGGACCTTTGTACGGTTCGCCGTTCTCATCAACGCCACTACCGTCACACTGACCAGGACGCATGAATGAACCACAGTAAAGCGCAGTTTGGTGACCAGGAACGTTATTCCAACCACCGTAGAAGTCGTAAGTCATTGCGAAGATGTAATCCATGTACTGAACTGCATCTGCGTAGTCTACGTCTTCAATCTTGTCGTAACCGACACCGATAGCGGACGTTAGCTCGTAAGTACGGCCTGTCTCAGCTTCTAATTCATCAAGCATTACGCGCAGTTCACGCATCAGTGCGATGTATGCTGGGCCATCGTTTACAGGGTCGCCCTTATCGGCTGCTGCACCGCCGCCGCCAGGGAATTCCCAGTCGATATCAACACCGTCGTAGAATTTCCAAGTTTTCAGGAACTTCTTAACTGATGCGACGAATGTGTCACGGTTTTTCTTGTCCACGAAATCGAAGAATGGGTCAGACAGTGTCCAACCACCGATCGATGGGATGATTTTTAGATCAGGGTTACGTTGTTTCAATGCCATTAGCATTGCGTAGTTACCCTTGATAGGCGTGCTGTATTCATGACCAGCTTGTGGGAAGCTCTTCTGATAAGCAGCCCAAGGGTCATGGATAACGACTTCATAATCAGGCACACCTGTACAAGCAGTTTGTAGCGCGTTGAAACTGTTGCCGCCAACAGACTTCACAGACTCATTTGGGCCACAAATTGGGATAAAACCGTAAAGGATGTGAGTCAAGTTGTCGACCGGCATATTATCGACGGTGTAGTCACGGCCATAGATGCCCCATTCAACAAAATACGTACCCATCACGACGCTTGGATCGGTATTGTAGGTTTTGTTGTTTGGATCAACATTCATCGTTAGTGGCTTCAGGTGAGAACCATCGGTATCTGCAATTGTGATTTCAGCTGGTGCGCTTTTCGCACAACCTGTCGCATCACATGCTTCGATTTCCATTTGGTATAAGCCACCTTGGCCGTATTCAAACGAAGCTGTCGTTTGGCTACCAGTGATAGGGCCGCTTGCTACTTTTACACCATCAAAATAGACGTTGTAAGTGTCACCAGGTGTGCCACTCCACTGGTTAAATTTAACAGTAATCTTCGCTTGCTCATGGTATTTCACCATGTCGTAGTAGCCTGACGTGGTTTCCATCGCGAGTTCAATTTTAGAAAACTGAAGGTTGTTGGAACCGTACATATCGATACTTGGTGCGGTTGGAGCCGCAACTGCAGCGCCTGATAGCGCTAAAGCAACTCCAGCTGCACATAGGTTAAATCGAATCATAACTTCTCTCTCAATCCTTGGATTCATGTTCTACCTAGAACATAGGCTGCTCTTGCACCAGATAAGATGATTGGATTTACTCCACGTGCAAAAGCATCACACTCAGCATTTCAGAGAGTTTTTTTTCGTCAAAAAAAATTAAGACGGTTTTCGAGGCACTTGAGAGAACTTAACTAAAACTCGCACTCTGTTACACAGAAAGTGTCAGACTGAGTCAATAATTTATAAAATCTCAGCAGAAACTAAAATTATTGTTTACTCAGTAACGAGTTAGTTAAATGCGATGAAGGCCTTATTTTGTTGTTTATTAAGGTTTTGTTTCATTGATATAGAAAGAGAATTGAAAGGAAAAATAGCCGTGAAGACGTATTAGTCACGGCTGAAGTGTTCACTCAACGCGGCGCGACGTTTAGAGGCTGCACCGGTTTCTGAGCCCTGAACGGTATGCTCAAATCCTTTACGAATGAATCGCTGATCTGGAATAAGAGGCTCAATACGGCGTATTTGAGGTGAAAGATGAGAGCCCGAGATCTGATACGCTGTCTTTCCTAATCCGGTATTCAACGTGATGACCTTGCCATCGAATTCAAATTCCGTCGTAATAAGTCGATGGTTTCGGTATACCCCATCTTCAGTGAAAACGAGACGTTCTGTTTGGTAGGGTGGCGCGCCAATCTCAATCCATTCGCCGTACACCTTTTCCGGATCAATGTGGTCTTGATAGGAGAGGTGGATTTGATAGCCAAAAAACGTCAACAGACCCATCCCGAAGCAGACAAATGTACTCTTGAGGATTTTTGATTGGTGGCGAGCCAAAAATGAAAGTTTTGGTTCTTGTCGTGCTTTTCGCCTTCGGCGAGTCGAGTCCGTCATAGATCTAATTTTCTCCACTTTTTTAACATGGTGGAAACCTTCCTTTTTAAAAACAAACAATCCCGCCATTGAGACGACGAAACTATGATCTAATGTCCACTTTTACATTCAGATACACATCTTATTGATGGTTTTGTTGTTTGCTCACATTCATTACTTCGCAGGTTTTCTTGCTCGGTTTAGGTCGCCTGATTAATCCTCGCGAAAAGAGGTTCTCGCTCAGTAGCAAAGGATGTGCGTTATTACGTTGAGTTTAATGGCTTTCAAAGCTTGAGTAACGGAAAGAAACAAGGTAAAAAAGAGCGGACTTTTGATAAGGAAACCAATAATGAATATTAAGGAAAATAGCTATTTTGCTGGTAGTGTAAAATCACTAGGCTTTAACCAGAAAGATCAGGAAGTTAGCGTTGGTGTGATGCTTCCTGGTGAGTACACGTTTGGTACTCAAGCACCAGAGCGTATGACGGTTGTAAAAGGTGCGCTTGTGGTCAAGCGTGTTGGCGAGAGCGATTGGACGACTTATCAAAGTGGTGAGTTTTTTGAAGTGGAAGGTAATTCTTCATTTGAGCTTCAAGTGAAAGAAGCGACTGCGTATTTATGTGAGTACTTCTAGCGTTCATTTGTTGCTCGTCATAAAACCACCTGCGGGTGGTTTTTTCGTCTATGTGCTTCACTTATAACGCATCTTTTTGGTTATTTGGGTATATACTTAATAAAAATGTACCCATCGACCAGGGAGGAAGTGATGGCAGTACAACGCAAGCATTCTGATCTCCCTCCTCGTTACGAGGATAAAGATCTCACCAATGAGCAAAGACAGCGCTTTACCGAAGTTGCCAACGCCGCTCATAAGAGACGTGAATTTTATCGACGTGCTCTAGGAAAGAGCTTAATGGGCAAAATGAAGGGCCGTGCGTTTAAAGATCACCCCACTCGTCAGCAAGACAAGCCGAACAGAACGTTGCAAGTAGTGTGGTTAATCGTATTCCTCGTTGTGGGGCTTTGGGTGATGCATGTGTTCGCTTAGTCATTAGCAAGCTTCTGGTACCGCTGGTGCATCAGATGTTGACTGTTCTTCCGTATTGCAGTGCTCATAAAAGGCGTACTGGTTTTTACCAGTATGTTTAGCTGCGTACATTGCTTTATCTGCACATCGAGTCAATTCAGACAAATCCTTTGCATCTTGCTTATAGATAGCAGCACCTACACTCATCGTTAACTCGTTAATCATATCGTAGCTTCGGTAACCTGTCGGAAACAGATTTACGATCCGTTTTAGGATGCTGTCGAGGTCATCTTTACTTTTTACATCGTAAAGCATGATTACAAACTCGTCGCCCGCAAATCGAGCGATGGAGTAGTCGTGTTTATCTGTTTTTCTGTCTTTGTTGCGAATGTTATTTTTTAATCGAGTTGCGAAGGCTTGAAGTACTTGGTCACCAATATCGTGCCCGTAGGTGTCGTTGATGTGCTTGAAGTTATCGATATCGAGAAAAACCAATGCGGTGATGCTGTCATCAGATGAGTGCTTGATTTCATCGAGCTTTGCGCGCGCCCAAGTCTCAAAGCTCCAGCGATTGGCAAGCCCAGTGAGCTGGTCAAAATATGCTAACTCCTCAATCCCCTCACGATACAGTGTTTGAATGTAATTGAGGACTTTCGTGTAGTAATACGAGAACGTGTGACACACAAACGCGGTCGCTATCAGGGTCAGCATCAATCTCCGCTCTATGATTTCTGTGGCTGCTGGCAGTCGATCTAAAAAAGCGACCCCAAAAAAGATCAGTAAAATGTAGGTACCACTGAACAACAGACCGACCTTAAACTCATTAATTAATACCAGAGTGGCGACAATAGGATATAGCCATAACATTTTGCCTGACGGAGCGTCGTTATACAGAAGTAACAATAACCCTTCGAACATTAAGACAGCACTTAGCCATAAGTCGGCGTATTGATGGTGCCGCTGGACTTTTATTACATAACTGATTGCTAAGCATGCCAAGGCACACAAAGCATGGAAAAAGCTTAAACCCCAGTTATTCTCAAGTGATTGAGCAATGGAACCATAAGTTAAACAGGCAGCGGCGATACTGGAGCATAAAAAGACAATTTTCTTTTTTCTTGTTGAACGGATGTCCGCCATTTCTTCTAAGCGCGCCCCAGCCAATGTCGACATTATGTATCCTTGCTTAATTAACGTGTACGCTTATTCTAGGCGGTATTTTCGCGATAAATAGAACAACAAAGTTTCCAAATGTGATATCAGTCATTTTTAGTGCAAAGCCATCAGTGTGATTTGGTGCGAGTGTTCAAAGAGGAATGGTGGCGCATGCAGGTTTTCATGACGGTTCTTCATGGCTCTATATGGTTGGACTGATAACTCAAAGTAATGTATCTAGTTAGACACATTTCTATTGATTATCCTGATTCTGTTCGGTGCTCGTTGATTGAGAGTATTGTTCACCAATCTCTGCTCTACGTATCGTCAAGGCATATGTCGTTTCGAAAATGCATTAGAAATATTTTTCCGAAACAGGGCGAAATATTGTTGTCGTTATGACCAATATGCGACTAGAATCCGCGCTAAATCACAACCTCATATCGAGCTTCGTTCGAGTCACTATTTTTAAACTGCTTCACAAATATTGTGAGGCAGTTTTTAGTTGTAGGAAAGGTTACAAGCATGCCTAAAAGCCAAAACATCAACCAACGAATGTCCATCGTGGCATTAGCTTGGCCAATTCTTGTCGAAATTTTGCTACGGACGGCTTTAGGAACCAGTGACGTGTTCATGCTGAGTGGCTACTCAGACAAAGCCGTATCCGCTGTTGGTGTGATCACGCAGATTACCTTCTTTTTAATCATCGTTTCGACGTTTGTCAGTAGCGGTACGGGGATTTTGATTGCCCAATACAATGGCGCTGGACGCGAGCAAGAGTCAGTGAGCGTTGGTGTTGCGAGTATTGCGTTGTCTGTGCTCGTCGGTGTGCTATTGAGTGTGATTGCCGTGCTTGGTGCGATGTATCTACTCCCGTATTACGGCTTGGAAGCGCAAGTCGAGCAGTACGCTCATGAATATCTGCTGATAAGCGGTGCGATGACGTTTAACGTTACGATTGGCGTTGTTTTTACAACTATTCTGCGTAGTCATGGTTATTCACGTTCCCCAATGGTGGTGAATTTGATCTCGGGTGTGTTCAACATCATTGGTAACTATATTGCGCTTTACCAGCCATTCGGTTTACCTGTGTATGGTGTGCAAGGTGTAGCAATAGCAACCGTCGTCAGCCAAGTCATCGGTACGTTAATGTTATGGTTTATTCTCGCTCGCAGTAGCATTGAACTACCAATGTCGACTATGAAACAAGTACCGGCAGAGATTTACAAAAAGATCTTAAAAATCGGCGGTATGAACGCGGGTGAAGTGCTGTCTTACAACGTGGCGCAAATCTGCATTGTGTACTTTGTGGTGCAAATGGGGACGGCATCGTTGGCGGCTTTCACTTATGCACAAAACATTGCCCGTTTCTCGTTTGCTTTCGCGTTGGCAATTGGTCAGGCAGCGCAAATTCAGACTGGTTACTACATCGGTAAAGGTTGGGTGAGCAGCATTTTAAAACGCGTACAAATCTACTTCTTAGTGGGATTTGTGGCATCAACGGCGGCAACCACACTGATTTACCTGTTTAGAGAAGAGATTCTGCGCGTATTTACCGATCAACCAGAGATACTCGCATTGGCAGGTTCGTTAGTCATGGGCTCAATTTTGCTCGAGGCCGGACGTGTGTTTAACCTGATTTTTATCGCGGGGCTCAAAGGCGCGGGTGACATCAAGTTCCCTGTTCAAATGGGGATTTTGAGTATGTGGGGACTAGGCGTGCTTTTCTCTTACATCTTTGGCATCCACTTGGGTTATGGCGTTTTAGGGGCTTGGATGGCAATCGCACTCGATGAATGGGTGCGTGGTATCATCATGGCAAGGCGTTGGCGTTCTCAGGTGTGGACCAAGTTTAAGGTGAGCTAACGGTTTTCGGTATCGCGCATCACGCTTATTCTGTTGTTAGAAACCAAAAAAGGCACTGATAGTCAGTGCCTTTTTGTTATTTAAAATCTGGAAGACGTTAGAATTCGCACTCAGCTTTGAACACCATACGCTCTTTGCTGTATGGATGATCCAGCTCTAGCATCTCAGCATGCAGGTGTAAGCGATTCGCTTTTTCGCCGTATAAACCATCACCAACCATTGGCATGTTTAACCCCATGTGATGAGCACTGTGTACACGTAGTTGGTGAGTTCGCCCGG
This sequence comes from Vibrio sp. 378, assembly GCF_033339435.1. Classification (NCBI taxonomy): domain Bacteria; kingdom Pseudomonadati; phylum Pseudomonadota; class Gammaproteobacteria; order Vibrionales; family Vibrionaceae; genus Vibrio; species Vibrio sp. 378. Next base: position 630,929 of record NZ_JAWOUO010000002.1, read on the forward strand.
TTTTCGGATACATGTATACCTTGCTGCGTCCATCTTTGACTTCAATCAGTTGCCAGTAGGTTTCCGCATGTTTCCCGTGTTCAAAACACACCAGTTGACGTGGGCGGTCGTCGGGGTCACCACGCATTGGCAGTGAAATTTCCCCTTCCGGCTCGTTTAATACGCCTTCGAGCAGTGCCATATAACGTTTTTGTACGCCGCGAGCCATAAACTGTTTTTGCAGACTTTTGTTCGCGCGCTTGGTTAAGGCAAACACCAAAATGCCAGAGGTCGCCATGTCGAGGCGATGAATCACAAACGGCCCTTCCACATCAGGGAACATCGCTTGTAGGCGAGTATAAGCAGAGTCTTTGATGGTTTTACCCGGCACTGAAAGTAAGCCCGAGGGCTTGTTGACGACGACCATAGCGTCGTCTTGGTAGATTATCTCCAGCTCTTTGTCTTCTGCCCAATTCTCCGCCAATGGGTTAGGTTCGACATCCAGCCCTTGCATCATATGGCCCAAAATCGGCTGACATTTGCTGTTGCACGATGGGTAGAATTTTTTGTGTTGGCGAACTTCAGACTTTGGCGAAACACCCCACCAAAATTCTGCCAGCGCCAGCGGTTTGAATCTGTGTTTAAATGCGTATTGGAGCAGTTTTGGCGCAGCACATTCCCCCGCACCTGCTGGTGGGATTGGGTTTGTGGTGTCCGCAAAAATGTCCACCAAGTCGCGTGTTTCGCCATGGCTGTTTAGGAAGCGGTATTGTTTATGCAGTTTGTGCTGTAAAGCGTTGGAGAGCGTCTTGCGCTGCTCTTTCAGGTGAGCAAGTTGCTGCTCTAACTCGGCCAATCGTGCTTCTTTGGTTGCAAGCTTTTCATCCCATGCTTGCTTTAAGTATTTGAGAACATTTTTCTCGGCGACACTTTGCTTACCCAACTCATCCAACAAGATTTTGAGATCATCGGCATTGAGCGTTTGCTCGCCCTGTTGGCGCTGTCGTTTGCGTGCGGCGCGGCCATCAATCATCACTTGGCGCTGTGTTTGCTCCTCTTGCTGATAAGCGGCTCGGTCGGCTTGGATTTGCGCTTTAAGATCTGCCAATTCCGGATTCGCAGCACAGGTTTTGTACTCCGCATTGGCGGCGTTGATGGCATCCGTTTCTGCGCGGAAGAAGCTTTCATCGGTCAGCATGTCGTACACAGGAGGGACAAATCCTGGAATCAAGTTTTGGTCGGCAATTTTGCCAGAAAACGCACTTAAAAAGCCGAGCTCGCCTTGAGGGCTTTTTACCAGCAATACGCCAAACATTTTGCCTCGCCCCGTTTCTTCATTAACCAAACCAAAATCGTGTTCGAAGTCGGTTTGCGCTAATAAGTGCTGTTGCAATTGCTTTGCGGCCATAACGCAAAGAGGATGCGGCGTGTAGTAGAACGGAAACGTAAACTGCGTTGGTAATTCATAGTCAGAAGTATCAGCAGTAAAACGTGTAAAACAATGTTCAGGCGAGTGCATGGTGGGTATCCGCGCGAGTAAAAATTCGAGCGAGGATTGTACCTGTTTGAGTCAGGATTGCCATGTCGGTGTGTGCACTCGCTCTTGGATTAAGGACAAGAGCGAGTGGGGAAGAGTTTATTGCAGTTTTTGTAATGCAAGCTTCCACTGTGCCGGTTTGTCGTAGTAGGCCGAGTGCGGCAAGGTCAAGTACTCGCCATTTACTTCTGCAATCAGGGTTGGATAACCACCAACGTGTAACTGGCGCATCAACTGTCGGCTAGAGCGAATTCTCTCGTTTAGTTCGGCTTCGCTTAACGTCATGTTTTGCTCCCACGCATCGTTTGCTAAACCTAGCGATTCTGCAATGGCTTTGAGCGTCGATGCTTCATTCACTTTTAACCCGAGCTGATAATGCGCGGATTGGATGGCCTTTAGCATGTGCCATGGATTCAGCCCCATTTTCTCCGCACTCAAGATCGCTTGTGTTGGTAGATAAGAATCAAGAACAAACGCATCGTCGCTTTTCACGCGTTGCAGATATGCTTCACCAAACGTTGCTCCGGTTTCGGTTGCGATACGAGCGTCACTGTTGATGATGTGCTGACGAAATTCAGATTCAATCGCGCGTTTCTCAATCATGCCGCCGGGATGAAGCTCTACCTTAAATTGAGAGGTGTCCATCAAGGCTTCGATGAGTGGTGATGCCCCGTAGCACCAACCACACATGGGATCGAAGAAGTAATGCACAGTTACCATGACATTTCACCAGTATGCACTTTAGCACCGATTTCTAGCGCGATTGGCAATTGAGCTTCTGGGTATTTCGCTGACATGGTGTCAATGAGTTGAACGCTGTTATTGCTGTGTTTTTTCGCTTGCTGAAAATCCTGCAAGTATTGTTGCGAGTAGCGAATGGTGTCTGCGTTCAGCTTTGTGCCTGCTTTCATGTGACCAGGAATGACCACTTGAGGTTTAAGCGCAAGCATCTCGCTAAGTTGCTGCTCCCAAGCATTGATGGCGGTTTGGTCAGCGGCATCTGCCATCCACAAATGTACGTTTGAGTACACGGCTACGTTACCTAGAATCGCTTTGTTATCTGGAATCCATAGGTAAGGGCGGTGTGCTGATGTGCCATGGTTATCACGAATTTCAATCTTATGACCTTCTAGCTCCAATGATGTTTTGTCGTACGCGACAGGGATCACTGGTTTTACTGGTGCGTTTGCGCCAAGCTTTGGTCCCCAGTACGCCAGCTTTCCAGCCAATTTCTCTTTAATAATTTTTTGAACCGCAGGCGTTGTGATGATCTGCGCATCAGGGAACTGTTGGTGTAAGGCCTCTGCGCCAAAGTAGTAATCTGGGTCCGCTTGGCTGATAAAAATGGTTTTAAGTGTTTTGCCTGAGTCCAACACTTTAGCGGCAATGCGCATCGCGTCAGCTTTGGTGAATCCAGTGTCGATAACCATGGCGTCAGTCTCACCGTATACCAAAGTTGAGTTTACGTGGAAGCTGTTACCGTCGGCGTTGTAAACCTCAAGAGTAAGGGGAGAGTGGTTTGCCGCTAGAACAGGGCTTGCCATTAAAATGGATGCAGTAATCAAAGTGAATTTTTTCATAATAAGCTCCTAAAGAATTTGGGGCCAAGCGACCATGGCTTGGGAACGGGAGCTATATTAGGAAATTGATACGCTCGGAAAAATACACAATAATGTACATCACTATTTCTTATTTCGAGCAAATGTATGGATAGAGTAACGGCAGCAAAAGTGTTTGTGGATGTGGTGTATTCTGGCAGTTTTACCGCGACCGCAGAGCGGTTAGACATGTCTCGGCCAATGGTGACTCGTTACGTAGAGGCGATGGAGAACTGGTTGCAAACTCGTTTGTTGCACCGCACTACGCGCAAGGTGTCGCTCACCACCGCAGGGGAGCGCAGCTTGCCTCAGATTGAGCGCTGGTTAAAACAGGCCGATACATTAACGTCGAACATTGCCGCTGATGGTGAGCTGTCCGGAAAAATCCGTCTTGCGTCTAGTACTTCATTTGGATTCTCACAGTTGATCCCCGTAGTAAACAGTTTTATGCAAAAGCACCCCAAAGTGCATATCGACATAGATCTGCAAGATTCAGTGAGTGATCTAACCGAACAACGTATCGATCTGGCGATCCGAATTGCGTCAGATCCCGATCCTTCTTTGATTGGTAAGCCGATTGCGGTGTGCGAATCGGTGTTGGTAGCATCACCGCAATATTTGCAAACTCACCACGCGATCGCGCATCCGCGAGATTTATCTTCACACGACTGTTTGGGATACAAAAACTTTGAGCGTCACGTGTGGCATTTGTCTCAGGGCGACCAGTTCGAATCGGTGGGAATTGAGTGTCGCCTAACCAGCAATGAGGCCACGGCGTTATTGCATGGCGCTTTACAAGGCATGGGTATTTCGATGTTGCCAACTTACTTGAGCAATATCTATCTCAAATCGGGTCAGCTTGAGTCGGTGTTGCCGGATTGGAAGCCAAATGATCTCAACATTTACGCGCTGTATTCATCACGTAAACACTTGTCTCCTGCGGTGAGAGCTTTCATCGATCACAGTGAAGATTACTTTAAACAGCATCCTTGGTAATAGCGAAAGGCGTCGTCATCCCGACTTGAGATTCATACAAGATCCTGTACCTTACATGGATATATTTTCGCAGCGTCATTTAGAGTTTTAGTTAATGTCACAAGTTCGCATCAAATTTATTGCTTCCGATATGGATGGCACATTGCTTGACCAATACGGTCGTTTGGATCCGGAGTTTTTCGATCTGTTTTTGCAACTGGAAGAGCAAGGTATTTTGTTCTCCGCTGCGTCTGGTCGTCAGTATTACAGTCTGCGAGACACGTTCGCGCCAATCAAAGACAGACTGTTGTATGTGGCTGAAAACGGCACCTTAGTGATGTACCAAGACAAAGAGCTCTACAGTTGTACCATTCCTAAAGCGGAAGTGTTGGAGATTGTGAAAGCGGCTCGTGAGATTGACGGGGCGAACATCGTATTGTGTGGCAAGCGCTCGGCGTACATCGAAACGCATGATCAGCAATCGCTGGAAGAATTTCAAAAGTACTACCACCGCTGTGAATATGTGACGGATTTGCTTGAGGTCGAAGACGAGTTTATTAAGGTAGCAATTTGTCACTTTGACGGTTCGGAAGAGCTCCTGTTCCCGACCATGAACGCGAAGTTTGGCGCAACGCATAAAGTCGTAGTGAGCGCAAAAATTTGGCTGGATGTGATGAATGCCGAGGCGTCTAAAGGCGCGGCCATTCAGCACCTTCAAGAGACGATGAATTTTACTCCGGCAGAAACAATGACGTTTGGTGATTACCTCAATGACCTCGAAATGCTGCAAGTCAGTGAGCATTCGTACGCGGTTGCCAACGCGCACGAAGAGATTAAGAAAATTGCTCGTTATTCTGCGCCAAGCAACCAAGAGGCTGGGGTACTCAAAGTGATTAAAGAGAAAGTGTTAGCGAAGTAACGCCCTCCTTTCGATGTTACTTTCTTCTTAACGTAAAAAGCCCCGCAGTACATGCGGGGCTTTGTTTTTTTGGGGGGAGTAAGGTTCCCGTTTTAGCGTACGTATTTGGCGGTTGCGCTGACTAAAAAGTGTTGCAATTTCCCGTCTGATTTTGGCACCCACAAGTCGTTATGATAATGGTAAATACGGCCATTGACGGCCACAGACAAGGTATTATCACCCGTTTGCTCCATGCGAATAAACTGATCCGAAGTGACCAAAAACGGCTCTTGCTCTTCAATGCTCTGGCCCGTTGCCAATACGAAGTAGCCGAATCGGTTGCCAGCATCCGGATCGGTTGAGTAGATTCGATGTCCAACGAGGCTGTAGTCGTCGTTGAGTGCCTGCTCAAGCGTTTTTTGCCCGATGGTTTCGTGCGATGGAATAAATACCCAAGCCAACACACCTGCCGCAATGACTGCCAGTAGAAGCAGTACTTGCATGAACTTTCTCATCATATATACCGTTTAACGTTGAAATTTCATTTTGTACATGCGCTTATCCGCTATGCTGATAAGAAAGTCAACATTGTCACTGTCTTTAGGGTATTGCGCTAAGCCCATGCTTGTTGAAAGTGTTGAGACTTTATCGGAGTTTAATATTTGTGCATCAAAGACGGTATTTATCTGCTCACGTACGTTCTCTTCATTGAGATGCTCACCTTCAAGGATAACCGCGAACTCATCTCCTCCCATGCGATAAACAGTAAAATCATTGAGTGTCATAGAATTAAGCCGCCTAGCGATTTCCCGCAGTACAGTGTCGCCAACTTGGTGTCCGTGTGTGTCGTTGACTTCTTTAAAACCATTTAAATCTAGAATCCAGAGAGAAAAGGGCCTTTTTTCTTGAGTAAATTTGTTTAGGGTAATGAATAGTGCATTGCGGTTCCCTAGGTTCGTTAAAGGGTCGCTGAGCGCCAATTTTCTATGAAAATGGGATTCACGATAAAAGAAATAAGTTAAAGAGATAATCGACAAAACGAACGTCGCAAACAACATATATTGTGCTTGCATTAAGCGCTGGGTTTGACCTTTTTGTGCTTCATAAGCTTTACTGCTTAGACGGAAGTTTTGATTAACGAAGTCTATTAAGCCTAAATATAGTGTTTGAGTTGAACGATAAAATGCAGCAGCAGCTTGGCTATCACCTGTTCTAGCTTCTACTAGTTGTTTTTCTAGCTCTTTGAACTCTTCAAAAAGGTTAATGAAGTAAAGGTGCATGTTGTTCCGAGAAAAGAACTTATTGGCTTTCGTGCTACTGGTCAATAAGTCAAAGCGACTCCACGCTAACTCGTATTGAAGCTCTGCACCATCAATATTCAATACGTTTTCATCTAACCGTCTGGCCTCGCCGACAAGTTCTGATAGTTCTTTGGAGAGTTGGAATAAAAACCAAGTCGCTTGTTTTTGTTCGTTATTAAAATTTTGTGAGAGTGAACGTGTTTGCTGTAAAAGCACGACATTCGCGAGAAGCAAAGAAACGGCAAACACCACCAGCAGCATTTTGCTGGTGGTAGAATATTGCAATATTCTTTGTTTCTTAGAATAGGGTTCTGATAACTTCATTCTTATTATTTTTCTTTTATTTCATTTACTTGCCATACCATTTGCGCATGATATTTATTGTAGTTTAGCTCTGGATAGAGATTGAGTGGATATATCACCCAGAAAGGGCCTTTATTCCTGACTTTTATGTAATTCTGATCTTGTTGATAAGCCAGTATTGGTTGATATCGAAGAATATCTTTTCGGGACAATGTCGAGTGATAGTCGTTTAAGCTGCTGATATCAACCTGCTCTGGTACCTTTCCGTAGACGTGTGTAAGAAGCGTGCTGAGTTTAACGCCTAAAAATTCTGACGAGGCAGGAAGCCAAGGCAATGTCATCGTGTAGCTAGTGGTAGGTAAAGCTTGGATCTCTTCCAGTTCCAGTATGACACTAGGCTGCTGGCTACTACTAAATACGATCGTATTTGCAGACAAGAATGGCGCAACAAAAAACAGACCTAGCGCGACTATCTTTTTCATCATATGCCCTTTTGAGTTTTATTCTTTTTTCTTAGCTAGGACAAAGGTGCTAGCGGTAATTTATTTATAATTATAGAGCCAACCGGATGAGATTTTATAATACGTTATGTTTCAAAAATAACTGTCGGTTTACGTCACGTCAAGGTTATTAAGTTGCTTCTTAATTAAAAGCTCAGAGTATTGGGATGATGGTAGAGTTTCGTAATGATTTCGCGGTATTTAATTACTTTTTAGTGCAACTTTGTATCATTTTTAATAAAGATGCCGTGTCGGAAATGAGAATTTAATAAGGCGAGAAATGGACGTCGAATTTGTTCTTAAGTTACATTATTTTACATATTTAAATCATCGATATTCAGATATGTATTTGTTAGTACGTAAAGAAAATAAAGTCACCTAGTTTTGGTGACTTTATTTTTTATTTCATGAGCTTACTTAAATTAACTATGCAAACAAATATTTTGCATGGAAGTTGAGGTGCTCTTCAATAAAGCTTGAGATGAAGTAATAGCTATGGTCATAGCCTGGTTGCATTCTCAAGGTTAGGTTTGAATCGTGTATTTTTGCCGCAGCAATCAGCGCTTCCGGTCTAAGCTGCTCATTTAAGAAGCCATCAGCATCACCTTGATCAACCAAAATTGGTAATGGTGATTGTTGTTGTTTTAGAAGTTCACTTGCATCGTATTGCTTCCAGCTTTCAAGCTCCTTGCCTAAGTAAGCAGTAAAGGCTTTTTGTCCCCAAGGGCATTGCATTGGGTTACTGATTGGACTGAACGCTGAAATAGAACGGTACTGTTCTGAATTTTTCAGACCAATGGTGAGCGCTCCGTGGCCGCCCATACTGTGACCGGAGATTGACTTCACGTCAGAGATTGGGAAGTTACTTTCGATGATCGCAGGCAACTCCTCAGTCACATAGTCGTACATACAGTAATGCAGTGACCAAGGTGCTTGCGTCGCATTAAGGTAAAAGCCAGCTCCTTTTCCTAGGTCATAGCTTTCGTCGTCAGCGATACCTTCGCCTCTCGGACTTGTGTCTGGTGCAATGATCGCAATGCCAAGCTCGGCCGCCATACGAAATGCGCCCGCTTTCTGCATAAAGTTTTCATCGGTACACGTTAAACCAGAGAGCCAGTATAGCGCGGGTACGGGATTCGATTTCGTTGCGTTAGGTGGCAAGAATATCGCGAAGCGCATGGTGCAGTTTAGGGCATTGGATTCGTGTGTATATTGCTTGTGCCAACCGCCAAACACTTTGGCTTGGCTTACATTTTCAATGGTCATGAATAAACTCTCTAATTAGCAGAAGGAATTCAGGCTCCCCAAAAGGAGAGCCTGAGGCAGCATTATTGGTCCATATGGATAACTGTTCGGATGCTCTTACCTTCATGCATCAGATCAAACGCTTTGTTGACGTCTGCTAATCCCATTGTGTGGGTAATGAACTCCTGTAAGCCGAATTCACCAGCCATGTAACGGTTTACGATTTCTGGAAGCTCAGAGCGACCTTTAACGCCACCGAAAGCGCTGCCACGCCATACACGACCAGTTACCAGTTGGAATGGACGAGTTGAGATCTCTTGACCTGCACCAGCAACACCAATGATGACTGACTCACCCCAACCTTTGTGACAGCACTCAAGTGCTTGGCGCATCACGTTTACGTTACCGATACACTCGAATGAGTAGTCAACACCACCGTCTGTCATTTCAACAATCACTTCTTGGATTGGCTTGTCGAATTTTTGTGGGTTGATTACGTCTGTAGCACCAAGTTGTTTCGCTAGGTCGAATTTGCTTTCGTTGATGTCTACGCCGATGATGCGGCTTGCACCAGCCATGCGAGCACCGATGATTGCAGAAAGACCGATACCGCCTAGACCGAAAATAGCAACGGTGTCGCCTTTTTCTACTTTAGCTGTGTTTAATACCGCACCCATACCAGTGGTTACGCCACAACCTAGAAGACAAACCTCTTCAAGTGGTGCTTCTTTGTTTACTTTCGCTAGTGAGATTTCTGGAAGAACCGTGTACTCAGAGAAAGTAGAACAACCCATGTAGTGGAAGATAGTTTCGCCGTTGATAGAGAATCGGCTTGTGCCATCTGGCATTAGGCCTTTACCTTGCGTTTCACGAACGGCCTGACATAGGTTCGTTTTGCCAGATTTACAGAACTTACACTCACCACATTCAGCAGTGTAAAGTGGGATAACGTGGTCGCCAACTTCAACGCTTGTTACGCCTTCGCCAACCATTTCAACGATACCGCCACCTTCGTGACCAAGGATTGAAGGGAAGATACCTTCTGGATCGTCACCTGATAGTGTGAATGCGTCAGTGTGACAAACACCAGTTGCTACGATGCGTACTAGCACTTCGCCGGCTTTTGGAAGTTGTACATCAACGTCTTCCATTTTAAGCGGCTCACCTGCAGCCCAAGCGACCATTGCTTTTGATTTTATGTGAGTTTGACCAGGTTTGATTTCAAGCGACATTGGATGTTTCCTTTATATTTTCAGTATATGGAGTGACGTAATAAGCGTAGTTAAGGTTTGCTTACCGCGCTTCGTCGTTTTGTTGGTGCTCATTTTAGGTGTTTCAGTAAAAATGATAATCCGTCCATTTTGAAAATGATTTTTACATATGCGTAATAATGATAAGGTGAGCGTGTAAAAAGAGTGCGATGCCTCCTTAAAGCGGAAGGGAAATGGAAAAGGTGATTGACCTGAAGTTAGATAGAGGGGCTAAAGTAGAAAACTGTCAAACCATCAGCTAAGTAAGAGTGATTATGAATAAGACGGATCTGAGTGCCTATTTAACCAAGCTAGGCTTGCCTAGTGAATTGCCCGCCGATTTGGAGTCATTGCACAGAATTCACGTGACGCAGCATCGTTGCCTGCCGTTTGAGAATTTTGACATCGCATTGCAGCGAGGCGTCTCTGTTGAGATTGAAGATATTATTCAAAAAACCGTGTACCACTCTCGCGGTGGTTACTGCTTTGAATTAAATGGTTTAATGCTTGATGTGCTCAACACTCTTGGGTTTGAAGCGCGAAGTTTGCTAGGGCGTGTACATGTGTCTGGTACACCAACAGGTCGTAGTCATCAAATCACGTTAGTGACGTTAGAGGAACAAACATGGATTGTCGATGTGGGTTTTGGCTCCAATACCCCTCGAGCGCCATTGCCATTTATCCTTGACCAAGTGATTCAGACGGATTTACAAACCTTCCGTTTTGTCAAAGATGCTCAGTTTGGTTATTTCCTCCAAGTGCTTTCAACCGATGGAACGGACACGTGGAACAATCTATACAGCTTTGACCTAGAGTTTGTGTTTGCTGGTGACATTGCATGTAGCAACTTCTTTACCTCGACTTCGCCTAATTCGCGTTTTACTAGCGCAAGAGTCGCTGCTAGAGCGACAGAAAGTGGGTTGGTGACGCTGCTTAACTACACACTCAGATGCACCAATCATGAAGAGCTAACAGAAATAGAGCTAGAGCCAGGTCAAACCTACCTGGATGCGTTGAAAGAATATTTTGGCATTGAGCTTGATGCGCAATACGACGATCTTCGTCCGTTACCTGACGCGTAAAGTTTTCCCGTTTTCAAAGCGTAGCGCGACGAGAACAATGTAATCACTATTTGTCTAGAAGAGGTCGACAGGAATACAGCATGGCGAATTGGGAAGGAGTCAGCGAGTTTGTTGCCGTAGCGGAAACTAACAGCTTTACAGCTGCCGCGGCTAAACTGAAAACATCAGTGGCACAAATCAGTCGCCGCGTATCGGCACTTGAAGAGCGTCTTGCGGTTAAGTTACTGCATCGCACGACGCGAAAAGTTTCTCTGTCTGAAGCTGGACAGCTTTATTATCAGCAGTGCAAACACTTGGTCGAAGGGCTAGAACTAGCTGAGCTTGCTGTAACGCAAATGCAAACCGAACCGCGAGGTTTGCTGCGTGTGACAGCGCCTGTGACCTATGGGGAAATGAACCTCGCACCGCTCTTGCATCAGTTTTTGGAGAAGTACCCGCGTGTGGACCTCGATTTAGTTCTGACCAATCAAAAACTGGATTTGATAGAGCAAGGGGTAGACGTGGCGATTCGTCTTGGCCGCCTGCAAGATTCCAGCATGATCGCAAAGCGTCTTTCGTCGCGTCAAAATTACGTGTGTGCTAGCCCTATGTATTTGGAGCGATTTGGCGAGCCTCACACATTATCCGAACTGGCTCGACATCAGTGCCTAGTTGGTTCGGTCGATTATTGGCATTTTAAGGAAAATAAACGCGATAAGTCTTTGCGCGTATCGGGGAGAATTAAATGCAATAGTGGTTTTGCGCTAATGGGCGCCGCCAAACGTGGTTTGGGTTTAGTGCAGTTGCCGGACTATTACGTTCAAGAAGCTCTAGATAACGGTGAGCTAGTCGAGGTGCTGACCGATTACCGAGACGACCGTGAAGGCATTTGGGCACTGTATCCACAAAGCCGAAATTTATCGCCCAAAGTGAGGTTGTTGATCGACTTTTTAGCGCAGGAACTAGCGGATTAGAGTTTTCATGAACTTTAATACAACTGAAGTTGCTAAAACGCCCGGTGATGCCGGGCGTTTTTATTGGGATAAGCGCTTGAACTGGAAATAAATGAACCACTATTGGTTGGATTCCGCGTCTTCACGTTTAATCACTTTGTGCCCATCTTCAGACACGCCTTGCTTCCAATAGCTGCTGATGTAGATATTCTCGCGATCGACTTCTTTCTCATTGCGGAAATATTGGCGCAGCGCACGCATTGAATCGAACTCACAGGCACACCATACCGAAGCGTTACCATCTAACCATTCCAGTTCGCGAACGCTATCAGCCAAGGTTTGCTGTTCAGTTAGCCAAATCAACTCCATACCGGCTGGCGTGTTTAGGGGTTGAATGTCGGCTGGAGACATCACGCTGATCACAGCGTAGCCTTTGGCCTCTTCTGGCAGCGTACGAATTTTCGCAGAAAGTGCTGGAAGTGCCGTCATATCGGCAGCCATGAAGAACCAATCCGCCTCAGTATTTAAGTTGGAGATGCTACCCGGCCCCACGATGCTGATCGTGTCGCCTTTTTGCGCGGCCATTGCCCAACGCGCTGCAAATCCGCATTGCAGATCTTGCGTTACGTGTCGGACGAAATCCACTTCGATTGAACTGGTTTCTGGATGAAAGCGTCGAATAGTGTAGGTGCGCATGATTGGTCGGTCGTCTTCTGGCAGGATGCTCAGATCCGCGCCGCCCATATCGTTAAACAGTAATTTGATGTAACTGCCTTCGCAGTCACGAGGAAAGTGGCTCAGCGCCTCACCTTGCAAGGTAATGCGCTGCATGTTTGGAGTGATGGTTTCTGTGTCTGTGACAACAAGCGTTTTAGGTTGAGGCTTCTTTTTCATTGTTACTTTACTCGATAATTATTCTCTTTCTCATTTAAAGATTATCAAGTTCCCTAACAAGAGGGTAGCGTCTTTAAACAAATTTACACTGTGAATTAACGCCAAAGCCTCAAGCAAAATGCAGTATCTGTCCTTTCCCAATTACGTAAAGTGAGTCGTTTTTTAACCCAAAATAGACTTATATCATTGGAATCGTAGACAAAAGCAACAGCGCAGCCATGCTGTAGTTGAACCCCTTAACGCGTTTATCGGTGGTCAACCAACGCTGCAATTGCATACCTGCCGCCGTCCAAAATGTTACCGATGGCAAGTTAGCTAAGCAGAAGATACCGGCGATAAAAGTCAGTTCGAGCCATGCACCGCCACTGCTGTATACCGTAATGGCCGTCAACGCCATCGACCAACCTTTTGGGTTCACCCATTGGAATGCGACAGCCCCTAAAAAAGACATTGGGCGAAAATCGTGTTTTGCTTCGGTTTTGTCGCTGGTGGCGATTTTGTACGTCAAGTACAGCAAATAACTCAAGCTCAACACTTTCAAAATGGAGTGTGTAATTGGATATGCGTGGAACAGGCTCATCAAGCCAATGCCCACCAAAATTAGCATGGCACCAAAGCCAAAGGTAATGCCCAACATATGTGGGATAGTGCGTTTAAAGCCGACATTTGCCCCTGAGGTCATCAACATAATGTTATTGGGACCCGGCGTAAAAGTGGAGACAAAAGCGAACAACGCCAAAGCGCCCAGTTGATGATATTCCATAGATTGTTCCTTGAATCAGTTCTCGATAAGTAAAGAACAACTATAAGTAGAACTGAGGTCAATATTGTGCTTTTATTTGATGATTAGAAACCAAATAAGCAATGAAACATCATCATGGATAGATTTGACGAAAGAATATTGCAAGTGCTTAAACGCGACGGAAGAATCTCCAATGTAGAGCTGTCGGAACGCGTTGGTTTATCTCCATCTGCCACCTTACGCCGAGTGCAAGATTTAGAGCGTAAAGGCGTGATCAAAGGCTACCGAGCAGTACTGGATAATCAGCAACTTGGCGTGGGTTTTGTCGCTTATGTGTCGATTGGTTTGGCCTCGCATTCTAAGCAGGCACAGCTGGGTTTCGAAGAGCATGTGCGTTTTGTAAACGAGGTGGTGGAATGTCACAACATTACGGGATCTAACGAATATCTCATACGCGTAGAGACGCAAAATCTCGCCGCTTATAAAGCGTTCCATGCTGATGTGTTGGGTGAGTGCGAACACGTCAAGTCGATCACAACCATGGTGGTGATGGACACACCAAAAGACGAGCGATAGCCAAACGAGAGTGACAGTTTTTGTGGCACATGAATTTGAAGTGACTCGAAAGAGTCAGTCGAGTATGAGAATGGTTCACAACAAATGCTGGAAAGCAGATGGCACTCTTACAATTTCCATATTTATTCTCACCTTCTAAATAATCCCATCCTGCTAGTTTTGCTTAAACCGCTTGTGTTTCAGAGCGGCGAGTCAGCAAAATTAAGGATGAACGATGAAATCACATGTAACACTTCCTCTTTTGAGCTTAAGCGCTGTTGCCGCATTGAGCTCATTTAACGTCAACGCCCACGGCTGGGTAGAATTTCCAAGTGCTCGTCAAAATACGTGTTACTTAGACGGTGGCTTTTGGACCAACGAGATCCCTAACCAAGCGTGTAAAGCGGCTTTTGAAGAATCTGGCGCGTATCCGTTTGTGCAACGCAGCGAAATCGCGGCGAACGTACCAAATTACCGAGATATGGAGCATGTGAAAGCCGTGGTTCGCGACGGTGAACTGTGTTCTGCCGGCGATGCGGCTAAGAAAGGCTTGAACATTCCTTCTCCAAACTGGCAGCGCACCAATGTTACGCCAGATGCAAACAACCAGATTGAATTGGTGTTTTACGGCAAAGCGCCGCACAACCCATCGTACTGGGAATTCTATCTCACCAAGCCAACTTATGATGATTCAAAGCCTCTTACTTGGAGTGATTTAGAGCTGATCGACACCGCAGGTGATGTGTATGTTGATGCGGAAAAACGCTACCGTATTCAGGTGACTTTCCCTGCTGATCGTTCCGGCGATGCGGTGCTTTATACTCGTTGGCAGCGCATTGATGTCGCTGGGGAAGGTTTCTACAACTGTAGTGACATTACGTTAAACGGAACGGGCACGACGCCACCGACTGACCCTGTTGATCCAACCGAACCGGGCAACAATCTGACATCTCTAGGCTACTTTGTTCAGCAAGGTTTTGGGCCAGTAGAGTCTGGCGATACGGTGCGTTTCCGTACGTTTAATGCGACGGGGAATGAAATTGTCGATATTTCACTACCAATCAGCGCAAACAATACGGCGACTTGGGCTGCAGAAATAGCAGATCAATTTAACGCGCAGCAAACGGGCGATTGGTATGTTGGCATTTGGCATCAAGAGATGAACCACTACATGTTCGATAGTAAGAACGTGAATGCAAACCAAGTATTAGCGCCAAGTGCAGACTTCAGTTATGCGTTGTCACTGATCAAAGCGGATGTACCGCCACCAGTTGAACCAACCAACTTGTGGGACAAGACGGCCGTTTACAACCAAGGTGATGTGGTGACACACAATGGTAAAGAATGGACTGCCCAATGGTGGACGTCTGGTGAGGAACCAGGCACAACGGGTCAGTGGGGTGTATGGCGTTAAGCCATTTATTCGGGCCCTGAACAATAAAACCCTTCTCATGTGAGAAGGGTTTGTTTTTTCAGTCTAAAACGACCACTTTGGTTGAGTGGCTGTCTTGAAAATCAGAGCACATATCGTTATTCGCTTGCTCTCCACTCGCTCCAGTTGAGCATCGCGTAGTCTGCCAGTTTGAGCATCGGAATGTCTTCATGCGTATCACCGTAGGCATAAACAGACGCAAACTCGTCGAGCGAAAACGCCGCTTTCACGCGTGAGACTTTTCTTTCTAAACTGCAATCACCTTGTTGGTAAAAGCCACTCAGTTTTGGCTGTTCTGAGATCAGTTCACTGCACAGCAAGTGGTAACCGTTCGCCTCACACCAAGGCTTGAGATACGCATTGAGTGATGCCGACACCACTACGATGGTATCGCCTCGAAGTTGATGCCAAGCCAGCCTTTCCATCGCTTCTGGCCGTAAGTACAGCGGGATCACTTCATGGGCAAACTGAGTGCCAATCGCTTCAATTTTCTGCGTTTCTTTCCCTGAAAATGCAATAAAACTGCTGAGAGGGCGCATAACACGAGCGGGTAACACTCCGAGTTTGTACAGCGCATAAAATGGCATGATAGCGACCTTTCCTACTCGTTTGCGCAGGCCATAAGCAGAATAGTGGAGGAAAAGGCTAAACATATCCTCTCGGGTGATGGTGCCATCAAAATCAAACAGTGCCAGTGACGGCTTAGTAGTATCGAGCAAACTCAGCGCCTATTTTTTGGTTTAAGATCGTTTTGTGTTTATTGATAAAACACCGCCAACCAGATGGTTTCTTGCGTTGGGTCAGTCCAGCTCACTTTGTGTTTGGTATGAGCTGGAATCGTAACGTGATCGCCTGCCTCAAGTCGTTGCACGACACCTGATTCAAAAGTCAGCTCACCTGCTCCTTTAAGAACCAAGACCCATTCATGTTCTTCTTGATCGTACCAGCCACTTTCGGGAGAGGTTTGCCCCGTTGAGACAATGCGTTCTATACGCAGGTTTTTGTGGGTCAGCAGGTCTTCGAACACTTCCTCGTCGAGGTTATTCGGTAAGTCTTTAAACAGGTTCATGGCCTTTCCTTAGAGAATGATCAGTCCAAAAGGCGCAAGCAATTGCTCTTGTTGCCAATCACAAATTTTAACACCAAACAGAGAAACGCGGCGAACATCCAGCCCGTCTAGTTCGACATGAGTCAGATCACACTGCTCAACGTTAAAGGCTCCCCATTGTTCTGGCGAGAATTCGCAGCGAGATAAATCCGAGCCTTTGAGAGTTGCCCCAGCAAGGTTCGCACCGTTCCAACGGTTTTCAAAGAGGTCACATTTTTCTAGTAACACTCGCTCGAAGTTACAGTAGGTGAGGTTGCAGCCAGTAATAAAAGCAGAACAGAAAAACATGGTGTTACTGACGCGATTAGCAAAGTTCGCACCTTGGAAGTTTGCCCCTTTGAGATCGCACTTACGCAGCTCCAAGCCCATACAATTTGCGCCGTTAAACAGGCTCATCGCCAACATGCAGTTCGTAAAGCTAGCGTCTTTTAAGTTCGCGAAGCGAAAACTACACCCTTCTAGCGCTTTGGATTCGATAAAGCGACAGTCGATGAACTTAGCATCGCGCAGATCGGCATGGTCGAAACAGCACATATAAAAGTGGCAGTTTTTAAAGGTAGCATTCTGAAAATCGTGATGAGAAAAGTTTTCTCGTTCAAAAATGAGATCGGTTTTTAACATGTCTTCTCCTTAGCTGCGAGTAGACTAGCACTCCAAGTGACTGATTTTCCAGAAAAATAACTTCTTGTATTTCAGTGCTTTACAAACCCCTCAAATCGCGATTTTAAGGGGGCAAACGAGCGTTTTAAGTGGGTTGTTTTTTGAAAATAGAAGACGTAGAGGACGAAAAAAGTTTTTGCTGGCTACGAGCCTTAACGAGAGGATTCGCATTTATGGGTATGCATGGCAACTCACACGCACAGTTTGCATTACAGAATTGTATCCTATTTGCATAATTTGTTGATCAATATGGCGTTTCTCCATACAAAAAACCTATATTTTTCACAAATTGATTTCCATCAAAATAGTAGGGTTTCTATGTGCTAGATTGCGCACAGCTCAAAAAGATATAGATACCCGTGTGCTTCAAGGCGCTGAGTTTACTTGAAATCTCAGATCAGTTAGTAGGCACCCCTTTGGGTACGACATAACGAAGCCCTACGAAAGGAAATAAAAATGAAAAAAACAATCTGCAGTCTAGCAGTGGTTGCTGCACTCGTGTCACCAAGTGTTTTCGCTCATAAACAAGGTGACTTCGTTCTTCGTGTTGGTGCGGCGTCTGTCGTTCCAAACGACAGCAGCGATAAGATTCTTGGTTCTCAAGAAGAATTGAAAGTGGATTCAAATACGCAGCTTGGTTTGACGTTTGGCTACATGTTTACAGACAACATCAGTTTAGAGCTTCTAGCAGCAACACCATTCAGCCATGACATTTCGACAGATTTGGTTGGTAGTGATATCGCGAAAACCAAACATTTACCACCAACGCTAATGGTGCAGTACTATTTTGGCGAGTCTCAAAGTAAGTTCCGTCCATACGTTGGTGCAGGTCTGAACTACACCATATTCTTTGATGAAGATTTCAATAGTACGGGTAAAGGCGCTGACCTGTCAGATTTGAAATTAGATGATTCATTCGGTCTAGCAGCGAATATTGGTGTGGATTACATGATCAACGATCAATGGTTCCTCAACGCCGCTGCGTGGTACGCAAACATTGAGACAGAAGCAACTTACAAAGCAGGTGGAGTGAAGCAAAAAACCGACGTCAAAATTAACCCTTGGGTATTTATGATCAGCGGCGGTTACAAGTTCTAAGAAAAACCAGTAGTTACACGCACATTACTATTATTGGCATGACTTTGGGGGCGGTTACGGGGACTGCCCCTCTTTTTTATCCTCGTTTTGATTGCACATCATTTACTCCACTTAGCAACATGCAAAATTGGATCTTTACCTTGCAGATCATTTTATTGTCGGAAGATCGAAAAGTCCTACACTGATCACATAATTGAACAAGTGGACAATATAAATGAGCGACGACATCGCAAAGCATTCTTCCTCCAGATCTAAGTTGGCAAAAACTCTTTTCTTTACTCTATGTGTTATCGCATTTGGTGCGATGTATTGGTCTTGGCAGTATTCAGACAGTCACCCAAGCACGGAAGATGCCTACGTTAGGGCAAAAATTTTGTCGGTAGCGCCTCAGGTAAAAGGCCAAGTGGTTTCTGTGGATGTCAAAGACTTCCAATCTGTTAACAAAGGTGACCTACTGCTGAAGATAGATTCACGCCCATATTTGTTGGCAGTGAAGCAAGCAAAAGCGGCATACCAATTGGCGGTCCAGCAACATGACGTTGCCGATAAGCAGGTAACTGAAGCTGTTGCGGGCTTAGATGCGGCGCGCTCTAACCTGATAGAAGCGCAAGTAGAGTACAAACGTACGGATTCCCTAGTGAAACGCAAACTGGCGTCGGACCAAGATTTAGATACGGCGAAAAACAAACTCGCCAATGCCCAAGCGAGCCTGGAGCAAGCGCGCGCGACGGTAGAAAAAGCCATTGCGAACCGTGGTGAAGAAGGCGCAGAGGCTGCGGTTGTTCAACAAGCGGCAGCACAGTTAGCGCAAGCAGAGCTGAACTTGAGCTACACCGACATTACGTCACCAGTGGATGGCATTGCCGGTGAGATCAATACGCACGTAGGCTCGGTCGTTAGCGTGGGTCAGACGCTGTTCCCTGTGATTTTAAAAGACAGCTATTGGGTACGCGCGAATTTTAAAGAAACCGATCTTACGCATATCAAACCTGGCATGCATGCGGATGTGGTGATTGATATGTACCCAGACGTGGTGTGGAAAGCAACGGTAGAACAGCTGTCGCCTGCGAGTGGTACATCGTTCTCTTTGATGCCACCAGAAAACGCAACGGGTAACTGGGTTAAAATCAAACAGCGTTTCCCTGTACGTTTGGCATTAGAAGTACCGGCCGATGCGCCGCAACTTCGCGTGGGTGCGAGCTCAGAAGTCACCATTGATTTGCAAAGTAGCGTGCAATGAGCCATCAAATTACGGCAGACAAACGGGGGATTGCCACCGTCGCCGTGATGCTTTCTGCCATCATGGTGTTAATCGATATGACCGTTGCGAACGTGTCGCTATCGCACATGATGGGCGCGTTGGGCGCAACGGCAGACCAAATTACTTGGGTGCTGACGGGTTACAGCATGGCGGAAGCGATCTTCATTCCGATGACCAGTTTCTGGGTGTCGCGCTTTGGTGAACGCAAAGTCATGCTGGTTGCCGTGGTCGGTTTTGTGATTGCCAGTGCGCTTTGTGGGCAAGCACAGTCTCTTGAAGAGATGGTGCTATTTCGCATTATCCAAGGCGCTTTCGGCGCGTCGGTGATTCCATTGGCGCAGTCGACGTTAGTGCAGATTTATCCGTATGAGCAAAAAGGCAAAGCGATGGCGATTTTCTCCATCGGTATTTTGCTTGGTCCTATTTTGGGCCCAGTTGTAGGTGGTGTGATCACCGACAACATTAACTGGCGCTGGATTTTTTACATCAACTTGCCATTCGGTTTGATCTGTACCTCTTTGATTTATCGCTATATCTATATCGACAACAAATCCAAACCTAACTTTGACTGGTGGATCATCGGTTACATGGCGTTAGGTGTGGGCGCGTTGCAGTTTGTGTTGGATAAAGGGAATGAAGAAGACTGGCTCGACTCACGCATGATTCAGACGGCGATATTACTCGCAGTAATGGGATTGGTGATGTGGATCTATCGCAGTTGGAAAACCAAAAGCCCGATAGCGCCATTATGGCTGCTTAAAGACCGAAACCTTATGGTCTCGTCATTGATGATTGCCGTGGTGTCGATGGCGATGTTTGGCCTGACGACTCAACAACCGATGTTGTTGGAAAGTTTGCTGGATTATCCGGTCTCAACCACTGGCTTATTAATGGCACCGCGTGGATTGGCGTCAGCGGCGATGTTAATTTTGGTGATTAAACTCAATCCGCAATTCGATCCCAGAATCAAAATAGTCTTTGGCTTGAGCTGCATCGGGATTGGTAGTTATTTGATGACGCAATACTCACTGCAGATCGATACATTTTGGATTGTGATGCCGAGTATGATTCAGGGGATGGGGCTTGGTTTAACTTTCTCGACGCTATCCACCTTGGCGTATTTAACGATTCCGAAAGAGCAATCTGTCGCGGCTGCGAGTATTTACAATCTGTTCCGTACCATTGGTAGTTCGTTTGGTATCTCTATCGCCACCACGTTCCAATATCGTGACAGTCAGCAACAATGGCATGCGCTGGGAGAGGGTATTAATCCTTATAATCCTAACTTGCATGACTGGGCGGCCAATCAGGGGCTTTCCATTACCGATCCGGTTGCGTTAGAGCAATACCAACAGATGTTGCAGCAGCAATCGCAAATGGTCGCGTTTGTGCACACCTTCCAGCTTGTGGGAGTGATGTTCGTGATCATGATGCCGATGCTGGTTTTCATCCGGTCGCGTGAATAACAACAAGTTCCGGTGAACTGTGTCAGAGAACGCCTCTCAAGTTGTGTCAGCTTGAGAGGCGTTTTTTATTGGACGGTGTCAGTGAAAGAAGGACGTTTACTCAAACGTCACTTCGTCAAAATGCGGATTGGCTTTGAGCGCGCGCATTGCGACTAATTGTTCAGTCGGGAAGGCGATGTGCTCACCATCCATATCTAAAAACAAGCACTCTTGTCGCTGCATGTCGTAGCCTGTGTCGAACGCGTTGCCCTGATGAGTTTCACCATTTTTTAGTGTGATCTCGATCGGGAGCTTAAACATACAGGCGATTTCAATAAAATCGTATTGGCTGCAAGTCACCATAGTTTTCTCCTTTCAAACCGACGCAGTATTCAGAAGGTTTGAGAACCGTATCCTTAAATAGAAGACGTTTGATTGAAACTGAATCTTCATCTTACACCTCATTTTGGTCACGAAATAGACATACACGCACGTTTTAATAAACCTACTGTTGAGCGTTCGCAAGCGAGACAAAACTACGATATGTCTGAGACGATACTTAAGCGCAAATACCTAACGAGTGAACAAAAGACACAAAAGCCAAGTTCACTGATTCCGCCTCAAACCTACCATGCGCAGTTGGCGCACCGTGTTCACCACTCGCCTCAATTTGAAAACGGCCGCGTTAAAAACGAGATGCCAAATGTCCCTAGTCCGCAATCGTTCTGGCAGGTTTGTTGGAGTTATCTTGGTGGTAGAACACCGTTGAGTCCTAACGAACATCTGCCACATTCCCCAATTCAACCCACGCAGTTTGCGCAGCGAAGTGAATCGATGCGCCTTACTTGGCTGGGCCATTCCACTATGCTGGTGGAGGTCGATGGCATTCGAATTCTGACCGATCCGGTATTTGATTACGCTTCTCCGTTCATCGCAAAAGCGTGGTTTGAACGCAATATTCCCAATACTCACGCCAGAGATTGTTTGCCGATTCCTGAAATTATCGTGATTTCGCACGATCATTACGACCATTTAGAAGCGTCGACCATACGTTTCTACGCCGATAAACCCGTGACGTTTTATGTGCCCTTAGGGGTTGGCAAGCATCTGATAAAATGGGGCGTTTGCGCAGACAACATCGTGGAATTCGATTGGTGGGATAGCGTGCACTATGCTGGAATCGAACTGATTTGTACGCCCGCTAACCATAATTCGGGTCGTACTTATTTCGATAAAAACGCGACCCTGTGGGCTTCTTGGGTCATCAAAGGAAAAGAAGAGACGCTCTATTTTAGTGGCGATTCAGCTTACGATTCGCATTTTTCCGAGATCGCACTGCGATGTGGACCAATCGACATTGCCTGTTTGGAAGTGGCTGCCGATGTGAAAGGCCAAGGTTATCCGGTCGAAAACTGGGGACACATGCAGGCTCACCATACCGTGCAAGCGTTTCACGATTTAAATGCGAAAAAACTGTTGCCCGTACATTGGGCTACATACGAGCTATTTACTCACCGTTGGGACGAACCGATTTTAGATTTGCTTGCCCATTGTCAAAAAGAACATATAACGCTGCTGACGCCAATGCCGGGGGAGAGTTTTTACGTTCATCAAGAACATATAAATAAACAGTGGTGGCGAGAAAAAGAAATAGGTGAGCTAGCTAGAATTTTGACTTAATAATATGTTCTTACTTCAATAATTATTTGAGAAGTTAACCTTGTTATTTTAAAAATATAACAAGGTTTTTACTCGCTTACTCATCAATCACTTGAGGTTTTAACTCGACGACATTTCCTTCCGGATCATGTATATAGAGTGATCTACCGAACCCTTGTGCGCCATACCGCTTCGCAAACTCTTCGGTTTCAATGCCGCGCGCACGCAGATATTCCAGTAATTCATCCTCGGAAAAAGGCGCCAATTGCAGGCAAAAATGGTCAATATTACGACCATTTTGAACTGGTGGCTTACCGCCGAGTTGGCCCAATTCGCTGTCTACCGTCACTACATCAATCAATGCGTTACCTGCCCTAAGTTGAGTTAAACCAAGTTCCGTTACTTCGCGTTCGACAGGGCAGCCCAAAATGTCTCGATAGAAATGCAACATAGCATCGAGGTTACAGGTCCTTAATACAACATGATCAAGCGCTTTGATGGCGATTGGATTTTTGGTGGGCATGCTTCACTCCTTTTTGCATTGTGTTGAGGTAAGTATAAAGTGACCTTAAAAGTGGTGAGAGAAATGATCAAATTCCAGATGTTTTTTTCTAGAGCGAGTGCAGAAACACTGCAACTCAAAGCAAACAAAAAAGGCTAGCGTATTGCTAGCCTTTTGGAATATGGATGGGGCTATTACTCGTAATCAGAAGCGTAAGTTTCTTCGTAAGTGTGTGAGTAAAGCTCGAATAGGTTGCCGAATGGGTCTTCTAGGTAAACCATTTTCGCAGGCTTATTATCGTCTTCTGGGTGGTAACGCATGATGTCCATGCGAACTTTGCCACCTAGTGCTTCGGTGCGTTTGATAGCACCTTCAAAATCGTCTGTCTGCAAACAGAAATGGAAGATACCGATGCGAGAAAAATCCACTTCATGGCGCTCTTGACGCTCTTTCATTTCGAATAACTCAAGGCCGATGCCATCACTTGTCACAAGGTGCGCAATGTTGAAGCCTTTAAAGCCTTCCCCAAAGACCGCAATACACATTCTGCCAATTGCCGTTTCGCGTTCTTCAATCACTTTCGTGTTGCCCATAACGACTTTTAGACCTAGCGCTTGCGTGTAAAACTCAACCGCTTTGTCCATATCTCCGACCATAATACCGACATGATTCATTTTCATTTGTTTGCTCCCAACATGTGTGTTTGAACGTTGTCTTGTTTCGATGTGGGAGAGTATATGGCGTGATGTTGATTACATGAAATTATCATAAATTATAAAAATGATAATTTTATTTAATGTTGTACATGTTGGGATTGAGTTAGTGAGCTAAGGCCTCAACAGCTTGCCTCACCGAGGTGAAATGAATCTTGATAATGCACCGTTGCGCGAGGCTGAATTCATGCGATTGGATTAATGACGTAACCTCTTCTACGGACAGCGTTCGTTCTTTTGGGTGTAAAAGAGTGGTGTTCGAACCATTGTTTTTCAATTCGAACGTGTTGCCATTTGAGTCAATAACGTAATCATCTTGCCCAAAAATGAGGGCTTCGCATTCAGAGTCTAAGTCGGACTGGGAATGCGTATAGATCAGCTCATCGTCGCCGTCTAGTTTTAGCAAGCATGGCCAGCATACTGCGTGGTCTCTCATGGTTAACTCATTATTCATTGTTATTTAGAAACTTGACCCAGGTTGTTGCAAAAATGCTAACTCTTCAGGTGTGCTTTCTCTACCCAAGATGGCGTTGCGATGTGGGTAACGTCCAAACTGGTCGATGATGGCTTTGTGTTTTAGCTCAAAATCGTAGTTATTTTCAAGCCCTGATGCGCGAAACAATTTCTCAGCTTCGACATGAATGAGGCGAGATTCGCTGTGCATAAACGGCATGTACAAAAAGCTTAGCTGCTCAGGCGCTAATTCTTTATCGTGACCTAACCGAATTGCCTCTTGAGCCAGTGCTAATGCGAGTTGGTCTTGTGCAAACGCTTTTGGGGTGTTGCGATACACATTACGTGAAAACTGGTCGAGGACGATGATTTCGGCCAATCGTCCTTGTGCGCTGTCACGCCAATTAAACAGTTCACAACGAGCCGCTTGTTCTAATACCGAGGCAAATCGCGATGCAATACGCTTGTCCAGTTCTGGGTTGTTTTCAAACCAATTTTTGGGCGATAGCTCCTCGAACCAAAATTTGATGATTTGTTGATGCATGGATCTTCCTTCCTATTGCATTAGCTAAAGAATAAAAAGCCAGAAGGCGAGCTCCTGGCTTTCTGCGTGTTATCGACCGTAAGTCTCTATG
Organism: Vibrio sp. 378; assembly: GCF_033339435.1. NCBI lineage: Bacteria > Pseudomonadati > Pseudomonadota > Gammaproteobacteria > Vibrionales > Vibrionaceae > Vibrio > Vibrio sp. 378. The sequence goes on from NZ_JAWOUO010000002.1 coordinate 655,686, forward strand.
ATGTAATGTTCAAAATCGTCACACATTTGTTCGTCAGAGATGGCGTTGCTTGCCAGCTCTTTACTGCCGTCGACGACTTTAATCGCGGCGTTCAGTGAAGCGACTGATGCTCGCTCTCGCGTCGCAAGTGAGTCGATTTTCTTCTGCTGCACTTCCCATGCCTGTTCTGGCGACAGGTTACACACGTCTGCAAGGTATTTGGCATTGAAGCCTTCGCCAGTCAGGCTGACAATGGTTTCGTTGTGCGACAAGTGATTGCCTGCGTGCCAGTAGTGTTTTGCCAGCAGTGGGCCAATTTCTGGGTTATCCGTCAGGTAACCAAACTTCTCAAGGAAGTATGCACGGGTCTGATACACCGCCATGTGCGCGAGTAGATAACCTTGATACGCACAAGCTGCTTCGTCGGATAGCAAATGTGGAATCGCCATCAGTGGGCGAGGGCTGCATTCCAAACCAAGGATCTGTTTTTCACAATCGCGAGCGAGCTTAGTGATGCGCTCTGGCGTTAACTCGTCATCGCTCAATTGATACAACGCGCGCTCAAAATATGGCACAACCAAGATGCTACGTTCTTCATAAGCTTTGAATGGCTGACGGCTGTTGATCATTGCTTGAATAATCTCATCAGGCACAGAATTCCCTTCATCATCCAGTGCGTACTGTTTTAGCCAATCGGCATCGGTTAACAGGCTATCACAGAACATCGACTGAGTTTCTGCATAAGCCATTGACGTCGGCGCAAACTCCTGCGAGAAACAAGGCGCGTTCATTTTTACGTTCGCAAAGTGTGCTGCGTGGCCGCCTTCGTGGAACAGCGTGTTAATGCCATCGTAGCCGCTGCCCACTTGGTCTGGTTTGGCATTACTGGTGAAGTTCACCTGCGCTGCGACCCATTCGCCTTGATTATAGAAAGAAGGAATAGGGCCGTGGCAGAACCCATTCGGGTACTTACCTTTGCGATCTAGTAAATCCAGCGTTAGCGTCGCACCAGAGTAATCAATATTTAGGCGACCAAATGATTCTACCCAGCGTCTCAGAGATTTTGAGAACGGCACGTATGGGTCAAGGTCACGCATAACGTCACCCGCGAATGAGTAAACAAAGTTGTAGCCTGCTAGTGCGCTTGCGCCTTTCTCTTTCGCCAAGTTTTCTAAGCTGTTTAGATGCGCATCTCGCGTGCGTTGTTCGAAATCTTCCAAAATCTCGAATAGCTGTTCAGAGCTCATCTTTTCCGTTTTTTGCACGGAGTAATCAAAGAAAGTCGCATAACCGAGTGAGCGAGCGAACTGGTTGCGCAGTTTGATCAGCTCTATAAAGCCGTTTTGCAGTAGCCATTGTTCAAGGTTCAGCAACGCTTGATGAGCCGATTGGCGAACTTCTTCATGATTGCTGGTGCGAATGGTTGAGCTTAATACGGGTAGTGAACCTTCTACTTGCTCGCCGTTCTCATCGGTAAATGTTTGTACGTGGTTCTGTTTTTTCTCGAAGAGCTCAGCTTCAAAGGCAATGAGCTGATTTTTCAACGCTTGTGCTTTTTCGCCCTCGATAGCGTGAGATTCAAACATCGCCAGCCAACCAGATAGACCCGTAATGGTTTGTTGTTTCTCTTGTGGGTCGGTAATTGAGTCCGCGGCTTCAAGCTGTTGTTTGATGGCAGTAATTTGCTCGGCGTTGCTTAAAAAGCTTGTCCATGCCGTTTGTGCTTGCGTCGAGCCATCATGGTCATCGCTGATCCCCATGTAAGTTTCCCAAAAGAAATCTTCTTTGGTGCGGTGAATCGCAAGGTAACGTTGATTGAGGTCGTTGAGGTAATCCGTTGCGGTCATTTTGATCCTTCAAATGGTTTCGTTATGTAGACAGTTGATTATTGCACGCTTGGTCGCGAGAAAGGAACGCTAATCTCATTTGTCGATTTTGCATCGCGTAAAGGTGATTTTACTATTTGTTTACATTTGGGTGAGTTAATAGGAGTTATGAGCTTGCAGTGTTAAGACTGGTATGGAGTTTACAGTTTATTAAGTAATTAATCTGCGGTGCGCTATCGATGATCCTTATCAGGTGTAATAAGATTTCCATATCGTGGCGATACAGTTGGAAACGATATGATAAATAAGACAAAAGTTACGTTATTGGCGGTAGGTACGATTTTAGTTGGATGTTCCACAGTCGCGCCACCAAGAAATGATGCGGTTGAAAGCATTCAACAAAAGTGTTCTGTGATTTTAAGCAATGATGTTGCGGGCGATCAGCGCTGGCAGACGTACAACGGCTTGCTTGTAGAATATGCCGTGCATGGCGTTAAGAGTCAGGCGCAACTGGAACGTTTTGAAGCGTTTGTGCAGAGAGTGCAAGATGATGAGTCTGGACAGTTAGTTACTGAGTTGATTGAGGTCACCGACTGGGGATGCTCAAACGGCAATTATCTTGAAGAGATGAGCTTGTTTATTCAAGAAGTTCAAAAGTAAAAAACCGAGCGTTAAGTCGCTCGGTTTTTCTGTTTGTGGAACGCTTTTGTGCGCTGGCTCGTCAGGACGTTTACTCCTCTGGATACTCGCCCATACCTTGCGTTTTACCTTCCGCTTTCCAATGCTCTCCAGGAGCAAATGCTTCATCGCATAAATCTACGGTGTAGCCCATTTCTGTGATTTCCTTCAAAGTGAGGTTATCAGCAATATTTGCAACTTCCCCCGATTTATTCCGTAACTCCATGTTGATCTCTCCTCTGTAGGTAGACGAGTGGCATCAATGCACAGTGAAGAATGCATTGGTAACCTTTGTTCTAAGTATATAACCCGCTGCTAAAAATGAAGGTTTAATCCACTTTTTAAATATGGGTAATTGGATAATGCTTTGAGCTGCTTCCGTTATTTAGAACCGCAGCATCGCGATAGTTTGCCATTTGTGATTTATTGAGTGATTAAACGGTCAATTTGGAAACTCGAAATGGTGATTCTCGACCACGCTTTAGCACAACAAATTGTTGATCGAACCATGTCCATCATTGGTCACAATGTGAATGTGATGAACTCGGCAGGCATCATCATTGGCAGTGGCGACCCTAAACGTGTTGGGCAAGTGCATGATGGCGCGGTACTGGCGCTGAATCATGGCGATTCGCTAGAGCTTAATGAGCAGCAATGTTTGACGTTGCAGGGTGTCAAACCCGGTATCAATATGTTGTTGAAATTACATGGCGACGTGGTCGGTATTGTTGGCGTCACAGGAGAGCCGGAGAAAATCCGAGATTTTGCAAAACTGGTTAAAATGACCGCTGAACTAACAATCGAGCAAGCTGCGCTGGTGGAAAAATTTCAGTGGGACAGACGTCATCGTGAAGAGTTTATTCTGGCTTGGATCAATGGCAAATTGACCGATGAAGAGCTGAAAGATTGGGCGATGCGTCTTTCTATCGATGTTACTCAACCACGGGTGGCAACGGTGATTGAAGTCTCGACGCCGTCCGCCTCGAAAAGCATGAAGAGTGTGCGCAATATTGTTGAGCTGCTTGAATACCCAGAGCGTAACAACCTGGTTGCGATTGTCTCGGTGAATGAAATTGTGGTGTTGAAACCGTGTCATTCCGCCAAGCAGTGGGATAGCCAAGTTGAAAGTGAACGCATTGATAAGTTGATGTCGCGTTTAAGCGATCACGATTCACATACGTTTCACATTGCGCTAGGGCAGCTGTTTAATGAACCTAAAGATGTCGCGTTGTCATACCAAAGCGCGAAACAGGTATTAGCCATTGGCAAGCAGTTCTACCCAGAGAAACGTAAGTACCTGTTCGATGAACTTCGTTTGCCTGTGCTGTTAGCGCCGTTGGCGGATATTTGGCAAGGTGAACAAATTATTGATGGTGTGAAACGGTTGAAAGAGAAAGACAAATCTGGGCAATTATTGAAAACCCTAGATGCACTGTTTGAATGCAATGGCAACGTAACAGAATGCTCTAAAATGCTGTTTATTCACCGGAACACTCTGCGCTATCGGTTAGAGAAAATCACCGAGATAACAGGGCTACCAACTACCAATTTTGTGGGGTTAGCGGAGCTTTATATTGCGACTCGGCTCTCAAAAATGTCGTGATATTGTGCATCTGCACAATACGCGTCATTTTTTGACCACATCATTTGTCACTCCGCCTAAAGGAATTCTAAAGCAAACGATTAATAATTCATGCGTCCCTACATGTTGAGTGAGCCAACACGGACTCGCTCAGCAAAATAAGAATAAATGGAGTTATCATGAACCTTATATTAATCCTGCTCGGGGTGATCGCATTTATTGTGCTCACGACCACCAAATTCAAATTACATCCCTTTTTAGCGCTGATCATCGCGGCGTTCCTTGCGGCATTTGCTTACGGCTTACCGGCAGATAGCATTGCCAAAACCATTGCTTCTGGCTTTGGCGGCATCCTTGGTTACATTGGTTTGGTTATCGTTTTAGGTACTATCATTGGTGTTATTTTGGAAAAAAGTGGTGCGGCGATCACCATGGCCGATACGGTCATCAAAGTGTTGGGTGAGCGTTTCCCAACATTGACCATGAGTATCATAGGTTACATCGTTTCTGTTCCGGTATTTTGTGATTCAGGCTTTGTCATTCTGAACTCGCTCAAAGAATCACTCGCGAAGCGTTTAAAAACCTCAAGCGTTGCGATGAGTGTGGCGTTGGCAACTGGCCTATACGCAACGCACACGTTTGTGCCGCCAACTCCTGGCCCGATTGCCGCTGCGGGTAACTTAGGCCTGGAATCTAACCTTGGTTTAGTGATTGGTGTGGGTGTGTTTGTTGCAGCGGTTGCGGCGTTAGCGGGTATGTTGTGGGCGAACCGATTCCAACATGTTGAACCAGATGGCATTGAAGCCGTAGAAGAAATTCAGCAAGACTGGCAAGCACTCAAAGCGTCTTACGGCAAATTGCCAACGGCGAGCCAAGCATTCGCTCCTATTTTTGTTCCTATCTTATTGATCTGTTTTGGCTCTATCGCGAAATTCCCAAGCCTACCGCTGGGCGAAGGTTTTGTGTTTGATGTTCTGACTTTCTTAGGACAGCCACTAACGGCATTGGTGATTGGCCTGTTCCTTTCTGTTCGCCTACTCAAGTCAGACAACAAGATTGAAGAATTTGGCGAGCGAATCAGCCAAGGTATTACGGCTGCTGCGCCTATTCTTTTGATTACCGGTGCGGGTGGTGCTTTTGGCGCGGTATTAAAAGCAACGCCGCTAGGTGAATACTTAGGTACGACGTTATCGGCGCTGGGCGTGGGTATTTTCATGCCATTTATCGTTGCGGCTGCGCTAAAATCGGCGCAAGGTTCATCAACGGTTGCGCTGGTGACCACATCAGCTTTGGTTGCGCCTATGCTTACGCAATTGGGGCTCGATTCAGAAATGGGCCGCGTATTAACGGTGATGGCGATCGGTGCAGGTGCGATGACGGTTTCTCATGCAAACGACAGTTTCTTCTGGGTAGTTTCGCAGTTTAGTCGCATGTCGGTGGGCTTAGCGTACCGCGCGCAAACCATGGCTACGCTCGTTCAAGGTGTCACGGCAATGGCATTGGTGTACATTTTGAGCCTCGTTCTCTTATAAGTCTCTGGAAATACGTATGAAAGTGGTAATTGCACCTGATTCATTTAAAGAAAGCTTAACCGCCAAACAAGTGAGCGAGGCGATCAAAACGGGTCTTGCTCGCGTATGGCATGATGCCGAGTTTGTTACGGTTCCGGTCGCAGACGGTGGCGAAGGCACGGTTCAATCTTTGATAGATGCAACTCAAGGCGAACAAGTCTTCACAACGGTGACCGCGCCATTAGGGAATGATGTTGAAGCGTTTTATGGCATCCTCGGCGACGGCGAAACCGCGGTTATTGAAATGGCGGAGGCCAGTGGTCTGCACCTTGTGCCGAGTGATGCTCGCGACCCAAAACTGACCAGTAGCATTGGTACTGGACAGCTGATCAAACACGCGCTAGATAGAGGTATTCAACGCTTAATCATTGGTTTGGGCGGCAGCGCTACCAATGATGGTGGCGTGGGCATGTTGACCGCGTTGGGGGTGGCGTTTCTTGATGAATCTGGTCATGCAATTACCCCAAATGGAGGCGGGTTAGCGGCGCTTGCGTCCATCGATATTTCTGGTCTTGACCCTCGTTTAGCAACTTGCGAAGTGTTGGTAGCGTGCGATGTTGATAACCCACTCTGTGGTGACAAAGGCGCGTCGGCTATCTTTGGCCCGCAAAAGGGAGCGACCGTATCAGACGTTACTCTGCTCGATAACGCATTGCGCAAGTTTGGCGAGTTGACGGAACAAGCGACGGGTAAGCATGTACTGACTCGTGAAGGGGCGGGTGCTGCTGGTGGTATGGGCGCGGCCTTGCTCGGGTACACGCCAGCACGTTTGCAACCGGGAATTGAGATTGTGCTTGAAACGGTCAAACTTGCTCAGCATGTTGCGGATGCGGATATCGTATTTACAGGCGAGGGTCGAATCGATCATCAAACCGCACATGGCAAAACGCCGATGGGCGTTGCTCAGGTCGCCAAGCAGTGTAATTTACCAGTCATTGCATTAGCAGGCTGTGTGGGCGACAACTATCAGGCGGTTTATGAGTGCGGCATTGATGCGGTGTTTGCTTGTGTACCAAGGGCGATGAGCTTACCTGAGGCCATGAAAGAGGCCGACGTCAACGTTGCTAACTTAGCCGAAAACGTCGCGAGAATGTGGCAAATTAAGTCGCACTGAAGGCGATGACGATATGAAAAACTCCACCTTTGCGTGGAGTTTTTTGTTGTTACGTGTTTGCGTGTGTAGGCATAAGTTCATTTAGCAAGAGCGAGTTAACAGGCATGCTTTGCTATCAATTTTGCCAGTGTTTGCATCGCTTGACTCCAATCGGTTTCATGACCAAAGTTTGCCACGCTGAGGCGTACGCAATGCCGATATTGCCCTTGAGTGCCAAATACGGTGCCGGGAAGTAGGCTGATTCTGTGCTTATTGCATGCTTGATACAACGCATAGCTGTCCGTGTCTTCGGGCAGTCGCAACCAAAGTAAGAACGAGCCTTGTACGGCGTTGATCTGGTATCGATTTTTTAGAGGTTCGTATTCATCCAAGTATTGATGAAGCATCTGGATAAATCGTCGCATGTTGTTTTGATAAACCCGACCCATTCGCGCAGTATGCGTTCGATACTTGCCTGACGTTAGAAACGTTGCCACGGCGGATTGCATCAGGTTCAAACTGCCCATGTTCTCACACAGTAGATATTGCTCAATTTGATCTCGATATCGCCCCGCCAACATCCAACCAATTCTCAAACGCGAATCGAGCGTTTTGGATAACGAATTTACGTAAATTACGCGTTGCTTGTCATCGAGCAATCTCAAGCTTGGCAACGGCTTATCATAACTTAACCCGCCAAACACATCGTCTTCGATAATAGGAATATTGCCGGACGCCAATAGTAATTGTTGACGCTTTTCTAGCGGCATCATGGCACCAGTTGGATTGGTGAAGTTTGGCGTTACGATGATCGCTTTTATGTCCCATGTCGCCATTGCTTTTGCTAAGGCTTCGGGGCACATACCGTCGCGTGGGCAACTCGGAATTTCCACCACTTTGAGGCCGAGTGATTCTAGCATCAATAAGTTGCCAAAATAGCAAGGGGACTCCACCGCGACGATATCGCCTTTTTGTGTCGTTGCGCGCAGCGCTAGGCTAATGGCTTGTTGCGCGCCGTGCGTCACCATGATCTCATCCAACTTGGCTGGCGTGCCCAAATCTTGTGTGATTTTCGCTAGTTGTTTGATTAAGAGGTGATCACCGGGTGGTAATTGGTAATGGCTCGGTACATGCGTTTGCTGGCGGCTGTGGCGGCCGATCTCGGCGTACAAGCTTTTGATCGCGGGGGAGTCAATGTTTGGGTGGGCAGAACCGGTAGGCAAACGCTCTTGGTATTCAGGATAAGTAAGGATTTCTTTGCAGATCGAGAGCAAATCCACGCGAGTCGGATCCGGAATTGAGCGAGAGGTCGGCAAGGTGATTTTCACTCGATAACCCGATTTGGGAACCGAGTAAACCAAGTTTTGTGCTTCCAGCTCTTGATACGCACGAATCACGGTATTTTTACTGACATTTAATTCTTGGCTCAACGAGCGAATGGAGGGCAGTCGATCATCCGCCTGATAAACGCCACCATTGATGGCTTGTTTGAGGTGTTTTTCCACCACGAGGTACTTATTCCCTTCACCGCTTTCCAATAAATCTGTACCCATAAAAACACTTCCATCTGTCACTTTTTGAAAACACTGTACCTAATTACATTAGCAGTATCTCAAAACATAAAACAAGCGTGAGTGAGGCGATCATGTTAATCCGAGCCATCCCTTTTGTATTTGTCATCCTTTGGGCTTCTGGATTCGTTGGTGCGCGTTTTGGTTTGCAATATGCCGAGCCAGCGACACTACTTTCTATCCGTATGGCATTCAATGTCTTATTGTTTCTGGTTCTTGTGGCGGTATTGCGTAGAAGGTTGCCGACAGGAAAAGATTTTTGGCACAGCTGTGTAGTTGGTGCGTTGATCCACGGTTTCTATCTGGGCGGTACTTATTTCGCTATCGCCTTGGGTATGCCTGCTGGGTTGAGTTCGTTGCTGGTGGGTATTCAACCGATTTTAACCGCGGCTTTACTGGTGGCGTTTGTTCGTGAGGAATTTAAACCCTCGCAATGGTTGGGTTTGGCTCTTGGTTTTGTCGGTATCGCTATGGTGTTGATGGGCAAAATGGAGTGGCAATCCGAGCAGCATAAAGTGTTGGCCATTGGTTTGTGTTTATTGGCTTTGGTTGGTATCACGCTAGGGACGCTTTATCAGAAAAAACATTGCCAACAAGTGGATATGGTGGGTGGTGCGACGGTGCAATATTTGGCCGCTCTCGTCATGTTTCTGCCCGTTGCGATGCAGTTTGAAACCATGCAAGTGCAGTGGGAACTGGAGTTTATTTTGACTGTGTTGTGGTTGGTCGTCGTGCTCTCTTGTGTCGCTATTCTACTGCTGCTGTACATGGTTAAGAACGGTGCTGCATCGAGCGTAGCTTCTGTATTCTACCTGGTGCCGCCAACGACGGCGATTCAGGCTTGGCTCGCGTTTGGAGAGTCATTTGATTGGATGGGGATTTCTGGTTTCGTACTGGCAGCTACGGCGGTGTATTTGGTGGTTAAAAAGCCGGATCTGACGATAAAGAAATCGATTCAAACAGAATATACCTAAATTGGGTAGGGACATTTGCGTACCAGTGGGTACAATCTGCTTCATCTTAATCCGTGGAGCAGAATGATGAAGGTAAAGCCAGATCGAATGACCGCCATGCGTAGCATCATCGAGCAAGTAAAAGCGGAACTACCAATTTATGAACCAGAAACGTTTGTATGTGGACCAGAAGGGCAGTGCATTGGCTGTCCGAAGAAATTGTTGGAAATGGTCGATTCAGAAGTCACTTATTGGGAGTCAGCCATGGAGCGCGGCATTGTTCCGCAGTTCGATGAGATTCGTCGTTTTGGCAAAATGTGCACGAATGTTCGTCGTGGTCTGGTGCGAAATAATGTGCCTTTACTCAGTAACTAGAGAGTAAAAACCGTCTAATATCTGACACATAGCGTCGTTTTGTTACACTGCTCTTTGGCTGCTGTTCTCAAGTTTGAGTGGTGTTTGTCTCTTCTTACCCCTTAAGCCTTTAATCGTAAGAAATTGGCGATATATTGGCTCGGTCTCACATGGATGTGGGGCTATTGTCTTGGGCTAGTTGAGATAAGAAACGTGAAATCAAAGGGATTTACGCTGATGGAAATCACCATAGTGCTTACCACTTTGGCTTTCATCGCATTAGCTGCTTTACCAGTACTACTCGATATTCATCGCCAAGCATACGCTGCGATGCTGCACAGTTCTCAGTCTTCTTTGGGTACGGCTCTCAAATTCTTTCATGCTCAATCAGTGATTGATAACGCTTACGGCCAAGAGCACGTTCACTACATTGACCGACATGTCAAAACACGCAAAGGCATGCCAGAAGCGAGTGCCGATAGTATTCGAGCTTTGTTAGAAATCGATCTACCAGCCAGAGGTTATTCGAAAATTGACGTGCCGTGCAAAGGCAGTGATTTTTGCATCATCGGTCAGCAGCACCCAAACAGTGCTCATTTTGTCGCTATTCCTGATTATCAGTTCTTAGATAAATCGGGTGTTGATCGCGTGGTGTACATTTGGCCGCAAGGTTACACACTGGCAGAAGAAGCATGCTATTTCTACTACGTGAATCAAGCCTCTAACGATTCAATTGTTCGAGGGCATGTGACGCAAGGGTGTTAACCCCGAATAAGTGTTGCGAACAACGGTTATCGTGACTCTACAAATCTGGGCTTTTCGAACGGCTTTGCGCTTTATACAATATCATTTTTTGACTCATCAAGACTTTACCATTTGGCAAGGTCACTTCCCCAAGTTCTCCCTGATGTTCAAATCCAAACCGTTCATACAAAGCAATCGCTGGTGTGTTGGTTGTGTATACGTAGAGTGCGATTTGGTCGTAACCAAATTCCCAACCACGTGCGATCGCGACTGCCAATAGTTTCCGCCCCAATCCTTTGCCTCGGTAGTTTTTGTCGATGTGAATACCAAGAATACCGACGCGAAGGCGTTGCCCTCTTTCGTAACCGCACATCTCAGCTGGGTAGATTTCAACACTACCGATAAGTTTTTGGCGGTCAAACGCGACAAACTGAGGGATGGACTCGTTTTCCACACGTTGCAGGATTCTGCGAAGCGTTGCGTTATCGGGTGCAGGAGAAATCAAAAATTCCCCTTCGGAGTACACTCGATTCCACAGCGCGGTGAAGCGCGCGATATCGCTCACCTTGATGGATCTGATTTGCATTCATCTTCCTTGATTAGTGCAGGTTAGTAACGGTTAGGGGATAAGCTCAGATAAACAACGAATTTGGTTAGGAATGGCTTCGGCTGGTGCATCAGCGCCCGTTGGGTTAAACCAAATTGTGTTTACGCCCGCTTTCATCGCAGGGTAAATATCTTTGTGAGGTAAATCGCCAACCATGGTTATTCCACTCACGTTAACCCCTAACTGTTTTGCGATGGCGAGATAAAACTCAGGTTGGTTTTTAGCGATACCGAGGTTGGCAAAACAAAAATAGCCATTTAAGTATTGGTCTAAGTCGACGCGAACAAATGCACGCTGAACCTCTTCCATGTTGGAATCAGATGCACTGGTCGCAATGTAGATGGGATGATTTTGGGAAAGTATTGCCAGTGTTTCTCTGGCTTGAGGAACTGCTTCTACGTGTTCCCAATCGCACATTTTTCCTTGTGCGTGAGGGAAATCTACCATCAAGGTGTTCCCCCAATCGAAAAGATAAATCATGTTCGAATCTCCTTATCCGCACATCATATCGTCTTTTTCTAAAATCAGGGGGTAAATTGCATCGATAAATGCGATTTAGGTGGGTTTAGTCGTGAAAAGCGCTTAATTGTCGTTATCGTTACAAATGTTTCAGCATAATGCGTGAGTTAGTTTTAAAACCTTGATTATCGTAAAAGCGCTGTGCTGGCTGATTGAATTCCATCACTTCCAATCGAACTTGTGTGGCATTGGCATCGCGCGCCCATTGCTCACAGGTTTGGAGCAGTTGGTGGCCGATTCCTTGCTGCTTTTGCGCTTCATCGACAACAATTGTTCCCACGCGACAAATTGGGTCTTTGATCAGAAAACTGACGGTGTCGTTTTGGGTGATCATCGCGGTTAAGAAGCCGAGAATTTGCTGTTCGCGTTCGGCAATCAAAAAGAGTCGCTCTTTGTTCTCTAGTGCTTGTGCAAGAAATTTACGGTCAGCTTCTGAAGGCGCAACAAAGGCTTCTGGCGCATTTGCAAAATGCAGTGAATTAATTTGAAAATTAAGCTGAAAAATTTCGTCTAAATCATCGGGAATCGCTTGTCGGATATGGACTTGCATTCTATCTGCCCCCTGCAATATCGATAAATGATCCTGTGACATAAGAGGCTTCGTCACTTAATAGCCAAGCGATCGCATTTGCTACTTCTTCTACCGTGCCACCGCGTTTAAGAGGAATTTGAGGGCTGAGTCTATCTACTCGGTTTGGTTCTCCGCCGTCGGCATGCATATCAGTGTAAATGAAACCAGGTCGAACGCCATTGACGCGAATATTGCGCTCTGCCAACTCTAGCGAGAGCCCTTTAGTTAAAGTATCCATCGCGCCTTTTGATGTGGCGTAATCGACATACTCAAATGGCGCTCCTGAGCGCGACGCTCCAGAGGAGACATTCACAATTGCACCGCCTGCACTGAATCGCCTCGCCGCTTCTCGACAGCAGAGAAAACAGCTATTTACATTGGTGTTCATTACTTTCTGAAAGCGTTCCAAGCTGATTTCTGACAAAGGCGATTGAGTAAAGAGGATTCCAACGTTGTTGACCAAGTGCGTCACTGCACCAAATTCACGTTCTGTTTCATCAAACAAGGAGAGCACTTGCTTCTCATCGGCTACGTCTGCGGCGATGGCAATCGCTTTGCCACCGTTTGCTTGTATTTCTGCCACAACTTGGTCGGCGGCCTCTTGCTGAGTGCGGTAATTAACGCAAACGCGATAGCCTTGCTCGGCCAGCTTTTTCGCCGCTGCGGCTCCAATACCTCGGCTTGCGCCGGTAATGATGACTACTTTATTCAAAATACGTCCTTATTTATGTAGTGAGTAGATTTTATCGGCGTAGGATTTGCCACCAATTTGGTATGCGTCTGGAATAACCTCAATGAGTTCGAAACCACATTTTATCAGGACACGCTCTGACGCAATATTGCCTTCAGTGACCGTCGCGGAAAAGTGGTTGATGTTATGTGTCGAGGTTGCCCAGTATAGAAGCGCTTGAAGAGTTTCTGTTCCAAGCTGTTGGCCATGAAATTCCGGCAAAAGTAAGTAACCTACCTCTGCCTTACCGTTTTCAATAGCAAAGCCAGTGATGCCGATGGGTTGCTCAGATTGCTTATCGAGTATTACAAGGCAAAGCCAATGCTGGCAATTTGGGGTCCATGGTAATAATCGCGAAGCAAATTTTTCTCTTATTTCTGTTTCGCTGGGACGATCGAAACAGAGTGCAATAACCTCTTGTTCGGAGAGTAATCGTTGAAAGAGTTCCCAGTCACTGGCTTTGATGGGTCTTAATTGGTTTCTGTGCGTCTCGATATAAACTGACATGCGTGTCCTTACTGCATCAATGTGGAGATTCAGTCTCTCATCCTCTTATCTGTTTAATCAAATAGTTGCATTCATAAAAGTGATTTATGTGGTGAATGGTTGGCTGGGTAATGGATTATTGCCATATATTCATCTTTGAGATGCAAATAACAAAATTTCATACTTGAGGAATACAGAGCAACACGGAAATGATGTGGATCAAGAGAGGACTACCCATAAAGTAGTAATTTGCGACCTATAATTACATTTTATTTGGAAGTGTTGCTAATTATGTCAATAAAAAAACGATATGTTGCACTGCTGGTTGCTGCCGGCATTGGTGTGGGCTGGTTAACTTTGGGGGGGAGTGCGGCAGTAATGCATTACACCTCAGATACTGAATTTTGTCTCTCGTGCCACTCTATGGAAACCCCTTACAAAGAGTACCAAGGCTCAGTGCACTTCAGTAATGCGAAAGGCATTCGCGCGGAATGTTCTGACTGTCATATTCCTCAAGAACCAATGGATTACCTGATCACCAAAATTCGCGCGTCGAAAGACATCTACCATGAATTTGTGACAGGCAAGATCGACACGCCAGAGAAATACGAAGCACATCGTAAAGACATGGCTGAAACGGTATGGGCTCAGTTCCGTGAAAACGATTCAGCGACGTGTCGTTCGTGTCATGATTTCGATGCAATGGAAGAGTTTGAGCAATCACGCGATGCGGCGAAGATGCACGAATACGCGAAAGCGAACGATCAAACGTGTATCGATTGTCACAAAGGTGTGGCTCACTTTGCACCAGAAGCAGAGCTAGACAGCAAAGCATTTGAAACGCTGATGAGCTTCACGACGAAGACAGCTGCTAACGCGAAGGTAGTTTACCCAGTAACAACGATTAATATGGGTGAAATGGGTACCATCAATCCAACAACAAAACTGGAAGTGATGAGCGCGGAAGGCGACAACCGCACTGTTAAGTTGAATGCATTCCAAATGAAAGGCGCAGAACAAGTGCTTTACATGGGAGAAGGTCAACGTGCCATCGTAGCAACGCTAACAGAGCAAGGCCAACAAGCGCTTGAAGCTGGTGAATTTGAGGCGGATGTTTACGGCAACGAATGGCGCGCAGTTTCTCTAACAGGTGCTATTGATTCTCCAGTTGTAGACACGCTTGATCCAGTATGGTCATACGCAGAAGAGTTGGACAACGTTTACTGTGCCACTTGTCACGCGAAAATTCCTTCAAATCACTTCACAGTGAATGCATGGGGACCGGTAGCGAAAAGTATGGGTGATCGAACTGATATTTCAGCCGAGAACCTAGAAATTCTAACCAAGTTCTTCCAGCACCACGCGAAAGATGTGGTTGGTCACTAACGATAAATAGAAGGATAAGATTATGACTAATATGACCCGTCGCGGATTTCTAAAAGGTACTGGTATGGCGGCTGGTGCAATGGCATTCACTTCATTTGCACCTATGTCTGTTGCGTCTTCTAATGCTCGCGGCAAAGGCATTCTAACGGCGGGCCGCATGGGCCCAATGTTATGTGAAGTGAAAGATGGTAAGTTGGTTTCGACTACTAATGCTCTTCCACAAACTGTACCAAATAGTCTACAAACTACTGGGCCTGACCAAGTGCATACCAAGGCGCGTGTGAAGTACCCAATGGTACGTAAAGGCTACTTGGCAAACCCATCGTCGCCAGAAGGTGTGCGCGGTAGTGATGAGTTTGTGCCTGTGTCTTGGGATGAGGCTTACAAGCTGATCCACGAGCAGCACATGCGAATTCGCAAAGAATATGGCCCGGCTTCTGTGTTTGCAGGCTCTTACGGCTGGCGTTCAAGTGGCGTGCTGCACAAAGCACAAACCTTGCTGCAACGTTACATGAGCATGGCGGGTGGCTATTCAGGCCACTTGGGTGACTACTCAACGGGTGCTGCGCAGGTCATCATGCCGCACGTTGTGGGCTCTATCGAAGTGTACGAGCAGCAAACCACGTACCCAGTGGTACTAGAGCACAGCGATGTGGTTGTGCTTTGGGGCTTAAACCCGATCAACACTCTAAAAATCGCGTGGAGCTCAACAGACTGTGCTGGTCTTGAGTTCTTCCATCAGTTGAAAAAATCAGGCAAGACGGTTATCGCTATTGACCCTATTCGTTCTGAAACCATCGAGTTCTTTGGTGAGAATGCGGAGTGGATTGCTCCTCACCCAATGACCGACGTGGCAATGATGATGGGTATCGCACACACCTTAGTGAAACAAGGTAAGCACGATAAAGCCTTCCTCGATAAATACACCGCAGGTTACGACAAGTTTGAAGCGTACCTGATGGGCGAAGAAGACGGCGTAGAAAAATCAGCAGAATGGGCATCACAAATCTGTGGCGTACCTGCAAAGCAACTTGAGCTACTGGCTGACATCTTCAGTAAAAACCGCACCATGCTGATGGCGGGTTGGGGCATGCAGCGCCAACAATACGGTGAGCAGCGTCACTGGATGCTGGTTACACTGGCAACGATGTTGGGCCAGATCGGTTTACCGGGCGGTGGTTTTGGTTTCTCTTACCACTACTCAAACGGTGGTAACCCTGCTCGTGATGCTGGCGTACTTCCTGCGATTTCGGCATCGCTGGGTGGCGGCTCTTCTGCGGGGAACGACTGGGCGGTGTCTGGCGCGGTGCAAAGCTTCCCTGTGGCGCGTATTGTCGAGGCGTTGGAAAACCCAGGTCAATCCTACCATCATAACGGTCATGAACTGACGTTCCCGGACATCAAGATGATTTGGTGGGCAGGTGGTGCGAACTTTACTCACCACCAAGACACCAACCGTCTGATCAAAGCGTGGCAAAAGCCTGAGCTGATCGTGATTTCAGAGCCTTACTGGACGGCGGCTGCGAAGCACGCGGACATTGTTCTGCCAATCACCACATCGTTCGAGCGTAACGACTTAACGATGACAGGTGACTACAGTAACCAACACTTGGTGCCAATGAAGCAAGTGATTGAGCCGCAAGGTGAAGCGCGTAATGACTTCGATGTATTCGCGGACATGGCAGAGATGCTAGCACCGGGTGGCCGTGATGTGTACACCGAAGGCAAAACTGAAATGGAATGGCTGTACGGCTTCTACAAGGCGGCGCAACAAGGTGGCCGTGGCTCTCGCGTAGCAATGCCGAACTTTAGCAAGTTCTGGGAAGATAACCAACTGATCGAGATGAAGTGGAACGAGAAGAACGCACAGTTTGTTCGTTACGCAGATTTCCGTGAAGACCCGATCATGAATCCACTCGGTACACCAAGTGGTAAGATCGAAATCTTCTCGAAAACCATTGAAGGTTATCAGTTGGAAGACTGTCCTCCACACCCAACGTGGATGGCACCAACCGAGTACACTGGCAATGCAAAAGACGGCGAGTTGCAGCTAATGACCGCGCACGCAGCGCATCGTCTACACAGCCAGTTTAACTACGCGAAGATTCGCGAAGAGTACGCAATTGCAAACCGTGAACCTATTTGGATTCACCCTGAAGATGCGAAAGCGCGTGGTATTAAAACGGGCGATTTAGTTCGTGCGTTTAACAACCGTGGCCAAGTATTGGTTGGTGCAGAAGTGACTGACCGAATCAAGCAAGGTTCAGTGTGTATTCATGAAGGCGGCTGGCCGGATCTGGATCCGAAAACCGGCATTTGTAAGAACGGCGGTTGTAACGTGTTAACGTTGGATATTCCGACCTCTCGACTTGCAAACGGCTGTGCGGCGAACTCGGCACTGGTTCGTATTGAAAAATACACTGGCCCAGAATTAGAACTAACAGCGTTTGAACCACCAAGAAATGGTTAGAAAAAAGTAGCGTTTTAAAGCAAGAAGCCAGCGAATCGCTGGCTTCTTTTTTATCTAGTAATCGTTCACATTAGCGCGAAGCGAGAGAAACAAATGGCATCTGTTTCTTAATCTGAAATGTCGGGAGTAAAGTAAATACAATCGCGACAAACAAGACTGAGCCTATTAAATCTTCAGGGCGATGCATCCCCAGCCATAAGCGGCTATATGCGACGCTCATTCCCCACATCCATAATGACAGTGCAGAGATATAGCACTTGTTCTGTAAGAACAACCCGCCAAAGAAAGCCAAACAAATCGAAACGAAAATCGTATGGCCGGATGGGAAAGAATAGTCTTTCTCGCCTTGCCAATGGCGCGTTCGCCAATCACTGACGTGTTCAGAAATCTGGTTAATTACGTTGGCTTGCTGCTTTGTATCCAACTGATAAAACGCTTCTGGGTGCTCAATCAATTGCTCTGCAGCAAGCAGTTCGGCGTAGGGACGCGGGCTTTCTGTCATCAGTTTTAGCCCCGTTTTGCTGGCAAAACCAATCACAAGTAACAACCCTAACATTGAGAGTTTTTGTATCCACTCAATGCGACTTGGTTTAAAGCGAAATAAAGAAAGCAGTAGCAGTGTTAACGTAATTAAAAAGCCTTTGCTACCAGCAGAATCTGTGAGCAAAGTAAAAGTAATACCCAGACTTTCAGGCACCTGTGAAGTGAGATTGTGATAAGAGCCAAACAGCGACATTGGGATGATGCCAAGAACAAACAAGGCGAGCATCATCAATCCATATTTTTTGGTTTTCATTGAGAGCGTTTTGTTTTTATTGAGGGTTATTCAACCACGTGAAAATAAGGGGCTTATCTTACGTTATCTGGCGTGAAAAACTTATCAACGCTCTGTCAATTCGACGAGAGAATGAAGGTTGAGTGATGAATTGATGACATTTATCCGGAGGGTAAAGGCGCTCATCCTTAAGCGTTGGGGTCTTAATCCATCAGAGAAAGTAAGTACTCTGCTGCTTTGGTTGGGTTTTCTGCATGACAAATGGCAGAAACCAAAGCCAAACCATGCACACCTGTCGCACTCAGGGCAGGAATGTTGGTTTCGTTGATGCCACCAATCGCGACGATTGGTAAGGGCGTGGTGTTCAGCGCCATCTTCAAACCTTCAATACCCCAGTGTTTTTTGGTGTTGGTTTTGGTAGGTGTAGCGAATATCGCACTCAAACCGATGTAATCAATGGGCAGATAACCCGCCTCTGCCAGCTGCTCTTCAGTCTCAATCGATAAGCCGAGAATCTTGTTTGGGCCAATCAATTGACGAGCGATCTCTGCTGGCATGTCTGACTGCCCGAGGTGAACACCATCGGCATCGACGGCAAGGGCAACATCAACACGATCATTGATGATTAGCGGGACGCCAGTACCTTCAAGGATAGTCTTTACGGCTTGAGCTCGTTCGATAAACGCACGCATATCGCCGTGTTTTTCGCGGACTTGTACCATGGTCACGCCACCTTCCACGGCTTTTCTCACTACACGCTTTAGTGTGGCTAAATCTTGTTGGTCATCGGTGACCAAATATAAACGATAGGCGTTCATTTTGTTTCCTTTGGGCCTCTCCTAGATGGAATGAGAGGCCGGTATTTATTAGAGCAAAGCTTAGCTCACTTGCAGTTTTAGGCGTTTTGCTAGAGTTTCTTCATCCAACTGGTAAAGCTCATCCAACAAGTTCATTTGCAGGCTGCCTGGACCACGAGCTTGTTCCGCTGCAATCTCGCCAACAACGCCCAGTACCGCCGCAGCAGCAAGTCCGGAGTGATCACCAACAGCAGCGAAAGCACCCGTCAGTGCCGTTAGTGTACAGCCCATTCCGGTTACGTAAGGCATCATCTCGTGACCATTATTCAACTGGACGGTTTGCTCTTTCGTGACGATGTAATCAGTCTCGCCAGAAATCACTACACTTGCACCATACTCTGCGACTAAGAAGTTGGCTGCGCCAAGTGCTGCGTCGCTGCTGTCTAACGCATCAACGCCTTTGCTTTGTGCTTGCTCGCCAGCGAGAGCGATGATTTCTGAGGCGTTACCACGAATGATCAGCTTATTTGCAAGGCGTGCGATCTCACGTGATGTCTCTGTACGTAGTGAGCTTGCTCCGCAACCGACTGGGTCGAGTATAACGATTTTACCATTGGCATTGGCTTGCTTTACGGCATAGCTCATACGCGGTGTCCAAACGCTGTCTAGGGTACCAATGTTGATAACCAGTGAACCCGCGAACGACATCATCTCTGCCATCTCTTGTTTGGAGTGCGCCATGATTGGAGAAGCGCCGATAGCCAATAGCGCGTTTGCCGTGTTGTTCATCACCACGTAGTTAGTGATGTTGACGACTAATGGCTTTTGCTGGCGTACTGCGGTTAATGCTTGGGTGATTTGTTCAATTAACATGAGACTCTCCGATTAATCTTGCTGAGCGTTCAGGCCTTGTTGCCAGAATGCCACTTCCATACGCGTTGCAGTTTTGAATACCTGAATCAGGTTTTGACCGCGTTGGCTGTTGATGTCGATTTCCGCCAATAACTGGTTAAAGTGTTCTGCACCTTTTGCGACACCAGATTGGAATTCCTCACCACCGTAGAGGTTGATCCAACTTGCGTATGAATTGCCTTCGATTACCGTGTTCTCACTTTCAATCAGCATCTTACCGATTACGGCATAACCGATAGAACATGGTGCCAGTGCCGCGTATAGATCAACAAGATCGCCCGTCATGCCTGCATCCAACACGTAGCGGGTGTAAGCCACAGTGCCGAAATCTTCTGGCTCGTTTTCTAGGTCGGATTCCGTCAGTCCCCATTGCTCACAGTAAGTCACGTGATGGGCGATTTCAGAATCGAGCAATGCATGTACGCTTGGTAGGGCGCGGCGCATGTCATCCAAAGTACGCGCTTTGTAGATCGCTAATGCGTAAGCTCGGGCGTACTGCTTTAGGAAAAGAAAATCCTGTTTTAGGTAATGCAGAAAGCAAGGCTGAGCCAGAGTGCCTTGCGCCAATTGCTGCACGAAAGCATGCTCAGTGTATTCTTGCCAATCTTGGCGGCAAGCGTCGATCAAATCTTGGTATTTCATTATGGGTATCTCGTTATCAAAAGACCCTAGGCTTAGATCCTAAGGTAAGTAGAATTAGTCAAAGCTCGGTACGTAATCTTTCGCTTTTGGCAGTGTTTCGATGATTTTTTGTGAATACATGAATTCGGCATAATCATCGTAGCGTTTCAAATCTACTGCAGATGGACGAAGAGCGAAACGAGTTAGCGTGTCGTTCCAAGCGCGTTGGTTAAGCTCGTTGTTGAGCGTGTCTGGTGAGTAAGCCACAAACTCTTTCCACGACTCTTTTGGATGGTTAACGATGTAAGTGGTTGCTTGTTCTAGTGCTTTGTTGAATGCCTTGATGGCTTCTTTGTCGTAGGTTTTCGCATTGGCTACGAAGACTAACTCGTCATACGCTGGCACGCCGTGTTCTTCAGGGAAGAAGGCTTTAGCTTTATAACCTTCTAATGCTAGTTGGTTGGTTTCGAAGTTACGTAGACCGCCCCAAATCGCATCCACCTTGCCAGACGCAAGAGACGAAGACAGCGCCCAACCTACGTTGATGATTTGTACGTCAGAAAACTTCACGTTCTCTTGCGCAAGCATGGTGCCGATTGTCGCTTCTTCGTTGCCTGCGATCGCAATACCGATCTTCTTGCCTTTCAAGTCGCCAAGGTTTTCATTCTTACCGTTGTCCAACACCATCAACGTGTTGAGTGGCGTAGCAATCAAAGTCGCAGAGCGGATTAGTGGCAAACCAGCTGCGACATCGATAGTTAGGCTCGGTTGGTATGAAATCGCCATGTCGACCTTGCCAGCAGCGACCAACTTAGGTGGTGTACTTGGATCTGCAGGCTCTTGAATGTTGACCTTCAAACCTTGTTCTTTGAAGTAACCGCGCTCTTTGGCAATCACGATAGGACCATGGTTTGGATTGACGAACCAATCCAACATCAGTGTCATCTCTTTTTCAGCAGCGAGTACGTTGGTTGATACAACTGAAGCGAGTAGAGCAGCAGCGCTCATAAGTTTGTTTTTATTCACGGGGTTCTTCCTTTTCTTTCCCAATTTCCTTTGGTTATTTTCTGCAATTACTTGCTTTCCCAAGGGATGGCTTTTTTCAATAATTTATCGGTGATGAAGTAGAGTGAGATAGACAGTACGGCGAGGATAAACAGCGCCGCAAACATCTCATCAATGATCATGCGAGCGTTGGCTTGGAGCATCAGATAACCCAAGCCTTCACTTGAACCTACCCACTCACCGACCACTGCTCCAATTGGCGCAATAACGACGGCAACACGAATACCTGAGGCTAAAGTTGGTAGTGCGGCTGGCAATTGAATATGACGAAGTAGCTGCCATTTAGACGCGCCCATGGTCTTGGCAAGATCGAGGTAACCTGTTGGTGTATTACGTAAGCCGTCGTAGCAACATGTGGTGACGGGGAAAAAGATGATGATCGCCGCCATGACGACTTTCGATGCAATGCCGTAACCCAGCCAAAGCATGAGTACTGGCGCGATGGCGAACACAGGGATCGCTTGGCTAGCAATCAGAATGGGCAGTAACCAACGCTTCAGCGGTTCGAACATCAGCATTTGCAATGCGAACAGCAAACCCATTGATAATCCAAGCGCCAAACCAAGTAAAATCTCTTGCGCGGTAACCCAAGTATGTTTGAGCAAGACATCGTAACGAGTGACCAATCTATCCAGCACTTCAATTGGTGAAGGTAAGATGAAGCTTGGCATGTCGAATACCACAACAACCAACTGCCACAATCCCAAGATCACCGCTGTGCTAATGACCAAGCGCAGAGCCGGATGGGTCACGCGTTCTTTTTTACTAATGCGTGCCGAAACGGAGTTGTACTGAGTCATATCACTCATAGTCTTTCTCCAGTTGATCCAAAATCGCTTGTTGTAACGCCGCGCACTCTCCATCGAGAACTCGGGGCGGCTTGGAGTCTGGAACGACCAAGTGCTGAGCTTGCGCAGGTGTGCCTTGCAACACATAGAGTTGGTGAGCTAATCGCACCGCTTCTTGTGGGTCGTGGGTAATCAGAACAACCGTCTTATCTTTCAGCAATTCGGCAGACAAGGTTTGCAACTTATGACGAGTAACCGCGTCCAGTGCAGAGAAAGGCTCATCCATCAGAACTAGAGGCTTGTCTTGCATCAGAGTGCGAGCAAGGGCAACACGTTGTCTCATGCCGCCAGAGAGCTGAGCTGGCTTAGCATCCGCGTAATCGGCGAGTCCCACTTGGCTTAGTAAAGTCAGTGCACGTTGTCTATTTTGCTCTGGTGCTTGCACTTGAGAAAATCGAGAACTGAGGCAGACGTTGTCTAACACATTCAACCACGGTAGCAATAAATCCTGCTGAGCCATGTAAGCGATACGGTCATGCAGTGCAGCGCCATCCGTTGTGATGAGTTCGCCATGCCAGTCAACTTGGTCATCCAGTAGGCCAGCTAAGTAACGCAATATTGTGGTTTTCCCGCAGCCACTGCGACCAAGTAACACTGTCCATTGATTAGCAGGAATAGTCATACTCAACCCTGCTAGCGTTGGTGTTTGGCTGTCTTTGTATCGCAGACTAGCATCGGAAAGCTGAATGCCAATCGTGTTAGCGAACATAAGTATGACCCGCAAAAAAGTGGTTCACAGGGCCATGGCCTTTACCTACATCCAATTCATCAGCGTGTGCGATAGCTTGGCTGATGTACTGCTTACCCAGGTGCACCGCTTTGTGTAGGTTGTTGCCTTGGCCAAGATAAGACGCAATGGCGGAAGAAAGTGTACAGCCTGTGCCATGAGTGTTTTTGGTTGGAAATCGCTTGGCGCTAATTAACTCGGCACTGTCTTGCATGATAAGCAGATCGTTGCTGTTTTCATTTTCTTCAAGGTGACCGCCTTTGAGCAGAATAGCTTTGGCGCCAAGCGCACGAAGGTCGGTAATCATATCGTTCATTTCAGATTCTGATTGAGGCATTGGCTTACCCGTCAATGCTGCGCCTTCGGGTAGGTTAGGGGTAATGATGTCTGCGAGCGGAATCAATTCTTCTTTTAAAGTGCGGATTGCCGACTGTTCCAGTAATAGATCGCCGCTGGTGGCCACCATTACAGGGTCAATCACGAGGTGTTTTGGCTGGTATTGTTTAATTTTGTCTGCAACGACTTTGATGATGTTGGAATCTGCCAGCATGCCCACTTTGACTGCAACGATGTTGAGGTCGGTAAATACTGCATCAAGTTGGCTCTCTACATGGTCGAGAGGAATGGGGAAAATCGCAGAAACGCCTTGGGTATTTTGCGAAGTAATCGCCGTGATTACCGAGCAAGCAAAACTGCCGGTTGCGGACATCGCTTTGATGTCGGCTTGAATACCTGCACCGCCACCACTGTCTGAGCCCGCGATGGTCAATACGATAGGGGTAGGCAAGGCTGGCGTGTGATGTGAATGAGGTTGTGATTGCTGCGTCATGGTCGCTCCTACTACAAGACGTATAGGAACTGACTTTGACCGTTGCAGATAGATCGATTTTTCGATCGCTATCGCTTACCTAAGAGGGGCGACGAAAGGCAAAGTGTGCATAGTTCCCTACGTCAGTGCTAACTGAATCAGGTTCAACGGGTCTCGAATTTCGATCTCAGCCAACACTTGTCGTGTGGCCCCCCGACTATTTCGTTCGGATGATAGCAGGACCATTGCGGAAGGGATACGTTTTTTGAGCGTAATTATAATGAGTATTCAATTATGCGAGGTGAGTGATAAAGTAAGCACCTAAATGGTTTGCTGGGTGGAATTTACTAGTGCAACGCTCTGGTGAATGAGCAGAACCTGGAATATTTAATAAATAATCGTGGTCTCGTTAAGCAAGGATTAGCACAAAACAAGGTTAAAAAACTGTTAAAATTTAACGTGTTGCCAATTTAACTTTGTTGAACTTTTTCACAGTTAATTAGGAAGGCTAAGACGATCATCGAGCAAGGAGACTTCATGCTTAATTCTGTAACAGCGAAGTCAGTGATCGATCATGCGCTCTTTTTGGGGGCTGATTTCGCTGAACTATTCGTTGAACATCACCAAACCAACACTGTCCAGATCGCATCTGGTGAAGTGGATAAGGTTAACTCGGGTATCGATTTTGGTATCGGTATTCGTCTTTTTTTCGGTCATAAGGTGCTTTACGGTTACACCAACAGCACAGATGAAGCCGAACTAAAGCGCGTAACCTCGCTGCTTGCTGCAAAAGACAAGCGTGAGCAAATCGCGTCAGCGGGTTCTTTGAATTTGAACCGCTACCCAATCCAACATGGTTGCCGCATGCCGCTAGGTAAGGATGCTAACCTAGATTCAAAAATCGCGTTTCTATTGAAAGTTGACCAAGCCGCACGTGCTGAGAGTGAACATATCAGCCAGTTTATTGGCAGCGTTCTTCAGCGCGAGCAACAAGTGTCTATCTTCAACTCAGAAGGTCTACACGTTGACGATACTCGCCACTACATTCGTGTTGCTGGTAACACTGTCGCGCAAAAAGGTAATGAGCAGTCTTCTGGTATGGAAGGTCCTGGCGCTCTTGCTGGTTGGGAATTCAGTGAACAGCTTGATGCCAAAGAGCTAGGTCAAACTATCGCGCAGCAAGCGTTAGTAAAACTTGGCGCGGATGCTTGTCCATCGGGTGAAATGCCGGTGGTGATTGGTAACGGCTTTGGCGGCGTTATCTTCCATGAAGCATGTGGTCACTTGCTAGAAACCACTTCAGTTGCGAAGAAAGCATCAGTCTTCCACGACAAGATGGGCGAAATGGTTGCTCACACCGCAGTGAATGCAGTCGATGATGGCACCATGACCAACGAATGGGGCTCGATTCACATTGATGATGAAGGTATGAAGACTCAGCGCACTCAACTGATCAAAGACGGTAAGCTAACCAGCTTCATGGTCGATAAAATGGGTGGCATGAAGACAGGTTATGAGCCTACGGGTTCTGGTCGTCGTCAAAACTACAAGTTCGCACCAACCTCGCGCATGCGTAACACCTTTATCGAAGAGGGCGAGCATTCACTTAATGACATGCTGGCAGGCATCGAACGTGGTATCTATGCGAAGAAGATGGGCGGTGGCTCTGTTCAACCGGGTACGGGGGAGTTTAACTTTGCTGTTCGTGAAGCCTACCTCATTGAAAATGGCAAAATCACCAAGCCTCTGAAAACAGCAACGCTGATCAGCACGGGTCCAAAAGTGTTGAAAGAAATCAGCATGGTCGGCAAAGACATGGCGCTTGCGCCGGGCATGTGTGGTTCCGTGAGTGGTTCAGTACCAACAACTGTCGGTCAGCCAACGCTGAAAGTAGATAACATTCTGGTAGGAGGCGGTAACTAATGAGCCAAGAACAACAACTTCTTAATGCGGTTGATTACGTCCTATCAGAAGCAAAACGCCAAGGTGCAGAAGCGGACGTCATTGTAAACCGTAACAGTAGCTTTTCTTTGAAAGCGAACCAAGGAAAGCTGGATGAGTACAAAGTAAGCTCAAGCCAAGTTCTGGGTGTTCGTGTTGTGAAAGATGCGCGTGTTGCAACAAGCTATTCTGAGTCGTTAGAGCAACCAAGCTTGGATTTAATGCTAACTAATGCGCTGCAAAGTGCTCGCTTTTCCAAGCAAGATGAACATCAGACTATTAGTTGCGTTAACAGCCAAATCACGACTGATGTTGCTGAGATTGTGCAAGAAGATACCACTTCTGTTGACGAAAAAATCGAACTGTCTCTCGCACTTGAGCAAGGCGTAGTGGCTCTGCCTCACGCTTCTAGCGCACCTTACAATGGTTACAGCGATGGCGAAACACAACTGATCATTGCCAATACTCAAGGCACATTGTGTCAACACTTCGAGCGCTCGTTCACTTGTTACGCGTATACCTTGTTTGAAAAAGACGGCAAACAGTCAATGGCGGGTAGAATGTCACTTGGTCGCCGTTTTGATGAGTTGAATCCAGCTTACTGTATCGAAGGTGGCTACAACCTTGCTCGTGATCTTCTGGAAGGTGCTCCGGTTGCGACAGGTAACTACCCTGCTATTTTCCACATTAATGCGCTAGCAAGTTTATTCGGTGCTTTCGGCAGTGCTTTCTCTGGCGTAAGCGCGATGAAAGGCATTACGCCACTGGGTGACAAGCTTGGTCAACGTGTTGCGAGTGATTTAATTACCTTTACTGATACGGCTTACATGCCAAATGGTATGGCAATCGCGAGTTTTGATAGTGAAGGCTTCGCTACTCAAGATAATGTCATGATTGCTAATGGTGAGTTGAAAACCTTGCTACACAACAGCCAGACCGCAAGTTATTTGGGCGCAGTCTCGACAGCAAGTGCCGCTCGCGGTGCAAAATCGAGCCTAGACGTATCAGCGAATCACAAAGTGATTGCGACAGGCAACAGCAGTGCGTCAGAAGTAAAAGCGGGTGAGTACCTAGAGTTAGTCGAGCTTCAAGGTGTCCATTCTGGTGCGGATGCAGTGAGTGGTGATTTCTCATTTGGTGCGAGTGGCTTCTTGTGCCGTGATGGAGAGCGCGTTCAACCAGTTCGTGGGATCACGGTAGCGGGTAACTTCTACAAGATGCTGCAAGAAGTTGAGGCAGTGGGTGATACTCAGTTAATTAACGATAGCCGAACTTTCTTCTCGCCAGACGTTCGTTTTGCTCGTTTGAGCATTGGTGGTAAGTAAACTTAGCATCCCTATAGAAACAAAAAAGAGGACTCAATGGAGTCCTCTTTCATTACCTAGCAACGTGTGCGCGAATAACTAGAATTCGCGTATGTCCAACTCATTGTGGATCAATACCACACACTGAGAAGCGAAAAGCATCTTAGGACCTAAGCTGATCTTCTCTGTGCCAAGGCGCTTTAAGCTGTTAAAAGACTTTTTCGGCATCGGTATATGGTCAGTTAGCAAGAAACATGGATTTTCACCAATTTCTGCATCACGAACAAATTCGCCTTTCTTATCCAACATATATAGTTGGTGATCTTCTGCCAGCTCTTGTACTAGGCGTTCAAAGCTCACTGTACGAACGGTAATACCAGGTTCGACTTCACGAAGTTGCTCTTTACCCATACCAACCGAAGCATCCAAAGCGCGAGCCACTGCTGCAATCAAGGTTGACTCATGGAAGCCGCCAATGTTGGTGATGTCGTTGGAGCGAATAGTAATGGTGCGTGAGAAGTCTTTTGTGCTTTCCAAAACCAAGTGAACAACCACATCTTCACGGTGTGATTGAGCAACGAACATAGTGTTCATCATGGTATGAGCAAGAATCTCTGTATGCGCTTCATTACCAACACCTTCTAACAGTGCTTTGCTGGTGGTTGGCGCCGCGCGAGCTCGTAAAACAAAAGAGCGCATGAATTTAGCCTCTATATAGGAAGAGTGAATGCGCGGAAGTATATACCCAAGCAGGGAAGGGATGCGAGTTTAATAGCAAATGTGAACTTACTTACAAAGCTTCGATTGTCGTGCGGAGTGCGCTGGTTAAAATAGAGGTAACCTGTTAGGAGCGGTATATGGAAATCAAACAGATAAATAAAGACATTTATAAAAAGAAAGTAAACCTTGTGATTGGCGGTTTTGTTGCGTTGCTCGCCATCTCCTCTCTTGCCTTTAGTACCTTGTTGATTGTTTTGTTTGGCAACACTGAAGTCGTACCAGAACAATCAACGGGCAATTTCCATTGGAATTTGATTGGTGTCGTTCTCGCAGTTGCAACTTCCCTCTCTTTATTGAATCACATTAAAACTCGACCATACATGGAAGAAGTGCTGTACGTTTGGAAACTCAAGCAACTGCACAACAAAATCTTTCGTAAACTAAAAAGCATTAAAGCAGCCGCGAGCAATGACGATGTAAAAGCGCTCACTACGCTTAAGTTCTATTACACCACGCAACGCCAAGTGTTTGAGCTAGACAACAACACATTAACGATGAGCAGTGTAAATAAAGAACTAGAGGCTATCGAGCAAATCGAAGCGGCGCAATCACTGAGTCTTGATATCACCAGCTTTAAAGAGAGCTGGGTAGACACATACTGATTGCCTATTTGTTACTTGAAGTTAACAACTGAGTGCTAAAATTAAGCGTTTGAGTGAGATTTAATCACTCGATGCTTTTTTTTAAGTTTTTTTCTAAAAAGGGGTTGCCAAGAAAAATCATCTCCCTATAATGCGCCTCCGTTGTCAGGGCAAAGCGGAAACGCAAAAGCAATTGGCAATAAGGCGAAAGAAAGCTTCTAAAAATTAATTTTAAAAAGTGTTTGACACTGAAAGTTAATTCCTTAGAATACGCCTCCGCTTCGATAGCAAAGCTTATGAAGCAAGCTCTTTAACAATATAGACCTATCAATCTGTGTGGGCACTCGTTGATGATAATCCAATTAGATACCTCGGTATCAAATTAGGTTTCAATGAAACGAAGTGACCATTCGAATTGGGAAGCAGCCTTGAGCTGTTTTGTTTTACTTTTTCAAAAGTAAAAACCAATAAGAGCACAGTCAATTCAAACATTACTTTATGTAATGTTCAGTATTCATTGAGCCGACAAAATCTTAAATTGAAGAGTTTGATCATGGCTCAGATTGAACGCTGGCGGCAGGCCTAACACATGCAAGTCGAGC
>NZ_JAWOUO010000003.1:0-486262 GCF_033339435.1 Vibrio sp. 378
TAAACCTGAACTCTTTTGAATCCAAGTTAAAATCAGTATTTTTGTACATAATTTCCCTCTATTCGTATAACGCCCTGTTAAGGTGTGAGCAACGCAATACCGAAGCTCCCGCATACCACCTTAAACACTAAAACCAACGCATAACAAAAATGCCACGCGTTGCGAATCACTCTTAAACAGTTTGTTAAACGTTTTTTTGTGAGAAGTGTTCAACAACCTTCATACCAACAACTGTATTTTTATGGTCAAAGAAACCTAAATATTTCTTCAAATCTGATGTACCACTACGACTAAGAATTAGTTTATTTACCATAGAGCGAATACCAAACTGATTTACGAGCGAGTTTAAAGGCTGCCCTTTTATAGCAACCTTAAGCACACCAATGCCTGCTGTGAACGTAGGAGCATTTGAGTCTACAGAACCCATAGTCGAATCGACGTATAAAGAGATAGATTGAAGAATTTTGGAAAATTTATTCATATCTTTATAGCTACCATCGCTTAATGCTTGCTGGTAGCAGTTTAACCAATCTCTTAGTTCTTGGTACTCTTCTCTTAACTGAAGAGCTACCTTAATCATATCGCTTGCAGAATTTGACTCTTGTATAACTCGTATCGGTAAAGGAAGCATATTTACATTTAGTGCATATAGTTCACTACCTGCGTTATGTAGCGCAGCTATAGAGGCTCTTTTCTCTGAAACTAGATTGTTTAGTCTCAGTACTGAATCTTCGTTAGAAACCATTATTCCAGCATCAGTAAAAAAGCGCTTTCTAACTGGGTGAGGCGTATATCCTTTTTCGTAAACAAAACCTCTAGCTAACATGCCTGCACCGCCCCATAGAGTTTGTGATAAGTACCCATGCGGAGCATATCTATTCTGAATAAAACCTACTCGGCTTTCTTCATGATCTTTCTTTAAGTCTGATGTCAGACTAAGGCGTTCAATAAACTCGTCACGGGGTCCTTGTAGCCTCTTATAGTCGACTAAAAATGGGTAAGGTCGTATAACCCCCTTAGATACCGCCTCTTGAAATGGGTTTCCTTCACAGTTCCAAGCACTAATAAAGTTCTCTTCGACTAAAATCTGATCACGTAAAATAATATCAGTGAGTAAATCAAACAATGCTTCTGTATTGATAATGGCACTCAAGCTATCTTCATAAGAGTAACGATCGTTCTCTTTGTCGATTGCAATGTAGTGCGATTCACTTTCATCAATACCACCTGTCAGTAACCCACCAATATTTTGTAATGACCAGTTATCTGAAATAACGCTCTGACTCATTTATGATCCTTTAAATTTCTGCTCATGTTGAAGCTAAGAAAACGTTTAACGCCGCATTAAGGTGTGAGCAACGCTACCACCTAACCTAAACCATTGCACCGTAAACACGAAACCCAACCTTGAACTGAAAATGCCAAGCGTTGGGAATCACTCTTAAATGCTTTGTTATAGCTCGGCTAGTTTTCTTGAAGCTCCCTGCACCTAGGACAAACTACTTTTCCCGCTGGGATTGTATAATTACAAGCCATGCAAGATCTCTTGAGGTACTTAGGATCATAGTATGTATCACTGGACTTGAGAGCATATTGTGCGTCAGTGTAATGTTTCTCTTTTTCAACTCTAGAACTACAGTGTCTACACCTTATTGCTTCAGCTTTAATAAGCTCAGCGCAATAAGGACACTTACGGTAGTGACCTGAGTCTAACATACTTGCTTCTCGTTTATCTGAAGAGATAAGCGCAATGATAAAGCCGACTAAGGGAGAAAGAATGACAGCCAAAAAGAAATAGAAAATAGCTGATTGCCCTTTTGTAGCTGCATATTTCCCTACTAATATTGCGAACACTAACCAAAGCAAAAAGACAAAAAACATAGCGATACCCTCGAATGCCTAACCAACAGTATAAAGATAGGAAGCTATGGCAAATTCGTCTATGTGGCGCATCGAACTCAGAGCTATAACGCCCTGTTAAGGGGTGAGCAACGCAATACCGATGCCTCTGCAAACCACCTTAATCGCTAAGACCAACGCATAGTAAAAATGCCACGCGTTGCGAATCCCTCTTGAACAGTTTGTTAGGTGGGATTTTCGCACGCCATAAGCAACGCTTTCAGCTCTAAATTCAATGAAGCCTCACCAATTTTTCTTGCTGAATTTCCCAATTGATTGCGGTAATTACAATCGGCTCCCGCCTCTAATAATAACCTAACACCTTCAATATTCTCATTGATTGCAGCAATCATTAATGGTGAGTTGTAAACATACTCCTGAGTAAGAAGTAAATTGGGATCACCTCCATTATCAAGAAGTAGCTTTAATATTTTGTTATTGGAGAAGTTAGCAGATGCAAAAACTGGGCTATTCCCTTCATAATTCTGTATGTTGGGGAGCGCACCACTTGATAGTAAAGTTTTTACCAGTTCATGGTCACCAAGAAATGACGCCATGAGTAATAGTGACGCTCCACATGAATTGACTGTATTAACGTCCATTCCCTTCTTCAACAAACGTTGAGCATACGAGCTGCTTTTTCCCTCAATCATCTGATAAATTGCGATATTTATAGGACTACTAGGGTCGTTTCTGCTTTTGCAAGAACTTGAATCACTTGTCAAAAACACTATGGATAAAGCTGCTAGTAAAAATCGCTTCAAAATAATCCCTCCTAACGCCTTGCTAAGGTGTGAGTAACGCAATACAAAAGCTACCGCACAACGCCTTAATCATCATAAGCCACCGCAAAGTAAAAATGCCACGCGTTACGAATCACTCTTAAGCAATTTGTTAGTACATGCGCTACTTCTATTTATGCGCTCCAAGATATTGAAAAGTGGCATGATATGAAAGGCTTTGAACACTGAAGTGAGACGGGCAGCTACAAAACTTTACCGCCATTGATAGACGAGAGTTGGCTAGAAGAAAAACGCACTGAACTCCCCTACTTTTACTGACTTCAAATTAGAAAAGGATTCTTTCCTCGCACTTCAACAGCCACACAAAAAGTAATCAAGGTTCTCTCAAAAGCCACCACGAAAATGAAGAAGCACCAAAGAAATAGGCTAATAGTTAGAAGCCGTAAACGGTGAAGTCAAAGCAAACACTCCGCATATAGTGCCACCGGAAAGAACGTGAGAGGCACAAACTGAAAGGTGCAAAGACGAGCACCAAAACAGATAAACACCAAAACTTATGACCTTTGATGTAAAACCCGTACTAACGCCCTGTTAAGGTGTGAGCAACGCAATACCAAAGCCGCCGCATACCACCTTAAACACTAAAACCAACGCATAGTAAAAATGCCATGCGTTGCGAATCACTCTTGAACAGTTTGTTATGCGTAATTTTTGACGCACTTTGTCATTGCTGTTTCCGAGACTGACAAACCATCGATTCGATATTGATCGTTGAACTCTCCAACAACATCGAACCCTGATTTTAAGTAGAGGTTCTTTGCTGGAAAATTCTCTGATAATACACAAAGATCCAGCCAGTCAATTTCAGCTTTTTCTTGGCAGAAACTTATCACAGCATCAATGAGTCTTTGACCAATACCTTGCTTCCTACAAGAAACATGTACACCCATACCGAGTAGAACTCGATGAGAACGGCTTTCATCATTGTAGTGGCGAAGATCAATATGACCTTTGATACTTCCATACGTGTCTTTTACAACCCATAGCTTTCTCCAACCTACATCGCCAAACTCATGGGAAAAACCTTGGATAAACTTTTCTTTTGTTGCTTCTGGAACTTCACTTTGCTCTCTGGACATTGGCTGAAAAAGAGGAACTTCGCCATTACCATTTTCAGACAGCTGATGTTCAAGATACGCAAAGAATGAAACTAAATCCGATTTATCCGCTTCTACAACTTCCATCTAATATTCTGTACTCCATCAATTACGCATAACGCCGCGTTAAGTAGTGAGCAACGCTACTACTGCACCTAAACTATTGTGCCATAAACACTTAAGCTGAATAAAACCAAAAATGCCACGCGTTGCGAATCTGCCTTAAACGCTTTGTTAGGCGCTTTCACCTTGACTCTGCTTAGATTTCTGCCCAAAAAGAAAGGAGACTACTATTAATATTAGATTTTGTAATGCATCTGGAACAGTTTTTTCTAATAACCATAAGTAACAAGCAGAACCAACAAGAATTATGGCAATAATTCCTGTATAGTTTTCAGAAATAGCTTTAAAAAACAATGAAAATGGATTAGTTTCTGGATTTCTCATCTTTACCCTCAAATAGTGATTTTAAATTCGGCTTAAATGCAAGCCAGTGGTATATACAGTCAAACATATAGACTGAAGATATAGAAAAAAATAGTAACCCCAATCTCGGTAGGTCAGGAGCATGAAAATTGCAGTAAAATACAATACTCAAAAGCAATAAGTTAGAAAAAAGTATTAATGGTGTCATTAATCCATCACATGACTTACCTGTTACAATAACCCAAAAGCTGTTAAAAACACCCGAATAGTTATACCTTTTTCCAATAGTACTTTTCATAAACCCCACTATTTCATGTTGCTTTTCTTCATCCATATCCACTCGTAATACAGCAATCTCGACGTTGTCATCCAAAAGCCAGTCACTCAAGTTAGACTCTATTACACCAACTGGCACAGCTTCAATGACCTTCCCACTTCCTGAATAAATTGCAGAGTGCTCCCAATAACACCTAGTAAATAAACGTATACATCGACCTATAAGTGAACGCTTATTGTGATATAAAATCATATCCCCTATCATCAATGACTTGAAAGACATATCGAACGCTGACTTATCTATTTTCAACCAATCATAACGATAATAACTAAAATTGTGTATTGTTCTAGCAACACAGTGAACAAAAGGAAAATCCTTTAACCCCGTAAAAACAATTCTCGCATTAGTATCGACTGTCTTAATGTCTTCAGGGATTTCTGATGGGAACAATGAAATCACACTAATTGGATCTTTCCGCTTGTTCACATTATTGCTAGAAATTATTGAGATATGCCTATTTATATCACCTTTTATAATGATCCTAAGCCTAGTATGAAAATAAAATGCAATACCTATTATGCACAAGTGCGCTGTCGACCAAGTAAAAATAACTAAGTTGATGAGTTCATCTTCCAAAAAACTTGTCAGAATGAACGTAAGTATAACTAGAATTAAAAAGATCTTTACATAAAACCGAATTAACTTGTCAAATAGCCAATTTACAAAGTTCATTTAAAATGCATACTCCTATTGCGCCTAACGCCCTGTTAAGGTGTGAGCAGCGCAATACCGAAGCCGCCGCATACCACCTTAAACACTAAATTCAACGCATAGTAAAAATGCCACGCGTTGCGAATCACTCTTAAACAGTTTGTTAGGCATTCGCCTCATGGTGTGTAGACAGTTTATGAAGCAGCTCATGCTTGGCTGCTGAAAGCTCAAATATGGTGTCAGTATAGCGACCATTTTCATTAATACCTTTTAGGGTGGCAATTAGCTCGCTTAGGTTAAAATCCAGTTCTTTTAGATTGACTGCATGCTCTGGCGTTAAAAATGGTAGGCAACGTTTCATTAGAACTTCCAAGCCACGTTTCAGGTTTAATTCATCATGCGCCTCTATGCATGAAAATATGGCGCTAAAGCTACTATCCGTAGCATTCTTAAAGCTTTTATTTTTAATTTGAAAGTTAGCTTGAAGATGAAATAAACCAGCAGACAGAACATGCAACCTTTTATCGTTCTCAGAGCTAGCTGAGTCAAACTTCGAACATACCTCTTGAGTAATATGTTTCATAAGCTCAGCTTGAGCGTCTAATACCTTTTGCTCAATATGTTTTTGTAGCAACTCAGACTCTAATTTCACTTTTCGATTGTGGTAAAAAGTAAACAAGATCGGAATCAAAACACCGACGAATGCAACCAAACCAAGTGTAATTGTCATTAGTTGAGAGAAAGATGTCGCATAGAATCCGTTTACTTTCTCTAGTAATTCAATTGAAAATTTATCCAAGTTTCCTCCTGATGCCTAACGCCCTGTTAAGGTGTGAGCAACGCAATACCGAAGCCCCCGCATACCACCTTAATCACTAAATTCAACGCATAGCAAA
The DNA here is from genome assembly GCF_033339435.1 of Vibrio sp. 378. Taxonomy (NCBI): domain Bacteria; kingdom Pseudomonadati; phylum Pseudomonadota; class Gammaproteobacteria; order Vibrionales; family Vibrionaceae; genus Vibrio; species Vibrio sp. 378. Next base: position 6,110 of record NZ_JAWOUO010000003.1, read on the forward strand.
AATGCCACGCGTTGCGAATCACTCTTGAACAGTTTGTTATGTGCGTGATTGAAACCTACTCTACACTTGGCTCCGGTAAAACTGGTGGTGTACTGTCCATATAAGTTAAAAAGTTTTCCCATAACTCGTGCGTTCTTTGCTTAGTTAACTTAGTTTTGCACGATATCGCCATAACTCCACGAATAGTTCCATCACGCCATTGCGTATAAACCGAATCACAGTGAGAGGACATATATGCTTGCCAATCCTGTTGAGCAAGCTTAATTGCTGCGATCAGTTCTGGGTCATGAGAGTTGTGCTCAAAGCTAGTGTTTAGATATTTGTCTAATTTAACTTGTGCTGACTCTAGTTCAATAGCAGTACATTGGTTTATCTCGATTGTGGTCATCGCATTATTACAGTCAATGGACTCTTCTTCAGCAAGAGCACCAAATGAAAGACTAGCTAATATGATGATTAGACACTTATTCATCGTTTTCTCCTAAAGCACATAACGCCTTGCTAAGGTGTGAGTAACGCAATACAAAAGCTACCGCACAACGCCTTAATCACATAAGCCACCGCAAAGTAAAAATGCCACGCGTTACGAATCACTCTTAAGCAATTTGTTAGTACATGCGCTACTTCTATTTATGCGCTCCAAGATATTGAAAAGTGGCATGATATGAAAGGCTTTGAACACTGAAGTGAGACGGGCAGCTACAAAACTTTACCGCCATTGATAGACGAGAGTTGGCTAGAAGAAAAACGCACTGAACTCCCCTACTTTTACTGACTTCAAATGAGAAAAGGATTCTTTCCTCGCACTTCAACAGCCACACAAAAAGTAATCAAGGTTCTCTCAAAAGTCACCACGAAAATGAAAAAGCGCCAAAGAAATAGGCTAAGAGTTAGAAGCCGTAAACGGTAAAATCAAAGCGAACACTCCGCATATAGTGCCACCGGAAAGAACGTGAAAGGCACAAACTGAAAGGTGTAAAGACGAGCGCCAAAACAGATAAACACCAAAACTTATGACCTTTGATGTCAAACCCGTACTAACGCCGCATTAAGGTGTGAGCGACGCTTGGCTATACTTGAGCGAAGCGAAACTGCCAAGCGTTGCGAATCACTCTTAAATGCTTTGTTAAGTTACATTTTCTAATGAATATTTAAGCCAAAATGATGTTGCTGGACTGCTTTTCCTCTCAACAAACCAATACCACAACTCCCGAACTTGGAATGCGAGCAATGCAAATTCTACACGTTCAGATAAGTCCTCTACTTGATTGATAAAAGCAACAGGTAGTACATTAACCAGCATGTCTACAGCTGTATCGTTTTTTGACATCCAATACACATGTTCTCCCATAGAGAGGGCTTGATGTATATTGCTAGTACTAAACTCCTTTTCACCTTTAAAAATGTGTTGTAAATAGTCTGATTCGTATTTTTCTATGCATTCACTTGGTACGTTTTGTGGAGTTATAAATGACTGCATTATTGGATAATTGTTATTTTCATGTAACGATAACAGTACTTTTTTGCAAAAATATAAATTTTCCTTCGTAATTCCCGCGAGATCAAAAGTTAACCTTTTATATTCATCCCATGATTGAATGGCATCGACACAATCAAAATTAAGGGTGTAATCGCTGTGTTCAACAAATATTTTGTAGATATTTTCCTTTTCTACAGCACCATTGCTTTCAACAAATGACCGAACATAATCTTTAATTATCCAATTTATTCGCTCCATATTTGACCAATATACTAAAGCGATATCTTTTCTCTTAAATACTTTTTTTAACTCGTTCTCTTGATATTTTTGCGTTTCAATTTCTCCCGAGAAACCTGTTAAACTAGATATTTTTGTTATACCCAAATACATGAGCATATTGTTATGGACAGTAACAATTCTCTGCCAGTGTTCCCCGTTCAACTGCCTTGTATCAGTTGGAAAATCTCGCTCAATTAAATATTCTTTTCCACGTTGATTCCATGATGCATGTACAATGGTATTTCGAAGATATTTTATAGCTAAGAAATCTTTAAATATTTCACTGTCGACAATTATACCTTTATCGTTGAAGGCATTTTCTAAGGATTCAATTCTTTGTTTGTTGGAGCAGTTATTTTGAAAGTAATTCGCTAAGATTCCCGTTTGATCATCTTCATTCCAGTGCTCTAATGCTGCCTCAATTGTACCAATCGTAAACACAATTAAGATTCTTGAGAGTGAAGCAGTACATAAAGGCTCAAAATTATTAACCATTGGATCTTTGATTAAAGCCTTTCTCGCTTCTATCAAATAGATTATGTCGTCTGAATATGTATCTATAAATTCATTATTTTCCACAATATTTCCTTTGTAACTTAACGCCCTGTTAAGGTGTGAGCAACGCAATACCGATGCTCCCGCATACCACCTTAATCATTAAAACCAACGCATAGTAAAAATGCCACGCGTTGCGAATCACTCTTAAACAGTTTGTTAGAATTTTATATTGCAGTTTTCGACAAACCAGAGCTAGAGAACTTAAAAATCATAGCTGTTTGAGCTGATTCTGTGAGTAAATTTTTGCTAGCTATTGGCGACAAATGCTTGTTCTTTTTAGTTGATGAAACGAAGAATTTCACTTTTGAGCATTGGTCAAAATGCTTATGCATATCTACAGATGGATAACCTCCAATGTTGATATTTCCCGAATTTCTACCATGATGTGATGGTTTAAATAAAAACTCTTTATCTAACTTAGCGGGGTCAAAATCAATATTACTGCCTGCAATATTTTCTGCGTCACCAAAGAAGTTAACCGAGTATTTTTGATTTACACTGGAAATATATAAACAATGGCTTGAATCATTGCTACTTATATTATTTGTCACACACTGAGTTCGGAAGTCATTATAAGGCCACATCCAAGTAATGTGTAATGACGGTATTAAACAAGACATATGGCTTAAATTTCTTTTTTCTGGAATTAGAACATATTTAGATATTTTTCCATCGCATGCTAGACTATCGATTCTAGCTAGACCATTAACCCAAGAAGGTTTAGAAAATGAAGATAGATAGTTGTAGTACAAAAAACAGTCTTGAGTTGTGTCTATCTTATCAATAGCCTCAATAACACCTCGAAAATGATCTCCATCACAATGAGATATGAAAAAACCGCTAATTTTTTTGGAGACATTTATATTCTGTTTTTCAAAATAACTTATAGCCTTCTTTATCTTTGAACAAACATCCTGATTTAAACGCCCTCCGTCAAAAAGATATAGTTTTCCATCGGGAGCAACTAATAGATTACTTTCACCATTTCCAACGTTGAATATACACACATACCAATCTTTTCCTAAACCAGTAGTAGCGTCGCTTTCTTCAGATAGCTCAAGCAAGTTTGCCTTATTTTTTTGATTTAGGTACTGAAGAGAGCTCCTCAATGACCGAGCACGAGGATCATTGCCACCTTTAACAGCATTTTGGAAACCATTTTGACTAATGTCGAACTCTTCTTCGAAGAGCATAAACCTATCTACGTACACTTTCGGATTTGAGTACATTCGGCTCGATGGTATTCGAGCTTCTAGTTCTTCAATATCCTCAACTCCCTCAACCTTGAGAATATTTTCTACTACCTCCTTAGTGACGTCTTCATAGCGAACCACAAAAGAATCACCATCCTCGTAGCAATCATTTATATATATTAATTTACCGTCTTCCATACCTTCCCTTTAAAATTCTAACGCCCTGTTAAGGTGTGAGCAACGCAATACCGATGCTTCCGCATACCACCTTAAACACCTAACGCAACGCATAGTAAAAATGCCACGCGTTGCGAATCACTCTTAAACAGTTTGTTAAATGCGTGGCTAATTTTTACCATCAAGCCATTCAGATACAGCAAAAAAATACTCGATAACCTCTGAGCCATGTGTGTCTTTGCTTCCTTGTTTTAGTGTTCGTATTATGTCTTGAACTAACTGGTTCCCCTTAATTAGCGCATCCATTTCACACATGATGTTTGCCCTAAAAGCCAAACGCCCACTCTCACTAGACAAGAGTTTTTCATGTTCTATACAGATACTATGAGCAATGTTATTTCTTGCCTTCCTAGCGGCGTGAATACTGTCCTCTGAATGCGTTGGTAAACTGTACTCAGATACCAATGACCGAATTTTTTCATACAAAGTACCTGACTTCAAAAGCATGTAGACCTCGAATGAAAACTCATTATTTGTGTTCACAACATCTGTCAAATGAGCCAACGTTCTACAGTTGTGTTCAAAATCTGTAGCGTATGCTAACGCACGACCAAGAAGTGCATATGACTCAGAGATTTCTAGATTTGTACTTGGCATTGGTAATAATGGATGTGATGTCATTGATTCCTACTTCTACCGAAAAGCATTTAACGCCCAATTAAGGTGTGAAGCACGCGGCTACGACACTCAATTTGACTACCGTAAACACCGAACTCAACCCAAACCAAAAATGCCAAGCGTGCTGAATCACTCTTAAATTGTTTGTTATATTTTGAAGCTCGCCGCAGCTAAAAGCTTTACCTCTGGAGAGTCTGCATCGTATTTATACATTTCAAAAGTAGCTCTAGCTGAATCAAAAAATGCATTTGGATTGGCATATTTAGACAAGTCCTCCCCCTTAGGTAGCATTAAGCTTGTTGGTTTAAAACCATCAAATTCTAAAACAGATAACGCTTTTCTATGCTTGGGAAAAACATTGATAAAATCTCGGTAAGATATGTAGTCGACAAGACAAATATCGCCTTTTACATCGATAGTATCGGGAGATCTCCTTAGCACATTTTGCAAGAAGTTTTTCTCATGTTCGAGCACTTTATGTTTGTTTTCTTGAATCGCTGATTCAAGTAGCGCTCCAATTGAACCACTACCTTTTGTATCATGAACATTAGTAACGATTGAAAATGAACCATCTTCATTTTTAACCAGATTGGTCGTTATATAGAAAGGTTCATCAAGAAAGTACAAACTAGGTAATGAGCAATATGTAATTGGCAGGCGTCCATTTACCCCATCACAAGAAACTCTTAGCGACTCTATGCAATCCTCTAAAGCACTGACTAACGCCTTACAAATTGTTTCTTTTTTACACTGAAGCTTATAAGAAAATATCTTTATGCTTTGAACTTTATTCAAGTTCAAAGGTTCTTGCCCTAAGTTATTGTAAAAGGTGCTTTTTACAACATCTTTTAGAACTGTACTATTCAGTGTTTTCTTAACCTCAATAGTTGAAATAACACTAGATGGATGGATGACTACAAACTCATCACACCTATAGATGACACTTCGATCGGAATCATCATATACAAGCACATCAATTTGCTTGCCATGCTTTTTTCTTGTCGAATCAAAGACAAAACCAGTCCCAATGCAATTGTTTGCTGGTGCGAACTCTTTTAAGGTTGTGCGCAGTAGGTTTTCATAAAAACTACCAACTGTTGGAGAGTGTCTAATTATTTTTTCAAACCATTCCATCTCTGATTTAATCTTACGATGAAAGCGATCTGCTAAAAAGTTGTCATCGTCGAGATAGACTTTTTGATAAACACCATCTCCATCCTGTATAACAACACTCGTACCATTTGGAGTTTGCAAATCGTTTAATTTATCTTCATCTTCACAAATGTATTGCACAAAATCTCCTCAAAATATAACGCCCTGTTAAGGTGTGAGCAACGCAATACTGATGCTTCCGCAAACCACCTTAAACACTAAAATCAACGCATAGTAAAAATGCCACGCGTTGCGAATCACTCTTAAACAGTTTGTTATATGCCTATTTCAAGTGCTGACGAACCCTTTTGGCAAATAACCCTTTGAACTTAAGTAGGTTTTCGATATGCCACAATTTAATATCAGATAGATCATTGCCGTCTGAAATTGAACCGTTGCGATAAACAGCCACCCTGGTAGCTCTCTTACCATCGATTGGCTCCCAAGAAAGTTCACTTCCAAATTCATCTTCAATTTCAGCTTTGCTTTCGAGTAAATAGTTCAAGCAAGATTCGTTTTCATCAGCATTACCAAAGTCGATATAAAGTTCTGTGCGAACTTTATTGCCTTGGCAAAAGTTTGCACCATAGTTTATACCGGTAATTCCTGAAGCAAATGCGTACCAGTTCTGTGGTTGACCTGCCTTGGCTGACGTAAATTTGTGCTTGCACCGAAGATCATCAATTAACTCTTGGAAATACTCGCGATACTTTTCGGATTTGGCACTCGTTTTTTGAACAGTCTTATTCGCAGATTTACTTTTTTGCCATTCATTTGGGAATACTACAGGTTTTAGGTTGAAAGCAGGTTTTGAGTCATCAATTTGAATGACTTCGACAACAACCGCAAAGAATTGAGTCTGACTGTCTGTTCGGTGGTTTAGCCAGTCTAAGGCTTGTCGGTGTTCTTCACGAATAGTTTCAGCAACCCAAATGACAAATGAAGCGTCAAATCCTGCCGCATATGTAAGTAATTTACCTAGATGATCATGGTCCGTTTGGGAAAACTGGTTTTCTATAATAACGTTTTCAGCCGATCCAAGATCTTTAGCTAAAATATCAAGAGAAAAATTCCCAACACTTGCCTCTTGCTGAACTAACTCAAGCTCCAATCCAACAGCGTTTCCCAGTTCTTCAATATTTTCCGCTAGCCAAGGAGTAAAGTCTTGCGCTTCATGTGCCCAGATATTTCTTAAAGGGACTTTCTTCAATTCACCAAACATCTGTAACTTCCTATTTTATCCGAATGGCATATAACGCCGCGTTAAGTGGTGAACAACGCGAACACCCTGCCTAATTCATTGTGCCGTATACACAAAAGCCGATTAAAACTGAAAATGCCATGCGTTGTGAATCCGTCTTAAACGCTTTGTTATACATTTTGGTTGCGGTGAAGATCATCAATATATTTCTGCAAACGTGTATGCCACAGGAAAAAACCTAGAGCCGAGACTATTGACCCAAGTGCTATACCAATAAAGCTAACCACTTTAGCTAACTGATACCTTTCAGTTCTACTTTGCAATGCAATTCTTTTGGCTGGGTTACCATTGATGATTTGGCCTGCCTCATCTCTAAGTTTTTCTGATTCCTTCAATATAATGGCTAATTCTTCCTTCTGCTTCTCGGTTAGCTTACTCCAATCGCCGCGAACACTATTATAGATTTCAATACCTTTATTTGTCTCATCGGCAAATTTTTCATAGGCGTCTCCGCCTTTAAAAATATTATTCACATAATCTGTGTTTGACTCAAAAAACTGATCGAATTCATCAGAAGCCTTCCACCCAAAAGCAGCAGATGAAAAAACAATAACAAGCCCAAAAATCGCCATGAACTTGTATAAATTGTCTGTTGGAGGTGTAAGCATATTTATCTCCATGATGTATAACGCCATGTTAAGGGGTGAGTAACGCAATACCGATGCTGCCGCATACCACCATAAACACTAAAACCAACGCATAGTGAAAATGCCACGCGTTGCGAATCCCTCTTGAACAGTTTGTTATGTGCGTGCTAATTGAGGTACTTTTGCCAATGTTGCTGCCCTGTCAAAACTACTCTGTAATCTTCGTAATCCAATGAGCTATAGAGCTTTTTAGCTGCAACATTATCATCACCGACCTCTAGTGTGATTTTGAGGTAATCATTATCACGACAATACTGTTCGATACCATTCAGTTGCGCTTTGCCCCACACCTTTACCACGAAAGTTGTCCGACACCATAAAATCATGGATATTCATCACTCTTTGCACACGATAAGTTGAGAACGATTCAAAGCAAACCGCAAAACCGGCAGGCTTATTGTCGACAAAACTGATAAATCCGTGGAAATAAGGCAACGCAAATAGCTGAGCAATTACTGAGAGATCTAGCTCAACTGAGAATCCAGATAAGTACTCTCTAAACAAAGTCTCGAATATACCCTTGTCCTCTATGCTTTCTGTTTCGATAAGCCTGATTGTGATTTCCATATTCATTTCCACCAAAGCACATAACGCCCAATTAAGGGGTGAACAACGCCACCACCCAACCTAACACATTGCACCGTAAACACTAAATTTGAAGTAGAAGTAAAAGTGCCAAGCGCTGTGAATCCCTCTTAAATTGCTTGTTAGGATTGTTCTATTTTGGACTTCATTTTCTCGATTTTACGTTCTAACTTCCTTGCCGCTACCTCGTAGTTAATTACATTGCTAAACAGCTTGTATGTCCAAAACGAAAAAGCAGTAGCTGAGAAGAATACAATGAACTGTACATATACAACTAGGTTTTCTAAGCCGTCATTCAAAAAGAACTTAAAAGCTGATGGAATGAGTAGCCCTAACGAAATAAGAAACAGAATTAGGAATAGTTTTGAGAATGCATGCCTTACTAGTTCCAGCGGACTTTCTTTAATTTTTTTGATGTAACTTAACTCGTTCTCGAGATCAGATAATACCTCGTAATACTTCTTCTTCCTGGACGAAAAATACCAACCAAGGATAAAACTCACAATTAACGAAACTACAAATAGTATGATATCTCTTTCCATGTTTCCCTCGAAAATCCTAACGCCTTGTTAAGGTGTGAGGCACGCAATGTCGAAGCCTACGCATACCACCTTAATCACTAACCCCAACGCATAGTAAAAATGCCACGCGTGCCGAATCACTCTTGAACAATTTGTTATGTTGAGATGTTAAGCAACGCGTTCATGACTATCTAGCATCTTCACAGGCAACTGGTTTTCAACTAGAAAATGGTAAAATCTTAGATCTTCAATTAAGTCAGGAGAAGCTAGTTCAAAGTCTTGATATGTCTGATTTTTGAAACGAAACCTTACCGTATGTTCAAACCTTTTGGTTTGCGCATACAAAATTTCATTAATATCAGCAGTATTTATACTTGTACCTAAAAGAGATAAACTATTACCATCAAGCACAACTTCTAGCGACTGTTTCGGTTTGGATGTTAAATACTCAGCCGCTAAAGATACAGCACAAAAAAATGCGATGTATCCTAATTGTGTTAAAAATGGAGCCTTAGATATCTCGACTAAGTAGTAAGCAAACATGCCACAAATTAATACTCTAGTGACAAAGCTATACATTAATTTAAAACTGACCAATTTACTTTGTTTCAATAAAGTTTTCATAACTCCCTTCTCAACATAACGCCCAATTAAGGTGTGAAGCACGCTACCACGACACTCAATTTGAACACCTTAATCACTAAACTTGACCCGAACCAAAAATACCAAGCGTGCTGAATCACTCTTAAATTGTTTGTTATATTTACGATTTCTCGTAAGCTGAACTTAGATCCTCAAAGAAAATTCTACGATTATCTAAGATATCCTCACGCCACAATTTTACTTCTTCTAATGGTTTTCCATGCTCACCGATATACACTTCAGCGTAGAAACTAGAAACAGCCTCACCAAAAGCTCTCAATGATTGCTGACTGTCAGATAAGCCAAGTAATAACAATTTTGATTCAGCGCTATTGAGGTTTTTGTATCAGCTGTAAAGGTTCGCTCTAGCTTCATTTAACTCTTTCAGAAAGTCATCACTAAGTTTTGAGCCACTACTTTTTCTACGAGTAAAATCTACAATTCTTGCCCAATAAACCATTGAGTGATGAGAGAAAACCTCTACCTGTTCGGCTACAGACTCTAAACTCTCTAATTTTCGGGTTCTACGTTGCTTTTCATCGTCGTTCTTGTGTTGGAGCTGAGTAATTTTCCAAGTCGTGACTCCGCTAATTAAAGCACCAAGCCCAATTTTGACTGCCGTATCAAGAATTTCCATATATGTGATTGCCACTGAACCTCCTGTAAATATAACGCTGCAATAACACGTTTATTACTACGACGACTTGGCTGAATTTTACTTCCTTAAACATCGAAACCAAAGACAAACCTACAAAACGCCGAATGTAATAAATCGTGTTGATTGACTTGTTATATCTTTATTTACTAACGCTGAACTAACACCGATTTTTTATTATCCTGTTTAACGTCATAAATTTTGACCTTCTCCCAACCTAAAGCATCTAAAATCTTCACGATATCCTTAGGTCTAGATTCGAAAAATCGCCTCTTTTTAAACGACAACTCCCCTCCAATTTTATCATCTAGTTCTTCGACCAATTGAGAACAAAATTGATCCGTCATATTATTCACTAGTAATTTTGGCAATCCTAACTTGGTCGATACTTTGTAAAAAAATTGACTCATGCCTGCAAGATATGCCATAGGGATAGTTACAACAACGGACAAAATGATAATGGTAAGAAATATTTCCGTGAGAAGATAATAACCTAAAAGTGGCACATCATAAGTTAACTCAGGAAGATAAACACTCGATAAGTAGTAGCCAACCATAGAAAGAAGTATAGTGAAAATAGATACATTCCTTATCGGGTTTGTAATACCTGAATACAAGGCCCTTCTATAGTTATACTTTTTACCTAAGAAGTCTCCTATAGACTCCTGTAATTTTTTTTCGTAGTTTTCCTGACTCTGTGGCCTTTGATACACGTATGCTTCTTTAGAGCCTGATACACAATTCTTGATAGTTCTTATTGTTACCCCTTCTTCGGGAATCGCTTCAATTACTTCATGGGAGTTAATAGCCATAGCCACATGTGACCACTTACTGCCAGTCGCAACCCAAAGGAAGATATTTCCAGATGTAACAATAACATCACCAGCCTCAATGCTTTTTCTAGTCATTTCTCTCTCGATTTGATAAAAAGGGAATATTACCATAGGGATTTAACTTTAGGAGATATAACGCCGCATTAAGGTGTGAGCGACGCTTGGCTATACTTGAGCGAAGCGAAACCGCCAAGCGTTGCGAATCACTCTTAAATGCTTTGTTAAGTGTAATTTTCACTCCGCAAGTAACTTATGTAGTTCTTGCTCCTTAGCTTTCAAGCTAGGCTGAATTTCTTGTAACTTAGAAAGGATAAAGCTTTGCAAATGATGTGATATCTGGCTTCCTTTGGTCGCAAAAGCTTGCCCAGCAGGTGATTCAAAAAATTCTACTAACCCTTTTAGCTCTTCATCTGAATACATTTCTTGATAAGCACTAGCAATATGATCTTTAATTTTTGGGTCAGAATAAATGCTCATTTGAAGATTAATGATGTCATTAAATATTATTTGAGCATCATCTTTTTTGCTATCAGGGATGTTCTTGTTAGCTTCGACCTGCTTCTCTAGCATATTTCGCATTGAATCAGACATCTGCTTCACCGATGCATCGACTTCCATCAAATCGTACAGCCTCAACGACAGCTCTTTTGGGCTTGATTCCGCAAATACAGATGTTGAAATTACCAATAATAGAAATAAGATTTTTTTCATAACTCCCTCATTACACTTAACGCCGCGTTAAGTAGTGAGCAACGCCAACCACCTAACCTAAACCTTTACACCATAAACACTTAACCCAACTTTGAATGCAAAGCGCCATGCGTTGGGAATCTGCCTTAAACGCCTTGTTATGCGAATTTGCACGCATAAGCCAACTTGGCCCTACGCAGACTACCTTAAGCACGAAAAACCACAAACAAACCAAACACTTTTTGTGATTCAAGAAACAGCAGAGTCACTATGTTACAGCCAAAGTCCCGACAACCACGAAATGCGGCCTTTCAGCAACAATGTTGCTTTTAAACCACCTAACTTCGCAGCGACGAACATTCAACAAATACTAACCATCGATAGCCTTGCTCTTTCCACACTTGGAGCCAGTGGAACTCGCCACCAAACCAGCACTGAAAACCAATGAGGCAACCTGTGAACCTTGGCATGTTTTACGGCCTGAGAGATTCAAGAAATCGAACCGATAATGCTGAGTTGCCGACACCGAGAAATGGATGGCCAAAGAGAGCGAGAAAGGGACATGAGATAATTTGCCTTCCTAGTCGCATAACGCCCTGTTAAGGTGTGAGCTACGCAATACCTAAGCTCCTGCATACCACCTTAAACACTAAAACCAACGCATAGTAAAAATGCCACGCGTTGCGAATCACTCTTAAACAGTTTGTTATGTTTTTCTAAAACCCTACTGCCAACCCATGGATAAACTCCTGTACTCTTTTGTAGCTTTTATCAGTAAGGGCTGGATTTAGTAGGTAAGTCATACCTCTAGTTGGGATGGGCACATACTGCTCTTCATATGTGATAACAAAGCACTTATTAACTTGAAACATAATACCGAAAACAGAATTCCCCATGGCATAACGAAGAGGCAAAGCACTATAGAGTGATGTTTCTGCTTCATGCATAATGTAACTTTGGATTAAATTTTGAAAATTTCTATCGTCAAGAACGCTGTCTATTACACTTTGATCGAATCGCTGGAATGTTTTCAACTTTGCATGATTTTCAGCGAATGTGTCGAACATTTCCTGAACAAAGTTCTGGGCTTTCTCCATTGGGAAAATATTTGAGATATCCAAAGCAATAAAACCAAACTTAGCTTCCTCTTTGGTAACTCTTTTCTCTATTTGGTCTTTAGCCTTATCAACATTTTTTACTAAGTTCTTTGCGCTGCGGATATTTTTACACTCAATGGCAATTTCATTGGCAATTGTTACATCACCTTGACCTGATAAGCTTACTCTACCACTCTCACGAAGAGCTAAAACAAACCTGACACCCATAAGAAATTCAAAGACAAAATCATGGTATTTTTCTTTGTCATCGTTGGCAAGATCGTATTTCCCCTCAATAAGTTTCAGTATATCTTCTTCATTGAATTTAATACCGTTATCAAAGATCACATTCAACTGGTTTAGCTTAATTATAATTTCAGAAAGCTTAGCCATCTCTAGAGGTTCAAGTTCAAAAAAACTGTCAAGATCACGACGGAGATGACCAAACCTAGTATTCAAAACATTTGTTCTAGGTCTAACCTTTTTAAGCCATTCTTCAAGATTTGAAATTAACAGGTCAAATTCATCTATCAAGCCAACGAGATTATGGCTTGTTTTTACTGTACTCATTGAGTATACCTATGCCTATTTTTGCTCGGAAACATAACGCCTTGTTAAGGTGTGAGGCACGCAATACCGAAGCCTCCGCATACCACCTTAACCACTAAACCTAACGCATAGTAAAAATGCCACGCGTGCCGAATCACTCTTGAACAATTTGTTAGGCGACGACTTTTGGCTATCTAATGACCTCGAACAGCGAATGCAACACCGCAGACTATGAAAAGAACAATAAACCACAAAATTGCGGGCATCGGGTTTCCATTTTTAGCTTCAGACGCCAAATATGAATTGAACTCTTTTTTACTTTGTCTTCTGCCATGTTTCGTGGACAAATTGTGCTGCCCCAACGGTGTGGTTCCCGACTCAACATACTGTTTCGCAGATGCGAGGGTAGGTACAGGACCAAAATCATGAGAACCGTTTGCAGTAAGTACACGCCAGCCTGAACCTTGTTTTACAATAAAACGCCCATCATCCACCGAGTATTGTCCCGCTTGGATTCTAGTTACCTTAGCCAATATTAACTCCTAGTCGCCTAACGCCGCGTTAAGTAGTGAGCAACGCCAGCCACCTAACCTATACCTTTACACCGCAAACACTTAACCCAACCTAGGATGCAGAACACCAAGCGTTGGGAATCTGTCTTAAACGCCTTGTTAGCATTTGGTATCGAGCAACGTCGAAACCCAACATTTCTTGTCTGTCTACAAACTCGAACCCGCCACTTTCATAAAACGCTCTTAAGCGCTCTCTGTCACCATGACAGTCGCAACGAACCCAAAGACATCCGCGCTCTTCAGCCAATAAACGTATTGCAGTTAATGCTTGCAAGCCAAAACCTTTAGAGTTGAATGCATTGCCAATTGCAAACTTGTGGAAAAATAACGTTCCCTTTGTATCTGTGTCTGTCCAAAAATCGTCGAAATCAAAGCTAATAAACACGCACCCTATAGTGTGCTGCTCAGATTTCAACAGGTATAAGTTTTCAATAGCATAGTGGCTTTTTAATGCCTTCACTGACACTTGTTGGTGAGTCCACAAGGGTAGCCCTTTATCATTACAACGCTCTACCGTTTGAGCTAAGAAATTTGAGGCAATATTCCAATGCTCATCTGTAGATGCTTTGACTAACTCCATTACTCCTCCTGCGAATGCTAACGCCCTGTTAAGGGGTGAGCAACGCAATACCGAAGCCGCCGCATACCACCTAAAACACTAAAACCAACGCATAGTGAAAATGCCACGCGTTGCGAATCCCTCTTGAACAGTTTGTTACATGATTGTCACTATTTAATCCCAAAGCCAATCAAACACTTTCTTAACGCCGTACCCAACACCAACAGCAATAGCGACAGGCGCAGCAGCTGAGGCAAGAGACCCAGTAGCAACAGCGGCGACAACACCAGTGGCAGCTGAACCTCCTACTGTACTAGCGGCTGTTACACCAGCTACAGTTCCTGCTGTTGTAGACACAGCTGTCTTCGCAACTGCAGAAGTTAAAGCTACCTCCGCTGTCTTGGTTGCGGTCATTCTAGTTGCTTGCTGTGCCACTACTGAAGCTGTAGTTTCTACAGCTTTTCTTTTCATGTATTCATGTCCTGCTGCCCCAGCTACTGAAACAACATTATTTACTTGCGAGCTAGATTTAAAACCATTAAAACACCAGTTAACAAAATGCTCGCAATTATTAAAAACTAAGTTGTAACTATCTTCTCCGAGCTTTTCGTAAGCTCTCTGAACCCTTTCTTCTGCAGTATAAACTGGAACCAAATGAGTTTTAATACTCACATTATGTCCTTGTGAGAATTCGCTAAGCGTCGTGATTTCAATACTACCTTTATCCAAAAACTCTGAAAAACCCGAATAGTGAATAACCATACCGTCTCCGATATATAAGCCATGATGGGTGTAGCCCAACCGGGGTGAAACTAAATGATCGCCTTCATTCATAACTATATCCTTAAGTTTTGTAGCACTCTTTAAACGCTAGCTCAGATATTAAAAAGCATGTAACGCCTTGTTAAGGGGTGAGCAACGCAATACCGATGCCGCCGCATGCCACCTTAATCACTAAAAGCAACGCATAGTAAAAATGCCACGCGTTGTGAATCCCTCTTGAACAATTTGTTAGCTTAAATTATGTAGCACCAAACCAGACCACCCCAAAACAGAATATTCAAAGTCCAGACCATTACACTCTGAACTGGAAGCATATGAAAAACTAACTGGGGACATGCCTTAAGTTCACTAGGAGAGAACAGCATTTGCGGCTGAAAATCCCAACTAGTAGCTAAACGCAGACCTCTTTTGAATCTAGGATGATTCACCAAGTATTCAGCGTAGGATGAATAAATTGTCCATAACCCCAAAAAGCCTAGTAACTCAATTAGGGATATCACTTCCAAGCTAAATGGCAATAGTGAAGGTCCACCAATGAGCAAAATAGCTGCAAATATCCATTTTCTATTTCTCATTACACATCCTTTTTAATGATTTAAGCTAACGCCGCGTTAAGTGGTGAGCAACGCATACCACCAAACTTAAAGTATTGCGCCGTAAACACTTAAACCGAAGCAAAGCAAAAATGCCAAACGTTGGGAATCCGTCTTAAACGCTTTGTTAGGAGTTTACGCACCACAAGTGAATAACTTATCTTCATACATAGATGTATAAGTCATTCGGAAGCTAAACTGTTCTTCTACTAAATCTAATAACTCATCTTCCACTTTTCCAAAAGTAACTTTAAGTAGTTGTACTTTGTCATTAGCCCTTATGGTCGAGTTTACCGTTGGTATAAAGTATTCGTACTCAAATCTAATGATTTCCTTACCTCCAAACAAAAACCAGTTCTTGTAAGGGTCGTTATTCGGATTCACTATTTCTTCATTTCCTAATTTCACATAGAAACTCTTAACTAACGCAGGACCTAAACCGTCGTTACGGAGGTAAATTTGAATAGTATTATCATCCCTTTCTATATGAGATATAACGAAAGGTCTTACCGATAGTCTATTGTGTTTTCTCCCTGCTCTTAATTGCAAAATTGAAACGACCAATGCTAGTAAAGCAATAAAAGTTGCAATGACTGGAATATAAGTTGAAGTTTCGATATATCCTCCTGACTCCTAACGCCCTGTTAAGGTGTGAGCAACGCAATACCAAAGCCGCCGCATACTACCTTAAACACTAAAATCAACGCATAGTGAAAATGCCACGCGTTGCGAATCACTCTTAAACAGTTTGTTATATGAAGTTAGTGCCTAGAAAACCAAGATAGTCTTTCCCGCTCTTCTGGATAAGTCTCACCATAAACACAAGTGTACTGTACTGTGATTGTCGTAGATGCAAGAGATCTTCTGATTTCCTTTTTGATTCGATCATCAAAACCGTCCTCAAATGTTGCTTCAATTAAAATAAACTCATTTTGAGGAGCCAATACACGACCATCTATATTAGCAGCGAACGTGTCCCAAACAATTTCTGATGCTTTATCGCCTAACGACTCAACTAACGTATCGTATTGTTGACCAAACTTATTGATTTCACAGCTTTTTATTATTAATGGACCTAGCCCATAATTTTTCACTTTAACGAAAATCTTGTCTTCGTAGTCTCCCTTTGAAATATGCACAATAGGTCTCAACGACAATTTATTGTGAGTACGTTGAGCTTTAAGTGTTTTATTAGCTACTACGAGTGAAATGACTGATACGATAACAGCACAAATCGCAATTATTTCTGACGGTTTTAATTCTAACCAATCCAAAATGCCACCAAACCTATCTTTTCATATAACGCCAAATTAAGGTGTGAACAACGCTAACACCTTACCTAAAGCATTGTGCCATAAACACTAAACTGGCTTGAAGCGAAAGCGCCGAGCGTTGTGAATCACTCTTAAATTTATTGTTATGTACGTTGTACCGAACGCACTGGTACCCAACCGACTTCACCCGTTGACCTCGAAACTCGATACCACTCATTGAATTCGAATAGCACTGACAGTTTTTCGCCAATGACAGTATTAAGCTCAACATTGTCATAGTCTTCAAGCAAGATACCTTCAGAGCTTCCTTCAATCTTTTCGATATATTGAACTGGAGCCCAACCCCGATCCCCTTCGACACTGGTTATAAAGACCCAGTTGGGAAACTCATCGTCAATTGTACCTAGAGCTACTTTGTCGCCTCGCTTCAAATAAAACGGATTGGGATATTCTGAGTCGTGTTTTTCAGTAGTAACAACTTCCATATTTTCTCCAAAGTACATAACGCCGCGTTAAGGGGTGAACAACGCGATGCCACCCAATTTAAACCATTCTGCCATAAACACAAAAGCTACACTTTGAACCAAAACTGCCAAGCGTTGTGAATCCCTCTTAAACGCTTTGTTAAGTGCAATTTTTACCCACTTCAGCAGAACAAGTGATATCGATCGTAGGGCTCAACATAAGACAAACATGACAATGCTTTTCCACCGCCTCTTGAGCTGCTCGCAAAATGTCAGACTCCTTAAAACCACCGCCATTTACTATAAAGTGTAAGTTTGCTGATTTATATAAACGAGGTTCTGATTCCGTTAGGGCGAAACTAACCTTATTTTCTAGGCCTTTAACTTCAAAACCTTGATCTTGTAGTAACAAGACGACATCCGTAGCACTACATGAACCTAAAGCCGACAATAGAACTTCCGTTGGACAAGGGGCAGTCTCACTTGTAGCGTCAACATTAAACGTAAAGCCGCATTCGGTTGACACTTTAAAACGACAATCACCATCCCATTTTATATTAATGCTCATACTTCCCTACTTTTTGATGTGACTTTCTCTGATTGCACTTAACGCCTTGTTAAGGTGTGAGGCACGCAATACCGAAGCCTCCGCATAGCACCTTAACCACTAAAACTAACGCATAGTAAAAATGCCACGCGTGCCGAATCACTCTTGAACAATTTGTTATGTAGCCGACTTTCAGCTTAGTGCTTTCTGCCCAATTAGGATTTTGGGGACAATACCAGCTTTGCGATACAAACCTAAAGCAGATTCATTGAAGGAATATACTTCTAAAAACAGCTCTTCTCCGCCGTTAGAAATAGCCCTTTCCTCAAATGCCTCTATTAGCGCCAATCCAACGCCTTGGCTTCTAAAGCATGAATCCACTACTATTTGTTCAATGCTCGCGATTTTTCGCTGTTTGAGCGTCCAAGACTTACGAACCCATAGCTCACCAAAAACAAAACCTACTAACTGCCCTTTGCTTTCGGCTACCAGAAAAATCGAGCTTTCACTTTTGATTATCTTGTGTAGGTCTATTTTTTGTTCAATTTCTTCCGGTGATAAAAAGTCATCAGGTAAATTTGCTTGATGATACTCATTAAGCTGAAACTGTAGTTTCTTGATAACACTGATATCTTCAATGCGAGCTTGCCGAATATTTAACATATATAAATCCTTTTAACTTACCGTCCTCTCGCGGCTACATAACGCCCTGTTAAGGGGTGAGCAACGCAATACCAATGCCGAAGCATACCACCTTAAACACAAAAACCAACGCATAGTGAAAATGCCACGCGTTGCGAATCCCTCTTGAACAGTTTGTTAGGCGACATTTCTACGTTTAACTTCTTTCTCATACGAAGATTCGTTGTATAGCCAAATAGCCCAAAATGCGAAAAACATCCCGATCGTGTAAATTGAGTAATTAAGAGCATTATCCGATAAGAAAATCGTAATGCTTGCCGCATCAGAAGATGGATAAAGGAAAATAACATTAAAAATCATGTACAAAATGGCTGTGACGAAAGTTGTTCTGAAAAGCCAATTTAAACATCCTTTCTTTCGAGATTTTTGCCAATTATCAAATGCTTTACCATTCATTAATCCACTCCTTTTCTATTAACTGAAGCTAGATTCACGCCAAGATACTATCACTACTCTATCGCTTATCTCATGTCGCCTAACGCTCTGTTAAGGTGTGAGCAACGCAATACTGATGCTTCCGCATGCCACCTTAAACACTAAACGCAACGCATAGCAAAAATGCCAAGCGTTGCGAATCACTCTTAAACAGTTTGTTATAACACAGTTTTACACGTCATCTTCCGATAAAATTTGACGACAATTACGAACTGTTAGTACGCGGATTTCGTGACTTAAACTGTAGATAATACGATAGTGACCAAAGATGATTTCGCGATAGTTCGTGTGGGGCATTTCAGGAACAAACCGCCCCATTTCAGGCATACTTCCAAGGAGTTCAGTTTTGTCAAACACTTCGTTTACCCACCTCTCTGCCGCAGGTGGATTATCCAAAGAAATAAACTCCGCTGCATCACCCAGTTTCTGAAGTGCTAATGGAGACCAGACTACTTTCATTTCTTAATGCGCCCAAGTACTTGAGCACGCGCATCATCATTGGAAACACCGAGACCAGAAGCTAACTGAGCTTCTGCTGTGCGCATTTCTTCCAGTAATTCGATTTTCTCTTGCATTGCTTCATACTCAGCAACATCGAGAACAACAGCAACACCTTTGCCACGTTGCGTAATAACCAATGGACGACGAGTCTCATTGATTTGTTTGATGTATGAAGCTACACCGGCACGAAACTCAGATAAAGGCTGAATATCTTGATCGAAATGAATACGACTCATATTGAACTCCCATTAGTACAGAATAACGTACAAATAATAGTTCAACTAATCCTTTTGAGCAAGAAGTTGATTCTGTGTTATAACGCCCAATTAAGGTGTGAGCCACGCTACCACAACACTCAATTTTGACGCTGTAAACACTGAACTAAAACCAAACCAAAAATGCCAAGCGTGGGGAATCACTCTTAAATTGTTTGTTAGGTAAATTTTATAACTTACGGATTGAGATAACTTTATAACCATCTCTAGTCAGTCGGTTCTCTGCATCATAAGCATCTTTGGCTTCTATAATGATCTCTTCCGTTTGAGATGCTCCATACCTAGTACACTTAACTCTGAATTTATGCATTAGCGTTAACTCCTAATTCTCATGAGAAATTAATGACCCATGTCCAAAATCACATGGATTTGATGGAATACTGTTATTTGAATACAAATCAAGCTTTAAATTCAAATAATTGATCTCATTATTTTCATTATCTATGCAAGCGTACGAAATCAACGTATTTCCCTCTTGAGACATAAGTTCTAAATAAAGATAGATTTCATGTTGTGGGTTCGAACGGAGGATGCCAGAAATCAGATCTTTTATCGTAATGAACATACTTTCGCCTTTTTTTATAATGAAAGGTTCTTCATTTTCGAAAGCCCCCAATTTTAAGTACCCAGCATCATCATAATAGGCACTAGACACCTTATACAGAACTTCATCTCTATTACCTAAATTGGACATAACTAACGTTGTTTCCAAATTATTATGGCGGTATTGAGAACTTGAGATATGAATTACTAGCTTCTCTGAATGCCAAAAATACTGAAAATATATAGGCGCTCCAAGTGCCACTATCGACACAACTAGTGAAAGCCAAGCCAAATGTTTGCTATCAAACATACTTCCTCTATTTACCTAACGCCCTGTTAAGGGGTGAGCAACGCAATACAAAAGCCGCTGCATACCATCTTAATCACTTATACCAACGCATAGTGAAAATGCCACGCGTTGCGAATCCCTCTTGAACAGTTTGTTAGTGTTCTTTTGACCGAAAGCCACGGATGATCCAACCAATAGACCAACCTAGAACGTAAATAAGTATTGAAACTGCAAACCACCACATTGCTATCGTGGTAAAGTGGCCCTTTTGCCTATACGGGAGTTCATCTACTTGAAGTTGAAACTTCTCGTTTATTTCTTTAACTGCGCTAGAGAAAACACGCTGAGGTGATGAAGGATTAATCTCCACTTTGTTTAACCACGCAATAATTTCCGCATCAGTTTTATTTTCAAACAAATTCACCTGAATTGAATAACCAGTAACCTCTCGGCTCTCTTCGTCTGATATTTTATCCGCTATCACATCTGATGCACTTCTGATCCACTCTTTTTCAATCGTAGAAATTTGTGGTCTAGTCTCAAAGGCAACATAGGAAGCAGTGAAACCTGAAGTGATAACTACAACTAACCAAAGCCTTTGCCAGCCTCCCAATTTCATAATTACTCCTTGAATACTAACGCCGCGTTAAGGGGTGAACAACGCCTACCACCCAACCTAAATCATTGTGCCGTAATCACTTAAACTGAATCAAACTCAAAATGCCAAACGTTGAGAATCCCTCTTAAACGCTTTGTTAGGTGCGTAGCTTATTCTTGTACGACCTTTACTCATTTTGCTCGCCACTCTTGCGCTTTCATAGGGTCAGGCCAGAACTCTTTTTGCCTAATGATTAAGCCATTTTCAACGGTATGAAAAGTAACGGCCCGTGCTTTTTGTACACTATCTGTAATTGAGACATCAGTTACTACCGTTGCGCCGTCACAAACTACCGAATGAATTTCAAACTCCCAAACGCCATTAGCGGGATAATAGGAATTGATAGCTGTGAAGTTATCTCTGCCAACTGTAAGTTCACCTGATTGAGGCCAAAAACCCTCGAAATCAGGACTAAGCCACTCGCTAGCTTTGGCAAAGTCATTTGTTTTCATCGCATCCCAAAAAGCTAGGACGACTTCCTTTGAATCCATTATTTCCTCCAAGCACCTAACGCCTTGTTAAGGTGTGAGGCACGCAATACCTAAGCATCCGCATACCACCTTAACCACTAAAACAAACGCATGGTAAAAATGCCACGCGTGCCGAATCACTCTTGAACAATTTGTTATAGCTTTTCTAACTTGGCAAATGAACTTGCAAGCAACTTAATCTCTCCGGTTTCATGAAGCCAAACATAAACTTCGGGCATGAACTGTTCTGACTCTTTTAAGAAAACCATTTGATCACCAAGACCATTACTAGCAATAGCCAATGCATGATGAGGAAAGTTGCCAAAACCAAAACACGCCTTGGTTTCCGCAATAATGTTGTTACAAGTACGAGCTAGCCTTTTTCGATCGGAGTTGTCCTTGATTGGGTAAAGCTCCCAGTAATCTTCTTCGGTCGTTGCCTCACCACCATTGTTAGCCTTCATCGATTCACGGTAATCATGAGGGAGCCTTGCACCAAGCTCCACCTCAGTATTAACTAATTGTTCTTCTGTTAAGTTGAATGCCATTTTTACTCCAAAGCTATAACGCCGCGTTAAGTGGTGAGCAACGCAGGCCACCGACCTAAAATATTGTGCCGTACACACTAAAGCTAAAGCAAACGAAAAATGCCACGCGTTGCGAATCCGTCTTTAACGCTTTGTTAGCTTATTACTTTCCGAGCATTACAAACTAAAACAACAACTTATTTTGACATTTAACGTGAAGTCGAAATTATAAACATAGCCGAGAACTTCAGGCGATGAACTTAGCATTAACTTGAGCTTTGTCAAAACCACCGAGCGTGGAGACTCACGGAACTTCACCCACCAAGGTTCGCATTGGATTTGCTACTTTCAAGTGCAAAACTTTGCCATGAATGAAACAGAGGCGGAGCTGAAATTACCACCAACAAACCAAGACCAAGTCCAAGTCCAAGACCAAGTCCAAGTCCAAGTCCAAGTCCAAGTCCAAGTAAGCTTACGACCGCACACGGTAATAATGACCGCTAAAAAATGTTACTTACTACCGCTAATACAACCAAAATATTTGCCAATCAGATTGCTCATTTTGACGATATGCCCTACCTAACATTAGCTATATGAGTTTGAATTTTTAGACTGTAAGCTAACGCCTTGTTAAGGTGTGAGGCGCGCAATACCGAAGCTTCCGCATACCACCTTAACCACTAAAACCAACGCATAGTAAAAATGCCACGCGTGCCGAATCACTCTTGAACAATTTGTTATGTACGTGCTAAAGGTACACTACTGACTCCACATTGTTGCCCTCAGGGTCAATCAAAAACGCAGCGTAGTAGTTTGGAGCATAGTGTTTTCGTAAACCAGGCTTACCGTTGCATTTACCACCTAAAGATAACCCCGCTTGATGAAACGCAGAAACTTGTAATTTGTTTGATGCAGAAAAAGCAATATGGCACTTAGAATTACTGACGCCTTTTTCAATTAGAAACCTTACATTTGGCTCGCTCGAAAGCCCAAAGCCAGCAGCATTTTCATCTGACCACTTGAGTTCAATACCCAATGGCTCTAGCACATTCTTGTAAAACACACGACATTCTTCGAATGCAACTACCTTAATTTCAAAATGATCTATCACTCTCAATCCTTTAGAGTTGGTTACAATTTTCCTTAAAGTACATAACGCCCTGTTAAGGTGTGAGCAACGCAATACCGAAGCTACCGCAGAGCACCTTAAACACTAAACGCAACGCATAGTAAAAATGCCACGCGTTGCGAATCACTCTTAAACAGTTTGTTAGGTTTTTACTCAAATAGTTCACTAAACTTCTCTGAATTCCAGACTGAAACAACTGGCGAATCTGATACAACCGCTTTGCTAAAACCATACTTTTCGCTTTTAGTAACGAAAGCTATGGGAACGCTTCTATATAGTAAGGCTACTGAATTACCATCAGCCGACCATTGAAAGCTAAAATCTTGCTCTACTGTCTTCTCAATAATTGCTGTTTTGGAAACTAGCCCTTGGTGTAATTGTGGCGGTTCCCCTGCTCTCATTTTCTGCTTCCAAGATTCCTCGGAAACAGGTGCGTACTGTATGTACGCCACAGCATCTCTTTCTGGCTTTTGAGTTTGAGGCTTAGTTAGGTAAAGCACCCCAGACTCTTCAAACTCATCGAGAAT
Organism: Vibrio sp. 378; assembly: GCF_033339435.1. Classification (NCBI taxonomy): domain Bacteria; kingdom Pseudomonadati; phylum Pseudomonadota; class Gammaproteobacteria; order Vibrionales; family Vibrionaceae; genus Vibrio; species Vibrio sp. 378. The sequence continues at coordinate 29,955 of NZ_JAWOUO010000003.1, forward strand.
TGCATAACGTTCGGACACTTCGTTATATGAGCTTAAAAACAAACCCTCAGACATTACTACTCCTAACATCAACGTACACAAAATAAACAGAATTTTCTTCATGTGACTCCGAAAACCTAACGCTTTCTATACGGCGATTTGCCGTTTTTATGGCAGGCTACCGCCTTCTTTCTTATCAAAAGCGCTATCAATCGTAGCACTTATATGCATGAAACAAATAGAAAAACAGTATGAATATGTGTGGTAGCGCGCGCAATTAGTCGGCGCACAGCACGCTAATTTCAAAAGTGGTGATACATTAACGGAGCTGTATAAATAAACAGGTTAATTTATCATGAAAAGTCAGTTTTTACTTAGTGTAAAAGAGCACATGCTTACTCGTCATTATGCGAATAAAACTATCGAAAGTTATCTATTTTGGATAAAACGTTTTATCACTTTTCACCAGCTCGCCCACCCATCAACACTAGCAGAAGATGATGTCATTCAATTTCTGAGTTACTTAGCGGTAGAAGAAAAAGTTGCGGTAAAAACGCAAGCTTTGGCGCTGAACTCAATATCATTTTTATATCGTGATTATTTTAAAACCCCACTATCACTTGATATGAGATTTCAGAAATCCTTGACCGAAAAGAAACTTCCCGTTGTGTTAACCAGGGAGGAGATCCGAAGATTCGTTCAGCATATCGACCCGAGGTATAGGCTCCATATTCAGCTACTTTACGGCTCCGGGCTTCGAGTTATGGAATGTTTACGCTTAAGAGTTCAAGACATCGATTATGATTATGGTGCAGTTCGCGTTTGGCAAGGAAAAGGAGGTAAAAATCGTACAGTCACATTAGCCAAAGAACTACATGAACCACTCAAAGCTCAAGTTAATTTAGCAAGAAACTACTACTTTAAAGATAGGCACATGCCTGGTTATGCGGGCGTATATATCTCTGAAGGTTTACGACGTAAATACCCAAAAGCGGAGCTAGATTTTAACTGGCACTTTTTGTTTCCATCAACAAAGTTAAGCGCAGATCGAGACACTGGTGAACTCAGAAGGCATCATATCAATGAAAGCGCAATACAAAGAGCGGTAAAGCGCGCGGCAAGCGACGCAAGCATTGAGAAAACTGTAACTTGCCACACACTAAGACACAGTTTTGCCACGCATTTATTGGAATCTGGCGCAGACATTAGAACTGTTCAGGAACAATTAGGGCATACTGATGTAAAAACCACGCAAATCTATACTCACGTTATCGAGCGCGGGGCTGGTGGTGTGTTGAGTCCATTATCCAGCCTTTAGAAAAACAAAGCCACCTCGAAAGGTGGCTTTGTTTTATAACTCTTTATTGACGAACACCGAGTTTCACATTGCCTTTTGAATCAAACCAAAGTGCTTGCGAACGGCGACGTCCTATTAGTATCGGACCATCGTCATAAAAGAGAAAGTTCTTCCAGTTCTTTTTAAAAATAGACCATTTCGTTTCGATGACATTGTACTTCTCGTAGCAAAAGTAAACGGTTACATCGTCTTGCCAATCGATATGTGCCTCAGCTTCCGCTGGCATGTCAGGATCATCCGACTCCCACGCAGCCATCCAATCCACAGTTTCAGACCAATTCGCCTCGTTCATTGGCCAGTCTTGGGAACTAAGTCTATCCATATCAGGGCTTTGAGCACTGATATTTTCTTTCCAAAATTGTGCTGAGCGGGCTTGGCTCATCGGCTTAATAAAAGCCAAATCTTCTTCTGGCACAGGCATCGACTGATGCGTAAAAATCCATTTTCTTTGGTATTCGTCCAAAGGCAAATAAGACATTCAGTCTCCTTTATTACGATTTCAGCCAACCTTTCTCTGTGGCTTCTTCAATCAACTCTTTCGCTTTGTCCCATAAGGTAACAGAGCCAAATTCAATTCGTTTATTAATGGTAAGTGCTTGTTCGCGTGAGACACCATGTTCCTTCCAACTCTGACCATTATTATGGTAGTTCAAGAGCATTGGAATTAACCGATCGAGTGCTTTTGCATACTTAGCATCATCGGTCTGCGCGGCTTCAAATTCATGCCAAAGCGCCAATAGCTCTTGCTCCTGATCGCTGGGTAACATACCAAACAAGCGCTCTGCGGCTCTAATTTCTTTTTCTGCTTGCTCTTGAGACGCAGCGGTATCATAAACAAAGGTATCGCCTGCGTCGATCTCTACTACGTCATGTATCAATAACATTTTCATCACTCGGCAAATATCAACAGGTGCATTCGCATGCTCTTCCATCAATATTGCTATCAGTGCGACATGCCAACTATGCTCACCACTATTTTCGAGGCGCCCTTCAGCACTTTTAACTCGAGTTCGGCGCAAAATGCTTTTGAGTTTATCGAGCTCGATTACAAGTGCTAACTGCTTTTCCAATCGTTCCATACTATCGCCCTTCTGGCTGCCAATTCGGATTAATAAGCGACGTTAGAACGTGGTCTTGCCACTCACCATTAATCAAAAGGTAATCTTTTGCATACCCTTCTCGGTTGAACCCTACATGCTCTAGCACAGATTCACTGCGTTTATTGTGAGGCATGTAGCCAGCTTGAATACGATGCAGTTTCTGAACGTTAAACATGTAGTCGCAAGCCATGGTTAATCCACGACGCATATAACCATGCCCTTGCGCTTTTTCAGCGAGAGAATATCCGACGTTACAAGAATAAAAAGGAAAACGACTCAAACTACTAAAGGATATCGTACCTAGCATTTCACCCGAAGAGGCTCTGACTAAAAGGCAATAATACCCCAATCCCATTCGATGCAGCTCATTGAGCTTGATAAGCTTTTGCAACCAACCGTTCACTGAGAAAAAAGCCTCTTCACGTTTCGGTTCAAACGGTTTCAGGTATTCTCGGTTCGCTTGAAAATATTCGGCAATCATATCTGCGTCACCGATTTCAGCGGTACGAAGAAGCAAGTCACCGTCCAACTTATGAACGGCGATAGATGAGCTGTTATCTTCCATTACAAATGATTAATTCCGTCTTTTCGTTCAATTCGATTAATTCTTACGTATACCGTAATCACGCAGTTTATTAGCGATTGAGGTATGCGATACATTTAAGCGCTTAGCAAGCTTGCGGCTTGATGGGAATGACTGATACAAACGTTCCAGAACTTGAGATTCATAATCACGCATGATCTCATCCAATGAACCGTCGATGTTAAGCGTTGTACTACCAGCGCCGACTGACTGAGGCTGAGGTAAATTGAAGTGATCCGCGTTTAGTATACCACCATCCATTTCCGTGAGCGCTCGAAGAACCATGTTATCCAGCTGGCGCATGTTTCCTGGCCACTGATAATTTGCAAGGGCATCAACTAGACCATCATCAAACTCTGGCTTATCAATCCCAAGCTGTTGAGCATGTTTCGCCACAAACAACTCAAGCAATGGTGCAACGTCGTTTGAGCGCTTACGTAACGGAGGAATGCTGAGCGTAAGTACGTTGAGACGATAATACAAATCTTCACGGAACATTCCTGCTTCAGAAAGCTCGGCAAGGTTATGTTTTGTTGAAGCGATGATACGAACATCGACATGCATCTCATCTTCTGCACCGACACGACGGAAATTACCATCCTGTAGAAAACGTAACAGCTTGATTTGAAGGTGCGAACTCATTTCACCGATTTCATCAAGAAATACCGTCCCGCCATTTGCTTGCTCAAAGATGCCTTTGTGGCCTTGTTCATGATTAAATGAACCCGGCGCATGACCAAAAAGTTCGGTTTCTGCTACATCGTCAGGCATCGAAGCACAACTCAAAACTAGGAATGGCTTGCTCGCACGGCTAGAACGACTGTGGCAAGCTTTAGCAAGCATTTCTTTACCGGTCCCCGTTTCGCCCTCAATCAACAATGGTTGGTCAAGCACAGACAGCTTCTTAGCTTGGTTCATTAGTGCTTTATGACGGTTCGATATACCAACAAAGTGCTCAAAACCCAGAGGATTATGCAGCGGTAGTGCTTCTTCAATTCTGGCAACTTGCTGACTAGAGCGAATCGTCATTAGAGTACTCGCTAGAGTCGAGTTTTGCGCTTCGTCTCGGATATAAACGGGCATCAACTCTAGAACATAGTCCAAGCCATCAATCACAAGGTTTTCCCGCGTTCGACCATTAACACCTTCAGACCAACGAGAGAAACGAACACTTGGTAACAAAGCACCGATTTGAGTACCAATCACTTCTTGCTTGTGAAGGCCAAGCAATGAAAGTGCAGACATGTTTGCCATGTCTACGGCACCTTTAAGATCAATGGCAAAAACCGGATCGGGCAAGTTATCAACTAACGAGAGCAGCTCCGTATTGTGGCGCTCCATCGGCATAAACTGGATTTTACGTACGTCTTTCACCCCCGGAATACGGCGGATTTCAGCCATCAGCTCACTAAACGTATCAAAATCAATATCCGGGCAATTCAAATAGATAATACCGCTAATATCGATTTCGATACCACGCAAGTCGATGCTTTTAGACGCTAAAATATCGAGCAGTTCTCGGGTCAAGCCGAGTCGATCTTCACATAAGACTTCAAGACGCACTTAAAATATCCCAATTCACAACTGTCAGGAAAAGTTGACAGTAGTTTCTATCATGCTTGGAATGGCGTCAAGCAATCCTATCCATCAAAGTTGATATTCGTTACGGTTTCATCGTAATTGATGCAACTTTCGCCGCCACTGCCTTGCGTATGGTGCCCAACTTAACCTGACGGTCAGGATACCAGGGTAGTGGACGCAATAAGGTCATCGCTTTCAAGCCCAAACGTGCCGTTAGAATACCAACACCGAGTCCCTGCCCTGCACGAGCAGAAACTTTGCCAGCAAGATCCATCGACATCAAATCCATACTGGCATCAATAGCGAGCTCACTGGCACCAGCCGCCGCCATATTGACAAATACCGCTCTTAGTAACTTGATGCGAGAGGCATAACCTAGCTCTACCCCATATACCTTGGAGAGGTTGTCGATCATTTTGAAATTTCGCCACGCCACCAGCAACATATCAGCGGCAGCCAGAGGACTCACGGCGACTAGGGCCGCACACTCGGTTGCGTGCTGTGATACGATTTTCGTTGCCAACTTGTCTTGTTGGCTCACCACCATCGAGTCATACATATCAAGAATTTCAGCGTCACTATGAGCAGGGTTAATACTGTTCTGCCAACGATCAAAGCCCGGATTCTCTGCCATCACACCACTTTGTTCTGCTACGGTTTCGCAAAAGGCTTTCCCTTTCCCAACGCTCTCACTATTAACAAGTGCTTCTGCTTCTTCTTGAACACTAAAATGATTTCGTAGTTTTCGCAGTTTCCAAAGCTCTTTACCCATAGCTCCTAAACCAAGCGAAGCGATCGCAGCAATAAACCCCGTCCAGCTTAAGGCTAGCCAATCAGAAGCCTGAATTGCGGTTATAACCGAGTCCACCGCTTGCCAGCCAACCAGACCAGCAAAAGTTGCAAATGCGCCAGTCGCGAGCCATTTTCTGCCCGATTTTGGACGAATGACATGCTCGAGTTGCAATTCCTGTTCGGTCTCCTGGTGCGCTTCTTTAACTTCAACAGGTACAAATGTTTCTTTTTCGCCGAATGTTTGCTGCGCCGTCAACTCCGGTTGATTCGATTGCTGCTCTTTTTCCATTACCTTTTCAGAGAAAACTTGTTTTTGCTTCAACTCACTCATTTCAATTTATCTCCAATCAGGTAATCCAATGCTTTGTCTAAGCGTATGTGCTTCATTGGCTCATCATTCGGTGAGGGCATCGGACGAAACGACGTAAAATCAAACCCGTTGTTTTGCCAATACGCTGCATTTGGTAGCTTTTTCGGCACCTCTCCGGGAAACATAGTCATCGGCTCACCACCCAATGTTGTTCCTTGTAACGCCGGGATGGTCTTATCTCCAGAGGAAATAAACCCCGTCGTGGTTGCTTGGATGGAAGCGATACTCATGCAGCTCATCTCAATATTCTCGTAGGCTGCCGTTTGCCACGCTGGATGCACCATTTGTTGGAGCAGAGACACCAAATTTGGGTGCTGATCGGGCGTGATATGATCCGCTTTTGTAGCAGCAAACAACACTTTGTCGATTTTTGGTGAGAACAAACGACGCAAAAAGCTACTACGACCATAACGGAAGCTATGCATGATCTGTTCTAGCGCTTGGCGCATGTCGTAAAACGCTTCATCACCAGCATTGAGAGGCTGCAAACAATCCACCAGTACAATCTGGCGATCGAAGGTCGCAAAATGATGCTTATAAAACGCTTTCACTACTTTCTGTTGGTATTCCTGAAAACGGGCTTCTAGCATCGCTAAGTTACTGCCCTTGGGCGCTTTGCTTTCCGAATCAGCACGACACGGAAAAAACTGTAGCACCGGCGCGCCTGCAAGCTCACCAGGTAATACAAAGCGGCCAGGCTGAACCCAATGAAGGCCAGAGTCTTTACAAGAATGAAGGTACTCGGTGTATGTGTGTGCAACTTTCTCAAGTAGTTTCTCATTCACTTCTGTACAGAGATCCACTTTCTCCAGTTCAGAAAGCCAAGCTTTGGCTAAATCGCCACGCTGGCCTTTAAGTGCATCAAACTGAGTTTGCGACCACGTTGCAAAGTCCATGTCCAATAAAGGCAGGTCGAGCAACCACTCTCCTGGATAGTCGATAATATCAACATTTAAAATTGCGGTTTTACTCAACAGCTTTTTCGTAGTTTTATTTGGTTTGTACTTGAGCGCTAAGCGAATCTCACTCACATCACGTGTCGGTACTGGCCACTGAGGTGGAGTGGCATGAATTTGGCTCATCGCCTCATCGTAAGCAAAGCGTGGCACCATCATATTCGATTGAGGCTCACGCTTCGCCCCAATAAGGCGCTTATCTCTAGCCGCAGTCAAAAGAGGCAAATTGTCATGGGTTGCAGTATGAAGAAGCTGATTCACTAATGACGTGATGAATGCCGTCTTACCGGCACGAGAAAGTCCGGTGACAGCAATTCGAACATTAGAGTCCATACCTCTGTTGATAAAGTCATTAACTTCTTTCTTTATTCTCTTCATTACGGTTCTTTATCTTACTCCACTTTAAAACAACGTTGTCAGCGACTTCGAATTTCGATCTATGAATACTGTTCTATCCCGAATTCTATGAGTTTAACTTTATATACCTTAATAAAAGATGAACAAAACATCCGGCTTGATGCTGTATTAAAAAAAGAAAAGCCCCTGAGTGGTTCAGAGGCTTACTTAATCTACAGCATTAGTAACTCTATATGCGCTGATTACTATGTTAAACAGGAACCCGCTTTCTTTAAGCCTAGTCGTCTTCGATTAACTTATAGATAACAAATAGAGCGATTTCCAAAATCAACCACAACACACATGTGATGGTCACGTACTTTTCATCAAAGATGCTGATACCGTGAAGAATCAAGTCATAGCCAACAAAGCCACCTATCACTACAGCAAGAATAATTTGTAGAATCTGAATAAAACGAGGCATGCCGTCTCCTAATTATTGTTCGCATAACGTTTGATTGCTATGCCTAAAGGTTTATATCCTTAATTATATAGACAAAAAGTGCAGGTTTCGCTGCACTTTTGTCAATTGTTTGCTAGGTAAATCAGCACCTTGTCACATTCTCTCTACTGAGACGCAGCAAGATTGCCCTTTGCCTTATGCTTCCATCTCTTGAATTTTCACTTTCCAAGTGTCTGGACCAATTTGGTGCGCGTTAACACCATTTGAGTCGACAGCCACTGTTACTGGCATATCTTCAACTTCAAATTCGTAAATCGCTTCCATACCTAAATCTTCAAATGCGACAACGCGAGCTTTCTTGATCGCTTTCGCCACCAAGTACGCAGCGCCACCGACAGCCATTAGGTAAACCGCTTTGTGATTCTTGATAGATTCAACCGTTGCAGGGCCACGCTCAGCTTTACCGATCATGCCCATGATGCCGGTCTTTTCTAGCATCATGTCGGTGAATTTATCCATACGCGTAGATGTTGTTGGGCCAGCAGGACCAACGACTTCATCACCAACTGCATCGACAGGGCCTACGTAGTAAATGAACTTACCGTTTAGATCTACGCCTTCAGGTAGACCTTCACCGTTATCTAGCATGCCTTGAATACGTTTATGCGCAGCATCACGACCAGTCAGAATTTTACCTGATAGAAGAACCGTTTCGCCTGTCTTCCACTCTTGTACTTCTTCTTTAGTAATTGTGTCTAAGTTTACGCGACGCGTATTTTCGCCCGCTTCCCAAGTGATATCTGGCCAATCTTCTAGTTTAGGTGGTGTTAGCTCTGCTGGGCCGCTACCATCAAGCGTGAAGTGTACGTGACGAGTCGCCGCACAGTTCGGGATCAAACAAACAGGCTTAGAAGCCGCGTGCGTTGGCGCAGTTTTGATTTTAACGTCGACAACAGTCGTCAAACCGCCAAGACCTTGCGCACCGATACCAAGTTTGTTCACGCGATTGAAGATATCCAAACGAAGCTCTTCTTCTGCGTTTTGTGGGCCACGGTCAATAAGCTCTTGAATATCGATGTGTTCCATTAGAGATTCTTTTGCCAATACCGCTGCTTTTTCAGCCGTACCGCCGATACCAATGCCAAGCATGCCAGGAGGACACCAGCCCGCCCCCATTGTTGGTAGCGTTTTTTCTACCCACTCAGCAATATCGTCAGATGGGTTTAGCATCACCATCTTAGTTTTGTTTTCGCTACCGCCGCCCTTCGCAGCGATCTGAATTTCAACTTTATCGCCCGGAACCATGTTGATATGTACGACGGCAGGCGTGTTGTCTTTGGTATTAATACGTTTACCAGCAGGGTCCATAAGTACTGACGCACGCAACGGGTTATCAGGGTTCGTGTACGCTTGTCGAACACCTTCATCTACCATCTGCTGAACCGTCATGTCGGTCGAATCCCATTGCACGCCCATACCGATGTTGACGAAGCACGTCACAATACCAGTATCCTGACAAATTGGACGGTGACCTTCTGCGGACATTCGAGAGTTAATTAAGATCTGAGCAATCGCGTCTTTAGCGGCTTGGCTCTCTTCGCGGTGATAGGCTTTTTCAAGAGCTTGAACAAAGTCTAGCGGGTGGTAGTAAGAAATATACTGTAGCGCATCAGCGACACTGCTGATCACATCCTGCTTGCGTATTACCGTCATTACATGCCTCGTTATAGTTATGCTTCCATTATTGGCTTGGCTTCAATCGTGTTTGTTGAGCTTATTGCTCTTTTGAGCTTCGTTTTTTATAAACAATTGTCGAACGGCTGATATCGACACACGAAACGCTGAAGTTGCCTACTTGTAAACCATCTCAAAACCCTATGAATAGAGGGAGTTTGGCTACACAGAGGAATATGATACTCTTGCTGCCCATGACATGCCATGCAGTGAACGATCTCTTTGTCACAAATTACACAAATGAACAACATGGACAATCAATTCATTGATTTTAAAGCGCTGGAATACGCACCAGAGTTTGCTCTTCACCTTTTTTCTCGCATTCAACACCAGCCTTGGGCGATGTTGCTGCGTTCTGCATCAAAAACGCATATCGATAGCCGCTTCGATGTATTGGTTGCCAACCCAATTGCAACGTTAGAAACCACTGCCGACAACACACAAGTTGAAACGCCATCGAATGCCTATTCAACTCAAGATGACCCATTTGCGCTGCTTCATCAGATGCAAGAACAGTGGCTTCCTCACGTAGAGTTAAATAAAGAATTGGATTTGCCTTTTGTCGGCGGTGCGCTAGGTTACTTCAGTTACGATTTAGGTCGCCGCGTAGAAACGATGCCAGAAGTGGCAGAAAAAGATCTCAACACGCCGGATATGGCGGTAGGTCTGTATGAATGGGCCGTCGTTGTTGACCACAAGCTTAAAAAAGCATGCTTAGTCGGTCAGAACATCGAGCAAGCTTGGCAATGGTTAAACGAGCAAAAAGCAGAACAAACCGTTGACTTCGCTTTGTCTGGTGATTGGCAGTCAAACATGACAAAAGAGAGCTACGCCACTCGCTTTGACAAGGTGCAAGAATACTTGTTGAGCGGTGACTGTTATCAGATCAATTTGGCGCAACGCTTTAACGCACCGTATCAAGGCAGTGAGTGGCAAGCGTATCTAAAATTAGAGTCCGCCAACCAAGCGCCATTTTCCGCTTTTATCCGTATGCCTGAGTCTTCGATTTTGAGTATCTCTCCAGAGCGCTTTTTAGAGCTCAAAGATCGCGTCATTGAAACAAAACCAATCAAAGGTACTCGCCCACGCAGCGAAGATCCAAAGAAAGATAACGCTAATGCCCATGACTTGCAGACAGCGGAAAAAGATCAGGCAGAAAACCTGATGATTGTCGATTTGCTGCGTAATGATATTGGTCGGGTTGCATCACCGGGTAGCGTTCACGTGCCAAAGTTGTTCGATATTGAAAGCTTCCCTGCCGTGCATCATTTGGTGAGCACCATTCGTGCAAATTTGGATGAACAATACGCTCCTGCGGATTTGCTGCGAGCGTGTTTTCCAGGCGGTTCAATTACGGGAGCACCTAAAGTTCGCGCAATGCAGATCATTGAAGAACTTGAGCCGCATCGACGCAGCGCGTATTGCGGCAGTATTGGCTACATTTCACGCCATGGTCGTATGGACACCAGCATTACTATCCGAACTCTTGTAGCGGAAAAAAACAAACTTTACGCTTGGGCTGGCGGCGGCGTCGTGGCAGATAGCGATTGCGCCTCTGAGTACCAAGAAACGTTGGATAAGCTTTCAAAGATTTTGCCAGCGCTGCAATCGTAGATTTCAACCGCGGACAACGTCGCTTAATGCTAGTGACGAAAACAATCTAAAACGCCTCTAGAACGGATAATGCCGCTCGTTTAACAGCGAGTGGCATATTTCTGTATCTCATCACCCTGCACAACGACGAAGGAGCGTGATACAGGTTCTTCTATTCAAGCACTTTGTGGTCAAATTTGTTTCATTACCCGCTCATCGTGCTGCTACTAGATTCTTAGTCTCGCCAAGGCTCGCTAGAATGACCCAAAAAACATCGTTAAATGATCGGCATTATCCGGTGTGGTGCGTTTTTTTGTGTGTTTTATTTGCATGTACTTTAGCTTTTAGCCGTTGGCCAACAAACATACTTTTTAAGAGGCAGCGTTTACTGCTCAAGCCACTTACACATAATCTGTTCGATATCGGTTGCGGTGTACGGCTTAGTGAGGATGTCGTCCATGCCTGAATCAATGCACTTTTGACGCTCTTCGATGGTAGTGCCAGCGGTTAATGCAATAATAGGATGAGTAAAGCCACGCTCTCTCAGATACATCGTCGCCTCATAACCATCCATTTCAGGCATTCGGCAGTCCATGAATATCAGTTCGTAGTCTTTACTTTTCACCGCTTCTAATGCTTCTTTTCCGTTGGCTTTTAAATCAGGTGTAATGTCGAGTTTTTTCAGCATTTGAGTAACAATGACTTGATTCATTCTGATGTCATCAACCACTAATATTGAGCGTCCTGCTAAATCGCTTCGCTCTATGGTGACCAATTCCCCCTCTGCTGTGCCTTGTGCTTGCCCTTCCTCAAGAGGAATAGCAACTTTAAAAGTTGTCCCTTTGCGCTCTTCACTCTCAAAGCTAATTTGACCTTGCATCAAATCCACGAGGTTTTTACAAATCGCGAGACCTAAACCTGAGCCTTCAAAGCTGCGTTTCGCCGAGCGATCAACTTGGACAAATGGATCAAATAGTGACGGCTGTGCTTTTATTGGGATGCCAATACCAGTGTCTTCAACCTCAAAATAAGCCGTGCCGTTAAGCCATTCCACCCGTAACACGACGCCACCCAAGTGAGTAAACTTAATCGCGTTTCCCACCAAGTTAACCAAAATTTGTGTAATGCGCTCTAAGTCACCGACTAAAAATTCCGGGATCCCCAGCTTTTTGTCGATAGAGAAATGGATACGTTTTTCCGCAGCCTTAGCTGCAAATACACCCATGATGGCTTTTTCAAGTTCCTCCCAGGCAAAGACTTTATGTATGATTTCCATCATACCGGCATTCATCTTACTGAAATCAAGAAGATCATTAATGATAACTCTCAATAAGTCCCCTGATTGAGTCAGATTGCTCAAGTATTGACGCTGCTCTTCTTCTAATTGGGTTCGACTCAATAACTCCGCACTACCCAATACGCCATTGAGAGGAGTTCGCAGCTCATGGTTAATCATGGCGACAAACTCCTTCGTCGCTTTTTCTGATTCCTCAGCCCGCTTTCTCAGCTCGACCTCTCGCTCTAAACTTAAGTGTCGACCAATAACACCATGAACTAAGTCAGACACGAGCTCCATCTGTTTGGAAATAAAAGACTGATCGACTTGATCTTGCAACACAGAGAAAATCAACTCCCCAACCGTTTCCCCATCAATGATAACTGGCAAATGCAAATTCTCTCCCTGCCAATTAGGAGAGGTTAAAATCTCGTTGTTATGACGAAGCTGTAAGTGACCAAAGTGATGACGACGCAATGAGCTCAGCTTTGTAGCGTCAAGAAACAAGTAAGCCGCAGAAATGATCGAGTTAGAAGTGAGCTGCTCAATAAAGCTCGCTATCATTGCTTCATCGAACGTGCTCGATAAAAAAGTACGACCGAACTTAATCAACGTGGCATCAATTTGCTCTTCAAACTCAAACTTACGAAGATCCTTTTTAGATTTCAGCTCCAGCTTTTTCAATGCAACACTGAGTTGCTGGTTGGATTCATATAACTCTAAGCTTTTCTGTTCCAACAGCTGCTCAGCTGCTTTTCTTGATGCAACTTCTCGTTTGAGTTTCCTTTCTAATGAGGAACTTCCCGTCATATCGTTCTTATTGAGCCTCTAACCAAAAACGTACTTTGCTGCCATCTTCTGACTGGTTTTGATGTTTGATATGAACTACCTCACCAAAATGTGCAGCACAACCTTTTATCAATCCTAAGCATACGTGAGACATACATCTTGCGCTGTGGTAGTCAAATACCAATTGGGATTGGTTTTCACTAATGAAATCAAATTGCGGAGGGTTAGCATCAGGATAGAGCTTCTTAACTTCGACATGAATAAAGTCTTCAACATGGCGAACAAATTGAAACGTCGTTTCACACTGTTGCAAACTGGCGTGACTAGGAATAGAGCGAAGTAAATTCAAAAAGACGCACTCTCCAAACACCTCTTGCAGTTGCTCGGGGGGAACACCAGATACTTTACTGAGATTCACGATCAACTTAACCAAGTCTTTGTGATCGTAACTACCAACAGCAGTGTAAACACCTTCATCGTTAGAAAGATCGAGAACTTGGTCTAACACATCAAGACCGAATTTCTCTTCCACTAACTCCATGAACTCGGTGAAAATAATCCCTTTCATTGGCCAATACTTGCCCTATAGTGACGTCCTAAAATAAAGAATGGTGTATAACCTTATAAGTTTCAAATTAATATGTTCAAGTAGAGTGAGACACACAACACAAAGAGGGAAAGTGCTGGCGAGTGCTTTAATGCGAATGTTTTATTTGGTAACCAGTAACGATAACGCCATACGCTTTGCCGTCTTTGAGTATAATAAATAATGGTTAGGCACGATAAATAAGGACTCAGTTTGGTTATCGACAAAACTCATTTACTACAGAACTTTCAATTTCGGCTTCCAACGGGCTACCACAAAGAGTCCCTTGCACGACTGAAATGGATGAAAGAAAAGTCCCTGAGAGATGCGGCAGTCTTAATCGGTTTTGTGGAACGCGATGACGGGTTACAAGTCATTCTGACTAAGCGTGCAGCCCACTTACGCCATCATCCGGGACAAATCAGCTTTCCCGGTGGCAAATATGAGCAGGAAGATATTCAGCTCGTGAATACCGCTTTAAGAGAAACCAAAGAAGAAGTTGGGATAGAAGATGAGCATATTCATGTGTTTGGCCAACTGCCTACACTACCAACGATTAGTCAATTTAATGTGACACCTTTTTTGGCTTTTGTTTCTCCGGAATATAAAACGCATATTGACCCAAATGAAGTAGAGTCAGTTTTTGAGGTTCCTGCCAACCATATTCTGAACCCCAAAAAATTGTATAGCACCAAATTTGACCTAAAAAGAAGCAGTCATCGTGTGTTTGCTATCCCATATAGACAGCATTTCATCTGGGGCATGACGGCACAAATTATCGAATCAATGCAAAAACATATTATTTCACATTAAACAGTTGTTGATATCGGTGCTTTTATAGGCGCGATCATTATGCGCATCAATATTAATAAAACGTTGCTTCATAAACATTCATTCACATTAGATTAATTTTCCATTTTCACCGCAAACGCTTGCGGTGAAATAAATTTATACAAACAGCCCTATTGATAAGTTTTTCTAATTTTACTCATTAGCAGAAATCACGAGTAGCACATCATTTTCGTGATAAAAAGCAGGTTTTTGACATATCATTCAATAAGCGTAAGCAATAAATGATTTAGATCTAATTTTCCTAGTGTAAAATCTTGCAAAATTACTCCCGACTTATTTCCTGTTCCCAAAATGAGTAACTAAAAAATGAATACAACTACTTCTGCGGTTTCTACCGCACAATCGTCTAGTAAGTTTTCTTACAAAGACTTTACCTGGTGTCTGTCCCTTTTTGGTACGGCAGTAGGTGCAGGTGTACTGTTCCTTCCTATTAAAGCAGGTGCAGGTGGCTTTTGGCCATTAGTAATCCTAGCCCTAATCGCAGCACCAATGACTTGGTTCGCACACAAATCTTTAGCTCGTTTCGTTCTTTCTGCGAAAAACCCTGAAGCGGACATCACCGACACAGTAGAAGAGCACTTTGGTAAGACTGGCGCAAACCTTATTACGTTCGCTTACTTCTTCGCTATCTACCCAATCGTACTTATCTACGGTGTTGGTATCACAAACACAGTTGACTCTTTCCTAGTTAACCAAATGGGCATGGAATCTATTCCTCGCTGGCTACTTTCTGGTGCACTTATTGCTGCAATGACAGCAGGCGTAGTATTCGGTAAAGAGCTTATGCTGAAAGCAACTTCAGCAATGGTTTACCCTCTCGTGTTCATCCTACTAGCACTGTCTGTATACCTAATTCCTGGTTGGAACACTTCAATGATGGAAGTGTCACCTGACTGGGGTGCAATGCCAGCTATCGTTTGGCTAGCAATCCCTGTTATTGTGTTCTCTTTCAACCACAGCCCAATCATTTCTCAGTTCTCTAAAGAGCAACGTCGTGTATATGGTGATGACGCAGTTAAGAAAACTGACGCTATCACTGGTGGCGCAGCAATGATGCTGATGGGCTTTGTTATGTTCTTCGTTTTCTCTGTTGTACTTTCTCTGTCTCCAGAGCAACTAGCAACAGCGCAAGAGCAAAACATCTCTGTTCTTTCTTACCTAGCAAACGTGCATGAATCTCCACTGATCTCTTACATGGGTCCATTGGTTGCTTTCGCAGCGATCACCTCTAGCTACTTTGGCCACTTCTTAGGTGCGCACGAAGGTCTAGTTGGTCTAGTGAAATCTCGTTCAAAATCACCAGTAAGCAAGATCGAGAAGATGTCTCTAATCTTCATTGTAATCACAACTTGGATCGTTGCTATCGTTAACCCAAGCATCCTAGGTATGATTGAAACAATGGGTGCACCGATGATTGCCGCAATCCTATTCTTGATGCCAATCTTCGCAATGCAAAAAGTTCCTGCGATGGCTAAGTACAAAACTTCAGCACCTGTGCAAATTTTCACAGCAATCTGTGGTCTTGCTGCAATTAGTTCTGTAATCTACGGCGCTCTTTAATCATCTCTGCCCAGTGCAGTATGATTAATCCAAAAATATAACGATAAAATTAAGCCTCCCAACTCCCCTTGGGAGGCTTTCTTCTGAGGTAATCGATATGATTAGTGTTTTTGATATCTATAAAATCGGTGTTGGACCTTCAAGCTCACACACTGTAGGCCCAATGAAAGCGGGTAAAGAGTTTATTGATGATCTTCGTGCAATGGGAAAACTGCGCGACATCACTAAAATCACCGTTGACGTTTATGGATCACTATCACTGACAGGGAAAGGTCACCACACAGATATTGCTATCATCATGGGTCTCGCAGGCAACACTCCTGAGAAAGTTGATATCGATTCTATCCCGGGCTTTATCGCTCGTGTAGAAGAAACTGAACGCCTTCCTGTTGGCATGCACTGTCACACAGTATCGTTCCCACGTGAAGGTGGAATGAACTTCCACAAAACAAACCTAGAGCTACACGAAAACGGCATGCAGATCCACGCTTGGATTGATGACGAAAAAGCGTACTCAAAAACTTACTACTCTATCGGCGGTGGTTTCATCGTTGATGAAGAAAATTTCGGTAAAGAAGCTGAGAACCCAGTAAAAGTACCTTACCCGTTTACAACGGCAGAGGAACTGGTTAACCAATGCCACGAAAGTGGATTGTCCATCAGCGCACTAACCATGAAGAATGAGCATGCGCTTCATTCAGATGAAGAAACTCGTACTTATTTCGCGAACATCTGGCGCACAATGCGCGAGTGTATGGATCGCGGTATGAATGAAGAAGGTATTTTGCCTGGTCCACTACGCGTGCCTCGTCGTGCAGCAGCACTTCGCCAGCAGCTACTTACTTCAGAAAAGACGACAAACGACCCAATGTCTGTTGTTGATTGGGTAAACATGTTTGCTTTCGCAGTAAACGAAGAGAACGCAGCAGGTGGCCGCGTTGTTACAGCACCAACTAACGGTGCGTGTGGCATCATCCCTGCGGTACTGGCTTACTACGATAAGTTCATCCAAACTGTGACTGAAAAAGATTACATCCGTTACTTTGCGGCTTCTGGCGCAATCGGTGGTCTTTACAAGCGCAACGCGTCTATCTCTGGTGCAGAGGTTGGCTGTCAGGGTGAAGTTGGCGTGGCATGTTCTATGGCAGCAGCAGGCCTCGCTGAGCTTATGGGTGGTAGCCCAGAGCAAGTATGTATGGCAGCAGAAATTGCGATGGAGCACAACTTAGGTCTAACGTGTGACCCAGTTGCAGGTCAGGTTCAGGTTCCATGTATTGAGCGTAACGGTATTGCGGCAGTAAAAGCAATCAACTCTACTCGCATGGCACTACGTCGCTCTTCAGCTCCAACTGTTTCTCTAGATAAGGTTATCGAAACCATGCTAGAAACAGGTAAAGACATGAACGCGAAATACCGCGAAACATCTCAAGGTGGTCTAGCAATCAAAGTGATTTGCTAACACGCCTTTCTGAATACCAATCAAAACCCGAGTTTATGCTCGGGTTTTTTTATACCCAAAAAACCAGGAGAATGCGTTATCAGGACAAGTAAAAAAAACCTAAAACGTTGAATATATCCAAATATTATGGATATCTCAGTAAAAAATCACATCTCTTCCCTAGCTTTATTGATAACGTAGCCAAAAATTAAACTTGGAGCACATCAACACATGATTAGGTTTGAAATTGGAAACCAAATCTGCGTTTGCTTGTCCGAAAACGAAATATCTCTAGAGCTCAATCAGTCACTCCACCATTCCATTCCTGTCAACCCAAATGAGTACGCCATTCTGTCAACTATCGCCACATACGGCAGTTTAAATACGCCGATTAGTCAGCGGTTAATAGAAAGCAAAATCACTCAACAATACAAAATGACACTGCCAGAAAATGGCTTTAAAAACGCGGTGGCCGCTCTAAGAAAGAAATTTCGCAAGCTCACGGAAGAACACTTAACCACTAACAAAAACATTATCGAAAACATTCACCGGACCGGATACTTCATCCCTTTTACTATGCAAAACAACCATCAGAATGGCATCGAACATCAACAGAAGATCAATCAATACACAACCAATAGTCTTCGCAAAGCGCTTCGTATTTGCCTGCGTAATAAAAAGATCTATTCAGAAACGATGTGGGTTGTGTTGATCACTGCGATCATTTTCTTTGCTATCTGTTACTACGCGATAAACAGCATCGTTAAACATAATTATCTGGATAACGCCTTCGAAATTGCAGAGAGCCTTTCCCGCAGGAGTTGCTTTGCTAATGAAAGCGAACTGAAGTCGCTATTTGATAATGTGAAGTTGGTGGAATCGAGCATGATGCTAGATCGTTTCAATATTCGATGCTTAGTCACTCCAGAAACCGTTGTCCCTGTCAGCAAAAAAGCGTTTGAAGAGTGGAGTAACAATAGCAATTACACGACCCAATCATTTGACTTAAATAACGCAACTGTTTTGGTTCGTGTTAAAAACATTAACTTATCCGACAATGTTGAAAATCATATTTCACGTTTTTTTCTTTCCGGTATGAAGCTATCAACGAATACCGGAACGTCGTTAGAGATTGGTAACACCAATGAACGCTTTTTCAATTATCACGTAAAGAATAGTGGCTATAAAGAGGTGTATTACATCTCTGGACCGTTTCAAAGTATCATTCTACTGAGCTTACTTTTTCTCATTATACTGCGTCACCGCTCCCTACAAGCCTTTATGGCTTACTTGTGCGCAATTCGACAATTCAAAATAAAACTGGAACCGATTTATAACACTTCGGCACAAAAGATTGTGCACTACGAAGCCCTCTCCCGGTTTAAGGTAAAAAATACGCAACGGTTTATTGAAACACTGATCCGCAATGGATTGCTGCTAACTCATACCTTACTGGTGATTGATTCCATCTACACCAAACAAAAAGCGTTGCCCATCCCTATCAGCATTAACGTTTGTCCTTCTTTGCTGCGAGGGCGTAACTTTTCAATCCTATATAGAGAGCTATCTAATCGGGATTGCCGTTTGCTGACAATCGAAATCACAGAAAATGCATCGATGTACTATACCTCTGAGATTTATGGCAATGTCGCGAAACTAAAAGCTCTGGATTGTAAAATCAGTATTGATGACTTTGGCACCGGCAATAATAATGTGGCGCTTATCAGCAAGCTGAATCCGGACTATCTCAAAATCGACCGAGAATTTGTTATTGGCCTAAAAACTGATGATAAAAAGATAGAAACCTTGCGTCAGTTAATTGCTATGGGCAATACGTATCGCTGCACGGTCATTGTTGAAGGCGTAGAAACGGCAGACAGTGCTCACTTACTCACAACATTGGGCGCATACATTCACCAAGGTTATTATTACCCTCTTCATTGCTAGCTTTTCTTCACTCGGTTAGTTACTTAAAATAGATTTAATACTCTATAAAAACTCGTGGTGGCATAACGGTATGCCGCCAATTTGTGATTGAGCGATGATTGCGATTAAACCCACCAAACTGAAAGATTTTTCAAGTTTGATGCAATTGGATGTGCAAGAAGAGCAAAAAGGATTTTTTACACCGTTTGAAATGGCTTATCAAAAACGTAGTAAGTCAGAGGCGTTCTTTACGATTTATTCTGATGATCTATTAGTAGGCTACCTTGTTATCGATAAAGGTTTCTCCCAACATGCGCCGTTTGCTAAACGATACGAACTGGAGCTTAAATACTTGATGATTGATCAACGTTTCCAACGTCAAGGGGTAGGGAGTGAGGCATTGCGTAAACTGTTCCTTTATGCGTATACCATTAACCCTAAAAGCACCTCTCTTTGCGCCACTGTTCCACAAAGTCAGCAATACGCTATCAGTTTTTTTGATACGTGCGGATTCATTAATACAGAGGAAACAACATTGGGTGATAATGAAAAAGAATGGATTCTACGACATCCATTAAGCTAGCTGGTGAAGCATAATCAAAATTGGGCCATTCAGATACAACAAAGGCAAGCTTCTCGCTTGCCTTGTTTAATGCTCAATAGAAAGTGACTTATTCGCCTTTGTAAATACAACCCGCTGTGCACGTTTCTTTGATTTCTACTTTACTTAGCAGTGGTAAGCTTGGCTTGAGCTGCTGCCAAATCCATTTTGCTAACACTTCGCTAGTCGGGTTCTCTAACCCTTCAATGTCGTTTAGGTAGTAATGGTCTAAGCGATTGTAAATTGGTTTAAATGCAGCTTTGATCTCTGCAAAATCCACTACCCAACCTGTATGTGGATCAACTTCACCTTCTACATAAAGACGAACAAGGAAAGAGTGTCCGTGCAAACGACCACACTTGTGACCTTCTGGTACGTGTGGCAAATGGTGTGCTGCTTCGAACATAAACTCTTTGTATAATTCTGTTTTCATCTTGATTCTCAGGCTTTAAAAAGACAGGCAATACTAAGGAATTCGCTGCCAAGAGACAAGCGTTACCCCATACAAGCGTAGCAAAAACTTCCGCTGGTTCCTGGCCTCTTTGCTATCACTCACACCAAAGCGCCGTATTTCTGTCACGCGCCAAACATTTGATTACACAGCACTCACATCACAATTACATATCCCCAACATGTGTGGGGTCACAATCATTCATTTCGTTGTTCGCAGTGCGCATTTGTGCACATTAATATTGTGCAGTTCGTTCCAATTACACTTATAAATTTATGCGCTCAACTATCACTTTTAAGCTCTTACTGGCGTTAATTGCTGTCTTCAGCTGCGTTCTAGTTGCCTCTACGGCTTACCAATACCATCAACAAAAAACCTTAATCAATGATGTTCTTAGTGAACAACTCCATGATAAGGCTAGTAATTATTTCGATAGCCTAAATATGATGATGCTTACGGGCACCATGTCGCAAAAAGAAACCTTACGTCAAAAGGCCCTGGCCCAAGAAGGCATTGAAGCAGTTCGCGTGTTGCGAGCTGATACTGTGACCAAACTTTACGGACCTGGGCAACAAAACCAGCAGCCTGTCGATGATATTGATCAACGAGCGTTGAATGGTGAACTGGTGATTGAACCAATCTCAGCCGATTGGGGCAAAGGGTTAGTAGTCGCACTACCAATGAAATCGAGCGAAAATTACCGTGGCACCAACTGCGTTTCTTGCCACGTTGCACCAGCAGGAGAAGTGTTGGGCGCGATTCGCTTGGAATACAACATGAATCATGTCAATTCAATGATCAGTAAACAGGCAATGTTTGCGATGGGAATAATGGCCGTAATCGCATTTGTGGGCTTCATCATAACGATGAGTTTGATTCAGAAAATCATTGTACGACCAATTCAAAGAACGTCGAAATTCATGTCGAATGTGAGCCATAGCAAAGATCTATCTCAACGACTGATGCATCACCAACAGGATGAAGTGGGCCAACTTTCTACGGCCATCAATTCATTCATGGACACGGTCTCCGAAAGCTTAGAACGTGTGCAAGACACCTCTCACTCACTTGCCGACTCCGCGAGTAAACTAACTGCTGTCGCGCAGTCCACAGATAAAGCGGCCAATAACCAACAGCTAGAGACCAGCGAAGTACAAAGCAATATCACCGATATGCTGCAGCAACAAACTGCGGTTGAGGACTCGACTAACAACGCTACTGTTTTGGTCAATCACACCGTTGATGTCGCCACTCATAGTGCAAGCCAAGCACACAACGTCAGTGAAGACATCAAACAACTAGTAAGTAACATTGATACTGTACGGGAAAAAATCAGCTCTCTAAACCAAAGAACCGAAGAAGTGTCGTCCATTCTTGTGGTTATTAAGGGTATTGCAGAACAAACCAATCTGCTCGCGTTGAATGCTGCTATTGAAGCCGCCCGTGCCGGAGAGCAAGGACGCGGTTTTGCGGTCGTCGCGGAAGAAGTGCGTAACCTGGCTTCTAGGACGGCTGAAGCCACTGGTAATATTGAGCATATCATTTCTCAATTCCAGCAAGGAAGTGAAGAGTCATTAACTTCTGTTGATACCGTCTGCCAGTTTGCTCATCAACGCTCTGTCGATGTCGAGGCACTATCAGCCACAATGCATAACGTTGTTGACGAAATGCGCCAAGTGCTCAGACATGCAGAAGATATCCAAAACCAGACGCAAACCACATCTGATGTAAGTCAGCATATTCAATCTAAAATAGATGTGATCACACTGCATGCTAACGACACATCGCAATCAGCATCGCACACGCGTGATATTAGTGTTGATTTAGAGCATCTATCCGAACGTTTAGAGCAATTACTAAACCAATTCACACTTTCAGAGCACCAAAGAGTGAATAAATAGAGAGATTCTCCCCATCAAAACGAATATAAAGGTTGATGCGAGCGAATTGACAGGTAATATGTCTCGTTGAATCTGTAAAATGCTACCCAACTCAGCGCTTAGCTTGTTTTTTGAACAAAAATGTTATTAGACAAGTACTTTAAGCAAGCGTTGAGTTGAATTTTTACCTCAATGGAGAATATTGAAAACATGACTTACGCGCCTGTATCAGACGTATTGAAAGGTCAGCTAGCAGTAGACAGCGAAGTGACTGTTCGTGGCTGGATCCGTTCACGTCGTGATTCCAAAGCTGGAATCTCTTTCCTTGCCATATATGACGGCTCTTGTTTCGACCCGATTCAGGCCGTGGTCCCAAATAATCTTAATAATTACGAAGACGAAGTGTTAAAGCTAACGACTGGCTGCTCTGTTGAAGTAACTGGTAAGATTGTTGAATCTCCTGCAAAGGGTCAAGACTTCGAACTTGCTGCCACTGACGTTAAAGTGGTTGGTTGGGTTGAAGATGCTGAAACTTACCCAATGGCAAAAACTCGTCACTCAATCGAGTACCTACGTGAAGTTGCGCACCTACGTCCGCGCACAAACGTAATCGGTGCAGTAGCACGTGTACGTAACTGCCTATCTCAAGCAATCCACCGCTTCTACCACGAGCAAGGTTACTTCTGGGTATCTGCGCCGTTGATCACGGCTTCAGATGCTGAAGGCGCTGGTGAAATGTTCCGCGTATCTACGCTAGACATGGAAAACCTTCCTCGCACTGACGCTGGTAAAGTGGACTACAACGAAGACTTCTTCGGTAAAGAGACGTTCCTAACCGTATCTGGTCAGCTAAACGCAGAAGCTTACGCTTGTGCGCTAAGCAAAGTTTACACTTTCGGCCCTACTTTCCGTGCTGAAAACTCAAACACAAGCCGCCACCTAGCAGAATTCTGGATGGTTGAGCCTGAAGTTGCGTTCGCAGAACTGGATGATGTAGCGAAACTGGCTGAAGACATGCTCAAGTACGTGTTTAAAGCGGTGCTTGCAGAGTGTCGTGATGACCTTGAGTTCTTCGCTCAACGCATCGACAAAGAAGCAATCACTCGTCTAGAGCAGTTCGTTTCTTCTGACTTCGCGCAGGTTGACTACACTGACGCAATCCAGATCCTTCTTGATTCAGGTCGTGAGTTCGAATTCCCAGTTGAATGGGGTATCGATATGTCTTCTGAGCACGAGCGTTTCCTTGCTGAAGAACACTTCAAAGCACCTGTAATCGTTAAGAACTACCCGAAAGACATTAAAGCATTCTACATGCGTGCTAACGATGACGGTAAAACAGTTGCAGCGATGGACGTTCTAGCACCGGGCATCGGCGAAATCATCGGTGGTTCTCAGCGTGAAGAGCGCCTAGACATTCTAGATGCACGTATGCGTGAAGTGGGTATCGATCCTGAACATATGAGCTGGTACCGCGACCTACGTAAATACGGTACAGTGCCACACGCAGGCTTCGGTCTAGGCTTCGAGCGCCTAGTATCTTACGTAACTGGTATGGGCAACGTTCGTGACGTGATCCCATTCCCACGTACTCCTCGCTCTGCGAACTTCTAATCACTTTTTAGTGATATTGAATTAAAAAGACCTCCCATGTGGAGGTCTTTTATTTTGTACGAATGATTTTCTAGCAACCGATGTATGCACTCTAGTTGTTATTTTCGTCGTCATCCTCATCTGCTCGCGCTGCGTATTTTACTCCAACCACACACAAGCCAAACATCACAAATGGGATAACGGCAGCAGTGTATTCCGTCCAAACCATATGAGAGAAAGATTTCGCCAATATCAAGTGTGCAAACACCAACAAAAATGCGCTAAAAATAGCAACACCCATCAACCTAAGTTCATGCTTTACCAACTGCTTTTTCATTACGGCTCCTAACCTAAATGGTTGTCTGCCCATGATTGAAACACAGCTTCGGTATCGTCCACTGATACAGTTTGAGCAAAAAACAGGTAAACAGTTGGCTAATGAAGTAATTCTCCGACCGTCTTCACGGCTTGTTCTAATTCATCATTTACAAGTAACGATGTATTAAGCCTCAGGTAGTTCTCATAATTTGGAGCGATAGAAAACAACTGACCAAATGCTACAGTGATGTTCGCTTCCAATAACTTCTGATAAATCGCTTTTCCGCACTTTGTTTTCGGCAGTTCTATCCAAAGAAAATAGCCGCCTTCCGGTTGCGTGTAACGAATCGATTGGGGAAAGTACTTATCAACCAGTTCAATAAACGCCAATTGCCGCTGCTCAAGATTCTTTCGCAGTTTTCTAAGATGGCTATCATAACTATCGTTTTGCAAGTAATGCGCGATACCCTGCTGGATTGGTGCACTACCTGACAACGTCGAGATAAGTTGCAGCTTTTGAAGTTGCTCATTGAAGCGTTTGTTTACCACCCAGCCCAGCCTATAGCCAGGGCAAAGGCTTTTTGAAAATGATCCACAATGCAACACGCGCTCTTGTGTATCAAAAGCTTTAAGTGAGCTTGGCTTTTTTTCAGAAAAATAAAGCTCTGAATACACATCATCTTCGATCAAGTACACATCGTATTTGTCAGCCAGTTCGACGATACGTTGCTTCTGCCCGTCACTTAATAAGGTTCCTGTTGGATTGTGAAAGTTAGTCATTAACCAACATGCGCGAACATCATTGCCGGCAAAAGTCGCTTCAATTTGATCCACTGAATGTCCAGTTAACGGATCCACCGTTATTTCTATCGCCTTTAGACCTAAACGTTCAATCGCTTGAAGTGCGCCATAAAACGTCGGTGATTCAACTACAACAGTATCTCCAGGCTGGGTCACGGCCTGAAGGCTCAAATTCAATGCTTCTAATGCGCCAGAAGTAACGACAATATCATCATGGGTAAACACCATACCTTGTTGGATGTACCGTTGAGCAATCAAACGGCGTAGAGACTCACAGCCCGGCGGCAAGTTATCCAATAACGTCTCTGCCCCCATCTTCCTGCCTGAGCTGGCTAGGTTGCGGTTTAGCGCTTCTAATGGGAACAATGCTGGGTCTGGAAACGCGGAGCCAAACTTCACCGCATTCGGTGAGGCCTGATTTTTGAGGTAGTCGTAAAGTTCATCGTTGATGCTAGAGCGATAAACGGAAGTGGCTGGAGAACTCGGTTCGAAGCGGTCCAACTCCGCAGTCACAAAGTATCCAGACTGAGGTTTCGCTGCGACCCAACCTTGTGCTTCGAGCAGCTGATAAGCTTGTAATACCGTACCTGCGCTGACAGAATGGTTTCGGCTTGTTACACGCACTGATGGCAGCTTTTCCCCTGCTCTCCATGTATTTTGCTGAATCTGCGTTTTGAACAGCTCAGCCAGTTGACGGTATCGGTTCATGTTTCCCTCATTTCACTTACAGCCGCACCATAGCATACTTCGCGCCAGCATTCTGATATGGGAGTATTCAATTTAGCAACGTAATTTATCAAGCTTATCAATAGATATTTCAGCCACGAAGTGAGCGTTTATATCCCATACTTTGACTGTTACACACATATTGCCTCACATCTTTGCAATATCTAAAAGCCAAGGTTTTACGTTGGACTGAGTTCGTTAAACTCACTTCGAGCTACGGTCTTTAAATCAGGAGGAAGCGATGAAAGTTTTTACAATGGACGATCTCTCGTATCGCGGAAAACATAAAGGTGTACATAGTTGGGACCATCCTGGCAGTACCACCCCTTATTATTGGCATCCTGATTGGCTGCATATCGCTGAAGATGCTTTGGGTGAACACAAAAAGGCTGACCTTGAAGTCCCTGATGGAGAAACAGCGACAGAAGAGCATGCAAAATCGGCGATTCTCAAACACTTGAATGACGAGTAGTTTAGGCTCTATCACCGTTCAAGAATAGCATTAGGTAGGCGAATCCATCGTCGTATGCTTTAAACACAAATAAAGCTAAAACCTGCCAAATAGTAAATTCTCCTGAATGAGAAGTACGCATCTTCTATAGCGTTCAAAGGGCAAAATAAGTCGATTGTTATCACATTAATTTTCATTACATCTGTTACATTTAAATAGTAATGGTGATGCACACCTCAACTCATGGATTATGAGAGAAAACAATAATGGCGAAATACAACGAAGAAGATATTAAATACAAAGGTGAATCCAACGGCGTACATTCTTGGAGCTCTCCTTCCGGCCAACCTTATTACTGGCACCCAGATTGGCTACACGTTGCGGAAGATGCGACGGGTACGCATCCGAAGCAAAAACTTGAAGTTGAAAAGACAGAAGTACCAACCGAAAAGCACGCATTAAAAGCGATCTTAAAGCATATGAACGACTGGGCGACTGAAAAACTTTCTTCTAACCCTGACATCGAAACCAATGCGGTTGAGTCGGAAATCAATCTGAAGAAATAACCCCAACCGATATCCATACTTCTAACAGTAAACGCTCCACCTTTGGTGGGGCGTTTTTGTCTCAACAAATCCTCACTAGACAATTATAAACGCGTTAACGCAAAGCACTGAATTGAAACGATTGGGATGTGTGCAAAACTTCTCCACCCATGGCATAAATGCCCTTCAAACTCTGTGCCTACCAAACGTTTTCATGGCAAAAACTTTAGTTATGTTAGAATTCTGTTTCAAATCGCAACTTTTTTAGGTTTTCTTTTCAGTAACGGTTGTAACCAATATTGCTGAAAGGTATAAATGTTAGCACACCCCTTCGATTAACATGGATGAAGATTATGTTTGAAAAAGTAGTTGCCGCTCCGGCTGACCCTATTCTTGGCCTTACTGAAGAGTTTAAAAAAGATGCTCGCGCAGACAAAATTAACCTTGGCGTAGGTATTTACAAAAACGAGCAAGGCGAAACTCCCGTTCTTGCGACAGTAAAGAAAGCTGAAGCAGCACTTGTTGAAACTGAAAAAACCAAATCTTACCTAACCATCGAAGGCACAGCAGAGTACGGCATTGCAGTGCAAAAACTGCTTTTCGGCTCTGATGCAGAAATTGTAAACGAAAAACGCGCTAAAACAGCTCAAGCTCCGGGTGGTACTGGTGCACTACGTGTTGCCGGCGAGTTTATTAAACGTCAACTAGGCGATGTAAAGATCTGGATCAGCAACCCTACATGGGCAAACCACAACGGCGTATTTACTGCTGCTGGTATCGAAACGGCACAATACAGCTACTACAATGCTGAAACAAAAGACAAAGACTTCGATGCGATGCTAAATGATCTGCAATCTGCATCTGAAGGCGACATCGTGCTTCTACACGGCTGCTGTCACAACCCTACAGGGATCGATCCTACAGCTGAAGAATGGGAAACATTGGCGAAACTTGTCGCAGAGAAGAAATTGCTTCCTCTGTTCGACTTCGCCTACCAAGGCTTTGCTAAAGGTGTGGAAGAAGATGCTGCAGGTCTTCGTACTTTTGCTAAGTACAACAAAGAAATCCTAGTCGCGAGCTCTTTCTCGAAAAACTTTGGCCTATACAATGAACGCGTAGGTGCCTTCACGTTAGTAGCTGAGTCAGAAGAAGTCGCAACAACCGCATTTTCTCAAGTTAAAGCCATTATTCGCTCTATCTACTCTAACCCACCTGCACACGGCAGCGCTGTCGTGACTCACATTCTTGGCAACGCCGAAATGCGTGCGGAATGGGAAGCTGAAGTAGCAGAAATGCGTGACCGTATTCAAGAAATGCGTGAACTATTTGTAGCGACACTAAAAGCAGAGGGTGTGGACGCAGACTTTAGTTTCATCGAACGTCAAAATGGTATGTTCTCTTTCTCTGGTCTTTCTAAAGAGCAAGTTAACCGCCTTAAAGAAGAGTTCGGTATTTACATTGTCGGTTCTGGCCGAATCAGTGTTGCTGGTATGACGAAGTCAAATATGGGCCCTCTGTGTAAAGGCATTGCAGCGGTTTTATAATCGACTGTCGCATACTTTATTAAAAGGAAAGGTCAGCATAAGCTGACCTTTTTGGTTTTAACTTAACGCCAAAAACGAACCCGTCCGATCTAGTAGACAAACTTCAAACTCAGCCCTACTTCATTGACGTAATCTGAACTTTCACCGCTGTAATCAGTATCTCTAAACTGATAAAAAAGACCAGTGCCGATGACTTTATGCCATTGGTAATTAAAACCGATCTTAAAATTGTTCTCATCAACTATATCACTACGGTTCAACTCCACTTCAGCTGTCGCAATAAGCTTTTCACTGAGCAAGTAATTCACCCCAACAGTTACAGCTTGAATCAATTCGCTATCGGAAGACAACGTATTATCCGTTTTGTCGTCCGTCGCTTTCGCTTTGATTGCGCCTATTCCATATATCCCGTAGATATCGAATTGCTCTGTAACTCCGTAACGGTAACCACCACCAAACAAAAGGCGGTCAATGCGAAGAGTAAAATCATCCGGATGGAAAAACTGCGCTGAGTAATCAACATTAAACAACCAGTTCTCAGTAAACAAATAGTTACCACCGAGTCCAACTGTGGTCGCATTAGAGTTATCTAACCATTCTTCGTTTGTCGTTCCGGCACCAACATCCAAATGAATGTGTTCGTACCCAAATTTTTCTGCTTGGTCCATGACCGCTGCGCTTGATATCGCCGGCAAAGCAGCTAAAGAAACAAGCAATAAATTTCTCACCATTCGACTTCCTTTCATGAGAATTATCTAAACACTGTATTCCATCGCCTGAGCTACTTGGCTCAAGAAGAATAGCTTAATCTAAAGACGTGATAACGATCTGAAACAGCCAAAGATCTAATCAGTCATCACGAAGAAAACATATCGACGACGTCTTTTTCAATTGAGGTGACCATATAGTAGTAAAAATGAAGCTCCCTTATCGTGCGATATGTCAGAATCTTATGACTGAGCACGAAAATCGCGGTTCAGATAAGACTCTGTTTTAAAACTAAGTTAAGATTACTTTATTATTTGCGAACTAAAAGGCGCCTTCGATGGATGCAGAACTTCTCGAGATTTACAACTTTCTCGCCAAGTATCCCCCGTTCAATGAACTCCCTGAAGAAACACTAAACAAGGTGACAGAGAGTGTCGAAATCTCGTACTACCGAGAAGATACCCCCATCATCCATTTTGGAGACTATATCCAAGATTTATACGTGGTGCGAAGCGGTGTTGTTGAAGTTTATCGACGCAAAGGTGAGCTGTATAATCGCCTTGACGAAGGTGACCTATTTGGCCAGATGGGCATGCTCACCAATAACAAAGTCCGCTTTCCGGTAAAAGCCATTGAGGATACCCTGCTCTACTGTATTCCTGGTGACATTTTCCAAGAAATTTACGATAACTTTGATTCCTTTGCGGATTTTGTTGAAGTTGAAAATAGCGCTCGTTTACGCCAAGCCATTTCAGAAAACAAAGACGCCAATGACCTGACGACGTCGAAAGTGAAAACCTTGCTGACTGGCGATGCTCATACGATTGATCGTGGTCAGACAATCCAGCAAGCCGCGCAGCAAATGGCGAATGACAACGTATCGGCTTTACTTATCGTCGACCCAGATTTCGTTCGTGACGAAGACGATCCACAGTCCCCAGTACTTGGTATCATTACTGACCGTGACTTGTGTACCCGTGTGTTAGCTGAAGGTTTGTCCCCACAGGACGATGTGTCCAGTGTGATGACCACGGAGGTCATGTCTCTTGACCACAACGCTTACATCTATGAAGCAATGTTAACGATGCTGCGTTACAACGTACATCACCTACCAGTGGTAAAAAACCAATTACCAATCGGTATTATCGAAACCACCGACATTGTTCGTTATGAATCTCAGAATTCGTTGTTGTTGGTGAGTAGTATTTTCCAACAACAGACTATCGAAGATTTAGCCGTTGTTGCCGAAGAAGTGAAAAGCAGCTTCGTGCGTCTGGTCAATGAAGATGCCAACTCTCACATGGTGGGTAGCGCGATGTCGGTCATTGGCCGAAGCTTCAAACAGCGTCTGCTAGAAATGGCAGAAGAAGAGCTTGGCCCACCGCCAATTCCTTATTGTTTCCTTGCACTTGGCTCAATGGGACGAGATGAGCAACTGTTGGTGACTGACCAAGATAACGCCATCATTCTAGATGAGACCTATCAAGAAGAGAAACATGGTAAATACTTCGAAGCCCTAGCAAAATACGTCAGCGATGGGTTAGATGCCTGTGGCTACAAATATTGCACAGGCGATATTATGGCAACCAACCCACTATGGCGCATGACTCGTTCAGAGTGGGAAGAGTGTTTTGCTGACTGGATTGATAACCCGAACCCGAAAGCACTACTCAACGCCTCCATCTTTTTCGACTTGGATGGCGTCTATGGCCGCTTAAAATGGGCAGAACAGTTAACTAGCTTTATTGTTCGTCGCGCTCGAAAGAACAACCGCTTCTTAGCGTGTTTGGCTCGTAACGCACTAAACAGAACACCACCTCTGGGCTTCTTTAAAGACTTCGTGATGGAAAAAGATGGCAGACACAACAACTCCATCAACCTCAAACGTCGCGGTACTGCTCCTCTGGTCGACTTAATTCGCGTTCACTCTCTGGCGGTTGGTTCACGTGCACAGAACTCGTTTGAGCGTCTTGACGACATTATTGATGCTGGCATTTTGCCAAAAGGTCGAGCACAAGACTTAAAAGACGCGTTAGAATTTATTTCCATGGTACGTATTCGTCACCAAGCGACGGATGTGGAACTAGGCATTGAGCCTGATAACAATATCGAACCGGAAAACCTCTCTGAATTTGAACGTCGCAACCTAAAGGATGCATTCCAGATCCTAAGCAATGGCCAAAATTTCCTTAAGTTCCGCTACCAAGCGAACAAGAGCTTTAAGTGAGGTTTAGCATGATTAAAAAGCTCTTTCAGAAGCCAACCATTCAGTGGCCAACGAAGTTTGAACAAAAGCTGGAGATGGCGAAGGATGAGAATTTAATTGCGTTTTATAGCAACAAGCCGCCTGCTCCAGAAACACCGTTATCTGAGGTGGAGTTCGTGGCGTTAGATTTCGAAACGACGGGTTTGAATCCTGAAAAACATGACATCATTACTATTGGTTTGGTACCGTTTAACCTGAAGCGAATTTTCCTACGTAACTCGCGTCATTGGAAGGTACGTCCACAGCGTGCACTCGATGAAGATTCAGTCATTATACACGGTATTACTCACAGCGAATTGATCGATGCACCTGACTTAGGCGATATCTTAAGCGAGCTGCTACCATGCTTAAGCGGGAAAATCATTGTTGTTCATTACCGTCGTATCGAGAGAGAGTTTCTGGATAAAGCGCTCAAAAGCCGTTTAGGGGAAGGTATTGAGTTTCCTGTTTTAGATACGCTGCACCTTGAAGAAACGATTCAACAGAAACGTTCAGGCTCTCTCTGGGAGCGTTTAAAAGGGAAAAAACCAGAATCGGTTCGGCTAGCGCAATCTCGACGCCGTTATGGGCTGCCAGACTATACGCCTCACCATGCATTAACCGATGCAATTGCTACCGCAGAGCTACTGCAAGCGCAAATCGCCCATCATTACAGTGAAGAGCAACCCATCAGTGAGTTCTGGCTGTAATATACTTCACGCTTAATAGCGATCAAAAAAGGAGCCAGATGGCTCCTTTTTTTTGCTTAGCTTGAGACAAGATTACAGCTTAAAGCGTTGAATCTCTTGTTCAAGTTCGTGTGATAGCTCAGACAGGTGAGCAGCTTGTTCTGCTGCTTGATGAGCTTCGACTGACAACTCGTTAGACACGTCACGAATACCTTCAGTGTTACGAGTGATCTCAGTGGTTACCGATGCTTGCTCTTCTGCTGCTGAAGCAATCTGCGTTGCCATATCACTGATACGCTCAACAGCAGTGTGGATTTGCGTCAAGCTCGCTGCAGCCGCATTGGCATCATCAACACTGGTATCAGCTAGACGACGACTGTCACCCATAATACCGACCGCTTTGGCTGTTGTGCCTTGTAGCATCTCGATAGTTTCTTGAATCTCTTGCGTTGAAGCATGAGTACGTTGGCTCAATACGCGGACTTCATCTGCAACCACAGCAAAACCACGGCCTTGCTCACCTGCACGTGCCGCTTCGATCGCCGCGTTCAGTGCAAGTAGGTTCGTTTGCTCTGCAATGCCTTGAATCGTTGATAGAATCGTATTGATGCTATTTCCGTGTGCTTCTAGCTCTTGAATCACATCAGTAGCAACTTGAACTTCTTGCGCTAAGTTCTGAATAGAGCCTTGCGTTTGAGTTACTTGGCTAGAACCATGTGAACAAGCTTGAACCGCTTCTTCTGAGTTACTTGCCGTGCTATCAGCATTACCTGCAATTTCTTGTGTCGCTGCTGCCATTTCGTTCACAGCCGTCGCCACCATGTTGATTTCATCTTGCTGGTAAGAGATACGCTGACTACGCTCCTCAGCTTGCTGTGCTGTCGTGCGTGCTTGTTCTGAAAGCGCAGAAGATACGTGGCTAAGCTTAGTAACCATTGTGTGCATGTTGCCAACAAAACGGTTGAAGTTTTCCGCCAGTTTACCTACTTCATCATCACTGCGTGGTTCTAGGCGTTGCGTTAAGTCACCTTCACCAGATGCAATTTCTTCCAGTGCATTTGATACGCGGTTCAAGTCACGGAACAAGAAACCAACTAGCCAAGAAACTGCAAGAATAACCACAATCGTGATCGCCACAGCAGTAAACAATAGATCTCGTAGCAATACCGCATGACCTGCTTCTTCTGTTGCGCGATCCATTTCAATCGCAAACATCCAATGCGTACCAGGAACTTTATTGAAGTAGTAAAGCTTCTCTTTTCCTTTGATTACCGTATCTTCGATACGACCTTCATCGGCGGCGCGCTCAATTGCCTCTTCTGAAAAATCTTTTAGAACACTGGTGATAGGCTTAAGCGTCAAGCTTTTATCTGGATGCGCTAAGAAGGTGCCTTCATTCATGTCGATTAGCATCGCATGCGCGTTTTCACCTGCATCTAAGTTAATCACATCGCTGATAAGCTGATCGATCAGTACGTCCGCACCAACAACACCAACAAACTGACCATTTTTCATTACTGGCTCAGCAATGGTCACAAGTAGTGCATTCGTGATTGCGTCTTGATATGCGGCTGTGATGATTTGCTTACCCGCGGCATCAGCATCCTTGTACCAAGGACGTGTGCGAGGGTCATAATCAGCACGGTTACGCTCCGGATGAGAGCGGTACATATCACCGTTTGGTGTACCAAGGAAGATGTCATCGAAGCCACCAGCCTTGCGAGCTTGTTGTAGGAAAGGAACAACGTCTTGCTCGGTCGAGTAGTCGTTGAACGCAGTGGCAATATCTTTACGGATATTGACCCAATCAGAAATTCCCTCTGACGCAGTAGTACTAAGACTTTGCGCACGTGAATAGACACCTGAACGAGTCTGATCAAATAATTGACCAGCCGACAACCAAGTAAGTGCTGTTGCCATCACAACAACAGCAGAAAGGCTTGCGCCTATAAGCTTTTGTTTTAATGATAATTTCATATTTATAGTTTTTTGAGTTGGGAGAACAGTTAAGGTGCATGAATATTACACACTTTTTTACGACTATTCACTAATTTTTAAAAAACAAAATAGCACATTAACTCTTTGTAAAATATGAACTTTCATGTGTCATTTTTTTGTCTCGATCGTCATAAAAACCGCACAAAAAAAGCCAGCAAATTGCTGGCCTTTTGATTAATTGTTAGTAAACGGTTTTATAAAATGCCGAATTACTGACGCTCAGTTCGCATACCCATCAATAAGCTCACACACATTGCAAGCAGAATGAAGGTAAATGGCAGTGCTGTAGAAATGGCACCAGCCTGAAGAGCTTGAACCGCCTCGGAGCCACCAATCCATAGCAGAGCAACCGCAATTGCACCTTCCATGAATGCCCAGAAGACACGTTGAAGTACAGGTGCATCGACTTTACCACCTGCCGTGATACTGTCGATAACAAGTGAACCAGAGTCAGAAGACGTAATGAAGAACACAAGTACCAACACAACAGCGATGATAGAAAGCATGCTACCAAATGGAAGAACATCAAACATTTGGAACATAGCAAGTGATACGTCAGTCAAGCCATTTGTGCCCAGCTCACCTACTTTATCAACAACTTGCTCGATCGCCAGGCCACCAAATACAGACATCCAAACAACGGTAACCGCAGTTGGAACCAGCAGAACTGCTGTGATGAACTCGCGAACGGTACGGCCACGAGAAACACGCGCGATGAACATGCCTACGAATGGCGACCATGAAATCCACCAAGCCCAGTAGAACACTGTCCAGCCTTGGAACCAAGCTTCGTCCGTACGACCAAACGGGTTACTTAGTGGGATGATATTCTCTACATATGCCATAAGTGTGGTTGGGATCGAACCTAGGCTCGCCGCCCAACCGATAAGACCAACAAGGAGAAGTAGCAAGAACGCCACAACCATGTTGATGTTACTAATGACTTTAACACCACCATCGATGCCGCGTACGACGGAAACAACAGCAAGTAAAGTCACCACGGTAATAACGACGATTTGCAGACCTAGGCCTGGCTCAACACCAAATACGTGATGAATACCACTTGCTGCTTGCTGCGCACCTAGACCTAGGGATGTAGCAAGACCAAATAAAGTCGCAAGCACAGCCAGAATGTCCACAATGTGGCCAGCCCAACCCCATGCACGATCACCCAGAAGTGGGTAGAAGATCGAACGCATAGATAGCGGTAAACCTTTGTTGTAGGCAAAGAATGCTAAAGAAAGTGCTACAACACCGTAAATTGCCCATGGGTGAAGGCCCCAGTGGAACATCGTTGCACCCAGTGCCAATCTCGCGGCTTCTGGTGTATTTGCCTCAACACCAAGTGGCGTTTCATACCAACCGGTGAAGTAAGCGACAGGTTCTGCAACACTCCAGAACATTAAACCGATACCCATACCAGCTGCAAATAGCATTGCAAGCCATGACATAAACGAGTAATCGGCAACAGCGTCTTTACCACCTAGTCGGATCTTACCCATTGGTGAGACGATAAGCGCCAAACAGAAAATAACGAAAATGTTACCTGCAATAATGAACAACCAATCGAATGAACCAATAATTTTCCACTTCAGCCCATCAAGTGCCGTCTTTGCGGTATGTGCATCTAGAACTAATGCAGCGACAAGAAACAGCGCAATTAAACCTGCACTAATACCAAAAACTGGGTTATGAACATCAAAACCCCATTTTTGAACGTTGTCCTGACCTACCGTATAGTCGGTACTATCGATACTGTACTTATCTATACCCTTTGTCATCGTTCCTCTCTATTTTTGTAGTGTTTTTACGTACCAAACAAAAAAATCTTTCGAACACGATACGTTTTGCATTCCGTGAAGGCGCAAGATCCTATCATTTGACACGTTTTTGTCTATCTTTTTGCTATTAAAAAATCCAATAACTTACTTTTCACTGTGTGGTTACAGCCTTTGATAGAACAAATCACTACTACAATAGTTAGACCACAAACATTTATTGCTATAATAATTTTAGCTCTTCTTATTTTGTCGAAAAGGCGCGACAAAATGGTATTGAGGACACGGCGTAAAATTGTAGAGGTAATTTTTGATTTCCCCCCTTTAAATAAGGGCGCATTTAAGTTAGTGTCGCCTCGATAAATGTTCCCTACAGACTGGATGAATAAATTGGAAAAGTACGAAGAAGTATTGGTCTCGATTCGTCAGATCATCCGCGCTATTGATTTACATTCTAAAAAGCTGAGCAAAGAGTCTGGATTGACTGCTCCACAGTTGATTTTGATGCGCGCTATCAATGACTTAGATAACGTGACGATTAAACAGTTGTCTAGCCACACTAACATGAGCCAAGCGACCGCAACGACCATTCTAGATAGACTAGAACGAGGCCAGTTTGTTGAGCGTCAGCGCAGTGTTCAAGACAAGCGTAAAGTGCATGCTGTACTTACGAGCAAGGGCCAAGAAGCCTTAAAACAAGCACCAACGCCGCTGCAAGAGCACTTCATTAATCGATTCCAAAAATTGGAAGAATGGGAGCAATCCCTTCTACTGTCTTCCGTTCAACGCATCTCGACGATGATGAATGCAGAGGACATCGATGTTGCTCCAATGCTAGAGCTTGGTAGTATTACCAAAGCCGATTAGTTTCGCTCCCACGTGCTCGCTTTTTGCGGGCACTACTCTCCTACTCAGTCAACCCAGTTTCAAACGCATATTTTGCTAACTCTGCCGTCGAATGTAAGTCCAACTTGTGCTTAATGTTATGGCGATGCGTCTCTACCGTTCGATAACTAATATTGAGTAAAGTGGCGATTTTCTTGCTGCTGTTTCCTTGAGCAACTAATTTAAGTACCGCTTCTTCCCTGCGGCTGAGAGGATTCGTTTTTTGCGTGGCAGGCACCACTTCTTGGGTAAAGAGTGTTTGTGTGACGGATTCACAGAAATACGTCGAACCTTGGTTCACCGTTTTTATTGCTTGCACCATTTTCTCGGCCGAGATTTCCTTGAGCATATATCCTACGGCACCAGCTTGCATGACCTTCATGATGTACTCGCGATTATCGTGCATGGTCAACATAAGTATTTTGCTCTCTGGGCGCGCTTCTTTAATTACACCAGTCGCTTCAATACCGTTCATTATAGGCATGCTGATATCCATCAATATGACGTCCGGTTGCAAGTGCTTTGCGACCTCTATCGCTTCCAAACCATTACTTGCTGTACCCACCACTTCGATGTCAGGCTCTAACTCCAAACGAGCCATGAAGCCATCCAATACCACTTGATGATCATCGACAATCACTACACTAATCGGTTTATCCATAAACTATTTCATCCAAATTAAGCAGCACAGTAATCTCTGTTCCCAAGCCAAGCTCACTCATTAGCTCAAATTCACCACCGATGAACTCTACACGCTCTTGCATGTTCCTTAACCCAATCCCTTGTTGGTGCACTGCTTGGTTAACCACAAATCCAACGCCATCATCACGTATGAGTAATTGCAGCATATTGCCCATTTTTTGCAAAGTAACCGTTACTTTTTTCGCTCGCGCATGTTTTTCAATGTTATTCAAAGACTCCTGAGCGACGCGATATAGCGTCGTTGCGACTTCCGAAGTCAGTTTGTGCTGCTGAGTATCGAAATTGCTCTCGATATCAATCCCGGAATGGGAATGAAAATCCTGTAGCAAGGTCGTCAGTGCTGCTTCTAAACCGATATCATCGAGGGCGCTTGGACGGAGCTGATGAGAAATATGCCGCACCTCATTTATCGCGGTGACGAGCGATCGTTGTGATTTATCTAAGTGGGATTTGAGTTTTTCGTCTTCCAGTCTATGACTCATTAAGTCTAAATGACATTTACTGGAGACTAACAACTGATTGATTCCATCGTGCAGTTCTCGCGCTAAATGCTTTTTCTCATCTTCTTGGAACATCACGGTTTTATGTGCCAATTCTTTCAGGTTCTTATCAGCGAGGCGATGCTCATGCAGATTGATCGCCAGAGTGAGAACAATGATTACAGCAACGGTCACCGCTAAGATCACGACGACTGAGAAAAATGTCGTTTCGATATTTTTGTTCACCGCCGCGCGCATATTGGCGACTTCTCGGCTTACATCCTCAATATACAGCCCAGTCCCTATCATCCATTCCCACTTATCGAGCCATGCAGCGTAACTAAGCTTAGGGACAACTTCACCCGTAGATGGCTTTTGCCACAGGTACTGATGAAATCCACCACCGGATTGCGCTTGATACAATAGAGCTTCGATTAAGCGATCGCCATTTTCGTCTTCAAGATAGAGTAAGTTTTCCCCGACAAGCTCCGGAAGAACTGGGTGTACAAGGTTGGTACCATATTTATCATAAGCAAAAAAATAGCCGTCCGACCCATAACTCAAACGATTTAAAATCGCTTTCACACGCGTTTTGGCAACACTCTCTTCTAAAGTCGGATCGTTGTAGATGTAAGAAATGGAGTCAAAAGCGACGTCGACCGTATCTTTCAGCGCCGCTTCTTTTGATTGGATCAGGTTTTGATGAAAGATCTCTACCTCCCTTTTGCCAAGGGTCTTGGTTTGATAGATAGAGATCCAGCTGATACTCGCTGACACCAATACCACGGGTATCAGTGTCAGCAGAATTAACTTTGCTTTGAGAGGCATCCCTTCCCTCCATGAAACGCTGCCTTTACAGCTTACTATCTTAGCAGTACAAACGAATCGATTGTGTCTGCATAGACATAATTAACAGCTTAACAACTTGTCTCAAAAGGTAAAAACTCTCAGTTCACAAAATCTCTTTATTATCGAGTGATTAACTCATACCGTAAAAACCTGGGAAAAACAGCAAAGACGCCAACACAACAATCTGAATCGCGATGAACGGCATCACACCTTTGTAGATATCACGCGTAGTAACCCCTGCTGGAGCGACACCTTTTAGATAGAACAAACTAAAGCCAAATGGCGGTGTGAGGAACGACGTCTGCAAGTTCATCGCAATAAGAATCGCAAACCACGTCATATTAATGCCCATCAATTCAGCGACTGGCGCAATAATTGGCACGATGATAAAACAGATTTCAACGAAGTCGATAAAGAAACCTAAAATCAGAATCACCACCATGGTAATAATAAGGAATCCCCACTTTTCACCCGGCAGTTCTAACATCCACTCTTCAACTAAATAATCACCACCGGTGTAGGTAAATGCCATTGAGAAGGCGGTCGCACCAAGTAAGATCGCAAAGACCATTGCGGTTACCTTAACTGTCTCTTTTGATGCATCATAAATCATCGACCAACTAAACTGTTTATACAATAGCGATAAAATTATCGCACCTGCACCGCCCAGTGCCGCTGACTCTGTTGGTGTTGCAATCCCTGCAAAGATGGAGCCCAATACCACGATGATCAATGCTAAAGGTGGCAATACAGCTTTCAGTGCGGTGAGCACTTCTTGTTTACGACTGATCGACTCATCACGCTCTATCGCCTGTGCGGCTTGAGGGTTCAACTTCGCGTAGATGAGAATGTAGATCACATAGGCGCCAACAAGTGTAATACCGGGCCAGATCGCAGCTTGAAATAGGTCCCCTACCGGTACGCCAAGTACATCACCCAACAAGATCAACACGATAGAAGGTGGGATAATTTGGCCCAACGTGCCAGACGCACAAATAGTCCCACACGCTAAACCTTTGTCGTAATTGTACTTGAGCATCACAGGAAGAGATATTAAGCCCATCGCAACAACTGATGCGCCTACCACACCCGTTGAAGCTGCAAGCAATGCGCCAACTAACACGGTAGAAATAGCGATACCACCGCGAACGCCACCGAACAAACGCCCCATTGATTCTAGTAGCTGTTCAGCAAGCTTCGTTTTCTGTAGCACTAGCCCCATAAAAACGAACAGCGGTACGGCCATTAGCACCGTATTTTCCATAATGGACTGAATTCGATATGGCATAAAAGCAAACATCTCGATGCCTTCAGCCCAAACACCAAAAATCAGCGCGATACCACCAAAAGTAAAGGCAACGGGAAATCCCAATAGAAGCGCAAAGAGCGCAACAAAAAACATCACTATACCGATCATAATGACTTCCTTTTACGACTTACCGTTATTACCGGCATAGATGAGATGAGGGTTGACAATTTTGTTGATTGAATGAAGTAACAATCCAATACCACTCACCGCCATAAAGAAAAATGACAGCGGAATCATCGCTTTGATAATCCAACGATATGGTAAGCCACCTGGGTCACCAGACGTCTCGCCTAACGCGTAACTTTCCTTGGCGAAATCAATACCAAACCAAGCTACCAGTAGGCAAAAAGGGAATAAGAAAAATAGTGTGCCTATGATGTCGATGATGGATTGTGCTTTGTAAGATAAGCGTTCATAAAAAATGTCGACGCGAACATGGCCACCGGACTTAATTGCGTAAGGCACACCAAGCAAGAACACGGCAGAGAATAGATGCCATTCCATTTCTTGGAATGCGATAGACACATCATTAAACACGTAACGCATGACAACGTCGTACACAACGTTTGCTAACAACAAAATAAACAGGATGCTGGATAACCATCCGAGAAAATCGCTAAAGCGGTTAAATAATCGCTCAATATAAATAAGACTTCTCATTCCGAACTCCGTGGAACGTTTAGATGCGCTCCGCTATGGTGCGGAGCATTCATTATGAAGTTTTCTTGGGCTTCGATAGCAGGCTAAACCTCTCAGCGTCGCCTGCTTCATAACGTTATTGTTGAGCTTGACTGTTTAAGTACGCTCGGTGCGAAATATCTGACCATGGTCGAACTTGATTCATATAGTTCGCTTGCGACTCTTGAATCTCTTTCGCCAAAGCATCTTTTTCTGCATGTTCTTTCAACAAACGATCGTTTGCTTCTCGCAACGCAGCTACGACTTCAGGTGGGAAATCTTTTACTTCAACATTTGGGTATTCAGACTTAATAGATGCCCAGTTTTTGCCGCTTTCGTGTTTCGATTGCGTGTACATATCGTAAGCGGCCGTTTTCATGGCTACTTGCAAAATCGCTTTTAGATCATCAGGTAGACGGTTCCAGGTGCGCTTGTTAACGAGGAACTGAAGCTCAGTCGCTGGCTCATGCCAACCTGTGTAGTAGTAAGGCG
Organism: Vibrio sp. 378; assembly: GCF_033339435.1. Taxonomy (NCBI): domain Bacteria; kingdom Pseudomonadati; phylum Pseudomonadota; class Gammaproteobacteria; order Vibrionales; family Vibrionaceae; genus Vibrio; species Vibrio sp. 378. Next base: position 70,945 of record NZ_JAWOUO010000003.1, read on the forward strand.
CGATTTTGTGGAAGCCCATACGTAGATCCAGCGATGGACCAACCCATTCCAGGGCATCAATTGTGCGACGCTCTAGAGAGGTATATAGCTCACCAGGGGCGATATTCGTTGGCTTGGCACCTAATTCAGCCAAAATCTCACCAGCAAACCCTGGGATCCGCATTTTCAAACCCTGTAAGTCCTCGACGGACTTGATCTCTTTTTGGAACCACCCGCCCATCTGAGTATCGGTATTACCGCCAGGGAAAGACATCAAGTTATGTGGAGAGTACACTTTTTCCATCAGCTCCATACCACCGCCGTAGTAAAACCATGCATACTGCTCAGTTGGCAACATACCGAAGGGCATAGAAGTGAAGTAAAGTGTGTTTGGAACCTTACCCTTCCAGTAATAAGACGCTGAGTGACCCATGTCATACTGACCCGACTTAACCATATCAAACACCCCAAAAGGCGCTTTATGCTTGTTTGCGGAATCAATGCGGATTTGCAAACGTCCGTTGGACATCTCTTCCGCCATTTTGGCCATGTTTTTTGTGGTATCACCAAAAATTGGGAAATTAGGCCCCCAAGTTTCAGCAAGCTTTAAACGATAGACTTTTTCAGCAGCGTTTACAGAAGTCGCCGCGAGTGCCATCGCGGCAGCGACAGCGGTTGTTTTGAGCACTCGTTTTAAAGATTTTTGGATTAGACTCATCGTTCACGTCCTTTATCACCAAGGTTATTGTTGTCATCCATTTCATTAGGATTGGCTGTATTCGGTATAAAAGATGTAACAATGTTTTCTAATGCGAAATGGGCATGAACACGGAAGCGAGTGATTCATCAATAAGGCATTAGCCTAAGGTATTACGTACAAGTACGTAGGACAACCGTCATGAAAAAAGACTGTTAATAGCAAAATCAATAAATTATATTTTTATCTATGAATAAAAATAAAAGACAATACGTACGTATTTTTCTGCCAAAAAATTTACATAGTATTTAAGAAAATGTGACAAACCACTTATTGGCAGTGTTAAAGTGAGTACTTAATGCATTATTTCCAATACCAAGATAAAAAAATACCTCGGCATCGGCCGAGGTATTCAATCTAGAACGGTAGCGGTAATTAAACTGCTTTGTAGATAACTTTGTTACCTGCTAACTGCTCTTTTTGAACTAGGTTTTCTTCAAGAAGCTTCTTTAGTGCGCCAGTAGCCCATGATGCCGCTTTAGTATCTTCTTGACCTGCAGCTAGACCGATGCCTTTAGGGTTAATACCTTCAGCATTCGCCATAACGATGTCTAATACTTGTTGTTGCTTAGGAGTAAGGGCAACATCAACTGTTTTCACTGCAGCTACTTTTTTATCAGCTACTACTTTCTCCACAACAGCTTTTTCAGCAACAGAAGGTGCTACTGCTTTTTCCGCAACAGGCTTCACTGCTTTAGGTGCTGCAGCTAAGTTTGCTACTGTCGCTTTAATGCGTTTTTGCAGTTTCATCTGCACTTTACGCTTATGAGCAAGTCTCATTGAATATTTCTCCAGTTCACTGCATCTCAGCAGGGATGAAAATTTGAAGCGCGTTTTATACCAAAATTCACAAGCAATTTGTAGGTTTTAGCGGCGAAACGCGATGAAAAATGCGCTCAAAGCATAGAACGTCTACTATTTAATCAGATATTTTATGAACGGATTTATTGAATACTGGGTATAAAAACAGAGGTTTGTTTTATTTTAAATGCAAGTCAATGCACATAAAGCTGCCCACTCATTTTTGAACAAGTATTCGATGAGGTTATAAGCATGGAAACGCTGCACCTAACAAATTCACATTTCAAACCCGACTCCCCTATCAACAGAATACTTTTGTTACTCGTTGCACTCATCACTTTGTTTTTGGTTGCCATTTCTCCGGGATGGAAGCAAGCCATGTTGTCGGTCATTTTGATGTCTGCAATCGTTGGTTTCGCCATCTTGATGATTAAGAAAAGCCAAGTCACTTTTACGCTGACAGCTTCTCACTTTCAGCAACACCTTTTTAAAGGGGGTTGGGTCGTCAGATGGCGAAATATTGAGTCAATCGGTATTTGTAGCTACCAACAGGAAGGGTGGCACCAACCGCTACCTTGGATCGGTATTCGTCTAAAACACTACTCACCCTACTTAAATTCAATCTGCCCTCGTATAGCGACAGAAATTCTCCTCAGCCAGCGAGCACTGCTTTACTTAGGCGCAAAACAAAATCAGTGTGAAGATAAGTTTGAGGATATGGTGCTTGACCCTAAACCGTATATAAACAGAGATGGGATTGAGTACAAAGGTTTGTTAGCGATGCTCGCCAACCGGATGAAGTATCAGAGAGGCTTTTATGGCTATGATCTATTTATATCAGCAAGTGATCTAGATCGTGAGGCTGAGGATTTTGTGGGACTGACTCGGCGATACTTAGCTGCCGCCGAGCCAGAATAATGCTTAGTACACGCACTTTTAGTAAAGCGGCATCTCGTCAGCAACGAACGGGTTAGTTTTACGCTCATGACCGAAAGTCGATTGAGGGCCGTGACCAGGGACAAACGTGACATCATTGCCTAAAGGCCACAATTTCTCTTTGATAGAGCTAATCAACGTATTGAAATCACCTTGTGGGAAGTCAGTTCGACCAATGCTACCGTTAAACAAAACGTCACCCACAAACGCTAAACGCGCTTCTTCACTGTAAAGCACAACGTGACCAGGTGTATGACCAGGTGTGTGGAATACATTCAGCACTTGATTACCAAAAGTGACAGTGTCACCCTCATTTAGCCATTGGTGCGGTTCAAACGCTTCTGTCAGCGGGAAACCAAACATTTGGCTCTGACCTTCCAAACCTTGCAACCAGAAGTTATCTGCCTTGTGAGGGCCAACAATCTCTGTACCGCCAAGCAGTGCAGACAGCGGCTCCGTGCCACCTACGTGGTCCAAGTGACCGTGTGTTAGCACTAGGTTTACCACGTCAACACCCAGCTCTTTGATAAGCATAGCGAGCTGCTTTTCATCGCCGCCTGGGTCAACCACAATACCTTTCATGGTTTCGTCACACCAGACAATAGAACAGTTTTGAGAGAAAGATGTTACTGGAACAACTTGGTATTTCAGAGCCATAGATAACCTATACCGAATAAATTTGCGTGAAAACTGCCGCAACTATGACACTAAGGCCTAGCGACTTCAAGCTTTGAACTGTGGGTAATCGACGACGTTCTGAGACTAGAAACCTTGTCTCAACTGGCACTACCAAGAACGAACAGCACCCGTATCGATATGAACAAAGTTACTGCCTGGATAATAACCCACGCCACCGGCTTTTAGGCTTAATGCAGCATCACGAACTGTTGAAAGCTTCACACCGTCTAAACGGAAATCAATGGCCTTTCCTTCCATGTGCATGCTCTTTTTCGCTACACGAGAAGACCCGTTGCGCAGCGAGGCATTAGTGGCAGGAGAACGGTAACCTGAAATGACGATCACCTCTGCTTCTGTACCAATTAACTTTTGAATTTGGCTTATTTGATCGAACAAGCGTCGATCCATGGGATGAACCTCATTTCGTCGATGGTCTCGACAAAACTCATTCAGCCTTTGAAGTTCATCATTAATGTATCGTTTTCCATCGAAATAGCATGTTTCGAGGATCTCTCCAGTATTAAGATTGTTCATCGCCAGCGCACGTGGCTCGTCAGGGAGTGAAGCCCAAGAAAATGATGGCAGGGCAGACGCCAACACCACACCACACCACCAGCGGTCATTTTAAGGAAATCTCGGCGGGAAAAGTTACGACTTACCATTTCAAAATACAGTGCTCAACAACTAGACAAGTCGTGGACATTAACCAAACACATTTGTCACGTCAAACGCATAAAACACTCCATCTTGATTTTCAGACGCAGTAATTATTGTTTAATTATTGAACGAAAAGAGAATTCTTCGTTTTGTAAATTTTCCTTAAAGATTTCAACTGCGGTGATCGTACTTATAGATATCATCACGGTAGTAAAGCGTTCCCTCTTCCAACCATGCTGTTTGATAAATGATGTGTACTTGAATGCGCTCTCCCAAAGGAACTGACGTGTTAGACCGACGAGAACTTTCTCGCTTTTTCGCTAAACGTTCTTCCAACCCCTGAGTTTTGAACAGAAGTTCTGCTAGCTGGTCTGCATGTTCTACACGAACACATCCTGAGCTGAATGCGCGTCTGTCCTGTTCAAACAAGTTCTTACTTGGCGTGTCATGCAAATAAATAGCTTGTGGGTTAGGCATATTGAACTTGTACAATCCCAGTGCATTTTGTAAGCCCGACGCCTGTCGCATACGATAAGGAAATGTTCTCGGATTCACCGTTGCCCAATTGATGGTTGTAGGGTCAATAATTTCGTTCGAAGTCCAAGACCGAATGATTTGAATGTTATGGTTAATCAAATACATCGGATTACGTTTTACTTTAGGAATAATGTCTTTAACCATGATAGTCCAAGGCACGTTCCAAGTTGGGTTGAGAATAACTGAATCCAGTGCTACCGACATGATGGGCGTTTTTCTTGATGCTCTCCCTACCACGACTTTAGACTCAAACAAGGGTTGACCGTCATGCCAATACGTGACTTCGTATCCAGGCACGTTAACAAAGACAACATTATCCCTTTCTTTCGACCAAATTCTTGAACGCTCAGAATTCAACGCCAACAGATGCAATCGCTCTTGAGGAGAAAAGTTGATCCATCGAATGGTATTCGGGCCGATAACGCCATCTTCTTTCAAACCATGAATACGCTGGAACTCTTTTATCGCAAGCTCTAATTGTTCGTCATATTCTTCAGTGACTAAATCCAAGTAAGAAACATCTACGCCTACGATCTCCATTCGCTCAATCAATAGGGGTCTGTTTTCCAATATATCGCCAACACGTGCTAGCCCAGTTTGTTGATAGGCAGGATATTGGTACTGAGAATGTTCCGATAGCGAAGAATAGGCGGAGTAGAAAGCATCATCTGTTTGTAATGGAGACCGGAGACTTGCCAAAAACTGACCAAGTTTGCCAACCGTAATCTCATTACTCAGAACCGATAAAGTATCGATGCTAGGAGCGGGTAACGTAACATGGGCTTTGTCTGTAAATAGCCAATTAATCCCTTCTTCGGGGAGTTGCTCAAGATAACTAAGGTACATCAAGAGTGAATCTGTCATCACTAAATCGAAGTCGAGATTATCTCCCTGCCACCTTACTTGGTTTATCCGGTGAAGTTGATTTTCGAATTCATCGGTGACATCCGCAAGTGCAACCAGGTTTACTTGAAAAAGAAACTGCTCAATATCACTTTCATTTTCCCAGTTCAAACGGTAATTGGTGCTTTGATACAGTTGATCAATCACCTCTGGATAATGGATCATTTTTTCTACAGACAGCTTTTGTACCGCTCCCTCTTGCTCGACTTGCGCTGAAGCTTCGAGAGAAACGACGGTGGAAAAGCTGCAAAACGGCACCAGAAGTGCCGTCATGATTAAAACCCTAGCAAACACTGAAATGATCCTTGCGCTACTTGCCATAATAAAAAGTATGGCAAATATCTCACAGCTTGCAGGTTTAAAATTAAGAATCTGATGCCGAAAACGACAACAAAACTCTCTATAAGTAATTACTCAATGATCTTTCTAGATAATTCTCGACCAATGGTTGTCCCATTGCACTCCGCTTGCGAAGGTACTTTTTGACTCCTCTGGTCTTTGCTCTACCACTTTTCCCGCCCCAGAGCTGACTCGGAACTCATCGCCATAGACCACAACACCAGAGGCGTCTGGTAACGCACTTAGCTCTACCAATTTGCCCGTAGATTTAGACCACATACCATAACAACTGCCCGGAGGGGAAGTGGCTAAGATCCATTCATCGGTTGCTGCAATACTCGCAACGTAGTGATTGAAACGCGCCCACTCTTCAGGCTCAGCTTGAAGATCTTGCATTTCACCACCACGCGTGTGCATGGCGATCAAGGCTGGATACTCGTCCGGCTCACCACGATATTGCTGACCACAAAGCACGGTTTCCGCACCATCATGAGCTAAATGGCGAATACTCAACTTATGATCCGGTAAAGACACTTGATCCAATAGCTCCCCTTCCTGTGAAAGGTAACTCAGACTCGGTCTCATGCTATCAAGATTGAGAGGTTCACGGCCGTTGGTGTGTACGCCACCGACGCCAATCGCTAATGCGCCATCAGGCATCATGATCACTTCATGAGGACCAAGACCAAAACCCGTTAACTCATCGATTTTTTGATATTGCTTCTGCACATCATAAACACCAATGATCCCACGACTTGTCCCCCTCTCCCCTTCTGTGGCAAATAGCAACGTGCCATCGTGGGAGTAAACGCCATGCCCATAGAAATGACGATTTGACTTTGCTAGTTGCAGTTTGATCATCTGCCCTGAGCGATAATCAAATACCATGAAGAAAGTACCTGGTCGACGACCAAAAACTACGGCGTGGCCTTGTTGGTTGGTTGCCACACCGTGACCACGCTCAGGAATCGGCAATGAAGATAGCGGCATACCATGCTCATCCGCCACCACCGCTGCATATTTATCTCGGCCAATGATAGAGCAGCCGATCAACGCAGGCTCACGTGAGCTTGTTGAAGAACAACCAAATGGCATCATAGGTGTAGCCGCCCCGAATAGAGCGGCTTTCAGCAAAGTTCGGCGGGTTTGATCAGTCACCATCGGTTGCATTAAATCCTATAACTACGCCAAGCTCGATCGCCACTTCTTCGTGAATCAGGTACTTCAATTGCTCTAGCTTGTTGTATTGAGCGAGCACCATGCGATAGCCTTCTTTTGTTTGTAGTGCAGCAAACAAGCTCTTATCCTCTGGCCAAGTTTCTAACGCCATTTCAAACTGATGAACGACACGGTCTGCGAGATCTGCATGGCCTTGCTCTCTAAGTAGCGCATCTAGACCATTCCCGTTAGCAAAGTACAACGCTTCCATCCCTTGAAGGTTGGCTTTTAAGTTTGAAAGCGAGGTCTCTGAACGCCACGATTCTGAGAAATACGGGCGAGGCTTACCAATCTTCGCTAGCGGTCGGCTCAACTTCTTCATGCTGTATTCAAGCTGATTCGAGAGCAGTGAAATGTACTCAGACTCCCATTCCGTCATCTCTAGCGATTTCCAAGGGTTCTCTGCCCAAGAATCCGCGATGATCTGCGCTTTGTTATCGAGGTTTTCTGCAATCGCTACGCCTGTCACACAGGTATTGCTGTTGCTAGATAAGGTCGACGCTTTATCGTAAAGCAGCCATTCCAGAGCCCCTAAACCTTGCACGGTGACACTTTGGGTGGAGATATCTTCTGCACTCCAAGCTTGATCAGATTTCGTCAGTACAGACATTTTACGACCAGTCGTGTTCTTTTTATCTGGCCAAAACTGAACATTCCAGCTTTGCTCCAATGCCGTAGCAGGGCCACGTTCTTGACCTTGTAATGCCATCCACGCAAGCATAGTTTGATGCCACTGCTGTTTTACTTGTGCATCATCTTTCGACTCTGATGCGCAGTAATCCGCGAAGCGCTGTTCAAGTTCTGTGGTTTGCGCTAAAAACGTCTGAGCTGATTGAAACTCGACCTCGTACACGCTTTGAGAAATATGGCTTGTACTCTCAGGCTTGGCAGAGCTCGAACCGATGGTCGATTGGCAACCAACCAAACTTAACGTTGCGGCAATCGCACTCACTAACAGTGTCTTTTTCATGGTTAGGTCCTTATAGAGAGTTCAGAAACGCAATGAGAGCATCACGTTCTTTTTTGTTCAGAGCTAAAACATTTTGTTTCGCAGTTTCAGCTTCGCCGCCGTGCCACAACACTGCTTCCATCAGGTTACGAGCTCGACCATCATGTAAGAAGTAAGTATGTCCGTTTACTTCTTCGGTATAACCAATGCCCCATAGCGGTGCTGTTCGCCACTCGCGGCCGTTTGCTTGATATTCCGGACGGTTATCGGCTAAGCCTTCACCCATGTCATGCAAAAGCATGTCGGTGTATGGGTGGATAAGCTGCTCAGAAAGCGCTGGTAACTCTGGTCGTTTCGCCGTTTTAACACTGGTCTTGTGGCAGCTTTCACAGCCAGACGCAGCAAAGATTTGCTGACCAAGTTTCACGTTAGGATCATTGACGTTACGGCGAATAGGTACGGCTAAGTGTTGGCTGTAAAACTCTACGAAGTCGAGAATATTTTCACTCACTTCAGGTTTGCCGCCATTTGGCATGTCGTCACAAATGCTTTGTTTCGAGGTACAGTTTTCATTTGGGAATAAATGGCTCGTAAGACCCACATCACCATTAAATGCTGCTGCATTTTGCTGCATTAGCGTCGGTTGTCCTGCTTTCCAGCCAAAGCGACCAATCGAGAAGTCGTCCTTCTCAATATCCCACACCTTATTTACTTTGCCTGAGATACCGTCTTTGTCGGCATCTTGTTCATCAGCCCAAGCAAGTAGCGTTTCGTCGGGAATACTCTCTAACAAACCAAGGCCGATCATTGGCGGTGCCACGCGTGCTGAGAACTCGGTATCTGGGTGCATATCGCCGTAACCCAGTTCGGTAATGTTCAAATGAGGTTTTCTTAGTGTCACCGTCGTACCGTCTTTAAATTTCACTGGGACATCGGTGTAAGTGATTTCGATTTTGCCTTCTGGCGTTTGATCCTGCAGGGCGAAATCTTGAAGCTGGCCACCATAAGTCGGCTCAGGTATGCCACCGTCTTTGATGTAGGCTTTCTTTTGTTCTGGCGTCATCGCAGGAATGCTTAAGCGCACTAACATAGACACGGCATGTAAATCATCTTTCTCTGGCGGATGACCACGACCGTCTTTGATGTGACAGTTCTGACAACCATTGGTGTTAAAAAGCGGACCTAGGCCATCACGAGCGTCTGTTGACGCTGGCGCTTGTACCCAAGGGTTGCGGAAAAAGCTGTTACCCACACTAAAATCTAGGCGTTTGCTCATCGGCAGGTTGGCAGCAGGAAGAGAATAGGCATTCGCGCCATCTTTTTTAACACTGGTTTTGCCACCAGACTTAACATCGTAAGCCATGGCAGAAGAAGAAAGGATCGCGGCTAGCGCAGAAATTAGGTATGGCTTCATATCATTGCTCTACATAGACAACAAGGGTGATAACAACGAGCTCAAACGGCAAAAGGGCTCACAAAGAGCCCTTATTTATTATGGTTTTCTTATTAAAACTCGTGGTCAGCAGTATCAGGGCTTAGGCTGTCGATGCCGACAATGTTTGCCGCTCGCTCAATCGCACCAGTTTGCGCTACCAACGACATGATGGTGTCGTTTACCAGCGCGTTGCCTTGTGCGTTACCCGCCGCAATAAGTTGGTCAAAATGCTGGTTATTCTTCTCTGCAGAAGTCACTAGCTCACCAACTTGGCTAAGTGTTGTATCAAACTGCTTTTGAATGTCGGTCGCGGCTTTCTTATCTTTTTGAGCAACAAGATCAGCAATACTTGGACCAGATAGCTCTTTGCCGTTTACACCTTTGTATGTACCTGTGTAAACGTTGTAGATGCCTTGCTCGTTGTAGTAGTGAGAATTATGCGTGTTGTCTGAGAAACAATCGTGCTCGTCTTCAGTTGAGTTCGCTTCTAGTGCCACTTTCATGCGCTCACCCGCTAGCTCACCTAGAGAAAGAGAACCCATGCCGAATAGCATCTTACGTAGACCATTGTCCGCTGAGTCGTTCAGTAGCTCTTCACGGTAGTTACCTTTTACTTCAGCAGACCACTGCTTTTCCATCCACTCAAGGTCTTGAACCAGTAGATCAGCGGCTGCTTTTAGGTACTCTCCACGACGCTCACAATGGCTATTCGTACACTCAGAACCCACAACGAAATCAGTGTAAGCACGTTGACCTGCACCCGCGTTAGTACCGTTTAGGTCTTGACCCCAAAGTAAGAATTCAATCGCGTGGTAACCTGATGCAACGTTTGCCTCAGAACCGCCTACTTCGTTTAGATCCGCTAGCAATTCTGGAGTGATTTTTGAAACGTCCAGTTTAGAAGCACCGATCTGTAGGCTAGTGTTCGCGATGATGTTGGCAGCAGCGCCCTCGTTACCCAATTCGTATTGGTAATCAGCCGCTACGTAGTCAATCAAACCTTCATCAAGTGGCCATGCGTTCAGCTGACCTTCCCAATCATCAACAATCGCGTTACCAAAACGGAAAACTTCAGACTGTTGGTAAGGCACGCGAGAATCTAGCCAAGCTTGTTTTACTTCTTCAAGCTTTTTCGCTGATGGTGATTGTAGAAATTCGTCGATTTTCACATCAAGCGCTTTCGCTGTTGTTACTGAATCAGCAAATACAGCATGGGCAACGTCCGCGTAATGTTCGACTACTTGTTGTTTAGTTACTGTGGCAGCAACGGTAGAACCACTGGCAATGAGGAGTGATGCAGCAATAGATTGGACTAAAACTTTTTTTGCATTCATCTGAAGCATCCTTGTTGAGCTTTTCAATTATCGTATTGGTAGTGCTAATTATTCTTATTTGCACTTTAGTCTCGAGATAATACAAATTTACAATTTATTTGCAACTCCAGATACAAAAAAACCTCATAAAAATGAGGTTTTTCACAGACTTTATTGTCAGTTTTATCTTTAGGATTAAACCTTTAGGTCATGTTTTCCGTGAGAGACTTTTGCCTTCAGATAATTTTCGTTGCCATCTTTGATATGTGCAGAGGTATTGACAACCTCGCCAATTTCAATTCCGTACTCAGATAACTCACGAATTTTCTTAGGGTTGTTCGTCACGAGGCGGATCTTATTCACGCCTAAAGCTTCTAGCATTTGTGCTGCTTCTGTGAAATCACGCAGGTCATCATCAAAGCCCAAATGGTTGTTAGCTTCGTACGTGTTCATGCCCTGGCTTTGTAAGCGGTATGCATCGATCTTATTGTACAAACCAATACCACGACCTTCCTGACGGAGATACAAGATGATACCACCGGACTCGCCCATGCGATTGATCGTCTCTTCTAGTTGCTCACCACAGTCACAGCGTGAAGAGTGGAACACATCGCCTGTCAAACACTCAGAGTGCATACGAACTAAAGGCATGTCCTGAGTTTGGTCCGCTTGTTTAAAGATAATAGCAACATGCTCTTTGTCTGTCTTCAGACCATGGAAAGACAGAATTTCGGCATCAATGTTACTTTTTGCCCCGACTTTAAAATCTACTCTGGCACGTACTTCCGCCATATCTATACTCACTCGATTTATTGCTTGATGCGCTTGATGCGTTTTCGTTATTGCATTCATGGGATTTACTCGTTGCTCTTCAACTATGGGGACTGATACCGCATTTTGCAATATAGAGATCACAATTGAGGGCAGTTATCCACTCAAGACAGTAAAAGAGAACCACTCTCCAACTGAACAATTGTTATATTATAACAATTTAAAAAAACTACAATAAAAAACCCCAGACAAATTTTGTCTGGGGTTTCAAGAAGGTCGTTTGGTCTATCTTTTAATGGGTCTGACTGCGCTTCCAAACGGCGAGTTCAATCCAAACTGCTTCGAGTTCTTGGATTTCCTCGTCGGTCAACACGGCGAGCGTTGAAGTAACTTGAGGCAGGTTCGGTGATTGCAATGCACGAATCTGCGAATAGAAGTCTTTTTTAAGTTGTAATATAACTGAATCCACTGCGTGCACCTATTTCGTTCTTTTATTACTTATCCAGCTCAAAATTTTTATTTTCTTTATACTGGAAACTTCATAAATTCGGAAAAATGATAACATTCTGCTTGTTAAGTGCACAATTTATTTTTAATAGTGGAATAACGGTCACATTAATTACGCTTCACCATTCGGATCGAATATAAGACAAAAAAGATCAAAAATAGCACAGGAAAGATCCACAACAGCGCCGTGGAATAATTTAATGGTGGTTGATACAGAACAATATTCCCATAACGAGCAACTAGATAGTCCTTTATTTCTTGATCTGAGCTGCCTTCATTGGCCATCGTATACACTTTCAACCTCAGGTCTTTAGCCGCTTGTGCATTAGACTCGACAAGGTTTTGGTTTTGACACTGCGGGCAGCGTAATGTCTTGGCTAACGAGGTTGCACGCTGTTGCACTTCAACAGAATGAAATTCAAACAGATCAACATTCTGTTCTATATCCGCACTTCTCGTGAAAGGAGAAAATAGTATAAATAGGATTAAAGTGAGGAGAAGATTATTAAATCGAAACATTCAAGTATCCTGAAAATATATCGTTCCATTTATCTGCCGTTAGCTCTCCACGATATTTGATCAATATACGACCATTTGGATCAATCAAGTAAGTTTCCGGCGTTCCGATAACACCTAGCTCCACAGCGAGCTTTCCATTAGGGTCACTAATTACTTCAATATATGGATTTCGTTTAGAGCTCAAATATTCACGAGCGGCTTGTTTTTGATCTCTATAATTCAGCCCAATAATAGGCACACCGAGTTCTGCTAACTGCAATAATTCTTCATGCTCTCGTTTGCATACTCCGCACCAAGATGCCCAAACATTCAATAATTTATATCCGTCGCTTTTGAACAACTGCTCAGAAACCATGTCATCAGAGATCAGAGAAGTAGAGCGAAAATTAGGTGTCTCTAAATTTCGTTGTGGGGACAATTCAACATGTGGTCGCTCAGACAAAGCCACCGAAGTTACTACAGCAAACACGGCAACAGCCACAAACAGACCTGCGAGTTTAAGCGTATTTCTCGATCGCATTGATAGCCTCTCTCCTTTTCTTTAGGCCGGTTAATAGCGCACCAAACACAGCTAGTAGCCCGCCAGACCATATCCACCAAATACCTGCGCGGTACTGAACTTTAATCGCATAAGCATGAGTATCGACTTTGTCACCCAATGTCACGTAATAATCGCCATGCCATAGTGAACGAATCGCAGGCTCGGTCATATTCATCACTCGCACAGGATAATGACGCTTTTGCGGGTTGAAATTGAGCATGCGGCCATCTCCCAAGTGCAAGGTGATCTGTCCTTGTTCCGCGGTGTAGTTTGGCCCCACCAGCCATTCGATACCATGATAATCGATAGTGATCCCCGCCCTTTGTTGAGAACTGCCGGGTTCGACACGTAAATTGTGTTCATATGAGTAGTGACTGTTGAATACAGCTCCACTCACCGCCAGCGCAAAACCGATATGTGCCATCACGATTGGCATGAGTTTGCGCTTATTGGAACAACGAAACAGCATAACGAGATGCGCCACAATCACCCAAGTAGCCAACGTTATGGTTAGCAATACTTCGAAATGCAGTGCGTGCACTAAGAAGATAAACCCGATCCCAGAGACAAGAGATAACGCAATACTGATCGCGATATCAGTGCTTCCACTCGGCACTGCGCCTTTTGTCCATTTCAGCACTGGCATGAATGCTAAGGCAATCAGAGCCAGTATGCTTAATGGAAAGGTCAGACTATTAAAGTAAGGTGCGCCAACCGAAATGTTCCCTAAACCGAGCAGTTGATAAACCATCGGATAAAAAGTGCCAAGAAAAACGATGGCAGTCGCAATAACCAGCAGCCCTTTGGCGATATAAGCAGTGTAAGCTCGGCTCGCTAGAGATTGAAGTTTGAAACGAGGGAGTTGTTCTCCTCGCAAAATCAGTACGCCAAAAGTGATAATGACAAGCAAGCTCAATACACCAATCAGCACCAAACCTTTAGTTGGGTCCACCGCAAAAGCGTGCACTGAAGTCAGCACGCCAGAGCGCACCACGAATGTCCCTAAAATGCTTAGGCTGAACGTAGCAAACGCCAGTGCATAGGTACTCCAAATTGCGCCTCTGTTACGTGTTGCGACAACACCGCTGTGCAACAAAGCAGTACCAGTAAGCCAAGGGAGTAGAGAAGCGTTCTCCACAGGGTCCCAAAACCACCAGCCGCCCCACCCTAGCTCATTGTACGCCCACCATGATCCCACCAAGATACCCAACTTGAGCGTTCCCCATGCAAAAAACGCTGCGCTTCGAGCAACCACATACCAATCGCTCATCGGTTGTTTACCCAATAGGGCTGCTAATGCAAAAGCTAATATTGCTGCGTAACCGACATAACCGAGATAAAGCAATGGTGGATGAATGATAAGCCCAACATCTTGCAACATTGGGTTTAGATCTCGTCCTTCCGACGCCAATACTTGGGCATACTCGAACGGGTTAGAGGTCATTAACGTGAACCAAGCAAATGTCGCAATAAGAACGTTCATGATTCCTAAACAGTCACAAGTATATTGGGCGTTGAGCGGTGACTTAAATGCAATAAACGACGCCCATAAACTCAAGGTGACGACCCAAAACAACATGGAGCCTTGGTGCCCACCCCAAGCGGCAGCAATTTTGAACGCCACGGGAAGTTGACTGTTGGAATGCGTAACAACATATTCCAACGCGAAGTTGTCTTGCACGAAGCAGACGATCAGAAGTGCTAAACAAATGATGGAAGCTAAGCTAATCATGTGGGACATCGCGACTTGATGCGGCAATGTCGCCTTCTTACCCAAAGCAAGACGTAGCCAATGCAGCAACGATGCACAAGTCGATGTTACAGCCACCAATATCAGTAAGAAGAACCCTAGCTCAGCTTCCATTTATCCCCCTTACACTACGGTCATTTGACCGGCATAGAGAATGAAAGTACGCAGCATAAGTACGCCAACCAAGCTCAACGTCGTGACCACAAAAACGTAACTGCCTTTGTGGCGCACTTCAGAAGGCGTCAACCAATTGAGAGTCAAAGGCGTTATCATGCCGATGAACACTACCCCACCCCAGAACCATTGAGCCCAGAATCCACTCGAAATAGCATTCCAAGCCGCGACTTCGTTCTGACCACCGCTGAAGATCAGTCCAGTAAAGAAAGTCACTAAGACAAACAGCTCAAACAATACTACTGGGCGTTCAAATCCGTGTACCCAAGACACACTTGGGCTGCTAGTCGACTCTTTAAACACCAAGATGCCGAACATCAAGCATGCTGCTGCGCCCGAGGACAAACTAGAGAACAGGAACAAGATTGGCAGTACTGGATTGTTTAGCATTGGGTAAGTCTTCAACGCAGACAATAGAAAGCCAGTGTACGCTGCAAGCACGATGGCTAAGAAGCCCAAGAACAATTCAATGGCGTTGTTGGCTTTCCCCGCCTTAATCAAAATGCCATCGGCAAAATCCAGCAGTTTGCTTGGTAACTTCCCTTCACAGAAGCTGATGATTTGATGGCGGAAGATAACGCCAATCCAAGCAAACAACACGATCATGTACACTTGGAACAAGATCACGCCCATCGACATCACAGACGTTGGGTTGTAGTAGATCATGATCTTCCAAAACTCTAAAGGCTTGGTTAAATGGAAAATCAAAATTACCAACCCAGCAATGATGCCAAATGGTGCGAGCCAAGCCATCGCTTTCATGATGCCGTTTTTTGCGGGATCACCTTCAATCACTTTGCGTTTTAAATAGATTGAAATCATCACCGCACCCGCTGACATCCCAGCAAGGAATAAGTAAATCGCGATGATCCAATCCCAGACTAACGAGTCAAAGTGGAATACACTTTCGAAGCCGTTCATGATGACACCTCCCCTTTGCTATGCGGAATTTTGTACAGTTTAGGTTGCGTACCTAAATGCGATTTATCGCGATAGACAACATGGCTTTCGATAGCTTTGCTCACCTCGCTAGTTGGGTCATTCAAATCACCAAAGATGAGTGCTTTTGTTGGGCAAGATTCCACGCAAGCTGGCTGCTTACCTTGCGCTAGGTTGGTATCACGGCAGAAGTTACATTTATCCGCAGAGTGATCGACTGGATTAAAGAAGCGCACTTGGTAAGGGCAAGCAGCAAGGCAATAACCACATCCGACACATTTCTCTTTGTGTACATCCACGATGCCGGTCGCTTCATCTTTGTATGCAGCGCCTGTTGGACAAACGTATACACATGGAGGGTTATCACAGTGTTGACAGGATTCGCGAGTAAACTGGTATTCCACATCTGGAAATTCGCCAATCGGTTCACTGCGATGAATTTTAAGTCGCGTTACGCCTTCAGGGACTTTATTTACTTCGCGACAAGCATCGGTACAAGCGGTACAGCCAATGCAGGCATTTTCATCATGAACCATACCCATGCGTTTCGCTTGTTCACGGTTGCTGGCATAAAGAGAGGAGCTAACAACGGAAGTGCCTGCAACGCCTGTAGTTAAAATCAACGCGCCGCTGCCGGCTAAAAAGTTTCTTCTCGAACATTTCATGCTATCTCTCCTCTTCTTTGGCAAGTTCAGGTTCGACGGCAAATTCAGAGTGACAATCCACACACTGCTTGATCAGTTGTTTTCTGTCGTACGACAACGCTTTGGTTTTCGCTGCGTGTACATCGTGGCAATTTGAACAAGTGAGGTTTTTGGCGTGCACATCGTGCGTCCAGTGGCTTTCTCTCAGTTGTGTCGGTGCATGGCAATCCACACATTGGCTGTTGGCTTTAAGAATCATACTTGGATCAAGGAACACTTTGTCGTGTACCTCTTTCGATTGCGCGGCAGAAAACTTAATTACATCAGGCGCGCCCTCACGATGGTCGGGACCAATGTTGCTATGGCAATTGGTGCAATTAAGTTGCTTCCCTTGGCTGAGTAGAGCTTGCGGGTCATGCGAAAGGTTCAGAGTCTCTTTTGCATCCTTATGACATTGCAGACACTTGTAGTCACGGTCACGGATCAACTCGACTTGATGACGCTCAGCTTGAGCACCTTCAATCGGCTCTGAAGAAGTCGCATGGGCGGCGATGGAGAAACCATAGATGGCAAAGACGAAGAGAAGTTTCAGCATTGTCTCTATGGTCAATTTTATATTGCCCATATTGTTCTTTCCTTAGCTCGATAATAATTGATAACTATTCTCAATTATTTATTTGAGCGACAATTAATTTCCTCTGAAGATATTTTTTAGATCTTCAAATGACATCAATTCTTATTTCGGAAAGCCACAACGCTAAACCTATATTTATAATACCTCTATTATTCATAAGGGGTAGAAACGCCTGCTCAAAAAGCGAACTAAATCACCCTATTTTTAAAAAGGTTAAAAACCCAAAGCATTGCAGAACAATGACTTAACAACTACTACTTTAGGGGTATATGAATTCAAACATGACTGAGATCACTGGTGTAAATTGATCTAAAACAAGACAAGATTCACTCACTATTTCATCTATCCAATTAAGCAATATTATTAATCGTAGATCTCCAGTTCTTATTTGGAATAGCTCCTCACAACGCTGCTAATAAAAACGAATATGGAGATAACACTGTGAGCATAAAACACTGGATGAGCGCACCTATTGCGGTTGCGACCTTATTCGCCAGCCAATTATTTTTGGTTGACGCTCCGTTAGCGGCAGAAGAGAAGGATTTTATCGATCCTCGTAACGATGTCTTTGAACAGAACCACCCTGATCAATACCATTCTTGGAAAGCAACATCCGAAAGTGAGCACATTGAAGATGCTCTAAGTGAAGACCCAAACATGGTTATCCTGTGGGCAGGTTATGGCTTCGCGAAAGACTACAACAAAGCGCGCGGTCACTTTTACGCACTTGATGATGTTCGCCAAACCTTACGTACCGGCGCACCAACCGACGAGAAGTCCGGGCCTATGCCGATGGCGTGCTGGAGCTGTAAAAGCCCAGACGTTGCTCGCGTGATTGATGAACGTGGTGAAGACGGTTATTTCGAAGGTAAATGGGCACGCTTAGGCTCAGAAATCGTCAACCCTATCGGTTGTTCCGATTGCCACAACACAGGCTCTGAAGCCTTCAAGAAAGGCGAACCTGCGCTAGCACTGACTCGCCCATACGTCGAGCGTGCTTTTGATACTATTGGTAAAAACTTTGATGAACAGTCTCGCCTAGATAAGCAAGCATCGGTCTGCGCTCAATGTCACGTTGAATACTACTTCACCGGCCCAACTAAAGCGGTTAAATTCCCATGGGATATGGGCACCACCGTTAATGACATGGAGAAATACTACGACGCGTTGAATTTCAAAGATTGGACGCATGCCGTATCTAAAGCGCCGATGCTAAAAGCACAACACCCGGGTTTCGAAACTTGGAGAGCGGGTATTCATGGTAAAAACAAAGTGGTGTGTGTGGACTGCCACATGCCTAAAGTGACCAAAGAAGACGGTACGGTGTACACAGACCACAAAGTGGGTAACCCATTTGATCGTTTTGAAGACACCTGTGCGCAATGCCATACCCAAACTAAAGAGCAGCTACAAGGCATCGTCTCGACTCGCAAAGCGCAAGTACTGAACATGAAGCTAACCGCCGAGAAGCAAATCGTAGCGGCACACTTTGAAGCAGGCGCAGCGTGGAAAGCAGGTGCAACAGAAGCAGAGATGGAATCTATCCTACAAGATATTCGCCATGCACAATGGCGTTGGGACTACGCGATTGCTTCTCACGGTGTCCACATGCATGCTCCTGAGATAGCACTTGAAGTACTAGGTACTGCAGTTGATCGCGCTGCTGACGCCCGTACCAAATTGGTTCGTTTACTGGCAACCAAAGGCATTACTGATCCTGTTCAAATTCCAGATATCTCGACCAAAGCGAAAGCACAACAAGCACTGGGCATGGATATGGAAAAGATGAACGCAGATAAGAAACACTTCCTAGAAACGGTGGCACCAGAATGGGATAAAGCAGCGGCTGAACGCGAAGCCACGTATTAGTCTAACTGGCAACGGTTAACTTATAGATACAACAAGGGGCGTACTGAACGCCCCTTTTCTTTCTTTATTATCTTTATCTCTTCATCCTGATTCTATCGAGAGACAAAAATCGAATGTACTAGCGACGAGGAAGCCTAGGTCTAGGTTGAATATTTGGACGTGCTTTAGGTATCTGCACATTTGGACGAGCAACTGGACGCTGGATCTTCGTTTCCGGTAATGCTTTTCTTTGTTGAACCTTTTCTTTTACCGCTTTGTCTTGTAAAGCCGCTGGCTCAATACGCTCCGGACGATTCTCCCACTTGGTTTGAATCTCTTGCTTTTGCTCGTCTGGCAGTGATTGCCAATGATCGTCGAGTTGGCGTTTCATGTTATCGATATTGGCGGACATATCATCGTCTTTCCAATCTTCGACTTTGTCTTTGATGGATTGCTGTTGGTCTTCATCTAAACCATTCCACCACTCTTCCAGTTTCTCTTTGTATTCATCGTCGTTATCGCAACAGCCCGGATAGTAATAAATCCAGTAGTCGTCATGATCGTACCACCACGGGTCGTAGTAACCCGATGAATAATAAACCGTAGAGGAAGAGCCAGAATGATCGGAAGAGCTACAACCCGCCAGCACAGAGCCGCACAGCAAAACCAATATGCTTAGTGCTTTATTTTTCATTCGTTGCCCACCTTTCCCTCTATTGCTTGTTAAATTGTACGCTTACAACAGCTCTTTTGCTTTGTTAATAGAGTTAATGATTTGCACCCTATCTAAATTTGGATCATCAGAATCTAATAATAGTACCCAGGCATCAATCGCTTCCTGAAATCGGAATGACAGAAAATGATCATTTGCGATCAAAGACAAAGCGGCTTCATTGTGCGGTTCTATCTGCAAAGCTTGCTCCAAAAGCAAGCTAACTTCTTGCGTCATTGATTGCTGGTGAATGTAGTACAAGGTCGTCGCTTTTGCGGCAAGTTGCGTGGCACTGACTGGCTCAGTCAGCTGGATCGCGTAATCAAAACAAATCAGCGCGCCATCAAATTCCCCCTCTAGCAGGTAGCCCTGCCCGAGTTGGAACCACAATTCAGCGTTGTTCGGATCTTCACGCAACTGGTCTTGAATCTCTTTCATGATGTCACGAGCAGTCATCATTCGTGACATTTCCGCTTGTATTGGTTTAGGCGGAGTTTGATGCAGCAATAAGAAACTGGCACTCGTCACGACAAGTACTAACAGGCAAAAGCCAAACCATTGAGCAGGTTTAACTTTTGATGCACTCAGTGATAAGAGTACGATAAACAGCCCCATCAGAGTGATGGCAGCGAAAAACCAAACAGACATAACACGTCCTGTAAACAAAGATAACGTCAGTGTACGCATTTCTTACTTTAAATGCGTTGATACAGATACAAAAAAGCCGAGCAACTAAGGCTCGGCTTTTCATATCAGGATAACGATGTAAGATTACTCTTCGTTACCTTCCTCTGCATCATCAGCAGCTGGAGCTTCTGAAGCGTCTTGCTGCGTATTTTCGTCTGTTGACTCTAACGCTTCTGCATCTTCATCAGCAGGCAGCTCTTCATCATCAACTTCTTCAATACGTTGCAAACCAACAACTGATTCATCTTCCGCAGTACGGATAAGCGTTACACCTTGTGTGTTACGACCAACCTGGCTAACTTCACCCACACGAGTACGTACTAACGTGCCAGCGTCGGTGATCATCATCATTTCATCACCTTCAACAACCTGGATAGCACCAACTACCGGGCCATTTCGCTCAGAAACTTTGATAGAAACTACACCTTGAGTGCCACGACCTTTTGTCGGGTACTCGCTAAGTGCTGTACGTTTACCATAACCGTTTTCTGTAACCGTTAGGATGTCGCCTTCGTGCGAAGGAACAATAAGTGATACAACTTGGTCATTTTCAGCCAGTTTCATACCACGAACACCAGAGGCGGTACGACCCATAGGACGAACACCTTTAAACTTGATCTCTGGCTGACCATTCTCATCAAGAACTGGTTTACCATTTTCATCAAGTACTGGAATCTCTTCTGCTTCTTTAAAGCGAACCACTTTACCCGCTTTAGAGAACAGCATGATTTCGTTTTCGCCGTTAGTGATATCCACACCGATTAACGAATCGTCTTCACGTAGGTTCACAGCGATTAGGCCGTTTGAACGTACGTTTGCAAACTGGTTCAACGGCGTTTTCTTAACCGTACCGTCACCTGTTGCCATGAAGATGAATTTGTCTTCAGAGAATTCATCAACACGCAGAATTGCGGTAATGCGCTCACCTTCTTCGAGTGGAAGGATGTTCACAATTGGCTTACCACGCGCAGTACGGCTCGCTAGAGGCAATTGGTAAACTTTCAGGCGGTATGTCTTACCACGAGTAGAGAAACACAAAATGTTATCGTGGGTATTCGCCACTAGAAGACGCTCGATATGGTCTTCATCTTTCATCTTAGTCGCACTCTTACCTTTACCACCACGGCGCTGTGACTCGTAGTCGCTCAGTACTTGGTACTTAACGTAACCACCGTGAGATAGAGTAACTACAACGTCTTCACGTGCGATCAGCTCTTCCATGTCAATATCATGGCTCGCAGCTGTGATTTCTGTACGACGAGCGTCACCAAAGCCGTCACGAACCGCTTCAAGTTCCTCACGGATAACTTCCATCAAACGCTCAGTGCTCGCAAGGATATGCATGAGTTCAGCGATTTCTTCTAGAAGTGTTTTGTATTCGCCAAGAATCTTCTCGTGTTCTAGACCTGTTAGTTTATGTAAACGTAGATCTAGGATAGCTTGTGCTTGTTGCTCAGTCAGGAAGTACTGACCATCACGAATACCGTATTCAGGCTCTAGCCATTCAGGGCGCGCAGCATCTGTACCAGCACGCTCTAGCATTGCTGAAACGTTGCCTAAATCCCAACCACGAGCGATAAGACCCGCTTTTGCTTCAGCCGGTGTAGGTGCCTTACGGATAAGCTCAATGATTTCATCAATGTTAGCAAGCGCTAGAGCTAAACCTTCAAGGATATGAGCACGTTCACGAGCTTTACGCAGTTCGAAGATAGTACGACGTGTCACAACTTCACGACGGTGATCAACGAAGCACTTCAACATATCTTTTAGGTTGAATAGCTGTGGCTGGCCATTGTTTAGAGCCACCATATTGATACCGAAAGTGGTTTGCAGCTGAGTCTGAGCGTAAAGATTGTTTAGAACTACTTCGCCCACAGCATCGCGCTTACACTCAATAACAATGCGCATACCGTCTTTATCTGACTCGTCGCGCAGTGCACTGATACCTTCTACTTTCTTATCTTTAACTAGCTCAGCGATCTTTTCGATCAAGCGAGCTTTGTTCACCTGGTAAGGAATTTCAGTGACGATAATGGTCTCTTTACCATTCTTCTCCACTTCGATGTCCGCTTTCGAACGCATGTAGATTTTGCCACGACCTGTTTTGTACGCGTCTACAATGCCTTTACGACCGCTGATAAGCGCCGCCGTTGGGAAATCAGGACCAGGAATGTAATCCATTAGTTCATCAATAGTGATTTCTTCATTATTGATGTATGCAAGACAGCCATCAATCACTTCGCCAAGGTTATGAGGCGGGATGTTGGTTGCCATACCTACTGCGATACCAGAAGCACCGTTAACCAATAGGTTTGGAATTTTAGTTGGAAGAACCGCTGGGATCTGCTCAGTACCGTCGTAGTTTGGTACGTAGTCTACGGTTTCTTTGTCTAGGTCAGCCAATAGTTCATGGGCAATTTTTGCCATTCGAACTTCGGTGTAACGCATTGCCGCAGCAGAGTCGCCATCGATCGAGCCAAAGTTACCTTGACCATCGACCAGCATGTAACGAAGCGAGAACGGCTGAGCCATACGTACGATTGTGTCGTACACAGCACTATCACCATGTGGGTGATATTTACCGATTACGTCGCCGACAACACGGGCTGATTTTTTATATGGTTTGTTCCAATCGTTGCCTAGTACGTTCATCGCGAATAAAACGCGGCGGTGTACTGGTTTTAGGCCATCACGCACATCTGGAAGAGCACGACCCACGATGACTGACATCGCGTAGTCTAGGTATGAACCTCTAAGCTCATCTTCAATGTTTACGGGCGTGATCTCTTTAGCTAAATCGCTCATAGAGCCATTATCCCTCTATTATCTGATCGTAATTACGATACGTGTAAGGTGCAAAAATATAACACACAATTCATCACTTCGGCATCACTTTCCCTCTCCTTTTATCAGGTTGTGAGCTTGGTTATGAATCAAATGTCGAGAATTTGCACACTAATCCCATATCTTTCTGATTAGTGGTTATATTTCGGTCAACATTGAGCAAAATCGGACTCTTTACGCGGAAAAGCGAGGTAAATTCCTTTAACTACACAACGCGAAAATGCAGGTTTTAGAGTTATTGTCACTGGCACCAGTTCAAGGATGAACCAAAAACAATAGCGAGCGCTTTCAAAAATACAGGAACCTGTCGCTATTGCCGCGCCAGTGAACTCTGTCATTGTCCCTTAACTAAGCACATCGAGGTTGTTTGGGTATAAAACGTTGGAGTATACTGGCGCCCTCTAAAGGACTCAGATTGAATGCAATAAAACCAATTATGACTAAAGCACAAAACGTCGACCCAAGTGAAATTAAGAAATTCGAGGACATGGCTTCTCGATGGTGGGATTTAGAAGGCGAGTTTAAGCCACTTCATCAAATTAACCCACTTCGTTTGAACTATGTACTTGAAAAAGCAAATGGCTTGTTTGGCAAGCGCGCACTTGATGTCGGCTGTGGTGGTGGCATTCTTGCTGAAAGCATGGCAAAAGAAGGCGCTATTGTGACTGGACTTGATATGGGTAAAGAACCATTAGAAGTCGCGCGACTACATGCATTAGAAACAGGTACTCAACTGACCTACATTCAGAGCACAATAGAAGACCACGCTATAGAAAACGCAGGAACTTACGATGTCGTGACTTGTATGGAGATGCTTGAACACGTTCCAGATCCTCTCTCCGTTATCCGCTCTTGTGCTGCGCTAGTCAAACCCGGTGGTCACGTGTTTTTCTCAACTTTGAACCGAAACATTAAGTCGTACTTATTTGCTATTGTCGGTGCTGAGAAGCTTCTTAAGATTGTTCCTGAAGGCACTCATGAGCACGATAAGTTTATCAAGCCAGCCGAAATGATGAAGATGATAGACCAAACTGACCTGACGGAAATGGGCATTACTGGGCTTCATTACAACCCTCTAAATGACAGCTACAAACTCGGTCGTAATGTAGATGTAAACTACATCGTTCATACTAAAAAATACTGAACGCTATTAAGTTAAAAAATGAGTTTTGTGATTGACATTTTTTAAAGAAAATGAATCGGAAGCGGTAGCACAAAGTTGCCGCTTTTTTTGTCTTTTTATGGCTAAAATTCGTGCTCTAGATTCCATTTTGACCAAGCCATTTTTCGTAGATAAAAACGGCCAAAGATCAAGGAAAATATTTTTGCATGCGGTTATTTCTAAACCGATCTCGAAACCGTACTTTTAACCATTCAAGTCTGCCCTTTTCTCATCGGTTAGTGTTCACTTACTGATTTTTTTCATTTTGTCAGTTATCCACAAGTCATCCCCGAACTGTACCTTGATAAATCAGTGTAATAGCACTATCTTGTAACCCGCAAACAAATGAACCCCTATATGTTGTGTTTAAGCGACAATATATAGATAGACTTTGATCACAAAGCCGCCGCAAGCTTTACTCATATTGCACATAAACAAACAAAAATACGGCTTTTATCAGTTTTCTTAGGGAAATAAAGCAGAATGAACCAACAACTTACCGTCACCAAGCGTGATGGCCGTAAAGAAAGTATCGATCTGGATAAAATCCACCGCGTTATCACTTGGGCTGCAGAAGGTCTAGATAATGTTTCGGTTTCTCAAGTAGAACTTCGCGCTCACATCCAGTTTTACGACGGCATCACAACGACAGATATTCACGAGACAATCATCAAGTCTGCGGCAGACCTGATCTCTGAAGAGACTCCGGATTACCAATACCTAGCTGCTCGCCTAGCGGTATTCCATCTGCGTAAAAAAGCGTATGGCCAATACGAGCCACCAACGCTTTATGATCACGTGTCTCGCCTCGTCGATATGGGTAAGTACGATCAACATATTCTAGAAGACTACACAAAAGCAGAACTCGACGAACTTGATGCGTACCTCGACCATAAACGCGACCTAAACTTCTCATACGCGGCAGTTAAGCAGCTAGAGGGTAAGTACTTCGTACAGAACCGTGTTACGGGCCAAATTTACGAAAGTGCTCAGTTCTTATACATCCTTGTAGCAGCGTGCTTATTTGCGAAATATCCAAAAGCGACACGTCTTGATTACATCAAACGTTTCTACGATGCGACATCGACATTTAAGATTTCTCTACCTACGCCAATTATGTCTGGCGTGCGTACCCCTACTCGCCAGTTCAGCTCATGTGTTCTGATCGAGTGTGGAGACAGTCTTGATTCTATTAACGCAACAGCAAGCTCAATTGTTCGTTATGTATCTCAGCGCGCTGGTATTGGTATCAACGCAGGTCGTATCCGTGCATTAGGCTCAGAGATTCGCGGTGGTGAAGCATTCCACACTGGTTGTATTCCGTTCTACAAGTACTTCCAAACAGCAGTAAAATGTTGTTCACAAGGTGGTGTACGTGGTGGCGCAGCTACTGTGTTCTACCCAATGTGGCACGGTGAAGCACGCTCACTAATGGTACTTAAGAACAACCGTGGTGTTGAAGAAAACCGTGTTCGTCACATGGACTACGGTGTTCAGTTAAACAAACTGATGTACCAACGTTTAGTTGAAGGCGGCAATATTACGCTATTCTCACCATCTGATGTACCTGGTCTGTACGACGCATTCTTCGAAAACCAAGAAGAGTTTGAGCGTCTATACGTGAAGTACGAGAACGATCCTTCAATCAAGAAAGAAACGGTTAAAGCGATTGAAATGTTCACTCTGCTAATGCAAGAGCGTGCATCAACGGGTCGTATCTACATCCAGAACGTGGACCACTGTAATACTCACAGCCCATTTGATTCTGAAGTCGCTCCAGTTCGTCAGTCGAACCTATGTTTAGAAATCGCACTGCCAACGAAACCATTAACTAACGTTGAAGATGACTCAGGCGAGATCGCACTGTGTACGCTTTCTGCATTCAACTTAGGTGCTATCAAGTCTCTAGATGATTTCGAAGAGCTATCCGATCTTGTTGTTCGTGCGTTAGATGCACTGCTTGATTACCAAGATTACCCTCTACCAGCGGCATACAAATCGACTATGAACCGTCGTACGCTAGGTGTTGGTGTGATTAACTTTGCTTACTACTTAGCGAAGAATGGCGTGAAATACTCTGACGGTAGCGCGAACGGCCTAACTCACCGTACGTTCGAAGCAATGCAGTACTACCTATTGAAAGCATCTGTAGCACTGGCGAAAGAACAAGGTAAGTGTCCTTCATTCGACGAGACGAACTACGCGAAAGGCTTACTGCCGATTGATACGTATAAGAAAGATATCGACCTAATTTGTGACGAAGCGCTGCACTACGACTGGGACAGCCTACGTAAAGAAATTATGGAGCACGGCCTACGTAACTCAACACTGACTGCGCTAATGCCTTCTGAGACTTCTTCTCAGATTTCAAACGCAACTAACGGTATTGAGCCACCACGTGGTTACGTTTCAGTAAAAGCTTCGAAAGACGGTATCCTGAAGCAAGTTGTACCAGAGTTCACAGAACTTAAAGACAGCTATGAACTGCTTTGGAATATCGGTTCGAACGACGGTTATCTGCACCTTGTGGGTATTATGCAGAAGTTTGTTGACCAAGCTATCTCTGCTAATACTAACTACGACCCGTCACGTTACGAGACTGGCAAGGTTCCAATGAAGAAACTACTTCAAGACCTGCTAACAGCGTATAAGTTTGGTGTGAAAACGCTTTACTACCACAACACTCGTGATGGCGCGAAAGATGAACAGAAAGACGCTGTTCAACCACAAGATGACGATTGTGCTGGCGGCGGTTGTAAGATTTAATCTTCCCGTACCTAGCGAACCCGTAAAGACAGACTATCGATAACCTCCCCCTTACGGGGAGGTTTAAAAGGAATTGAGGCATTATGGCTTACAGTACTTTTAACCAAAAAAAGAATGACCAATTGAAGGAACCAATGTTCCTAGGTCAATCAGTAAACGTTGCACGTTACGACCAACAAAAGTTTGAGATTTTCGAAAAACTTATCGAGAAACAACTTTCTTTCTTCTGGCGTCCAGAAGAAGTAGACGTATCTAGCGACCGTATCGATTACAACAAACTGCCAGATCACGAGAAGCACATCTTCATCTCTAACTTGAAGTACCAAACGCTTCTTGACTCTATCCAAGGCCGCAGCCCTAACGTGGCACTGCTGCCGCTTGTGTCTCTGCCAGAACTAGAGACTTGGATTGAGACTTGGTCTTTCTCTGAAACGATTCACTCTCGTTCTTACACACACATTATTCGTAACATCGTGAACGACCCTGCTGTAGTGTTTGATGATATCGTTGAGAACGAGCACATTCTGAAGCGTGCAAAAGACATCGCGCACTACTACGACGATTTGATTCAAGCGACGAATGATTACCATCGCTACGGTGAAGGTGAGCATGTCCTTAACGGTGAAACGGTTAAGGTTAGTCTGTACGATCTTAAGAAGAAGCTGTACATCTGTCTGATGTCTGTTAACGCATTAGAAGCTATTCGTTTTTACGTCAGTTTCGCATGTTCTTTCGCTTTCGCAGAACGCGAACTAATGGAAGGTAACGCGAAAATCATCAAGCTGATCGCTCGTGACGAAGCACTTCACTTAAACGGCACGCAGCACATGATCAACCTGCTACGTAACGGTCAAGATGACTTCACTTTCATGCAAATCGCAGAAGAGGCAAAACAGGACTGTTTTGACCTATTCAAAGAAGCGGCTGAGCAAGAAAAAGAGTGGGCAGAGTATCTATTCAAAGATGGCTCTATGATCGGTCTAAACAAAGACATCCTAAGCCAATACGTTGAATACATCACAAATATTCGTATGCAAGCGGTAGGTCTACCAGCAGCGTATCCAGAAGCAACAACCAACCCAATTCCATGGATTAACGCTTGGTTGTCTTCAGATAACGTTCAAGTTGCGCCTCAAGAAGCAGAAATCTCTTCTTACCTTGTGGGTCAAATTGACAATGAAGTTCGCGCAGATGACTTCGAAGGATTCGAGCTGTAATGGCAACACTCAAAATCAACAAACTGATCAGCATTGAATCCAACCCTTCCAATACGATTTTGGAAACAATGGAGCAAGCTGGCCTATTACCAGAATATAACTGCCGTGATGGGCACTGCGGCGCCTGTCGCTGCAAATTGGAGTCTGGTGAAGTGGAGTATGTTGGTTTTGCCATGGCTTACACACAAAGTGATGAAATATTACCTTGTATCTGTAAAGCAAAATCAGATTTGTCACTTAGCGGCGTTAACTACGCGATGAAAGAAAAGCAGCGCGCATAACGTTGACTCGACGGTATAAAATGCAAAAGCCAAGGCAATCACCTTGGCTTTTTTGTCTCTGTGTTTTGTCTCTCAGACTACTGTATAGAGCTTTGGTTATAAAGCACTGCTCGGGAGGTGCATCTCTTTAACTTTCTCTAAAAATGCATAATGCGCAAACATCGGTTTACGTTCTAGGTAGCGACGCAACAAGTCTAGTGCTGCCGTGCTGATCACTTTAACTTGATCACTGCGCTGATACTTTTTCGAGAGTTTATATAACGCTCCCCACTCGCCTGACGGTGTCGATAAAGCGACGGAAAAAACACCCTCTTCAATATGGCCAGTAACGAGTGATAAATCCGTCCCACACTTCTCTCGTGTAGCACCAGCCAGAGCAAACGTTTCTGCTAATGGATCTCCGCTGTTGGCCATCGCTTGAGTCAGGCTCGGTAGTATCCAACCATGCCCTAGTTGCTTTTCAGCGTTTTCATCACCGTTTAGCCAGTACGTTAAGTATCCTCCGCTACTTTTTTCGGAGGTCGACACTGTTAGTCCTTTATCGACCAACAACTGGCCGACATTTTCAACCATAGGTAAGTCAATACTAACGGTATTACTCTCAAGGTGTTTATTAATTATCTGTACGAGTTTCAAACGCTTTTCAAGCTGATCTGAAGGACCAAAAAGTTTCACTTCAATAAAAGGCAAGTAAGAGCGATACCCTAGCTCATAGCCTTGAGGAAGTTTTAGCTGATCTAGCTTATCTGAAATACCGGATTCAGACAGACCAAACGTGTAGATTCGGCTACAACATGAACCTTGCACATCGGGAAACACTCTTCTCAGATCGGGAAGAATTTGCGTCTCTGCCATGAGCTTAAATTCACTTGGTACACCCGGTGTGAAATAAAAAATGGCATCATTAATCAGCATTTTGAAACCGCAAGCAGTGCCTATCGGGTTGTCCAATATCTCTGCCGTTTCTGGCAGCATTGCTTGCTTTAAATTACTGTCCGGCATAGGGATGCCACGTCGAGCATACAAACTTTCTAGATGCTGCAACCACTCTTTGAATAGCACCAGTTTACAATCGGCGGCTCTCGCGGCGGCGGCGGCACTCATGTCATCCGTTGTAGGGCCTAAACCACCATTAACAATAACCACATCGTTGTTAAAGCTGAGCATTAAAAACTCTTCAACCAAACTCGATAGGCTATCGCCAACCGTTGAGCGCTTTGTTAAGCCAAATCCATGTTGATAAAACAGGCTAGACAACCATGCCGCATTAGTATCAACAATATCACCGTGGAGGACTTCCTCACCAGTACTAAGCATTGCTATTTTCACAACTGACTCCTGAACGTAAGCACAATCCTATTTTCGTTATAGCGCTTATTTTTCTTTTTATTTGGACAAATCTCGCCGAGGTTTGTTGGGACTAAATAAGGGTCAAGTGTTTAAATGATTGATGTTTTGAGGGATAATTACGAGCCCGAACATACACCATTAACTCGGAGACCTTTGTGTCAAAATCATCCATGTTCAAGACGACTCTAACAGGCCTTTGCTTGGCTTCGTCAGCGCTTGCGCACGCAAGTCACTATGACCTAAGCCGTCATACAGAGTTTTCTTACACACCTGATTGTTTGTCAGGTTACTGCGAAACGACGACTCTGTACACCTTCGAGGCTCAAAATCGCGGTGTTATGTATGAACAGAATAATGATGATTCGCTAAACCTTGACGCAGGGCTTCAGCCTAAACATCTCATCATCCCTCAAGATAAAGACTGGGATTATCTGATGGGTCAAACCTACACCATTCTAGGTCTCAGTATCGCGACCGTAGGCATGATGACTTTTCTTCCAGAAAGTATCACCAAATGGGACGAAGAAGACCGAGACATGAGTAAGTTGGGGCAAAAGTGGAAAGATAATGTCTCTGACGGCCCCGTTTGGGATCGCGATGAACATGTCCTCAACTACATCATGCACCCATATTTTGGCGGCGTTTACTACACGGCAGCACGTCACGCTGGCTATAATGAATTTCAGTCGTTTTTGTACTCCGCAACTATGTCGACGTTCTTTTGGGAGTATGGCGTAGAGGCGTTCGCAGAAGTACCATCTTGGCAGGATATTTTTATCACACCGTTCTTTGGTGCTGTTGTTGGTGAAATGATGTTAACGGCTGAGCAAGACATTATTGCCAACGGTGGCGAAGTTATGGGCTCTGAAACCGCAGGTGATGTTTCGCTCTTCTTCTTAAACCCTGTTGGACATATTCATTATTGGGTAACTGATGCATGGGGCGGTAGTGCAGAACTACAATTCAATTCATCACCTTGGTTTGGAAACCAAGATGTTGCAAAATTCGCCATGGACGCAGGCGCAAACTACGACAGTCAATTTTATGGTGTCGAGTTAAAAGTAACCTTCTAATCCTAAGTTGATACTCGGTAAAAAGCAGCCTTACGATGGCTGCTTTTTTGTGCTCTGAACATTGTTTTAATTATTTCCATCACGAATTAGTGTTAAAAATTGACTTTCATCAAACATTACCCGCCCTTAGCACCTACACTAAATAAAAGGATTTATTCCAATAACTTAAGTAGCACGTTTATTCGTACTGCGTCCAAACCTTGATTCCAGGAGGGGACATTATGAACACCGTATTTATTGTTAATTTTGTCGGACAAGCGTCACCCGCCACGATTAAAGAGCTCGCTGCAATCACACACGAAAACGGCGGGAAATGGCTGATCAGCAAAGTAAACTTTATCGAAGACCAAGTTGCAGGTGTCATCAAAGTAGAGCTTCCAAGAGAAAATGCCGACATCGTTAAACAGGCGTTCTCTTCTTGTCAGACTCTTGTTGTTAGGTTCGTCGACTCTGAGCCTCATTCATATCGTGAAGACACTATCTTCCAACTTCGTTTAGATGCCAACGATAGAGCGGGTATTGTGAATGAAATTACTCACGTTCTCGATAATCAAGGTATCTCAATTTTAGATATGGATTGTCAGCGTGTATTCATTGCTGGAGGCGGAGGGGTAAGCTCTAGCTTATTCAGCGCTAAAATGGCGATAAAACTGCCTAGCGAGCTAGAAATTGAAGACATAGCCAATGAGTTAGAATCTCTGAGTGAAGACACTCGTGTAATTGTAGAAAGCTAACTGCACACCTTTAACGCTTCCCCAATAAAAAGAGCAGCAATTCAGCTGCTCTTTGTCGTTCTAATACTCAATACGTTTTATTTCACTGACCACTGAGACAGTGAACGTTTGAAATCAGAGTAGTCAAATTCATTCAGTTTTTGAATGTCACCATTCGAGCGTTCACAGTAGACCGACGGCATACGTAGACCGTTAAACCAGTTCAGTTTCACCATGGTGTAACCGGCACTATCTAGAATATGCAGACGCTGTCCTATCTCTAGAGGCTGTTCGAAGTTCGCCACGCAGAACTGGTCTCCAGCCAAACAAGAGCACGAGCCGATCACATACTCGTGTTCACCATTTTCAGATGCTTCAAGAATTGACGCTGGCTCATTGTAGATCAACGTATCTAAGCGGTGAGCTTCTGTGGCTGAATCGACAATCGCCGTCTTCTTTACGTTCTCAACGATATCAACCACAGTGACCACTAGGTCAGTCGTCTTGGTAATGATCGCTTCGCCCGGTTCTAGGTACATTTGCACGCCGTGTTTTTCAGCAAACGCTTTCAGCGCTAGGCCAAGCTTTTCGATGTCATAACCCGGCCATGTGAAGAATACCCCGCCGCCCATGCTCACCCAGTCCAGCTTATCTAGGTACTCGCCAAACTGATCTGAAATAGCATCGAGTAAGCCGATAAACGCATCCACGTCTTTGTTCTCACAGTTCATGTGGAACATTACGCCATCAATACCATCAAAAATTTCCGGTTTGATGTGATCAGCCTGAACCCCAAGACGAGAGAATTGACGCGCTGGGTTTGCTAAGTCTTGCCCTGCATAGCTCACACCTGGGTTTAGGCGCAAGCCAATCGATGCTTTACCTTCGACAATATGACGATAAGCCGCTAGCTGTGACTGAGAGTTAAAGATCATCTTGTCACAGATGTCCGCCACATCGCGAACGTCATCTTCGCTGTAACCCACACTGTATGCGTGTGTCTCACCACCGAACGTTTCGTAGCCAAGCTTCACTTCAAACGGGCCAGAACTTGTTGTTCCGTCTAGGTAAGGCTTGATGATGTCGAATACACCCCATGTTGAGAAGCACTTCAGTGCTAATACAAGCTTCACACCAGAGATGTCTTTTAGCTGTTTTGCTTTCTCTAGATTCTCAATCAGCTTGTCTTCATTGATCATGAAGTATGGCGTTTTTAGTTCGTTTTGTTGCATTTTGATACCTTACGTCCCTTCGCCTTAGCAAAGACACTATAAAATCGAACAAAGCCGACGCAAGTGCATCGGCTTAAACGTACAAATAAGAGTCGCTAAATTCTTACTTCAATTTATGGATAACAGGTTGTCCTGGCTCCAGTTCTTGAACATGCCAATCTAGACCAATAGATGGCATGGTTTCTAGGAATGGGTCTGGATCTAGCTGCTCCATGTTGAACACGCCTTTGTCTGCCCATTTGCCACGGAAGAACTGCAAAGCCGCAGTGATCGCTGGTACGCCAGTGGTGTATGAGATAGCTTGGTGTTCAACATCTTCGTATGCGACTTCGTGATCAGCGTTGTTGTAAATAAATACACTGCGCTCTTTACCATCTTTCTTACCTTGAACCCAAGTACCGATACACGTTAGGCCAGTGTAGCCTGGCGCGAGTGATGTTGGATCTGGTAGTAGTGCTTTTAGCACGTGCAAAGGTTGAACAACCGTACCGTCGTGAAGCGTTAGTGGATCTGGGCTGAGTAGACCGATGTCGCGCATCACATTGAAGTAGTTTAGGTAACGGTCACCAAAGCCCATCCAGAATTCGATGCGTTTCGCCGGGATGAACTCTTGCATAGATCGAACTTCGTCGTGCGCCATTGAGTACACTTTGTGTGAACCACAATTCGGGAATTCAAACTCAAGCATACGTGAGTGACAAGGTACTTGTTTCCACTCGCCGTTTTCCCAGTAGAACGAATCGCCTTGAATCTCAAGCATGTTCGTTTCTGGATCAAAGTTAGTTGCGAACTTCTTACCGTGGTCGCCTGCGTTTACATCCATTACGTCGATAGTATCGATTTCATCGAACAGATGCTTCACTGCGTATGCGGCAAACACCGATACTACGCCCGGATCGAAACCAGCACCAAGAATACCTGTAATGCCCGCTTCTTCAAACTTCTCACGGTAACCCCACTGCCAATCGTAAGCTTGAGGTACTTGTTGGCCTTCAGAGCACAAATCAACCGCAACAGATGTATCAAGGTATGACACTTTAGCTTGGTAACATGCTTCCATAATAGACATGTTCACCCAAGGAGGACCTGCGTTGATCACTAAGTCAGGTTGTACTTCTTTAATTAAAGCAACTAAAGAATCTACGTCGTCCGCGTTTACCGCTCGCGCTTCTAATTTCTTAGTTGAATCTTTCAGATTGTTTTTCTTCTGAATCGATTCGATGATTTTCTCACACTTACCTACGGTACGTGATGCGATTGTGATATCACCCAGAACGTCGTTGTTTTGTGCTGCTTTATGTGCAACTACCCAGCCAACGCCGCCTGCACCAATCTGTAGAATTGCCATAGTTTTCCGTTACCTTTGTTAAACTAGCTCTGCCGCTAGCGTATTGATTTTTGAGAGCAAAGATTCAAAGTCCGCCGTCGTCAGACACGGGTTCAAAATCGTAAATTTCAATGCAGTTTTATCGTCGACAATGGTTTCACCCAATACCGCGATACCGCGTGTTAACGCTTCTAAGCGCAACGTTTTGTTCAGTTCATCAAGATCCGCTGATTCATGTGTCGCGCGGAACAGAACCGTAGATAGTGATGGTTCAGCCAACAACTCAAAGTGTTTGTTATCTCGAATCATGTCCGCCACTTCAAGCGTCTGTTCAAGCAAATGATCATACATATCGCCTAGGGCTTTTGGCCCTACGCTTTGCATCGTCATAAACACTTTGAGCGCATCAAAACGCTTAGTTGTCGCAATAGACTTATCCACCAAGTTCGGTAGTTCGTCGTGTTCGCGGTTCAAATAGTCTGCATGGTGAAGCAGGAATTTAAAGTTAGACTTGTCATTTACCAATAGCGCACCACAACTGATGGTTTGGTAAAACAGCTTATGGAAGTCTACGCTGATGGAATGTGCACGCTCACAACCTTTCAGACGCGCTTTTTGGCTACTTAGAATCAGAGCTCCACCGTATGCACCGTCGACGTGCATCCACATGTCATGTTTCGCTGCGATATCGGCGATAAAGTCTAAGCCATCAATAGCACCGTGGTCCGTTGTACCCGCTGTACCAACAATGGCAAATGGGATCAAACCTTCTGCTTTGGCCTGATTGAGAACTTCGTCTAACTTAGTGACATCCATCGTTCCATCGGCATTAGCATCGACGGTCATGACCGCTTTTTCACCCAATCCCATCCAAGACGCTGATTTTTGAACCGTGAAGTGGGATTTTTTCGAACATACAATACGTAGCTTGTCTGCGTATTCAGGAAGGCCAAGCTTTTGAATTGAGTGTGCACTGAGTTTGTCAGCAATCCAATCTCGCGCAAGCATCAAACCCATTTGGTTACTTTGCGTGCCGCCGCTCGTGAAGATACCGTCCGCTTTTTCACCTAACTCATATTTATCGCATAGCCAGTTCACAACTTTCTGTTCAACATAAGTCGCTGATGAAGCTTGATCCCATGAGTCCATCGACTGGTTCAAAGCCGCAATCATTGCCTCTGCCGCAATCGCTGGCATCAACGGTGGAGTATGCAGGTGAGCAATACAATCTGGATGTTGAGTAAAAATTGCGTTTTTCGCGACCAGATCAGCAGCATCGTCGATAACGGATTTAAGAGGCGCATTTCCATTATCAAGATCAACGTCGTGAATCGCTGCTTCCAATGCTTTTGGATCCATACCTGAATACGGTGCAGTCACTTGTTCAAACACTGACTTCATTGCCGTAGTAGTGTGATTCATCACCGAAGCAAATTCATTGCTGCCCATCTCTCCAGTGTGGATGAAATGCTTCTTCCATTCATCTTGTGGCTGAGTTTCGATGTGACTACCGCCAGCGGCTAAAATCGCGTCTTCAAATACACGTAAAGCAAAGTCGATTTGCTCAAACGAGATGATAAGAGGAGGAAGGAAACGAATTACTGCGCCTTCGCGTCCACCTTTCTCAACGATCAAGCCACGCTCGAGTGCTGCGCGTTGAATAGAAAGTGTGAGTTCACTATCCGCTTGAGGTTCACCAAATTTATTGAGCTCACCGTTTGGAGTTTTAATCTCCACGCCTAGCATCAAACCTTTGCCACGAACCTCTGCGATACAGTTCACACGCTTTTGAATACTTTCAAGGCCGTAGCGCAGGTACTGACCCGCAACATTGGCATGCTCAACAAGGTTATCACGCTGGATAATTTCTAATGCTTTCGCACCAGAGACCATAGCTAGCTGGTTACCACGAAATGTACCTGTGTGCTCGCCCGGCTTCCATGTATCATGTTGCTTGTTGATAACCAATAGCGACATTGGTAAACCACCACCAATTGCTTTTGATAAACACAGAATATCTGGAACAATGCCCGACTCTTCGAACGCGAAATTGTAGCCAGTTTTACCAACACCACACTGGATCTCATCGAAGATCAGTAAGATACCGTGTTCATCACAAATACGACGTAACTCTCGTAGCCAGAATGCTGGCGCAGGAACAACACCACCCTCACCTTGCACTGGCTCCACGATAATCGCGGCAGGCTTCATAATGCCTGACTCATCATCGTTTAAAAGACGATCGATATAGCGGATACTTGCTTTAGCACCTTCATCACCGCCAAGCCCAAAAGGACAACGCAGGTTGTATGGGAAAGGCATAAAGTGCACATCCGACATCAAACCAGTTCGACGAGCTTTGGTGCCTAAGTTACCCATCATGCCCATCGTACCGTTTGTCATACCGTGGTATGCACCACGGAAAGCAAACATGGTATTACGACCTGTCGTTTGTTTCGCTAGCTTGATCGCAGCTTCAACCGCATCAGCTCCAGACGGGCCACAAAATTGGATAACGCTGTTCTCGCTTAACTCTTGAGGAAGAAAAGACTTAACGGATTGAATAAACGTCGTTTTTGCTGATGTTGCAATATCTAGCGTCTGATATGGCAGTCCTGAATCTAATTGTTCTTTCAGCGCTTGGTTTATTTCAGGATGGTTATACCCCAAAGCTAGAGTGCCTGCCCCCGCAAGGCAGTCTAGAAAGATCTGTCCACGCGTATCTTCAACCAAGCACCCAAAGGCTTGTTTAATTGCGATCGGCAAACGACGTGGATAAGAACGTACTTCAGATTCATGCTCAGCCTGATCAATCAATACCTGATCTGGCGTTAAGTCATACGTTCCCTCAACGATAGGAACCTGAGACGAAAAAATGTTTGCGATATTGCTATCGACTTCAAAGGCAGTGCTCATACTACATAATCCCTTGAATTATAATAATTCTGTATCCTGTATTAATAATCATTAGAATGAAATTACAGGAGGTGTGAATACCCCTCCGCATTTGTCAGTGCATAAATGACAAATACAGATCATCCGCCACGATACTCGCGACTTTATATGTAAAAGGGATTAATCAAGGTTCTGTAATGCACCCGTTTTGTAAAACAGGACATTTCGGCAGTATGAAGCTGATTAGTGTGTGTTTATTCAAAGGTTTCAATGTTGGGTTTCCCATTAATATGCCGCGTTTACAGCATTAGTATCCCGTCTATCGACAAAAGGCTTTGCCGATACCTACCCTACGCAGTGTCACAATCAGCTTGAATGGTCACTACGCGTATCCCCCAGAGATCAAACGTTGTTAATTACGCTCCGAGATTGCGCGCGAATTTATCACAAAATAAAATCTTCTGGCAACGATTTTTCATATTAGTAGCAGTGATGTAAATCACAACAAAACATACCCCATCGTAACTCACATGTTCATATTCATGAGCTATGCTTTTCTGCTTCTCTCAAACAGCTGTTATTTAAACAAATATTCTTGAGATATCATCACCTCATCCAACAGAGGTTTAAGGTTGTACTGCTTAATCGTAAAACATTCCTTTCTATATCCGGAACATTTAAAAAGATAGCATTCTCGTCACAGCTTTGCCTGGATTAAGAGTGGTTATTCTCCACAAGTGATGGTTTAAACATAGGCTAGTAGGAATGGCTAAGATGCTTTGCAATGGCAGAATGAGCAATCACTTGAGTCAATGAGACAAAGGGTTCGTTACTTAACGAAGCCTGTGACAGAAAAGAAGTTTGAGATTTTCAAAAAATACGAAAAAGGCCTAACATTTTCATGTTAGGCCTTAAATCTGGAGCGACACACGAGGTTCGAACTCGTGACCTCAACCTTGGCAAGGTTGCGCTCTACCAACTGAGCTAGTGTCGCATTTAATATGAGATGGTGCCCCGGGCCGGACTTGAACCGGCACAACGCGAACGTCGAGGGATTTTAAATCCCTTGTGTCTACCAATTCCACCACCAGGGCACACAAATATTCTTTGTGATGCCTTTACAGAAAAGTAAAACACCATCTGATATCGCCAATGCCATATCAATAAAATTTGGAGCGACACACGAGGTTCGAACTCGTGACCTCAACCTTGGCAAGGTTGCGCTCTACCAACTGAGCTAGTGTCGCATTTTTCTCGAAAGCCATTCGCTCTCAAAATAATAATGGAGGCGCCTCCCGGAGTCGAACCGAGGTCCACGGATTTGCAATCCGCTGCATAGCCACTCTGCCAAGGCGCCTCATTTGTGAATAAAGCTAAGCTTTTTCACCACCCTTTCGAGCCGTGCTCTCTTGGGTACGGGATGCATTCTACGGATTCGAGCGATCGAGTCAACACTATTTTTATTTTTTTAAATCGTTTGACTAGAATTTGTGCGAAAGACGATGGATTGCTTAGTTTTAATACTAAAAATCGCTTAAATACACTTGTTTATCATAAAACTTTGGCTACGCCTTACACTGCTGGCCGTGCGTTGCGTGCATTGAAGTATTAATAATCAGAAGACTCGCCTCTCTAAGACTCTCCAAGGACAAAAACAAGACTTAGATCACAAATAGAACCCTATCGAAGCAAAAGCCCCAGATACAAATTGCAAACATGGCCGTTAGCAAGCATTGAAAAGCGAGAGAAGCCAAAAAATGCTGTAGATTGTCTTAGATACAAAAAAGCAGGCTATTAAGCCTGCTTTCTAACATCAGAATTTAATGGTGCTCTTCATTCAACAGATCGTCTTTCGCAGCAGCCAAATATTGAATCATTGACCAATATGTCAAGAAAGTTGCCACATACAAGGCCGCAAAGCCTAGCCAAACCATCCATTCATCGTAACGCCATATCAACACCCATAAGGCGAACATTTGCGAAACAGTTTTTACTTTGCCAACCCAAGATACCGCAACACTTGCTCGCTTACCGATTTCAGCCATCCATTCTCGCAATGCTGAGATAATGATTTCTCGCGCAATCATCGTTACCGCAGGAATGGTCACCCAAATTGAATGATAATGTTCCGTGATTAGAATCAATGCCGTTGCCACTAGCACTTTATCAGCGACAGGATCAATAAACGCGCCAAAACGAGAAGTTTGACCAAGTTTACGGGCCAACATGCCGTCAAGCCAGTCAGTAAAACCCGCTACCCAAAACACCATTGCTGCTGCAAACGGTGCCCATGAATAAGGTAGATAAAAGACAACCACAAAAACAGGGATTAGGAACAGTCTAAGAAGAGACAGAATGTTCGGGATATTCAAACGCATTTTATTATTCTCTTACACATTGCGGCTTAATGTTGCGCGATTTTCCTTATTGTTTCAATGCTTGGAAAATAATTTCTGCTAAAGAGTGACTTATTCCCGGTACTTTGGCGATTTCTTCGACACTTGCACGTTTAAGTTCTTGTAACCCACCCATGTACTTGAGTAACGCCTGACGTCGTTTAGGGCCGATTCCCTCAATCCCTTCGAGTGCACTCGTACGTCTGGTTTTACCTCGCTTAGCACGGTGCCCCGCTATAGCATGGTTATGGCTTTCATCACGAATATGTTGGATAAGGTGCAGCGCAGGAGCATCGCTTGGTAAATGAAACTCCTCCCCATCGACTGTAATCAGCGTTTCTAAACCTGGTTTGCGAGTAACGCCTTTTGCAATACCAATCATGATGGGACGCTTTGGCCAATCCCCCCAATATTGCGAAATGATGTCATGCGCACGATTTAACTGACCTTTACCGCCATCGATAAAGATGATGTCGGGAATTTTCTCTACGTCCAATTGCTTCGAATAACGGCGCTCCAACGCTTGTCCCATTGCTGCGTAATCATCACCACCGGTAATCCCAGTAATGTTGTAGCGACGATACTCTTGCTTTACGGGGCCTTCGTTGTTGAACACCACACATGACGCAATCGTGCTTTCCCCCATCGTATGGGAGATATCAAAACATTCCATTCGAGCTATAGACTCCAACTTCAATGTTTCGCGAAGCGCATGAAAACGCTGATTAATCGTCATCTTGTGATTGATTTTTGTGGTAATCGCCGTTAGTGCATTCGTGTTCGAAAGCTTGAGATACCTTGCTCGAGAGCCAGTTGGCGACGTATGAAAATGAACCTTACGCCCTGCCACTTCACTTAACGCTTTCTGTATTGGCGCAATATCTTCTGCCAACTCTTGATTCAAAATAATACGAGAAGGAATTGTACGTGCTTCGTTATGGCTCAAATAGTATTGAGTCAGAAAACTATCGAACACTTCCTGCTGGCTTGTATTTTGTGGGATTTTCGGAAAATGGCTACGGCTACCAAGCACTTTGCCTTGGCGTATCATCAGGATATGGATACACGCGATACCATTCTCCTGAGCAAACCCGAGTACATCCATATCATCCATGCTGTCTTCTGAGACGTACTGCTGCTCTTGAACACGCCTAATCGCTTGGATTTGATCGCGAAATTTAGCGGCATCTTCAAAGCGCAATTGCTGACTGGCAACTTCCATTTTCTCAATCAACTGTTTGAGTACTTGCTGATCTTTGCCTTGCAAAAACATGCGCACAAAGCCAACCAACTCTGCATATTCTTCATCAGAAATGATGGTATTAACGCATGGTCCTGCACAGCGACCAATTTGGTACATCAAACATGGGCGCGTTCGGTTGGAATAGACAGTGTCTTCACACTGGCGCACAGGAAATATCTTTTGCAGCAAATGCAATGTTTCTCTTACTGCACCAGAATCTGGGTAGGGGCCAAAATATTCACCTTTGCGCTTCTTGGCGCCACGGTGGATAGAAAGCCGTGGGTGCTTATGACCGCTAATAAAGATATAAGGGTAAGACTTATCATCTCGCAGCAACACATTGTATTTCGGCAAATACTGCTTGATGTAGT
Organism: Vibrio sp. 378; assembly: GCF_033339435.1. Classification (NCBI taxonomy): domain Bacteria; kingdom Pseudomonadati; phylum Pseudomonadota; class Gammaproteobacteria; order Vibrionales; family Vibrionaceae; genus Vibrio; species Vibrio sp. 378. The sequence goes on from NZ_JAWOUO010000003.1 coordinate 112,043, forward strand.
TATGCTCTAAGATCAACGCTTCTGTCTCAGTGTGAGTCACCGTGACGTCTATTTTGGCGATATTACTGACAAGCGCGCGAGTTTTCTCACTGTCTACTTTTTTTCGAAAGTAGCTTGAAAGGCGCTTTTTAAGGTCTTTGGCTTTACCTACGTAGATTACAACAGCTTCGGCGTTGTACATTCTGTAAACGCCGGGCTGATGAGTTACTGTCTTGAGAAAGGAAGCCGAATCGAAAGGAGGATTCACGCTAAAGGGTCTCGGTGTCCAGCATTCCGTGGCGAATCGCTAAGTGAGTTAACTCAACGTCACCATTAATGTCCAATTTACTAAAGAGTCGGTAGCGATAGCTGTTGACTGTCTTTGGACTTAAATTAAGTTGCTCAGAAATATCCGTTACCTTTTGGCCTTTGGTGATCATAAGCATGATCTGCAATTCACGTTCGGATAAGTCTTTAAAAGGGTTCTCAGAGGCTGGAGAAAATTGACTCAATGCCATCTGCTGCGCAATCTCTGGCGAGATGTAACGCTGCCCACTATTAACTACACGAATCGCATTCACCATTTCGTCAGGGCCAGCACCTTTGGTTAAATAACCAGACGCACCTGCCTGCATCACCTTGGTTGGAAACGGGTTTTCTGTATGAACGGTAAGTACGATGATTTTCACATCAGGATTCACGCGAAGAATTTTTTTAGTGGCTTCCAAGCCGCCAATTCCTGGCATGTTCATGTCCATTAAAACGACGTCAGCATGATTACTGCGACACCATTTTACTGCATCTTCACCGCTGTCAGCTTCTCCTGCTACGTTCATTCCACGGACGTCTTCAATAATACGTCGTATCCCTGTGCGAACCAGCTCGTGATCATCTACAAGGAAAACATTTATCAAACTTGTATCTCCACACTTTGTATTGGTTCTGCACCCACATAACCATTATTTGTTAAATGTGGATATCAGTATGACTGCCTATATACTAACGTAATCGACAAAAAATTGCTTTCTATGAATATGTGCTGAAACGCAAACTTTAGCAAGAACTTATTCATAAACCACTCTATTATTTTAGAGCGTGATGAGCAGAACCGAAATCTAAGAAAAGACAATTAACAACATTAAGTACAATAAATCAAGTAACTAGGTTTCATATTGCCCAGAGAAACACGCTATAACTTAAAATGACACTGTCCCTCTTGCACCAAAGACTAACTTGTAATCACTAATTCCAGCAAAAATTTGAGACGCTTTCTTTACTGGTTATTTTCACAGTTCTTAGTGTTAGACTAACGTTCTTCAAGTTTTCTAAGGTTTCTCACATTTGAATATTCAACAAGGCTTCCTGCTAACTCGACAGGCACGAGACATCAAAGGTCAAACTCAAATCGAGCTGTGGCTTTCGACAGAAGCAGGTCCTACTCAGTTACTTATTAATGGTGAGAAGCCAGTCTTTTTCATCGCTCAGAAACACTCAGAGCAAGCAAAGACACTCGCACGAGAAAAAAACATATTCGTCGACATCCGCCTTTTGGATCTCAAAACGTTTGAACATACGCCTCTTGCTGCCTGCTATACCAATGTAACCAAAGACGCTCTCGCACTCAAAGACACATTCGCTCAAAAAGATATCACTACGTATGAAAGTGATATTCGCCTCGCCGATCGCTACCTAATGGAGCGTTTTATCAAAGGCAGTATCGAGTTTACAGGCAATGTGACTCGCACCAATGGCTACCAACGCGTCCAGAGCGCAAAATGCCGTGCGGGGCAATATGAGCCGAAGTTAAACGTTGTCTCGCTAGATCTAGAATGCTCTGAGAAAGGCATTCTTTACTCAATCGGATTAGACAGCGTCATGGATTCCCGCGTTATCATGATCGGAGAACCAGAACCTTCGGAGACACCGATACAATGGGTTAAGGATGAAAAAGCGCTTCTAGAAGCACTCATCGTTTGGTTTAAACAATTCGACCCCGATGTCATTGTCGGTTGGAACGTCATTGATTTTGACTTTCGTCTACTGCACAAACGAGCAGAATGGCACAACATGAAGCTAATGCTTGGTAGAGCAGACCAAGCCAGCTTTTTCAGAAGTTCATCTCAAAGCCAACAAGGGTTTATTTCCATTCCAGGGCGAGTTGTAATGGACGGTATCGATACGTTAAAAACGGCGACTTATCACTTTCGGTCTTGGTCATTAGAGTCTGTATCTCAAGAACTCTTAGGGGAAGGGAAAGAAATCCATAACGTTCATGACCGCATGGATGAGATCAATCGTATGTACCGCTCCGACAAACCATCGCTGGCTAAATATAATTTACAAGACTGCGTGTTAGTGAATAAGATTTTCAATCACACTCACCTGCTAGACTTTGCAATAGAGCGCTCTCGTCTCACTGGTGTCGAACTGGATCGTGTCGGCGGTTCGGTTGCAGCATTCACAAACCTATACATGCCTCAGATACACCGAGCAGGCTACGTTGCCCCAAACCTACACCCTGAAAATTGGATTGCCAGCCCCGGAGGTTACGTGATGGACTCCATCCCTAACCTATATGATTCTGTTTTAGTATTGGATTTTAAGAGTCTATATCCATCGATTATTCGCTCGTTCTTGATTGATCCTATGGGGTTAGTTGAGGGGTTATTGCTCGATATTGGAAAAGAAGAAAATCAGGCTGTACCTGGCTTTCGCGGTGGGCAGTTCCATCGTACGAAACACTTTTTACCAGAAATGATTGAAAAGCTTTGGGCAGCACGTGATGTTGCAAAGAAGAACAATGAAAAAGCTTTTTCTCAGGCAATCAAAATCATCATGAACTCCTTTTATGGCGTACTGGGCTCATCGGGATGTCGATTCTTTGATACTCGGTTAGCTTCTAGTATTACCATGCGCGGACATGAAATCATGAAGCAAACTAAGGTGCTGATTGAAGAGCAAGGATATCAAGTGATTTACGGCGATACGGATTCCACATTCGTGTCGTTGAATCGACCATACAGTCAAGTAGAAGCTGACGCTGTTGGAAATCAATTAGTTGATTACATCAACTCTTGGTGGCAAAAACACCTGCGTTCTGAGTACAACCTAACATCTATGTTGGAAATCGAGTATGAAACCCATTATCGCAGATTCCTTATGCCAACGATTCGTGGCGCAGAAACTGGCTCGAAAAAGCGCTATGCGGGTTTAATCGGTGAAGGAGAGCAAGAACGGATTGTATTTAAAGGGTTAGAAAGTGCCCGTACTGACTGGACCTCGTTAGCACAGAAATTTCAAAATACACTCTATAGCATGATTTTCCATGGTGAAGATCCAAGCGACTATGTCCGAGAGATGGTTGAGAAAACTAATAACGGTGAATTTGATGAACAGTTGGTGTATCAAAAGCGACTGCGCAGAAAACTGTATGAGTATCAGAAGAACGTCCCGCCACAAGTGCGTGCAGCTCGTTTAGCGGATGAGATAAATGCCAAGCTTGGCCGCCCATTACAGTATCAAAACAAAGGGCGAATTGAATACATTATTACCGTGAACGGCCCTGAACCTTATGAGTACCTCAATAGCCCGATTGATTATCAACATTACATTGATAAACAACTCAAACCCGTTGCGGATGCGATTCTCCCTTTCATTGGGACGGACTTTGACAGGCTTTCAGCGCCACAAATGGGGTTGTTTTAGCCGATACGAAACTCTGTTTTCTGGTACTGTTTGACTAACCAATCACCAAACGCATCAATTAGCCCAATAACAGAACGCTTGGGAATCCCCCGGCCAGAAAGTAAAATTTCTAGCCGCTCGATCTCAAGCTGCTTTTCAGGATGATAAGTTAAGAATACCTTGCCACATTGTATAGGGTCATCAAACCAACGTTTATCTCGATACATCACCAAAGAGTATGACGCTCTTAGTAACTTTTTAGCAATCACGCGCTGGGCGGCCACCTGCTCTTCTATCGTCTTCGCTTGTACGATTTTTTTGCGATACACCGTAATCCAATCTTCCACATCCATATTCCAGTGCTTAGCAATTTCCCAACTTGGGACGTAATCACCAAAACAGTCTGCTAGATCATCACCATAAACACAGACACAGCAATGCTTAAGCATAAAGCCCCAAGTGAAAATACTGTCTAAATTAGCCACTTCACTCACTAAGGCTGTACGGACCGATACACCATTAACGTGAGGGTAACTCTGCTGCGCACGCCACTTAATTGTGTTGAGCAAAGTCGCGCGATTGTGCTCAAAGGATGATTGAGTAACGACAACCAGGTCTAAGTTCGACTTCCCAACGATCGCTGTTTTACGAGCAACACTACCGTATACATAAACGCTGTGTAAGTTTTGCCCCAATCCACCTTTGAGACAAGCGGTGACTTCCCTAATTAAAGGCGCAAACTCTGGTTGAAATGGTTGTTTAGGATCGATAACAGGCAGAGACATGACTTAGAACGTGTTCTCAGATGGTTCAAGAAGTTGGGCTATATGTTCTCTTAGCCGACTCACCGAATCAAGTCCATTCAGGTGTTTAGTCATGGGAGTAACAACAAATTTCTGTAATGAATTTTAATGCTAGGCGGCTAACTTAGCGCTATAATCACCGAGTTTTGCTTAATAAGTATGAATAGGAATATACAATGCCAAAGGCAAGTGAAATCAAAAAAGGCTTCGCAATCGAGTCTAATGGTAAAACTCTTCTAGTTAAAGACATCGAAGTAACGACTCCTGGCGGTCGTGGCGGCGCTAAAATCTACAAAATGCGTTGTACAGATCTAAACACGGGCGCACGTGTAGATGAGCGTTACAAGTCTGATGACGTTGTTGAAACGGTAGAAATGAACAAACGTGCAGTTGTGTACTCATACGCTGACGGCGATGAGCACATCTTCATGGATAACGAAGACTACTCACAATACACATTCAAGCACAATGAAGTTGAAGACGACATGCTGTTCATCAACGAAGATACACAAGGTATCCACATTATCCTTGTTAACGGTGCTGCAGTGGGTATTGAACTACCATCTTCTGTTGAGCTAGTGATTGAAGAAACTGACCCTTCAATCAAAGGTGCTTCTGCATCTGCTCGTACTAAACCAGCACGCTTCGCTTCAGGTCTTGTCATCCAGGTTCCTGAGTACATTGCAACTGGTGACCGAGTTATCATTAACACAGCTGAACGTAAATACATGAGCCGAGCATAAGCATGTCTGATTTGATTTCTTACGACGACGTCATCGACGCAGCGTACGACATTTTCCTTGAGATGGCTCCAGATAACCTAGAGCCAGCTGACGTGATTCTGTTTACTGCGCAATTTGAAGATCGTGGTGCCGCAGAACTTGTTGAAACCGGTGATGACTGGGTTGAACATGTTGGCTTCGAGATCGACAAAGAAGTATATGCAGAGGTTCGTATCGGCCTAGTAAATGAGGAAAATGACGTTCTTGATGACGTATTTGCTCGTATGCTAATCAGCCGAGACCCTGAACATAAGTTCTGCCATATGCTTTGGAAACGCGATTAACGTTTCTTCATCATGAACAAAGATACCAGCCTAGTGCTGGTATTTTTTTATCTGTTGTTTTCGTCTAGCTGAGATATATGTTTATACAAAGCACCCTGCTCTATATAGGCTTTAGATCCTTTTGTTATGTAACAGATAAGAAAAAGGCTTGCCGAATTGGCAAGCCTTTCTGATGTTTTGCTATCGATTAACGATGCTTGTTGCGTGCGCCTTGGTCACCAGCAGTCTTCTTCGGCTTACGACGAGAAGGGTTGTTGCTGCGACCTTTTGGCGTGTTAACACGCTCTTCATGGCGCTTAACTGCGCGACGAATTTTTTGGCTGCGTGCACGCTCTCGTTTGCGTGACGTATTGTCTTTGTTCAGATCAAGCATGGTTTCTTTCTCTGGACGAAGCTCTACAAGCTCACGCAAGTAGTTTACTTCTTTCAGGTCAAGCTCCATCCAACCGCCACGAGGCAGTTTCTTGTCTAAGAAGATGTCGCCGTAACGAACACGTTTCAGACGGCTAACGGTACACTCTTGCGATTCCCATAGTCGACGAACTTCGCGGTTACGACCTTCGTTGATAACAACGTAAAACGTGTGGTTCATGCCTTCACCACCCGCGTAAACAACATCTTCAAAGCGAGCTAAACCGTCTTCCAGTTCAACACCTTTTACTAGATTACGAACTTTCTGTTCAGTTACTTCACCGAACACACGTACTAGGTATTCACGTTCAACTTGGCGGCTTGGGTGCATTAAGCGGTTCGCCAGTTCACCATCCGTTGTGAAAAGTAGAAGACCAGAAGTGTTCGCATCCAGACGACCAACTGAAATCCAACGAGAGCCACGAATTTTTGGCAGACGATCAAAAACAGTACGACGACCTTCTGGATCGTGACGAGTACACAGTTCACCCTCAGGTTTGTAGTACGCAAGTACACGACAAATCACTTCTTCTTGAATCTTTGCAGAGACAATGTGACCATCGATACGAACTACGCTGCTCTCGTCTTCAAGTCTTTCACCAAGCTTAGCGACTACACCGTTCACGCTAACGCGACCAGATTTAATTAACGATTCAATCTCACGACGAGAACCGTGACCAGCACGTGCTAATACTTTTTGTAACTTTTCGCTCATTTATCTACCTATGTGTCGTCTTCACAGACGTCTAGACCAGGATTGGTCTGCATTTTGCTATTTACCCATTTCAGTGGGATTTTTCGGTCGGACATTATACGTAACTTTCTTAGTTAATGTAAGCTAAATCGGCGCCATTCTCCACACCAAAATTCACTTCAAAAATGACCGAAATATTTGTCCTATTCTGCAACTTTTTTACTACTTAATGCAGGCATTGCTCAACGAGAATCCCACTAATATCGGTCTTCCTGAACCACTTTAACCACGCGGTACCTGATAAAATTGTCAGGGTTACAACAATAACCACTTGGGGTGTGTTTACTGTTCGTATTGCTAGAAAGCAACGAAGAATAAGCCGTCCCTGTTTGCTGCTAAGTAATACCAATCACCGCAGACAATGAGCGCTCATAGCAAAACAAGGTCGTGGGTAACAAGACAAAAATTGTCTTTAAGTCATTAGTTCACATCAAAAATAACACTAATGCTATCGTGTACTCTGACTCTCTAGGTTCGCTCTGCACTCTCGGCGATTGGCATAAATCAGACAAAAAGGAATAGAACAATGTCTATGCTAAATCTCGACCTAAATTGGATTTTTGGGACATCTCAAGATGACGATATGACAGGCACAAAAGGCTCTGAAACAACCGATATCTTCTTCGGCTTCTGTGGTGATGATAAGTTTGTAGGATACGGAGGTAATGATATTGTCTTCGGTGGCTGGGGAGATGATACCTTGCTTGGTGGCCGAGGTAACGACTTTGTTTCTGGCGGCTTTGGAAACGATTTCCTATCCGGCGGATTAGGAAACGACAAACTCTTTGGTGGCTGCGGCGACGACACAATTTTTGATTATTCAGGCAACAACTACTTGAGTGGTGGCTGGGGTAACGACACGCTCGTTGTTGGTGATGGTGAATCAGTACTGAGCGGTGGCTGTGGAGACGACACCTTCGTGCTTACAAACCGCCTGGCTATTGGTGTACCTGATCAGCCAGTGTCTTCCAACGATATTGATGTTAAAGCCGACATTGTCGATTTTAATATTTTCCATGACAAACTTGTCTTTGATATGGGCCGAGACACTGATAACGATGGCATTCGAGATACGTTCTTGGATTCAGCGGATGATCTGACTTTATCTTACAATGAATGTGGCTGGGCAGTATTCTCAAGTGATGAATACAATGTTGAAGTGACACTAAACGGTGTGAGCTCTGCATACATCAACTATGCAGAACAAAATGGTATCGACATTTTCGATTTCGCTTAACCTCAATCAGTTAAGTTCAATGAGATATTCGATATGACAACTAAAATAGGAGGCGCGATGCCTCCTATTTTGTTTGACGGTGGTGTGCGTCTACTATTCGAATGGTGCAGGGTCACCAGATCCCAAACGAACCACAACAGGTTCACCTTCGCTAAAGTCAATTACAGTCGTAGGTTGTTCACCTAAGTAACCGCCATTAAGAATCACATCAACCGCATGTTCTAGTTTATCGCGAATATCCTCTGGATCAGATTCTGTTACGTCACTGCCAGGTAGAATCAACGACGTAGACATCATCGGCTCACCTAATGCTTCCAACAAGTCCAAGGCAATTTGATTGTCTGGAACACGGATACCGATGGTCTTACGTTTTGCATTCATCAAACGACGCGGCACCTCTTTTGTGCCTTTGAAGATGAAGGTGTAAGGACCTGGTGTGTTATTTTTCAGCAGTCGGAATGCAGAGTTATCCACTCGGGCATAGAGAGAAAGCTCCGACAAATCACGACACAGCAAAGTAAAGTTATGCTTATCATCCAGACGACGAATCTGACAGATTCGTTCCAGTGCCTGTTTGTTCTCCAACTGACAGCCAAGTGCATACCCTGAATCAGTAGGGTAAACCACAACGCCGCCGTTACGAATGATTGCTACTGCTTGATTAATCAAGCGAGCCTGTGGGTTTTCTGGGTGAACGTAAAAAAACTGGCTCATTGTAATTCCTCATTATCGAGCCTCTCGGCTCTATATTTTTATGGGTTCTCGACTTCGTATTACTGAGTATTATTCAACGAAGGATCTATTCCCCAATCTTTCCAAACTGGTTCGACGCCAGCAGGCAACCATAGGTTCCTTCCTAGCTCCATCCACGGTGATGGGTAGTGAAAATCACTGCCTTGAGAGGCTAATAGTTTGTATTGTATAGCATAATCAGCCAAGTTGCGCCTTTCTTGTTGCGCTTGCTGTGGCTGTGCAACTTCCATCGCATCACCACCTGCTTCGACAAACGCTGCTAGAAGACGCTTAATCCACTTCGCTGTCAACTTATATCTGCCAGGATGCGCTAATACCGCCATTCCACCAGCCGCATGGATAGCATCAACCGCATCCTTCATCGAACACCAATTCGGTGGTACATAACCTGGGTTATTACGCGTTAGGTATTTTTTAAACACCATTTGCATGGTTTTTGCGTAACCATTATCTACCAACCATTTCGCGAAATGCGCTCTTGTCACTGGAGCATCACCGGCGATTTGCCTTACCTCTTCAAGCACACCTACTCGAGTAGCTTTTTGTAGTCGCTCTGCAATTAACTCAGATCGTGTTATGCGATGCTGCTTCTGCTGTTCTATGAGGGCAGATAATTGTTCATTTTCCGGATCAATATTCAGGCCGACAATATGAATGTCTTTGTTTTGCCAGACGGTCGATATCTCAATGCCATTGATGATTTTTATCGGCAAATTATTATCTTGAACGTATTGCTTAGCTAACGCCAAACCGTCAACCGTATCGTGATCAGTGATCGCCAAAACCTCGATATCAAAACTCAGCGCCCTTTCCACTAAATCTTTAGGTTCTAACCGACCGTCCGATGCAGTGGTGTGACTATGTAAATCAATTCTCATATTTTTATCGTTTTAATGCCGTTTTGGGGTTGACTTTTTACTCTCGCACTAGTTAACTAGTACACAAATACAAAGTACGTAATTTAAGGTTCACCATGTTACAAGAATTTAACCAAAACCAAAAAGCGAAAGTTGCGGTTTGTCTTAATAAGGCAAACTCATCAGATCTTGCTTGGTGGCGCACTTGGACTAGTTCTTGGTGGGCAAACGTATACTTCTAGTTTATAGAACCAAACGTTGTAAAGCCCGCTACTTAAGCGGGCTTTTTTGTTTTGTTGCTCATTTCACATTCAACTGCCTAAACATTAATCGAATATAGCCAACTCTAGATTGGGAGAACGTTTGCTTTATGCGACTATGTACGGCAGGAAGATTTAAACAGCTACAAGGAGGTCTTGTGAACAAGGCCATTGAAATTAAGAAACTTGGACAGCTTGAAGTGCTAACGGCTTCCGTCCCTTATACTCAAGACCCGACTCGCTTGTTCCACACACTATGTGAGAACAAAACTGACAGCCTATTGCTGGAATCTGCTGAGATCGATTCAAAGCAAAATTTAAAATCCCTGCTGATCGTAGATTCAGCGGTTCGCATTGTTTGCTTCGGCCATACCGTTAGCATGCACGCCTTGACCAACAACGGTAAAAACCTACTGTCTCACCTAAACCAGAACATCCGTGGTGATGTAGAGAGTAAGTTCGATGGCGAAACGCTAACTTTGGAATTTAGCCAGCCATGCGGCACGTTAGATGAAGACTCTCGCCTACGTGAAGCCTCTTCTTTCGATGCGCTGCGTTTGGTTCAGCATAGTTTTGATATTTCACAGCAAGACAAACACGCGATTTTCCTTGGTGGTCTGTTTGCCTACGACTTAGTCGCAAATTTCGAGCCGCTTGGGAATGCAGAAGCAACAAATCAGTGTCCAGATTACGTTTTCTACGTCGCGGAAACACTGCTTGTTGTCGACCATCAAACGGAATCTTGCCAGCTTCAAGCGACGTTGTTTGTTGATGGTTCAGAGAAAACAGCGTTAGAGACTCGTATTGCAGAAGTCAGCGCTCAGTGTGCAGCGCCAAAACTACTGCCAAGCGCAAAACAAATCGCTGACGTAACGGTAGAACCTAGCGTATCTGATGCAGACTTCTGCCAAACTGTTCGCGACTTAAAAGAGTTCGTAGTGAAAGGCGATGTATTCCAAGTTGTACCATCTCGCCGATTCACTCTACCTTGCCCTTCTCCACTGGCAGCTTACAAAGAACTAAAACAAAGTAACCCGAGCCCTTATATGTTCTACATGCAAGATGAGCTGTTCACTCTGTTTGGCGCATCACCAGAAAGCGCGCTTAAGTACGAAACCGACACTAACCAAATTGAAATCTACCCAATCGCAGGCACTCGTCGCCGCGGTAAGCGCCCTAACGGCGAGATTGATTTCGACCTAGATAGCCGCATCGAACTTGAACTGCGTACCGACATGAAAGAAAACGCAGAACACATGATGCTGGTTGACTTAGCACGTAACGACGTCGCTCGTATTGCTCAAGCTGGCACTCGCCACGTAGCAGACCTTCTAAAAGTCGACCGCTACAGCCACGTAATGCACTTGGTATCTCGTGTGGTTGGTCAACTGCGTGAAGACCTAGACGCGCTGCACGCATATCAAGCATGTATGAACATGGGCACACTCACTGGTGCACCAAAGATTCGTGCAATGCAGTTGATTCGCGACGTAGAAGGCGCACGACGCGGTAGCTACGGCGGTGCTGTGGGCTACCTTACCGGCGAAGGAACATTAGATACTTGTATCGTGATCCGCTCAGCGTACGTTGAGAACGGCATTGCTCAAGTTCAAGCTGGTGCTGGCGTGGTGTTCGACTCTGACCCGCAAGCGGAAGCAGACGAAACGCGCAGCAAAGCACAAGCGGTAATCTCTGCTATCCAAGCAGCGCATAAGTCACAATAAGGAATAGGGTTCAGAGATGGCTAATATCATTTTTATCGACAACTTTGACTCGTTCACCTACAACCTTGTGGATCAATTCCGCTCGCTAGGTCACTCAGTCAAGATTTACCGAAACAACATCCCAGCAGAAACCATTGAACAAGCGGTAAACGAGCTTGAAAACCCAGTGGTTCTGCTATCGCCAGGCCCAGGCGCACCGTCAGAGGCAGGCTCAATGCCAGAGCTTATCCAACGCATGAAAGGCAAAGTGCCGATGATCGGGATTTGTCTTGGTCACCAAGCGATTGTTGAAGCATACGGCGGCACCGTTGCTGGCGCAGGCGAAATCATTCACGGTAAGGTCTCTATGATGGAGCACCAAAACCATGCGATTTACCAAAACCTACCATCACCACTTGCGATTGCACGTTACCACTCGCTGGTTGCGACCAAGGTTCCTGAGAGCCTAAACATCACAGCAGAAGTAGATGACTTGGTAATGTCTGTTGTACATGAAGAAGATAAAGTTTGCGGGTTCCAGTTCCACCCGGAATCTATTATGACGACCTACGGAGCAACACTGTTGGCCAATGCCATTGAATGGGCACTTGAAGAACAAACTTCAGCGAACCCACTCACTGCTTAAAAAGCACTTGGCACATAAGAAATTTAGGAGAGGAAATATGGAAGCAATCATCAACCCTATTATTACCAAACTGTACGAGCAAGAATCGCTTACTCAGGAAGAGAGCCAACAGCTATTCGACATCATTATCCGTGGTGAACTAGACCCAATTTTAATGGCATCAGCACTGACTGCACTAAAAATCAAAGGCGAGACACCAGATGAAATTGCGGGCGCAGCGAAAGCACTGCTGGCAAACGCAAACCCATTCCCTCGTCCAGATTACGATTTCGCAGATATCGTAGGTACTGGCGGTGACGGTCACAACACCATCAACATTTCAACCACTGCGGCGTTTGTTGCTGCAGCATGTGGTCTAAAAGTGGCGAAACACGGTAACCGCAGCGTTTCAAGCAAATCGGGTTCTTCTGACCTTCTTGATTCATTTGGTATCAACCTAGCCATGAGCGCAGAAGATACGCGCAAAGCGGTAGACGATATCGGTGTTGCTTTCCTATTTGCACCTCAATACCACGGTGGTGTGCGCCATGCGATGCCAGTGCGTCAAACCATGAAAACACGCACTATCTTTAACATTCTTGGCCCACTGATTAACCCTGCTCGTCCTAACATCGAATTGATGGGCGTTTACAGTGAAGAACTGGTTCGTCCTATCGCAGAAACCATGCTACAAATGGGTATGAAGCGCGCCGCTGTAGTACACGGCAGTGGCTTGGACGAAGTAGCAATTCACGGTGAAACAACCGTTGCCGAGATCAAAGACGGTAAGATCACAGAATACAAACTAACGCCTGCAGACTTCGGTCTAGAAGCGCACCCGCTAGAAGCGATCAAAGGTGGCGATCCTGAAGAAAACAAAGCGATCATTACCAACATTCTGACGGGTAAAGGTACAGACGCGCAATTGGGCGCAGTGGCGGTGAACGTTGCTCTGCTAATGCGCCTATTCGGCCACGAAGATTTAAAAGCCAACACGCAACAAGCGATTGAGGCAATGAATTCAGGCAAGGCGTACCAATTGGTACAACAACTTGCCGCACACGCTTAAGGAATTGAAGAACATGACTGACTTCAACACTCAGCAAGCTGACAACCTGTCTGAACACGTTTCTAAGAAAGAAGCAGAAATGGCAGAAGTACTGGCGAAAATTGTCCGCGACAAATATCAGTGGGTAGCAGACCGTAAGGTGTCTCAACCGCTAAGCACATTTCAGTCTGATTTGCTGCCATCGGACCGCAGCTTCTACGATGCTCTGAGTGGCGAAACGACGGCATTCATCACCGAATGTAAGAAGGCATCTCCTTCTAAAGGTTTGATTCGTGATCACTTCGACTTGGATTACATTGCATCGGTTTATAACAACCATGCTGATGCGATTTCAGTCCTAACAGACGAGAAGTACTTCCAAGGCAACTTTGACTTTCTTCCTCAAGTACGCGGTCAAGTCAAACAACCTGTTCTGTGCAAAGACTTCATGGTAGATACCTACCAAGTTTACCTAGCACGTCATTACAGTGCTGATGCCGTGCTACTGATGCTTTCTGTCCTTAATGACGAAGAGTACAAAGCGCTAGAGGAAGCGGCGCACAGCCTGAACATGGGTATCTTGACCGAAGTCAGCAACGAAGAAGAGCTTCATCGTGCCGTTAAGCTTGGCGCACGCGTTATCGGCATTAATAACCGTAACCTTCGCGACCTAAGTACTGATTTGAATCGTACTAAAGAACTGGCACCGACAATTCGTGAACTGGCTCCTAACGCAACAGTAATCTCCGAATCTGGCATTTATACGCATCAACAAGTTCGTGATTTAGCGGAATACGCAGACGGCTTCTTGATTGGTAGTTCACTGATGGCAGAAGACAACTTAGAACTTGCTGTACGTAAAGTGACCTTAGGCGAAAACAAAGTGTGTGGCTTAACGCATCCAGATGACGCAGCAAAAGCATATCAAGCAGGCGCAGTATTTGGTGGCCTGATTTTTGTCGAGAAGTCGAAGCGTGCGGTCGACCTTGAGGGTGCTCGCTTAACCATGAGCGGTGCTCCACTGAACTATGTAGGCGTTTTCCAAAATCACGATATCGATTTTGTTGCTTCTGTCGTCACCTCTTTGGGTTTAAAAGCGGTGCAACTGCACGGTCAAGAAGACCAAGCTTACGTAAACCAACTCAAAGCCGAACTACCAGCAGCGGTAGAAATTTGGAAAGCTTACGGCGTGACTGATGCCAAGCCAGAACTGCTAGCAGACAACATTGATCGCCATTTATTAGATGCGCAAGTTGGCACTCAAACTGGTGGAACTGGTCAAGTGTTCGACTGGTCACTGATCGGCGACCCAAGTCAAATTATGCTAGCGGGCGGACTGTCGCCAGAAAATGCTCAACAAGCAGCGACACTAGGTTGCTTGGGATTAGATTTAAACTCTGGTGTAGAAAGCGCACCAGGCAAAAAAGATTCACAGAAGTTGCTCGCGGCATTCACTGCTATTCGCAACTACTAAAGCTGGATATCAGCTAAAAAATTTAAAGCTATTCGTAGCGAAAAATACGAGAAGGAATATAACGATGGCAAAACTGAATGCCTACTTTGGCGAATACGGCGGTCAGTACGTTCCGCAAAATCTAGTTCCAGCACTGGAGCAACTAGAGCAAGCGTTTATCGACGCGCAAGAAGATCCAGAATTCCGCAGCGAATTCATGACGCTTCTTCAAGAGTATGCGGGCCGTCCAACGGCTTTGACTCTAACTCGTAACCTAACCAAAGGTACGAAAACCAAACTGTACCTAAAACGTGAAGACCTACTTCACGGTGGCGCGCACAAGACCAACCAAGTGTTGGGTCAAGCGCTACTTGCGAAACGCATGGGCAAAAACGAAATCATCGCTGAAACTGGCGCAGGTCAACACGGTGTTGCAACCGCACTAGCATGTGCACTGCTTGGCCTTAAGTGTCGCGTGTACATGGGTGCAAAAGACGTTGAGCGTCAAAGCCCGAACGTATTCCGTATGAAGCTAATGGGCGCAGAGGTTATTCCTGTCCACTCGGGTTCAGCAACACTTAAAGACGCATGTAACGAAGCGCTGCGTGACTGGTCTGCAACTTATGAAGATGCACACTACCTATTAGGTACAGCGGCAGGTCCTCACCCATTCCCAACAATCGTGCGTGACTTCCAACGCATGATTGGTGAAGAAACGAAGAATCAGATTTTGGCACGTGAAGGTCGTCTTCCTGATGCGGTTATCGCATGTGTGGGCGGTGGTTCAAACGCGATTGGCATGTTTGCTGACTTCATCGAAGAAGAAAGCGTTCGCCTAATTGGTGTTGAGCCAGCAGGTAAAGGTATCGATACTGACCAGCACGGTGCACCACTTAAACATGGTAAAACGGGTATCTTCTTTGGTATGAAAGCTCCATTGATGCAAGATCCAAACGGTCAGGTTGAAGAGTCATACTCTGTCTCTGCTGGTCTTGATTTCCCTTCAGTTGGTCCACAGCACGCACATCTAAACGCAATTGGCCGTGCTGAATATGACAACGTGACGGATGATGAAGCACTAGAAGCATTCCAAGAAATTGCGCGTCACGAAGGCATCATCCCTGCACTTGAATCTTCTCACGCACTGGCTCATGCACTGCGTATGGCTCGTGAGAATCCAGAAAAAGAGCAATTATTGGTCGTTAACCTATCAGGTCGTGGTGACAAAGACATCTTCACCGTACACGCCATCTTAGAAGAAAAAGGAGCAATCTAATGAGCCGTTATGAAAAGATGTTTGAGCGCCTAAACGAAAAGAACCAAGGCGCATTTGTACCGTTCGTAACGGTTTGCGATCCAAACGCCGAGCAGTCTTACAAAATCATGGAAACACTGGTTGAGTCTGGTGCAGATGCCCTTGAACTTGGTATTCCATTCTCAGATCCGCTAGCGGATGGCCCAACCATCCAAGGCGCTAACATTCGCGCGTTAGACTCAGGCGCAACACCAGATATCTGCTTTGAGCAAATTGGTAAGATCCGTGCTAAATACCCAGAGTTACCTATTGGTCTTCTTATGTACGCGAACCTTGTTTACTCTCGTGGTATCGAGAACTTCTATGAGCGTTGTGCAAAAGCAGGTATCGATTCTGTTTTGATTGCAGATGTACCAACTAATGAAAGTGCCGAATTTGTTGCTGCTGCAGAAAAGTTTGGTATTCACCCAATCTTCATCGCACCACCAACGGCAAGTGATGAAACACTGAAGCAAGTATCAGAGTTAGGTGGCGGCTACACTTACCTACTCTCTCGTGCAGGTGTTACTGGCGCAGAAACCAAAGCAAACATGCCTGTAGGTCATATGCTCGATAGACTGAACCAGTTTGATGCGCCACCAGCACTACTTGGTTTTGGCATCTCTGAGCCTGCACAGGTGAAACAAGCACTAGAATCTGGCGCCGCTGGTGCAATTTCTGGTTCAGCCGTGGTAAAAATCATTGAAGCGAACGTTGATCAGCCACAAATTATGCTCGACAAGCTAGGTGAATTCGTTTCTGCAATGAAAGCTGCCACTCAAAAATAATTTCAGTTTGATATGACACAACAACGCCCGCTTAACATTATGTTTAGTGGGCGTTTTCTTACTATCGCGTTTATACCACGTCATTTTTTGTTCAACGCCCGCACTTTCCAAATCTATCTCAAGCAGAGCACTCAAAGAGTGTTAAGCTTGGGTAACTTAACTCACTCAATAAAGCAATGTGCAGTAAGGTTGCTACATGGAAGAAGTCAAAACACTGCTAGCCAAATGTCCTGTACTATCAGGGCTGCCAGATAAAGGGCTTAGTGAAGCAGCGCAAATGACTAAGGTTCGCTGCTTCGACGAAAAAGCACTGATTTGCAATAAAGGTGCGCTTCAATCTTCTCTTATGGTCATAGCTCAAGGTGCAGTGAGAGTGAACTCAATTAGTTCAAAAGGCAAAGAAGTCACACTGATGATTTTCGAAGCTGGTGGCTGGTTTGGAGACAATGTTTTTTCTCCCGGTATGCCTCGTATTTTTGGTGCGACCGCGCATTCTGACGTGACTGTAATGGAGCTTCCTGGAGATAAATTTCGCCAATTACTCGCCAAATACCCTCAAAGTTACCCCACTATACTCGACTTACTTAGCCGCCGCTTGTGGTCTGCTATTTCTGTTATCGAAGATGACGCGATTAGAGGAATTGAAGAACGAGTCGCCAAAAGGTTGCTGCTGCTTGCTGAATACCAACTTAATCAAGCGATCGATACTCGACCATGCGTTGTCAGGGTAACAAGAGAACATATCGCTAACATGATGGGGCTAACTCGTCAGAGTGTACACAAGATACTAAAACGATTAGAAAGTATCGGGATGCTAGAGCTAAACTATGGCTCAGTAACCATTACCAATCCGAAGCGCTTAGAAGAATACTTTAAAAAACTCGAGCAATAGATCCATTCAACAAACGGTAAGTATTGTCTAACGATAGCTAAAAACCTTATGCATCTAATTGGTCAAGAGCACAACACCATTTGCGCTTAGGCAAGTGGCGCTGTGACACAAAGACCATTGAATTGACTAAGCTATATTCAATTCAGATTTCAACTCACGTTTCAAAATCTTTCCTGTCGCACTCATCGGGAGGTGCTCACGAATTTCGACATAACGAGGATATTTAAACGAGGCTAATTGCTCTTTACCCCACTTTTGTAATGAATCGGCGTCAATGTATTCTTTTGGTTTAAGTACAACGTAGGCTTTTATCTCTTCGCCATACTCTTCATTTGGAATCCCTATCACCGCGACCATTGAAACTGCAGGATGAGTCATGAAAACTTCTTCAATTTCTCTGGGATAAACATTAAATCCACCTCGAATGATCAGATCTTTCATTCTATCGACAATAAACAAATTACCTGAACTGTCAAATCGGCCCACATCACCAGTATGGAACCAACCATTTTGTAGTGCAGATTCAGTAACTTCTGGGCGGTCAAGATATCCCTTCATAACATTATGACCACGCACAACAATCTCACCTTCTTCGCCTATCGGTAGTGCATTACCTTCAATATCGATAACTTTTACTTCGACACCTTGAACCGGTTGACCTACCGAGCCTGGTATGCGCTCCTGATCCAAATGATTAAAACATGCAATAGGACTTGTCTCCGACAACCCGTATCCTTCTAAGATCGGCACATTAAATGTTTCTTCAAAGGTTCGAAAGATTTCGGTTGGCAATGACGCACCACCGCTTACTGCAACACGCAATGACGAGGTATCAAATTGATGCTGCACATGAAGCAGACCGATGTACATCGTTGGCACACCAGCAAATATCGTCACCCTATGTTTTTCCACCAGCTCAAGAACATGTTTAGGCTCAAACCTAGGCACTAACACCAATGTTGCCCCGCCCAAAACACTAGCATTTAAGTGGACGGTTTGACCAAATGTATGAAATAAAGGCAAAGTTACTAAGTGAATATCATCGGCCTGGCTGCCCATAATGTTTTGTGCCACCAGAGCGTTCATTATGATGTTCTGCTGAGTCAGCTCAGCGCCTTTTGGTAAGCCTGTCGTCCCTGATGTATACAAAATCACACAAGTATCATCCGCATTACGCGGTATATAATCTGGCAACGGTTGGACATCGGCTATAAACGCATTGAGAGTTATTACACCATTCCAATAGCTTTCATCTTGAGATTGAGTCAGTACGACTATGCCTTCGCATGTATCGACTTGTTCAAAGGCTTTTACACCCTCTTTTGCCATTGGCAGTTCTTTCGTCCCTTCAAAGCAGAAATAAAACTTCGCTTTTGAATCTTCTAAGTGATACTTAATTTCTCGCGCTTTCAAAAGCACATTTAATGGGACTGCAACCGCGCCAGCTTTTTGTATTGCATAATAAACAAACGCGAAAAAAGGAATGTTTGGGCATGAAATCGCAACGCGGTCACCTGGCTTTACGCCTTTATTGATTAAAGACGCTGCGATCTTGCCGGCGATCGCATCAAACTGCGCATAATTTATCTTTTCAGTGCCACATATCAACGCCGTTTTATCTGGTTTACTCGCAGCATTTCTTTGTAACGCAGCAGCAAGATTCATCATAGTCTCTTCACCTCTTACTTGTCTTTCTCGTCTAATCAGCTCAGGAGCATTAACTAAGCAAGTTATCTCTAACACTGGATCGTCAGCATTTGAGTCTCACCAGTCATTACAATTTAACATTATGTTTACAACGCAATTAGAGCCAAGAATGTAAAGCAATTAACATTTCAGAAGGCAAATTAATAAAAGTGTGAGCTTGAAAGAGATGAATTGTTATAAATATCAACCCAAGTCACTAAAAACTCTGACTGCAATAGCAAATACAAAAGCGGTTAAAATTAACAAAAAGAAAACAAATAAAGAAAAATAAACTTGAACAATCCTAAGCGCGACCCTTATAAGAAAAATCAATAGCAAACGTTTGCTATTGAACAAAACTTTATCGTTCGTCAATAAAATATCGATTAATCCATCAATAATACCTTGCTGCATATTGCCAATTGTAAACGATAAGTGTAAAAAGCAAGGCGAGATAATTATCCGTAAATCCATTTATGGTTAGTGGGTAATTTTAGGATTTTACATTTTATTAGCACAGAGGTTATGGAAGTGTTAAAAGAAAAGAGTTTGCTAAACAACATTGGCGTACAAGTCGTAATCGCCATGATCGTGGGCACAGCCGTTGGTGCCATGATGGGTCATGATGCGACAGTGTTCGCTCCTTTAGGTGCTATCTTTATCAACTTAATCAAAATGTTGGTTATTCCTTTGGTCGCTGTCGCCTTGATTTCTGGCGCCGCTGGTCTTGGGAACAGCCAGTCAGCAGGTAAAGTTGGCATCGTCACTCTAGGTTATTTTGGTTTAACATCCGCCCTAGCCGTTGCGCTTGCACTATTTATGGGTGAAGTATTCCAACCAGGCATGGGTATCGACGTCTCTGGCGTTGAAGGCATGTTCTCAGCAGAATACGCTTCAAAAGGTGAACTACCTACTTTCTGGGCAACCATCACTGGTATGATCCCAACCAACGTTTTCCAATCACTAAATGAAGCAAACATCCTACAGATCCTCGTTTTCTGTATGTTCTTTGGTATTGCGATTTCTAAGCAAGCAAAAGAGCGTCGTGAACCAATCATCAATGGTGTTAACTGCATCGTTGACGCAATGGTTTGGATGATCAACAAAGTAATGATCATTGCACCTATCGGTGTATTTGGTCTGATGGCAGAAGCCGTCGGTACGTTCGGTTTTGGTGCGCTAATGGTGGTGTTTAAACTGTTCGTTGTTTACGTTGCCGCCATCCTAATCTTCGGTTTCGTTGTTTACCCAGCAATGGTGCATGTTTTCACGAAGACATCTGCGAAGAAATTCCTGTCTTCAATGAAGAAACCGCAAGCAGTTGCGCTTTCAACAGCGTCTTCTATGGCAACACTGCCTGTTACAATGGACACCTGTGAAAAAGAGCTGGGCGTAAAAAATTCAACTGCATCATTTGTTCTGCCTCTAGGCGCAACGATCAACATGTCAGGTAATGCGATTTACTATGGCTTGGTTGCTATCTTCTTTGCTCAACTGTTCAATATCGATCTAGGCATGGGCGCTTACATTGCAATTATCGTAACGTCTACATTGGGTGCGGTTGGTCAAGCGGGTGTTCCTGGCCCTTCTTTCCTAGTGGTTGCCGTGCTTCTTGCCGCTGGCATTCCAATTGAAGGTCTACCGCTGCTATTCGCTCTTGACCGTATTTTCGATATGATTCGTACAGCACTGAACATCACAGGTGATGCTGCATGTGCAGTTATCGTTGATGCGCTAATTGAAGAAGAAACGGCAGAAGCTGAGCTAAAAAAGCAAGAAGCCTAACCCTTTCTTGAATAGACCAAAAACCGCTCATAATGAGCGGTTTTTTTGTCTTTTCTTGCATTACGTAACTATACAAATAGAAACCGATGGCATAAATTTTTCAAAATGATATAAACCATTACAAAATATAACAAAACGTTAGAGCTAGGTTATATCATGAGTCTTGAGCAATCTTTGGAATATCTCACCAAAATAAATTTGCCGATCGAATCAAAGCAGCAGGCCCTGGTTGACTCAGTTATTCTTACCCTAACGAAACAAAAACGAGATGCTCTTTTTCAACAGGTTGCTCTGTATCGAATAAAACTGCTTAAATCTCTCTTTCCTAAACACGCATCAAAAAGTCTTTCTGCACTATTTGAGTTAATGGATTATCGAGATTTAGTGCAACAGTATCCGACAGGTTTCTCCAAAGAGATTCGTTTACTTGAACAACTTGCCGCAGATTGTTACCCGCATTGGATGGTTTTCTGGTGTCAATGCGAGATCGAAGCAATCAAGCAAAAATATCCTTCAAACGAAGCTGCGATTCCTACTCCGCTTCCGTTTGACGACCACAGCTATACTAGCGTGTTAATTGAAGATATCGCAGATTGCGATCTTGAGGTAATGCTGCCAAATCATGCAGCGTTAATGCCGATTTCCGAAGCGATCACACTGAGTAATCTTGAGCTTTTCGTCCAAACTGAACAATGGTTTGAAATCTTGCCTCTTTTATCACTCTCGCAAAAAGGGCAGCACTTTGCCCTCTTGCTCAAATCGTCATCTTCACCAATCATGGCCTCCTCCGCTTTAGTGCAAAGCTGGCATCAACGAAATAACTGGCTCAGTTACTCACCAAAGTTTAGTAACGAACAATGGCAGTTTTGCTTTCCTAATCATGGGTACAGTGTTCTCAATCAACTGGGTATTTTGGAGTGTCGTGCTCTAACTCATGAGCACACTCTTATTGAGTTTGATGCTCAGTTTCAATCTCGTGTAAAGAACAGTGAAGCGGTTTGCGAAGTACTGCGTCTTACGGTGGGAGGCAACATTCAACAAAAGCTGTATTTTTTGTATCTGGCGCAAAAAACTATGATGAGCGAGCTCTATAAAGCAGGCTATAAGCTCGGCTTTACCATTATTGAGCAAGTATTTATGTTAAATTTCTATCAATCTATTGATTTAAGTGCCTACTTTCACTCAGGATACCGCGACATTAACGGTGACGGTACCAAGACATACCGCGGTTTCTGGAATTTAGGTATGATGGTTGAAGCATTTCAAGACATACAATTTCGCGACTACAAACATTGCGTACGAACAAAAAGAATGGATAAAAAGGTGAATGAGCATGCTTGATGTTCATTTGCACGGTCTCTTTTACCCAAAAGCAATGGCATTGTACGCGACTGTACTAATAGTATTCGCTTGGCTACTGTATTACTGCTATCGCCTAAAACAGAAGAGTGAATCAATCTTAGGCTCGCATCACGCGCCTTACATCGCTTATTCCAGCTGTATCATTGTTTGGATAAGCAGCAACGCCTATTTCCATACCGATTTATTGCCAGAATTAGGCTCTGTTGGTGGTATTTTTATGGCTAAGTTAGCGAACTTAGCGTCTTTTTTCGCCTTTGCGTTTGCATTCTATTTTTCTTGCCAGTTAACCGCAGATGTTAAAAAAACAGCGGTCAAAGTCTGGCAAAAAGTCGTCTTTGTCGCACTAGCAACGTATTCACTGTACATCAACTTAGTGCCGAATCTTACTGTCGAAAATGTCACCATTAGTGGTCCAAGCCAGTTCGTCATTGAATTTGGCCCACATACCTCATATTTTTTCATTAGTTTGCTAGCTTTCGTGGTACTAACGCTGCTTAACTTGATTGCCATGCGCGCTAACAGCAGCAAGCTCACGCTAGCAAAAAGCAACTATATGATCGCTGGCATTTTGGTATTCATGTTATCTACGGCAGTGATACACCTTGGAATGACGTATTTCCTTGGCGACTTCTCCCTAACTTGGTTACCACCAGCACTTTCAATCAGCGAAATGTTGTTTGTGGGCTATGCCCTACTTACCTCTCGCTTCTACAGCGCTAAATATCTCACGTACTTAACGGTAAGCGCGCTCTTAGTCTGCGCCATTTTTGTTCTGCCGCTAGGGGCGATATTTATTCCTATCTCTGAAGATAACCAATGGCTTGTTGCGGTACCTTTATGCGCGCTTATCGGTATCACTTGGCACTTGCTTTTTAAGCGAGTCAGTCGTTTCGCTTCGTATTTTATTTATGGGAAACGACACACTCCCGTTCAGCAAATCCTTGGGTTAGAGGAAGAGTTTAAACGCTCAATAGATGATGCTATGCGTCAGTTGGCATCGTTACTTAACATACCAAACAACAAGCTACAGCTAGTCACTAGCAATTACACAGAAACGTTTTACGAAGAGTACCTGCCGTCAAGCAAGTCAGTTCTCGTGCTAGATGAGTTGTCTGAAGAAATTGATTATGCCTCCTCTTCTAAAGGGTCGATGAGAAAGCTCTACGAGCGCATGCGCTCAAGCAATACTGCGCTCGTTATGCCTCTCTTCGGTCGTGGAAAGTCTGTTACTCACTTACTAATTTCTTCACATAAAATAGATAATAAGCTGTTTTCTAATGAAGAAATCTCAGCTCTGCAAACGTTATTAGTTCGCATCCAGAGCACCATTGAAGCCGATAGAAAGGTACGCCAAAGCCGTGCGCTGGCTAACTCCATTGCACATGAAATGCGTAACCCTCTCGCTCAAGTACAATTACAATTTGAAGCTTTAAAACAGCATATAGAGTCAAACGCCTCACTGGATACGCTAAAAAGAGAAATTGATAAAGGTGAAGCCGCTATACAACGCGGTCGACAACTTATCGATATTATTTTACGAGAAGTTAGCGACAGTTCACCAGAGCATGAGCCTTTAGCTCTCACTTCCATACATAAAGCCATCGACCAAGCAGTAAGCCGTTATGGTTTTGAAAACGATCAAATAATAGAGAGAATTAACCTGCCACAGGCACACGATTTTGTCGCGAAGTTAAATGAGACCCTGTTTAACTTTGTCATTTTCAATTTGATTCGTAACGCTATTTACTATTTTGATTCTTATCCCGACAGTCAAATTGAGATTCGTACCCAGACGGGGGCTTACGAAAACATTCTGATCTTCCGAGATAGTGGGCCAGGTATAGATAGCAGTATCTTACACAAGATATTTGATGACTTTTTCTCGTATCAAAAAAGCGGAGGCAGTGGCTTAGGTTTGGGCTATTGCCAACGTGTTATGCGCTCCTTCGGAGGACGAATAGAGTGCCAGTCTGAATTGAACGAGTTCACAGAATTCTACTTGTATTTCCCAGTCGTACCAAACGCACCAAAACCAGAGACATTAAGAGCACCGGACTTTGATAGCTGGAAAGCAACTGCATCACATTCTGAAAATCATTCAGCTCAACACGTACAAGTATGTAAAGATGCACCAACAGTGCTCATTGTAGATGACAAAGAGGTGCAACGCACCTTGGTACAGATGTATTTAAAAAGATTGGGAGTCAACAGCTTACAAGCAAATAATGGAGCCTCTGCGGTAGAACTATTCCACTCTCACAAGATTGATCTCGTTCTTATGGATGTCCAAATGCCGGTAATGAATGGATTTGACGCCAGCCAGCGGATTAAGCAAATCACATCCTCCGTTCCAATCATTGCCTTATCTGGTGAGTCTGGAGCTAGAGAGTTGGAGCTAATTTCGAAACTCATGGATGACAGGCTCGAAAAGCCCACCACGTTAAATGCACTTCAAGTCGTCATCCAAAGATGGTTACAGAACGAGAATTTTGCACCTTCCAGCACTTTTTAATTTGCAAATATAGAATTGGCACTAGATGTGCATTATTGGAGTAAATCGAATTATCCAGAAGGTCAAGCAGGCTGCAAATGAGTAGCGTATGAGCTTGATAAGGAGATCGCCATGTTACTTCATCGACATACATACTACGGCTTGATTCATCATGGAATCAAAACACTGTTACTTGATCGCTTAGGCCACTATACAGAAGAAGAGTATCATCAATATCTGACCCTGATGACTGGTAAATCCACTTGCTTCACGATGTCTCTCGAAGAGCTAGAAGCAACGGTCGATAACTTACTGCGGGAAGGCTATTTAGAAGATGTAAAAACGCTTATTTCCCAATATCAACGTGTGGCTTAAGGTTTAAAACTCTCAACTCTATTGCCGCTTCACGCGGCAATTTTTATTCCTTCCATTTGCTGTTTCGACGTGGAAGAAGCTTGCGGGCTGTACGATATACTAAGCGTTACTATTCTTACCTTAACTTCCTCAGTATTCACATCTTGTCAGATTCCGTTAGACTGTCTTCAATTCAACAATTAGGTAGATTTTGCCATCATGAAGCAGATCCTAGACTTTATACCACTCATCGTTTTCTTCGCTTTATACAAGCTGTACGACATCTACGTGGCGACAGGTGCACTGATCGTAGCAACAGCCATTCAGCTTGTCGTCACCTATGCGCTGTATAAGAAAGTCGAAAAGATGCAGCTAATAACATTTGTTATCGTCACTATCTTCGGCGGCATGACCCTTTTCTTCCACGACGACAATTTTATAAAGTGGAAAGTCACCATCATTTACGCGATTCTGGCGATTGGCTTAGCAGTGAGCCACGCATTGGGAAAATCAGCCATCAAAGGTATGCTAGGCAAGGAAATTACGTTACCTGACGCTGTTTGGGCAAAGATTAACTGGGCTTGGGTTGGCTTCTTCTCATTCTTCGCTGGCCTAAACATTTATATTGCTTACGAATTGCCGTTGGATGTTTGGGTTAACTTCAAAGTATTTGGAATGTTGATCGCGACATTTGCTTACATGATTGCGACTGGCTTTTACATTTATAAACACATGCCAAAAGAACAAAAAAATAACTCATCCGATGTGTCCACTGATGATTAAAAACTCAGTTTTGCTATAATCCACGACTTCACAGCGACCTTAGGGTCGCTGTTTTGCTCCATGTATCAGTAAACCGCTCAAACAACGTACCGTTTTCAGACCATTCTTGCTGCTGTAAACCAACTTTCTCTGGTCCGGTATCTGCGGTTTTTTAAGGACCTTTGGTTCTAGGTATTTACTATGTTGGCGCTTAGTTTGAGCGCCTTTAAGATTTAGGATGTCACAATGAGTCAAGAAATTAGCTCTCCGAAAGGTCAAATGCTGCTTCGTACCCTTGCAATGCCTGCAGATACAAACGCCAATGGCGATATTTTTGGCGGTTGGATAATGTCTCAGCTCGACTTAGCAGGCGCGATTCTGGCAAAAGAGATCTCTTGTGGTCGCGTTGTCACCGTTTCGGTATCAAGCATTACGTTCAAAAAACCTGTTGGTGTGGGCGATGTCGTATGCTGCTACGGCGAATGCACTAAGATCGGCCGCACATCCATGAGTGTCGATTTGGAAGTATGGGTCAAACCCGTCAAAGCTCACGGTGTTGGCGAACGCTTCATGGTTTGTGATGCGACCTTCAACTACGTAGCCATTGACAGTGAAGGTAAACCACGTCCGGTTCAGAATTAGTCAACCTACAACGCTAACAGTTAGAAAGGACCTCACATTTTCTGTTGTTCACTTGTGAGAGACACAAAAAAGGCGTTAAATTAACACTTTACCCTACCAATTAAGGAACTATGCTATGTGGTATGTCATCTTTTCACAGGACGTTGAGAACTCGTTGGAAAAACGCATGAGCGTTCGCCCACAACACTTGGGTCGCTTACAAAAGCTACAAGACGAAGGTCGCCTTCTTACAGCTGGTCCGATGCCTGCGATAGATTCTGACAATCCTGGAGAAGCTGGATTTACGGGCTCAACTGTCATCGCTGAATTCGCCTCGCTAGAGGATGCTAAAGCGTGGGCAGAAGCCGATCCTTATGTAGCGGCTGGTGTTTACGATCATGTTATCGTGAAACCGTTCAAAAAAGTGTTTTAATTTATGAAAAAATTACTGTGTCTTTTCTTGGTATTTGGTGCTCTGGCTGGCTGTTCATCAACCGATGATAATCAGCGCCAACTTGAGCTTATGGCATCAAACCGAGCAGGAGTCTTGTCTGCGGGCCTCCCTTTAGAGTACGGTCCACTGCAAATAATGCGTGTCTCATCCAACAAAAATGTTGTAGAGATGATGATGATTTATAACGATGGCGCACTCGGTGCAAAGCCGTTAAATCAAGTACTGAATACCAGTATCTATACCTACTGCAGCAACCCAGAAGTTCGCAAGCAAATTGATATGGGCTTGATGTATCGTATTAAGGTACGTAATTCTCGCGGTCAGTTGATGGCAGATGAGTTGGTTTCCGCACAGACTTGTACTCAGGTGAAGTAGCTACAGTAATTTTTGTTGCTTTCGGCATGAGACGATGATTCGCTATTATTGGATAATCTGAAAACGAAAGTTAACAGTTAAGAATAGAAAAACGGAGACCACAGTCTCCGTTTTTATTTGCTGTAACGATGTGTTACGCCAGCTCAGCACGGAGCTTCTTCGCCGCTGAAACCAGATTCGCCAATGCCGCTTCTGTCTCCTTCCAGTTTCGTGTTTTCAGACCACAATCTGGGTTTACCCACAAACGTTGAGCCGGAATTTTTTCTGCCGCTTTCTTGATTAAACCTTCAATCCATTCTTCCGTAGGAATGTTTGGTGAGTGAATGTCATAAACACCAGGGCCAATTTCGTTCGGGTAATTGAACTCTTCAAATGCTTTCAGCAGCTCCATATTTGAGCGAGATGTTTCAATGGTAATGACGTCCGCATCGAGTGCCGCAACCGAATCAATGATTTCATTGAACTCGCTGTAACACATATGAGTGTGAATCTGAGTTTCTGGTTTTGCACTTGCCGCAGAGACCTTAAACGCATTTACGGCCCATTCTAAGTACGCTTTGTGATCACGTTTTTTGAGTGGTAAACCTTCTCGAATGGCTGGCTCGTCAATTTGAATGATATTTATGCCTGCATCTTGCAGGTCAGACACCTCATCACGTAGTGCCAAAGCAAGTTGCTGCGCAATTTCTTGACGTGTGATGTCTTCACGTGGGAACGTCCAACATAAAATCGTAACTGGTCCAGTCAACATGCCTTTCATCTGTTTGCTGGTTAGCGACTGGGCGTACGTCGACCATTCAACCGTGATCGGTTTTTCACGTTCAATGTCAGCAACTACAATGGCAGGTTTCACACAGCGAGAGCCATAACTCTGTACCCAACCAAATTTGGTCGTTTGAAAACCCGCTAAGTTCTCAGCGAAGTATTCCACCATGTCGTTACGCTCTGCTTCACCGTGAACTAGCACATCTAGGTCGAGCGCCTCTTGACGTTTCACTGCGTCAGCAATATGTCCTTTAAGTGCTTGGATATATTCAGACTCAGATAATTGACCTGTACGATAAGCGCTGCGCTGCACCCGGATTTCACCCGTTTGAGGAAAAGAGCCGATTGTCGTTGTTGGCAACAAAGGCAAGCCCAATACTTCAGCTTGATGCGCAGCACGCTCTGCATAAGGTGCGCTGCGCTCGGCAAGTGACGCGGTAATGTTGTTTAAACGCGCTTGTACTTGAGGTTTATTCACATGTGTTGCTGTCTTGCGCACTTTTATTGGCTGGCTGTAGGTATCACAAGCGAGAATCGCATCTTGATCACCATCGAGTGCGCGGCCAAGCAAGGCGACTTCTGTTACTTTTTGTTTTGCGAACGCAAACCAGCTTTTCACTTCCTCACTGAGTTCTGTTTCCTGTTCCAGATCAACCGGGCTATGTAGCAAAGAGCATGAGCTCGCAACCCAAAGGTTGTCGCCCAGTTTTTCTTTTACTGGCTGTAGACGTTCAAGTTGCGCACTCAAATCCGAGCGCCACACGTTACGACCGTTGACCACGCCAGCAGACAGCACCCACCCCTCCGGTAGTTTGGCAACCACGTCGTCAAGCTGCTGAGGCGCGGCAGATAAATCGATATGTAAACCATCTACCGGAAGCTCTACAATTTTGCCTAGCGTATCGCTTACGGAGTCAAAGTACGTCGTTAGCAGCACTTTTACATCGCTTCGAATCACTTGGTAGGCTAGCTTAAACGAATCAGCCCATTTGCTTTCTAGCTCCAGTGACAAAATTGGCTCATCAATCTGAACCCACTCAACACCTTGACTTGCGAGCTTTGCCAAAATAGCTTGGTAAGCCGTAAGCAATCGTGGCAGTAGCGTCAGGCGATCGAACCCTTCTTCTACCTCTTTACCTAAGTAAAGATAACTGACTGGGCCAAGCAAAACTGGCTTCACTTTATGCCCAGCTTGGGTTGCTTCGTTGACTTCTTCAAACAGTTGAGGCCAACTCACTTCAAATGTATCGTCCTTGCTAAATTCAGGTACGATGTAGTGGTAGTTTGTGTTGAACCATTTAGTCATATCCGATGCTGCAGCGCCCGCACAGCCGCAACCCGCTTGAGATTGACCGCGACCCACTTTGAATAGCGTATCCAAATCAGGGAAACCGTCTGCGTGACGTTTTGGCACGTGACCCAGTAACAACGTGGTCGTCAGTACATGATCGTACCAAGCAAAATCGCCAGCGGTGGTAAAACTCAAGCCAGCATCTGTTTGCGTTTGCCAGTTTTTAGCGCGCAGATCTGCTCCAACCTTTTTAAGCTCTGCTTGATCAATTTCTCCGCGCCAGTATTTTTCCTGAGCGAATTTTAATTCTCGTTTTTCACCGATGCGTGGATAACCTAGTACGTGCGTTGTTGTAGCCATGTCCCTATTCCTTTTTCAATCTTGTTTAATTTGTTTGGGTCAGAGTATCTTTCGTCATTAAAGATGTCTGGATGGCTAAACTATCGCTCTCATCTGCGGTTTGAACAACGTCCATTTATTCAACTTGTTTATTAAAAAAATTCATCATGAGGCGACATGATTCGCAAATAAACACAACAAATAGACGTCTAGACGTTTACATATCCATTTTTTGTCGTTAAGTTATTTACACGATTGCTATTCTGTTCATAGCAAGCAACAAAGGATGAAAGGAATTCATGATAGAGCTAAAACATTTGCGGACACTAACTTCGCTTCGAGACACTGGCTCTCTAACGGCAACAGCGACCGCTTTACATCTCACTCAGTCGGCACTGTCTCATCAGATCAAAGATTTGGAGGCGCGAATTGGAGGGCAACTGTTCCTGAGAAAGACTCGTCCGGTGAAGTTCACTTCAGAGGGAGAAATCCTATTGCGTCTTGCAGAAGATATCCTTCCGAAACTCGCAAGAGCAGAAAATGATTTAGCGAGCTTGAAAGAAGACGTCAATGGCCGATTACATATGGCCATTGAATGTCACTCTTGCTTCCAATGGCTAATGCCTGCACTTAGGGAGTACCAACTTGCTTGGCCTAGCGTAACATTGGACTTTTCCTCTGGTTTTGGCTTTGAACCACTCCCAGCTCTATTGGCAGGCGAACTCGATCTCGTTATTACTTCCGATATCCAACCTCGATCCGAAGTCCACTACGAGCCTCTATTCGACTTTGAAATGCGTTTAATTACCGCAACCAACCACCCATTGGCGGAAAAAGAAATTATTGATCCGCAAGATCTCGCAGATCAAACCATGCTCTCTTATCCGGTTCAAAAACAAAGGCTAGACGTCGTAAAACACTTTCTTCAGCCAGCAGGAATAGAACCTGCGAAATGGAAGCAAGCCGACAACACTCTCATGTTAGTTCAGATGGTCTCTGCTGGATTAGGGGTGGCGGCACTACCCAATTGGGCGATTTCTGAATTTTCTCGCCAAGGTCTTATTACCAGTAAACCTTTCGGCCAAGGCTTATGGCGTCGCTTGTTTGCTGCAACGCGTCACTCAGAGAAAGAAAAGCGTTACTTACAAGCTTTTTTCGCAACCGCGAGGCTACAATGTAAAAGCCACCTTGACGGAATCAAGGTGGCTTAAAAGATTTGGGTTATGAAAGGCTTAGCGTTGATATGCTTTAAATTGGTTAGTCAATGGATCGTACTGATAACCGAGCATATCAAGCTTGCCGACTACAGACTCTACATCCATCTCATACACTGATACTAACTCGTCAAAACTGTCGCACTCTAAACGTAGCTTTTCGTTGACGATACCTAGCAAAATAGTGCTGTCCAGATTACCTACATTGCTTAAATCCATCGCGACTCTCCTCTTCGACAAGGTATATAAACAAGCGTAGTAGTAATCACGCGAATTTAAAGTGAGTGCGATCTAAAACGTGATCACCTTATACCCAAGCACCAAGAAAGCACTTGGATATAAGCTGTCTAGCTTTGTCTTTAGAATAGAGGTTAAGCCGCGAGAGAGAATAAACCTTGCAGGCTCGTCATCGACGCGAGTGCTAGAAACAAGGCAACGCTCAGTTGCACCTTTTCTGGTTTCTTATGCGTAAAAATATGCCAACACCACACAATAATTGAAGAAATTAGCATAGCTAAAGACAGCAAGATCGGCTGTGTCGCAGCGTTTAGTGTGGCTTCATTTAACTGGTAAGAAGCAAACAACGTTGCGATGACTAATAGCATTCCAGACACAATGCCCGTAACTGGTAAAATACGGTGAAATGCCTGTAATCTGCTGCGAGCTATCGTAAGCAGCAATTGAGAAAATGACGCCCCAAGGAAAAATATCATTAGCGCCATCGCTATCGATGCTGGCCAGCTTGATTGCTCAAATACTTGAATACTCACATACGCAAAGGCCAAACCATTCGCTAAATGCATCGCCCATAGTGGCCCTTTTTCACGCGTTTTCTTGGTTTGAACCTGAGAATAGAAGTAGAAAATAGCAAACACGATCATAAATGCTTCAATGCGAAGTGACGCAACAGCGAGCCACAATACAGCTACTGCTGGCAACATTTTATGAAGACGTCCTCGCTGACCAGGACAAATATCGCCCTTTATTAGAAGCAAAGTCAGTAGCGCTTGTGCGCCAAATAGCATCGGAGGGAAAGTAACCAGCAATTGTTGAATCATGTTGAATGCACGCTCAAAAGTCATTTTGGGGGGCGATAATATCAAATCAACTATCGCCAAACCACCGAAAGTCGGCCCCCAAATGAGCTAAAACGGTAAGACAATTTTATTCACAGAGAAGCAAGATACTTCAACGCGTCTTCCTGCGTTAAAACTCCACGGTACTCTTCTTTGGTATTACACAGTACCCAAGGGAAACGAATGCCGGTTTTAACCAACTCTCGAATAACAGAGACAGGTAAATCCTCATCAACCAACACAAATTCGGTGCTCATTATCTGATTAACAGGACGTTTCCAAATTCGGCTTTCTCGTTCAGTTTCTCGCTCTGTTCCCATCGAAGGCGTTAGGTGTAAATTCACCGTCTCTTTCGTAATTAACCCAACACAACGATTTTCATTGAGAACAACTAAAGGCGAGCTTGGATTCAAATTCATGTACTCCACTGCCAAGGAGAGCGGTTCTCCAGGGTCCATAGACCTGACTTGTTCATGGCTCAAAGATTGCAACACATCACTTTGCTTAGACTCAATCGCGATGTCAGAGAACAGATGCTCATAACTGTCCGCTTTATCCATCAAATCGACAGGCACGGCAGCAGAAAATAGAAAGCCCTGCATGTAATCGACACCGATTTCTGCCAATACTTGAAGTTCTTGCTTAGATTCCACGCCTTCAGCAACCACTTTTACATTCATTTGCTGTGCAAGCTCGGTGACCATTTTCACAATGTTATAGCTGGTGCTCCCTTTATGAATGTTCTTGATGAATTTTCGGTCTATTTTCAGTAAATCAAACTGCCCTTTTTCTAGATAAGAAAAAGAAGAATACCCAGTACCGAAGTCATCAATCGCGATCTCAACGCCCTCTTTCCGCACTTCCTCTAGAGCTCGAGTATGCTCCTCATCTTGTTCAAAATACGCGGTTTCTGTTAGCTCGATAGTTACTCGCTTAGAGTCTACACCACTGGCTTTAATCAAATCATGCGACCGCTGAAGGATCTGAAGAGAATCCAATTTCGTATTGAGGGAGCGATTGATGGTCACGCCCACTTCCTCGCCATAAATTTCTTGTAAGCGCGGAAAGTGCTTCAACGCAGCTTGGCAGACCACATCATCAAGTGCCGCTATGAGTTCTAGATCTTCAATAATAGCGATCATCTTTTGCGTACAATACGCATCATTTTCATCATAGAAGCGTGCGAGAGCCTCGAACTTAACCACTCTTCCGGTTTGAACGTCGATAATCGGTTGAAAGTAAACGTCCACTAGCCCACTCTCTATTTGCGCCTCCAAAAACGCCTCGAGATGTTGGCGCTTCACTAATTCAGAGTGAAGTTCACTGTCGTAAAAGTTGAAATAGCTGCCTTCACCGGAAATAGAGGACAACATCGCTTGCGCTGCATGTGCTAGCGCTTGTCTTGGTCGGTTCGTATCATAGCCAAGGATTGACACACCAGTTTGGCCTTTAACGATAGTGGCATGCATTTTTGTGCCCATTTCATTTCTTAGCTCATTAAAGAACCCTTTCATGGCAATTTGGATCAAACGAACCGGGCTCAACCATTGACAATGAGGGGTCTGTAAGCATACGACAAACACGTCCCGAGATAACTGCCCCGCAATACTGGTGTAACGACTTCGCATAATAAAATCTGCAAAACCTAATTGCTGTTCAAGCAAGTATCTCTCCGAAAACTTGGGTCTGAGTGTCATAACAATGTTGAGTTCTTTATTTCTGCTTTCATTCGCTAAGGTAGCTAATTGGAGTTCAAATTCTTTCCTCGTCGGTAAAAAGGCAGCCCAATCATGCTGTTGTTCACAACGATTTTTCATCCACAACAACGAAGCAGAAATATCCGTAGAAAATCCGAGATAAAGAATTCGTCCAGAGTGAAACGTAAGTCGGTAAATACAAAGATGATGAGCTTGGTTGCTACCGTTTGCTGTTTTGCTCAGCAAGTTACCACACCAACATCCTTCATCATTAATTTGCTGCCACAGCTGATCATAAAACGCTTGGCTATGGTGAGAGGTACTGAATATATGAGTTTTAAGCCCAACCAGATCTCGGTTTTGATAGCCCATTTGTAACTCAAAGGCACGGTTACAACCTAAGATGCGCGTATCTTCATCGGCAACTAAAACGCCTACATTTGGCAAATCAAAAATCGTTTCGAGAATTTTCGCTAACTCCTCGCAACCAGTGATTGTTAATTGTGGAATGATAGTGCCTTGGATAATGCGCTTATTGAGCCTTTCAAAACTAATAGTAACGTGCACTAAGTTAACGTTTTTTAGCATCATGCAACAAGAAAACCGCCCCCGTCCGCCAAAGAGTTCCACTTCTAGAATTCGTTGTTTTAGCGTTTCTTGTTGCCCCATCAGCATATGATCAAACAAGTTATTTAGGCTGGTTACTGGCGTACTTATCCCAAATGCCTTTGCCATTCCTTGCTGATCACATTCGAACTCGCGAGTATCAATATCGTAAGACCACTCTATAACAGGAGTTAGACTGGAAGTCGTTTGCATTTTTGGATGCACTGTTGTCGTAGATTCACTCATACCCTAGCCCCTTTTTTGTAATTAGCCCAAGGCTCAAAATTCACAGTCAATTCGCGACATTCCAGTTGGGACCTGCCGATCCTCTTTATAGATGGATTGTGTCAACGATAAGCCTATCGACTTAGAACTATTTCCAGAGCAGCTCAGCCTTTTGCATTTAATATGCACTAATTTGATTATAGGCTTTACCCCACATAAGCACACCATTGCTTATGCTTTGTATTAAGATTGCGACATTTTTCATGAACCGATCTATAACCATGAGGCTTTCAAGGTGAAATTAGACAGAAAATCGCCGATAGAGCATTGATATTTTTACAAACCAAATAAAACTCGATGAACTAAGCTTGAATAGATGAGTTTGTTATAGATACCTGATAATCAAATCGCTATAATTCGCGCTCCCTGGAACAGAGAGCAAAATATGACCAATAACATCACTCCTATTCATGAGTACAAAAAATACTGGGCAGAGTGTTTTGGTACGGCACCTTTCTTGCCGACCAGTCGCAAAGAAATGGATGCCCTAGGATGGGATAGCTGTGACATTATCATTGTAACCGGTGACGCTTATGTGGATCACCCAAGCTTTGGTATGGCTATCATTGGCCGCCTGCTAGAAGCACAAGGTTTCCGTGTCGGTATCATTGCTCAACCAGAATGGCAAAATAAAGATGCGTTCATGCAACTTGGTAAGCCAAATCTGTTCTTCGGGATCACTGCGGGTAACATGGACTCCATGATCAACCGTTACACCGCGGATAAAAAGCTTCGTCACGATGACGCGTACACACCGAATAACGAAGGTGGTAAACGCCCAGACCGAGCAACGTTGGTTTACTCTCAACGTTGTCGTGAGGCATACAAAGAAGTACCTATTGTTTTAGGTGGTATCGAAGCTAGCCTACGCCGTGTTGCGCACTACGATTACTGGTCAGATAAAGTTCGCCGTTCTGTACTGTTTGATGCAAAAGCAGACATCCTACTTTTTGGTAACGCAGAGCGCGCACTTGTCGAAGTAGCACATCGCATCGCAAACGGCGAAGACATCAGCACCATGACCAATATTCGTGGTACTGCCGTGAACTTGCCAGCTGCACCAGAAGGCTACACGGTTATTGATTCTTCTCGCATTGAAAAACCTCGTAAAGAAGCGTTCGTACCAAAGAACCCATACGAAGTAGAAACTCAGTGTGAAACTAAAAAAGACGAGCCAGTTGCACAACCAATCACAATTCGCCCATCACGCCACGATGCTGCGACGACTGCGGTCCGTTTACCTTCGTTTGAAAAGCTAAGAAACGATCGCATTCTTTATGCGCATGCAAGCCGTGTACTGCATTTAGAAACGAACCCGTACTCTGGTCGAGCGTTACTTCAAAGCCATGGTGATCGTGAACTTTGGGTAAACCAAGCTCCAATTCCATTGACGACCGAAGAGATGGACTTTGTGTTTGGCCTGCCTTACGCGCGTGTTCCTCATCCTATGTACGGCAAAGCAAAAATTCCTGCGTACGACATGATCAAGACGTCTGTGAACATCATGCGTGGTTGCTTTGGTGGCTGTTCTTTCTGTTCGATTACCGAGCATGAAGGTCGAATCATTCAAAACCGTTCGAAAGAGTCTATCATCAACGAGATTGAAGAAATTCGCGACAAAGTTCCAGGCTTTACCGGCACAATTTCCGATCTTGGTGGCCCGACTGCAAACATGTACCGCCTGGGCTGTAAAGATCCAAAAGCGGAAGCGAACTGTCGTCGTCCTTCTTGTGTATTCCCGGGCATCTGTAACAAGCTAAACACAGACCACAAACACACGATCGATTTATACCGCGAAGCGCGTAAAGTTGAAGGCGTGAAGAAAGTGATGGTTGCATCTGGCGTACGTTACGACCTTGCGATTGAATCACCAGAATACGTGAAAGAGCTCGTGACTCACCACGTAGGCGGTTACTTGAAGATTGCACCGGAACATACAGAGAAAGGTCCTCTTGATCTAATGATGAAGCCAGGCATGGGTACGTACGATCGCTTTAAAGAGATGTTCGAGAAATACAGTGCAGAAGCAGGCAAGAAGCAGTACTTAATCCCTTATTTTATCTCTGCGCACCCAGGCACAGAAGACGAAGACATGCTGAACCTTGCTCTGTGGCTGAAAAAGAACAACTTCGAATGTGACCAAGTACAAAACTTCTACCCTTCGCCAATGTGTAACGCAACGTCGATGTACTACTCAGAGACAAACCCTCTGAAACGCGTGAAGTACAAAAAACGTGAAGATGTACCTGTAGCAAAAGGTGAACGTCAACGTCGCCTGCATAAAGCGCTGTTGCGTTATCACGATCCAGCAAACTGGCCAATGATCCGCGAAGCCCTAGTCAGTATGGGTAAAAAACATTTGATCGGTGACAAACAAGGCTGTCTCGTTCCTGCAGAAGACATTGAAGCACAAACACCTGCGCAACGTCGTAAATCTGGTCGTCACGGGGCAAACCGCTTTGCAACCAAACATACCAAAAACCAACCAGGCTTCGGTGGTCATTTGAACAAACGCTCTGAAGGCGGTTCAAAAGATGGTAAACCATCTGGCAACCGTAACGGTTCAGGTAAAGCTACAGGTGGTCAACACCCTGCAAGCAACGGCCAACGTCCTAGCGGCAACGGTGCAAACCGCCCGGCAGGTAGCAAGCCGCAAGGCCAAGGCCGCCCACAAGCACAAGGCAAACCAACTGGTCAACGTAAACCAAAGCGTCGCTAATTCTTTAGCGCTTAAATACTAAAAGGGCTCCAGAGGTAACTCTGGAGCCCTTTTGTTTTGTCGGCTCATTGAGGCATCACTCACAACTCAAACTTTGATTCAATCAATACAAAAAATGGTAAACACCAACCAACTTATTGGAAAAACAAACAATTATTTGATTGACGCAAAACCATAGAAAACTAACCCATTGATTTTTAATAGATTTATTTTGGTGCGATATTTGCATAACAGAGTAAAACTCTTAAACATGGGCTAACGATGAATCATCCACTTCCCCCAAAAACTTCTATGTTCTGGTATGACAACAGCTATACCTATGAGGAGGCCGTTCAGGCATTTGAAAGCGATGGTACACTGAAATCGCTGAATATCGTTCCAACCAAGGAATCCGATGATCTTGCTGGCTCACCCCCAGAGCGCAGTATGTTTTGGGAGGGAGAAACAAAAAAAATCGATCCGCCACCGCCGTCTGAACCAGAGCCTCTCAATTTAAAAACTGAGAAAGAAGCAACGGAAGCATCACCTGCGCACTTTATCCCAGTCCGCTATGCCATCGATCAGCTAGAAACAGAAGAGACACAATCTTTTGGTTTGCCTGAAGAATGGAAAGGCCAAGGCCCAGCCAAACTCAATACCGTTGGTTACACCCTGCGTCAACTGCGCGACGGTTGGCTGTATGTCTATGATACAATCAACAAAAGCTTAGACGAATACGAAATCAAAGGAACGCAATTCACGCTCTATAAGTTGGGAGAATCAGAAAGCCCAAAATCAGAGCAGCGTGGGACACCACAAGATGCAAAGCCCTTTCTTACTTACGTCAACGGAAGCGTACTATCGATTTGCTTCTCTGAGCACCGCTGGACATGGCACACGTTCATGCGCGTACTTAACAATCCGAGTAATCATATCGATCGCATGCAAACCATTGTTCTGTCCTCAAACGAGAATCAGCACAACATTGCACCAATAGATAAGTTAACCCAAGTCGCTGATATTGAATCTTCTGCCGTCAATGATGGTCGCTTTGCGGATTCTGGCATCGCCACCAAAGCAGATGAAGATGGTTCTGTCTTTAAACCTGTCGCAGTCGAAAGCGATTTAACCTCTGCGATTCCAGAAGAAGAATCAGGCTACTTCGTCGCGATAAAAGATTACGCCGCAGACATTCAAGATATGTCACTGCATTTTGTTGGTGCCGCAAGCCCTTACCGCCTTTTCACTGACCAGTTTTCAAACCAGTGGAACTTGATGCAGACCGCCATGCAACTGTGTATGTTTGGTGCAAGTGACGAGATAGACATGCCACCTAGCGTTAAGCGTAACGGCGAAGAGCTGTCGTTTTATACCGACATGGCTGACTATTATGACTCCTCTCACCAACTTGATTTGGCAGAGCAGAACAAAAGCTCAGTTCAGTCCGGCTATCCTGCTAAATTTTCCGCTGGAGCGATTGAATCACACCAACATACCCAAAGTGACATTGCTAAAGCGATACAGGACAAATATCGAATTTCTGCGAGCCGTTTTGGTAAATACGAACAATGGATAGCGACTGAACGCTGGCGTCAGCAGCTCAACTGGAAGCAAATGCTGAGCGAGATGCAAGAGCTGTCAGAACAAAAAGAAACCATGCTAGCCCAAGTGGTTTCGGTCAAACGCGACTTTATCGCAGTAATGGAGTCCTTAACGCCGCATCATCTTGAAAGAACCTTCGACCTATACAGCGAAGACACGCAGTACAGCTTGTATCAACTGCACAAGCAAGCCGTTGAGTCATTTACTTTGGTGATACAAGAAGAAGACCGCCAATGGGCTGAAAGCCAATGGGAGAAACCAACCAGTTTACTTGCTCTCTATGCCTCTGGGTTTAGTCGTAGTTTATTTAAAGTGATGGAGAAGAATATTACAGAGGCGCTTGATGAACAGTCGATCGCCTCAGAAAATCCTGATCCTGAGAATCAGTTGATGGACCAGATATCTGATACCAGCAACCGCGTGAATATGTACTCTAAGATCATGGACTTTGTTTCCAACCCAAACACTGCGGAAACAGCCTTTCTCA
Organism: Vibrio sp. 378; assembly: GCF_033339435.1. NCBI lineage: Bacteria > Pseudomonadati > Pseudomonadota > Gammaproteobacteria > Vibrionales > Vibrionaceae > Vibrio > Vibrio sp. 378. The sequence continues at coordinate 151,600 of NZ_JAWOUO010000003.1, forward strand.
AAGATATCGCCAAAGGTTTCCAAGAGCTGGATATTATTTTTAAATCTGCAATAGGTGCGCTTGCAAAAGGCGTTGTAGAGTTTGGCGTTAGCTTGACCTCACAAGCATCGATTATGCTGATGCCTGTTTTCGCTAAACCTCTGAACCGTCAGAGCTATTATCTGTTTGCTGTTATAGCAGAGCATATGGCACACAATATGCCAGTTACTTTAAATGAAAGCTACGCTCGCGATTTTAAAAAATGGAAAACACGCGTAAATGATTACCCAAGTGAGCTCAAGAAAAACGATGCGGTCATTGCTGACTTCCAGAAAAACAACCGCAAAGCCGACTCTAAATACACAACAGCTTTAAAAAATAAAAAGAGAATTAAGAAGGCACTCGCTGTGGCTACATTGGAGTACCCACAGCGTATTGAATTACCCGATGATCTACCACAAAGAACCGTCGAGCTTAAAACGCGGCTCGTGATGAATAAGCTCGATGATTTGAATAAACTGTTCGAGAATGCCGGTGGTCTAGGCTTTATGGCATTAGTATTTAACTGCATCGCGCTTGGTGATGCCATGAGCAGTATCCAAGACACAGGGTTAACATCCTCAGATGAATTTTTAGATATTCAGCAAAAGCTTTTTTATACAGCAAACGCTTGGACGGGTATTCGTACGGGTAAGTATTGGGATAAGGTTAAGGGAAGTGACGAACTCAGAGAGCACTCGCTAAAAACTCTAAAAAAGTTAGTAGATCGAAATACAAAAGGCTTTGAAAACCTGATTCTTGATGACTTAAAAGTATTTAATAAATGGCTTGCGATTACAGGGGCTTTAGGAGCGCTGGCTTCAGGTATTGAGGCTTACCGTTCTTGGCAGAGTATCGATAACGTTTATGGCCTCGAAAGCAAATTATATTTAGCGAATACCGTAACACTTGGTTTAACTGGTGCGATTGGTGCGTTTCAGTTCTTAGGAGCCTCTACTGGTACTTTTTCGACTAACTTGCTTTTTGGTGGCCCGGTAACGGCAGCTTTAGTTATTCTTACAGTTACATACTTAGCCATCAATTATAAGTTGAATAAACTGAAACAAGATGATTTCCAAAAATGGTTAGATAAACTGCCTTGGGGTTATCACCCTGCTCGCACTCAGTGGAGCCAATCTTCGAGCTTGCCCGAAAGAGAGAAGCATAATTCAGCATTAGTGCAGCAAGCGCTGTTTGACTTACAATCTATTATTCAACAGCCTACGGTATACCATCAACCTATTGAAAATATACAGGCTTATCCAGGCTATACACATCGTGAGTTAGTTGGCTTGGAAGTGCATATTCAGCTGCCACGGCGCGCTGCAACGAATGGTATTATGGTGAGTACTAACAGCAAGGCAACAGAAGATGATTTGACGTCCGGCTCGTGGCATCAAAACGCAGATTTAGTCACTCTTAAAACTCAAGACCTAGCTAGTGCCGAATTGGTGGTGTACAAGGTAGCATTGCCAATCACAGAAGTAGACCATTACCTTGCAATGCAAGTGGTGTACGATACGGAAGATGATGCTCCATCAAAGCGTGAGTATTGGTTCCAAAATAGCGTAAAACAGAGTGCAACTTATCGCGTGATTTCAGACAATACCAAACAAAATATCATTAAAAAATCACTCACCACCGTTGTTGGCACATTAGGTTTTAAGGAGTAACCCTTGGCATATTCACCATTTTACGTCACCCCAGAAGAGTTGGCAGTTTATCAAGAGGCACAAGAGCAAGAAATACTCGCAGGCGATAACGTCAGAACATGGCATAAGTATGATGTAGAGGAACCATTTCGCTATTACTTTAAACTTTTTGCGTTTCCATTTGTGATCGCTCCATTCCTATTAACTTTGTTTATACATACGAGTGACACGGTTGACGTAACTATTTTTTCTTTTATTTTATCGGTGATGGTGTCTGGAGCCTTTTACCTTACGATTGGCCTCGACTATCGCTATGACTATATTTTTTCTGACAAAGGCTTTGTGATGAAGAAACGTCGCAACATGCCTAAGTGGGTGAATACCGCCACGCAAGCCGTTGGCTGGATAGGTGCAGTGGTATGTGTGGTGATGGTAGCGATGGTTGGCCCGATGGCGTTAGCAGGTGCAGGTGCTTTTATATTAGTCTCCTTTAAAATGCTTAAACGCCAACCAGATGAACCAACAGAAGTGAGAATCGGAGAGCGTGAGGATTGGCTGTTTGCGGACTACAATAAAAAAAGGAAAGTGATCCAGTTCTATTTTAAGCATGACATATGCAGATATCGAGATACTGCTCATAAGACTATCTTTCGCTCACAAGATAGATCAGATTGTTATGTTTTCTTTAAAACTGAAGCGGATTTAGAATCCATGGTCGCGCAACTGTCAAAGGTCTACAAACTGAATTGTACCGAGGTCGATGACCATAAAAAGTTGTTTGAAGCAAAGCCAGAATCAAGGCTCTTTAGTATTCCGGTTTGTAGTAGAGAATATCAAACCGAAGAGGTATTTGATTTAAGGGCGTCAAATGCCCCACTTCCTGAGCGTGAATACCTTTACAACGGCAAGTGGCAAACGGAATCTGAGATTGAAAAATCAAAATCTGAACTAACGGCAGCCAAGGTATAAACCTTGGCTTGTTTACCTTTTACATCCCCCCATGAAAAGCTTTAGGTTTACTCTGATGTACAAAAAGAAAAATTGGTTCAAATAACGAATTTTTAACTCGAGGATAGGAGAGTAAGCCCGAACCTTCTATCCTCAACTAAACACCCATTTTGCACTGAGTAAATAGTTACTCACCATGCCTGCCAATATGCCTAAGATCAAAGCCAAATAGACCATCACCCCTTGCGTTCCTAGCGCGAGCGTTGCGCCTTTGAACACAATAAAGTTCGGCAAAGCACTGATACAGGCACTCGCCATAAATTTTTGCCATTGAGCGAAAGGGTTGGTTTTTTCTGCTTGAGAGAAAGTCAGCCAGCGATTGCCAAGCCAAGTCGTGGTTGCTGCAAACAAAAATGCTATCCCACGAGCCAGCATCAACTCCAGACCAAACCAATGGAACAACACAGAAAAGATAAGGGTGTCGACCATAAAGCCGACACCACCTACCAGAGCAAACCTTGTTAACGAAGCAAACCTTTCCAGCGAAGCAAATTTTGGTAATTTGCGCATTCCGTTATCCAACCACACAGGTGTAGAGTGAGCGTTTCGATTTTGCTGTGAACTCGTTGGTACAACTCAACGCATTTTCATGAATCATGCTATCCACTTGCTGCGATTTACCAATCAGGTGGAATTTCTTCAGATTGTTTAAGTCATTCTTATCTTCAAGCTTTTTCGCCTGACCATGACTATAGAACTGGCCTGAGAACGGGCGCTTACCAATATAAAAGACCGGAGCGTTGTCATTAATTTGCGCGAAGATTATGCGGTCGCTGCGGCTATCTGCTTTGCCCATATTCAAAACCAACATCGCAATCATAAGCAGGGCTGGCAACACCGCTGCCGTTCCGGTCAACCATTTGAAATCGTGTTTATCCACCAGCATTGCAATCAAGATACCCAACGCAGGCACACCCGGTAGCACGTAAGCAGGCAAAATATTCCCAGCCATGGTGAACAAGATCATTGGAGAAATCAGCCAACACATCAGGAAGCTAAACAAACCTTGATGATCGGTTTCAATGGCTTTGAGTACCTTACGACGTTTCCACGCCAAGATAGGCAATACAATTGACCAAGGCGCAGCCGACTGTAGCCAGAATACCCAGATCATCCCACGTGGTTGATCATGAGCAGAACCATACAGATCCCCTTCCCAACCGCTGACAACAAAACGCTTAAAGTGCTCGCCAACAATGAAGTAATCAATAAATCCAGGCGTCGCCACTTCAGCCATGATGTACCAAGGTAGAGCAATCGCCAGCATGAGCGCCAACCCCGACACAATTGGAAAACGCTGCCACAAGGCTTTTAAGGCACCAAAGAAACCATGCTGAATCACAAGCCAAGGAAATACTGCGATGCCCATGATCACGATCGCCACTGGACCTTTCGCTAACAGCCCGCAAGCCAAGCCAAAGAAACCGAGGTAACCCCACAATCGGCTGTGTTTGTCTTTGCCAAGCCAGCAATAGTAAAAACCAACCATCGCCATCGTCATTGCCAACGTCAGTGCCATGTCTGTCATCACCGCACCCGCCGCAATTGAAAAGATGCCACACGTCGCCAGTACCAACGCTGCGATGACAGCATTAAAGCCTGCACGATGCGCCATGAAAGCAACAAAAACAATCGTCGCAACACCCGCTAACCAATGAGGCGCGCGCACTGCAAATTCATTCAATCCAAACAGCTCAATGCCGTAAGCACTCATCCACGTGAACAGGGGGGGCTTCCCCCAAAAAGGCACGCCGTAATCAAACTGTGGGGTAAGCCAATTGCCGGTTTCCACCATTAAGCGCGCCATTTCGCCGTAGCGGGCTTCTGTGGTGTCCATCAAAGGGTAAGCAGCAAGTGAAATAAGACGGAGTAAAAGAGCAAACGCCAACAACAACCACAAATGGGTTTTATTAATACTCATGATTACGCGGTTTCTCCAAGTTTAAACTTCATGGTTTGGATGGATTGATGTTTTGCAGGCTGCTCGTAAACGGACTGAACAAGATAAAGAGGACGTTGCTTGGTCTCGACAAAAATGCGGCCAATGTACTCGCCCAAAAGGCCAATCGACAGCAGTTGCACACCGCCCAAGGCAAGTTGGACGACCATCATGGATGGGTAACCAGTGACGGGTTCACCAAACACAACGGTTTTCATCACTATGAATGCGCCATAGATAAAGGCACTGAACGCCACTAACGCACCAGCAAGTGTCGCTAAGCGCAAAGGGCGAATGGAAAACGAGGTAATGCCGTCCATTGCAAGGCCAATCAGCTTGAGATAGTTCCATTTGGTCTCACCACAGAAACGAGCGTCACGCTCAAACTGAACCGTCACTTGCTTGAAACCCGGCCAAGAAAAAATGCCCTTCATGTATCGGTTACGTTCTGGCAGCGCATTGATGTGCTTAACCACTTTTGCGCTCAGTAGACGGAAATCGCCCACGTTCTCAGGCACATCCAATTTCGCCATGCTGTTAAGCACTTTGTAAAAGCAAGCGGCCGAGAAGCGTTTGAACCAAGTTTCACCGTGGCGCTCGCTGCGCTGCATGTTCACCACGTCATACCCTTCACGCCATTTTGATACCATTTGCGGGATCAACTCAGGCGGGTCTTGCAAGTCGGCATCAATCACGATCACCGCTTCACCTTGACAGTGTTCCAGACCCGCACTCATGGCGGACTCTTTGCCGAAGTTACGGCTTAGTGCAATACAACGAACGTCGCTAGAAGATTGAGAAAAGTTTTGCGCGATCATTAGGCTCTCGTCTTTGCTGCCGTCGTCCACATAAACGATTTCACAGCGTTCTGGCATTTCATCCAAAACGGCGGCTAAACGACGATGAAATTCAGGTAAGACTTCTTGCTCGTTAAAGAATGGCACCACAACAGACAAAACTGTTTTAGGCTCAGTGTGTTGGCTCACCTTTGAAAAGGTTGCAGCGTGAATGTTGAAGGTTGACATGCTACTCTTCCACTAAATCCGATGAATGAATCCAGTCTACAAACATCAACGTGAAAGAGATGTTATTGACATCTTTTTCACGTCCTTAGTGAATAATGTTCGGTTAAGACGAAGTCTTATTTTCGAACACCTGCCCACTTGGAGAGAAATACATGAAACGCGTACTTTTAGTCGAAGATAATCGAGAAATTGCAGGCATGCTGTTCGATTATTTTGAGTGTGCAGGTATGGAACTCGATTATGCAGACAACGGCGAACTCGGCCTGAAACTAGCGATGGAAAACACCTTCGACATCATCTTGCTCGATCTCATGCTGCCACGCATGGATGGCCTGACCATGTGTAATAAACTTCGCGACGCGGGCAACAACACACCAGTGCTTATGCTGACAGCACTCGATAGCCGTGACGATATGCTAAAAGGCTTCCAACACGGTGCGGACGACTATCTGACCAAGCCTTTCGATCTGGATATTCTTGAAGCGCGCATGATGGCACTGATCCGCCGTTACCGCGGCACTGTCGCGTCGAGCAAGTTGGAATATGGCGAAGTCTCTATCGACCAAAAAACGCGTAAAGCTTACCGCCAAGATAAACTGTTGGCGCTAAACCCCACCACTTACACCATTCTGGAAATGCTTGTGAAAAGCGCGCCAGACGTAGTAACACGTGAAGAAATCGCCTTCCAACTATGGCAAGAGAACGAGCCGAACAACGACGTTCTGCGCAGCCACATTTACCAACTTCGCAACCAACTTGATAAGCCATTTGAACAACATGTGCTGATCACCGTGCCGAAAGTTGGCTTCCGCTTGGAGACAGTTGCATGATCAATCGCTTACTTGCTAGCACGCAAAGCACACAAAGTATGACAGGGCGACTCGCTCTGTTTTTCTCTTTTGTGTCGGTCGTGATCGGCATCTTCTGCTTTTTGTTGATTACCGGCTCCCTGCTTTGGTCTGAAGACCGTGTCGGCGAGCGTCGTATTATGGTCGACAAAAAAGAAGCGATTGAACATTTCCAGTCCCACCCAGAGCAAGGCAGTATTCAGCTTGACCTGCTCACCACTGCATACAACGACATCTCATTGGTTGCCGAGCGCTACCAAAAATACCTGATTGGTCAAAAGCACTTTCTTGATGAAGTAGAAGACGGTGAATACTCGCGCATGGTTTACATGAGCACTTACACCTACAAAGGCGTTGAACATCCTGTGATTCTGGTTTCCTTGATTGATGAAATCGAGATCACCTCAGAGGAATTCATTCTCGTCGTTGCTATGGTGTTGTCCATTGTCGCCGTCCTGGTGTTCCTATTTGGCAGTCTGTTGCTGCGTTTATCACAGCGCTTGATTGAACCCGTCAATGCGCTTAAAACTCAACTCGATCATCACCAAGGCGATGCTACGCAGACTTTTAGCGTGCCAGAGGGATCAGCCAAAGAGTTCCAAACCCTCGCGGATGAGTTGAATGAGTATCGCCACAAAATCAACCAAGTCATCAAGCGTGAGCAAGCCTTTGCACGATACGCAAGCCATGAACTGCGTACACCGTTAACCGTGATGAAAGGCTCAAGTAGCTTATTGGCGAGAAGTGCGAACACGGATTTCCAAACCCGCCAAGTGAACCGAATACAAGATGCGACGCAGCAAATGTCGACTATGGTGGATGCCCTACTCGGCTTAGTGCGTTACGAGCGTAATGCAGATGATTCACCAGTGCGCAGCATCACCGAAGAAGAACTCAACCAAATCATCTTCCAAAGCCAAGCTCAGGCGGATGAGAAAGCACTCAATTTTGATGTACAGATCGACGGCAACCCAAGAACGCGCGCAACCAATGCCGTGTTGACCATTATTCTTGGTAACTTGATTCGCAACGGCATCGCCGCGACACCATCGGGATCAATTCATATCAGCATGGATGAAAACACCATCTCGGTGCGCGATGAAGGTGAAGGCTTTTCGACCATTCCGCACTCAGATGGGCACGGATTAGGTTTGATGATTGTGGATGATTTGTGCCAACGCTATGGCTGGCAATTTAAGATTGGTACACATCCAGAAGGTGGTTGTGAGGCAGTAATTGATCTTGCGTCAGAGCATCAGGAATAACCGAAATGGTTGTACTGAAACACAGACTTTTTATCTGGGTTTAATGGCGTTACACTACGCGCCCTTTTTAACGGCAAGGTCGCGTGGTTGGACACGTCAGCAGTCACATGAAACTCTCTGAAAGCCCGATAACTCAACACAACTTCAACGGTCATACGTTTTTTCTTAAGCGTGATGACATGCTGCATTCTCACTTTTCTGGGAACAAAGCACGTAAGTTTATGGCGTTGATGGAAACGCAAAACAGCGACATCAAAACCCTCATCAGTTACGGCTCTGCTCAATCCAACGCGATGTATTCGCTAGCGGCTCTCGCCCAGATTAAAGGTTGGGCATTTGAGTTTTATGTTCATCACATTCCATCTTGGCTAAAAAGCTCCCCCATCGGAAACTATCGCGGCGCTCTCGATTTGGGTATGAAAATCACCGCCATGCAAGACATCGGTAGCGAACTCCACCCTAGTGAATACATCCACCAGGTACGAAGATTAGATGAGTCGACATTGCTTATTCCAGAGGGTGGACGTTCCCACCTCGCTGAAGCTGGCATCAAACAGTTAGCACGAGAAATTCTTGATTGGACGCGATTGAGAGGTAAAGAGCAGTTTGCGGTTGCCCTGCCATCAGGCACTGGCACGACGTCTTTATATCTTCATAAACATTTAAGTCCACACGGCATTGAAGTGCTAACTTGCCCTTGCGTAGGCGATGCAGATTACTTAACTGAGCAGTTCAACCAGCTCGGTGAAAACAGCCACCCAACCATTTTAACCATCCGCAACAAACACCATTTTGGTCGCTTGTACGAAGAAGATTACATCACATGGAAAGCGCTCTTTGAGCAAACCGACCTCGAATTTGACCTGTTATACGACCCGTATATGTGGCAATGCCTAACACCTTGGTTGGAAGAGAACACAGATAAAACGGTGATTTACATTCACCAAGGCGGGTTACTTGGCAACGAGTCGATGTTGCCAAGATATCAACGAGAATTTGAATAGCGTGTTCAAATAAAGTTGTTGCTGATTACAGTGATTCCACTATTTGATGAGCGCCAGAATTTCTTTGAATTCAGGTGCTCGGCAATCTTCGACCATTTCATACAAACACATTTCTAGCCCAGTGAGCACCACACCGTTAGCGGTTAACTTCGCAAGAGCGAGCGCCTTATTGGCAGCAGTTCGGGAAGATACACAATCCGTGACTAATTCAACGCGATAACCGGACTGACTAAGAGAAACCGCGGTTTGATAGACGCAAATGTGGGATTCAATACCGCAAACCAACCAGGTATCCACTTTCGCGTTCTCCACCGCGACCTTAAACGTCGCCTCTTTGCAACCATCAAACGTGTACTTGGTAATAGGTAAATACGTGCTTTCAAGCACTTCACGAATCGGCTCCGCGGTTGGGCCCAACCTTTCTGGATTCTGTTCTAGCCACAGAATAGGCAAATCTAGTGCTTTGGCGCCCTTTACCAGTTTCGTGATATTTTCAATCAGTGCGTCGCTTTCATGCATTAATGTAGCGAGTTTGCCCTGAACATCCACCACAATCAGGCCCGTGTTTCCTTTCGATAACATTTCCATCTCCTATCTTGTGTGACCACAAACCATACTCAACAAGTTGAGCAACAGTTAATGTATCAGAATCCTTTCATGTTAGAGCACTAAAACCTAGAAAGATGACCTTCGCTCACACATTTGCTCTTAGTTAAGAGTGGTTTGAACTGACTATTTAAATTTCTCTCGAATTAGCTCAATCAAGGCTTTGACTTTATTGGGCAGAAATAAGGCCGAGGGATAAATCAGAGTAAGATGCTGCTTCGGATGCGCAAATTGAGGCAGCACCTCGACCAACAAACCGTCTCTCAGTGCAGGCTTGGAATGAATTTGAGGAATAAACGCGATGCCGTTTCCTGCTATCGCCATCGAGCGCAGCAAGTTGAGGTCGTCCGAGCGCAACGCCACATGCAGATCTGAATCGAGCAAATCGGCATTGTAACGATTAGTTAAAAGGCGATGCTGCTTAAGATCTTCCACCGTTTTTACTGGCGGATGCGATTCTAGATAGGCTTTTGACGCAACAAAGTGACTACGATAAGGCAAAAGACTGAACTGCACATAGCTGTCATCGGTGACTTTGACCACGCTCGGAAGAAGCTGTAAATCAAACGATTGACGCTTAAGATCGACACTCTCTTGATGGTTTTCAATCTCGACCGAAATCTCCGGATACCGCGTTGTGTACTCGGTGATGATCGCGTTAAACGCGGCAGAGCTCATCAATGCGGAAGGAATGGCTAAACGCACCTTGCCCGTCAGCTCTTGTTGATATTCGTGCATGGCATTTAAACCTTGCTGAATATGGTCAATAGGCTGCCCCACCAACTCAAACAAGCGTTTCCCGTGCTCCGTCAACTCAATGCTGCGTGTTGTGCGGATCAAAAGCTGTACCCCGAGCGATTTCTCTAATTCTTGCAGGCGACGACTCACTTTTGAGCGTTGTAGTTGATTCGCCTCTGCCGCTGCACTTATACCGCCGTGAACCACCGTCTGAGTGAATAGGTAAATATCATCAAAACTAACGTTCATTGTCCTATTTTTAGGTCATTTATGTTCGTATTATCATTCTACTGAATTGTGAGTAACTTCTCTATAATCCGCTATCCAATATGTTTAACGGAACTTGTAATGACGGCTGACCAAAAATTCAAACACTGGATGCGAACTTTGATTGTCCTGTTCATCGTACTATTTTTGTACATTATCATTGCTGACCGCCACGCCCCCTTAACGACCGAAGGACGAGTGCAAGGATACGTTGTCCAAGTCGCGCCCGAGGTATCTGGTAAAGTGACCGACGTTCTCATCGAGAATAACCAGTCCGTTCAAAAAGGCGATGTGTTGTTTACGATTGATGATCGTAAATACAAAATAGCACTTGAACAGGCGGAGCTGTCTCTGCAATCCGCTTATGAAAAAGAAGCAACGCTGTATTCTCAACGCGAAGCCGCTCTTGCCAATATTGCCCGCGCACAAGCGACATTTGATAATGCACACCGCGAATACAACCGCTTACTGACGTTATCGAAGCAGAAAGTCATCTCTCAATCGACACTCGATAATGCCTTTGCCCAAAATCAGGTATCACGTGCAGCGCTTAAAGCGGAACGACAAAACTTAAAAGTCATTGAGGCGCAATTAGGCGATCAAAAAGGTCAAAGCACCGCCGTTCGAATTGCCAAAAACGGCATCGAAAAGGCGCAACTTGATTTGGCAAATACCGCGGTACTCGCTCCCAGTGATGGTGTTGTGACCAACCTGCAACTAGAAGTTGGCACGATGGCAAACACCAACATGCCATTGCTGACATTTGTACCAACAGGATCACTCTGGGTAGCCGCTGATTTTCGTGAAAAGTCCGTCGCGAGCGTAGACAAGACTTTCCACGCCTTGGTCACATTTGATGCCAACCCAGGTTCGGTGTACGACTTTGATTTAGCTAGCCGCGATTACGGTGTAGCAGCCGCACAACAAACGCCTAATGGCGCACTAACCAAAGTGGAAGTGAACAACCGCTGGGTACGTGATGCGCAGCGTACACGAGTGAACCTAACCAGCAGCGAAGAGTTACCACCAGCACTGTTTGTCGGCTCTCGCGCTACCATTGTTTTGTACCCAGACAACAGCATTTTCTGGCAGTTGATGGCGCAAGCACAGATTCACCTCGCAAGCTGGTTCCACTTCATTTACTAGGCGGCGACAATGAAAACCTTACGAATTTGGTTCGGCTGCTCTTTAGGGCTCGCGCTAAGCATGGTCTTCGGTTGGTCTTACGGATTTTTTGCCATCATGATGCCGTTGTTTATTTTGGGCAGAATGGACCACTTTAATCTTTCGGCTTTATTGATCGTGTTTTTCTCTGCTGTGTGGACAACCATACAAGCCACATTTTTGCTGGAATACTTGCAGTTTCATCCAACATTAATGACCGTTGCCGTCGGAATTATGATGCTGTTCAAGTGCATTGCAATGATGAACCAGAAAACCTATTTGTTTGGTTACATGGGGTTGTTGGTGGGTTCAATTGTGTTGAATTTTGCCAGCTATAACTTCATGGATATTGAAGAGTTCAACGTCAACATGTGGGTGATGGCGTTCAGCAATATTTTTGTTTGCGCATTCGCGTATTGGTTGTTCCCGGAGCCAAAATCCCCCGCCGAGCACCTTGAGATGTCGACCCCAGTAAAAAGCGATATTGACTACATCAGCCAAGTTGCTATGGGTTGGGTAGTGGCGATGGCTGCGTTTATCGTATTCCAAGTAGCGGACTTATATGACTCGCTATCCGCACAAGCTTCCATTTTGATCATCCTAACCCCAATGACTTTAGCGGGCTCGCTCGCCATGGCAAAAATTCGCATCATCGGCACCGCACTAGGCTGCATCGCAGGGATGGCTGTTCAGCTCATATTGGGCAGTTGGTATGGGCATGGGCTACTCTTTTGGCTCGCCTTTACCATTGCGATGGGGCCATTCTGCTTGTGGCTCACCAAGGGGCAAATTAAAGCGGCTATCGCGTTTTCTGCCATGTCTGCCCTATCGGTTCCGCTGACGACCTCGTTGGTGCCAGAACAAAAAGACGCGTTCTTTTCGATCTTGTACCGTTTCAGCTCGATTTTCGTTGCGGTTCTGCTCACCGCGATGGTGATGTGGGTGGTGCATCACTGGATTCGTGTGATGTTGCTAAAGCATCCTGAAGTTCGACAGCTAGAAATGAACTAGCGCGAAGTTACAACGTCTGTTTTAAGAAAAAAACCAAGAACCGAGCTCTTGGTTTTTTTGTTTATCTAAGGGGAAAATATTTTGAATAACTTAAGCAGACAGCTCTCTACGAACAATCTCCGCACCCGCACTTAACGCATTGAGCTTAGCGGTCGATACTTCACGAGACAAAGGCGCCATACCGCAGTTGGTACATGGGTAAAGCTTGTCGGCATCAACGTACTTCAACGCCTCTCGCAGTGTGTTCGCCACTTCTTCTGGCGTTTCAATTTCGTTGGTAGCGACGTCAATCGCACCAACCATCACCTTCTTACCGCGAATCAACTCAAGTAACTCAATAGGCACTCGTGAGTTATGACACTCAAGCGAGATAATATCGATATTTGACTGCTGCAATTTAGGGAATACTTCTTCGTATTGTCGCCATTCAGTGCCTAGCGTTTGCTTCCAATCTGTATTCGCTTTGATGCCGTAGCCATAGCAGATGTGCACTGCAGTTTCACATTTCAGCCCTTCAATCGCACGCTCTAAACACGCAATGCCCCATTCGTTCACATCATCGAAAAACACATTGAACGCAGGTTCATCGAATTGAATAATGTCGACACCCGCCGCTTCAAGCTCTTTCGCTTCTTGGTTGAGGATCTTTGCAAATTCCCAAGCCAGCTTTTCACGGCTACCGTAATGATCATCATAAAGTGTGTCGATCATCGTCATAGGGCCTGGCAGCGCCCACTTGATAGGTTGCTTAGTTTGCTGACGCAAGAACTTGGCATCTTCAACAAACACGGACTTTGTGCGGCTTACTGGGCCAACCACAGTCGGAACACTTGCTTCATAACGGTTGCGAATAGTCACCGTTTTGCGGTTTTCAAAATCTACGCCGCTTAAATGCTCAATAAAGGTCGTCACAAAATGTTGCCGAGTTTGCTCTCCATCACTGACGATATCAACGCCTGCCAATTCTTGCTCTTGCAAAGCGACGCGTAGCGCATCGCGTTTGCCATCAATCAGTTCTTCACCTTGCAGTTTCCACGGTGACCAAAGTTTTTCTGGTTCGGCCAGCCAAGAAGGTTTCGGTAAGCTGCCAGCCGTTGAAGTCGGTAATAGTGTTTTCATCGTCATTCCTTTCTAGATTCTCGTTATCTTTTACGCGTAATTTGCAGACCATTGTTCAAGCACAGATTGATAAGGTTTGATGAAATGCTCCTCGGCAAATTTCCCTTGTTCAATCGCCAGTTGGCTGCGCTCTTCTCGGTCGTAAACGATTTGAGTTAGCGAGTGGTCTAGGTTTTTTAAGTTTGGCTGGTAGCAATTACCGGCAACCGCGTTGGCATTGTAAATCTCAGGTCGGTAAATCTTCTGGAATGTCTCCATCGTGCTAATCGTACTGATAAGCTCTAGGTTTGAATAATCGTTCAACAAGTCACCGAAGAAGTAGAATGCCAACGGTGCAACGCTGTTTGGCGGCATAAAGTAGCGCACCTGTAAGCCCATCTTCTTGAAGTACTGCTCCGTCAACGAAGATTCGTTCGGCTGATATTCAAAGCCCAAAACAGGATGTTGATTTTCGGTGCGTCGGTATACCTTGTTGTCCGATACGCTCAGACAAATCACTGGCAGCTTTTTGAAATGCTGTTTATAAGACTCAGAATTAACGAAAGCTTTGAACAGTTTGCCATGCAAATCACCGAAGTTCGCTGGGATGCTGAACTGTGGCTGGTTTTTGTTGTGGTCCAACAGCAAAACGCTAAAGTCGTAATCACGAACGTATGAAGAGAAGTTATTGCCCACAATGCCTTCGATGCGCTCGTTAGTGTTGTGATCAACAATGTTAGTTTTGAGCACTTCAATCGATGGGAATGCTTCTCCACTACCTTGGATATCCATATCAACAGAGATGATTTCAAGTTCAACTGAGTAGCGGTCACCTTGCGCGTTATCCCAATATGCCAACGCATTAAAACGATTATCGATCATTCGGAGCGCATTGCGCAGATTCTCTCGGCGGTAGTTTCCGCGAGCCAGATTAGCAAAGTTGGTAGTGATTCGCGTGTTGTCTGATGGTTGGTAATTCTCATCAAAGCGAATGCTTTTGATAGCAAATGTGAAATCGTTATTCATCGTGAGTTGGTATCCTATTTCCTTAGATAAAGCAGACTTTTCCTAACTCTGTGCATGGGGACATTTTTTGTTTTTTGGTTTTCCCAATCGTTAGGTTGCACAGCACTTACGACGAACGGTTCGTACAAAAAACGACCGTCGCAGTGCCTAACACCAGAGCAGTCCTTTTTTTATACTTGCTTCACGAGTTGAGTAATATTGGTATTGTTTCACATTGAACATGAAGGAAATTCATAGTGGCAGTTCCAACCCTGAGAGAGCTATCGTAGATACTGTTTTTCATTGACACCAATACACGTAACTTGGCGAGCATATTGCCAATATGTGTAATTAAGAAACGGATAAGAGATTAGCAGTACATAAACCAGTTTAAGCCGAGAAAACGCATTGTATGAACAAGGCACCAACTGGAATATAGGACAGCGTAACTTAAATAGCACTTTTCACACTCCATCGTTTATTCAAGTATTCGTTTAATTAGAAGTACGTTACATTTTATATTCTCGAAACATGATTATTTAATAATCTTATTTATTTCTTTTTCTATCTTTACCATCTTAAACGTAAAGTTTAATTTCCTGCTGTAAAAGCACATATAACTTCATACACGAACATGGCAACTTCATTGACGGACTTTATCACTAAACTATTACATTAAGCTCTAAAAAATAATAACAAAAAAAACATAAATCACTGTTTTAATTTGAATTAAACCCATAAACCCGAGATAACCACATAACGATACTTTACTTAATTTGGTATAACAAAAACCCTAAAAATAACATGGCTAACATTTATAAAATTCACTTTTATCAATAGAAAATCTCAACACAACATTAGAAAATTAAAATTAAGCAATAACTTAAAAAGACAAAACTTAATAACCAAATTCTTATTTATTATAGTTGAGTGGTGAATTTAAAAACTATGAGACATTAATCCCACGAATCTATCCTTTTTCTTTTTTTAATAAAAAACAAGATGCACTATTTCACCGCTCATTTATTGAGCTTGAATTTATAACCTGTCCATAATTATAAAGTGCCCATCAAGATGGTTTAAAACAAAAGTCTTTATGGGCTGACTAATAGGAAAAAATAATGGAAAAACAGCATCTTTCCGCGAGTATTATCGCACTCGCTTTACTTGGTTCTTTAGCACCAGCACATGCTGAAGATACATTGAAATCTTACACTTCGACATTGCTTCAGCTTGATGATGGTGATGCACGCTCGAAAAAAATCCGCTTAATTTATTCTTTAGAAAATGTCTGGAACCAATCTTTGCTACCAAATGGCGCTAAAGAAGCCAAGTTGATCCTAAATGGCGGTTCTGGCTTCGACATGACTAATGTTCCAAACAAAGAACAAATCTATGGTTTTGCTACTGGGGGAGATTACCGTTACACCGTTCCAACGGCTTTTAAGCTGGCACTGAGCTATTTAAATGGCGCCCCTTTACGCCACATGAGCCATGCTCCAGAAAACACCATTGCAACGGCATCTGTCAGTGAGTCGCTAGATTTTAACCTTGGATTCAGTGCTTCTACTTCTCCAAATATTAGTGGGGGAATCTCCTGGAGCAACCGTGTAACGTACGACCAGCCAGAGTTTCAAACGGTTGCCGATTTTAACCAAGCTAACGAAAGCATTAATTGGTTAATTGAAAACAAGACTATCCGCCATAATACGCCAGCTAAAGACTGGTTATTGTATCGTTGGACCAGTTGTGACATGGGTAATTTGATTGATTACAATGAGTTACCTGTCGTTATGCGTTCAGACTTTAAACCACAAGTCGGCGTCGTATATAGAAAAAATGACATTCAAGATGGCCTAGATACATCAGAGGTCAAGCTGGTTGCTGGTTGGCGAAAAACCAATTACTACTTTGGTCGCGACTGGTGTAGCTGGTATACCACTCCAGAAAATACCTGGAAGAAAAATCGTGATAGCAGTCAATGGACAGAGACTAGCCGAGCCGTAACTATCTCTTGGAATGACGATCTCTACCACTAACTTATTAGCCTGCGGCCACGGAATAAATAAGTGGCCGCTATATTTACTAATGAAATAAACGGTAAGACATGACACATGACAAGTAACAAAAAACTCTTGACTGGATCGGCGCTAGCACTTGGTGCAGTACTCGCCATATTTCTAATTAATTCAAATAACAAGAATGCCCAGACCGAACCTGTTGCAAGCCTTGATGAGCAAATCAAGACAGAAGACGCTGCGACAATAAGTGTAACGCCTCCTGAGAGCGATGCTGCTCAAGAGGTTGTTACCGCTCCAACACCACTAAGTCGCAATGATGATACTTCCGACGTCATTCCAGCTACACCTTGGATATCTGCCCCATTAAATGAACTGAGCAATGAACTGTACGATTTTATTGAAGCTGAACAGGTAAGTTACATCAGTACGACCGACTATCCATTCGACGAGAAAAAGCAAAAACAATTGCGAACATTAGCTAAGCAAGGGGTTCCTATCTTGTTTGACAATACGGAGTCATCCTATTTGGATAGCTACGGTGTCAGCGAAACCAAAGTCGTATCAGAGTATTTTGGTACGGCGTCTGAAGGTGATGTCATCATCGCTACCGGAGTACAGAATGCAGATGGCAGCATTCATTATCTAGTTTTGCCTTTGAAGAGCAAAGATCTCAACGATAACAGTAAATTGATTGAGGACACTAAGCTCGCAATCACTCTACTTAAAGAACAAAAGCATGACTTGATAAAAGAGAGACAAAACGAACATCGCGAATAAAAGTAAAGGGAGATAGCCTCTGTATCGCTATTTCCCTTAAAACTCAGTTCTCAATTAAGAAAAGCTCATTTCTCCCTACTTACCGGCACCCTATCCGAAATCACCTTGCCGTCTTTGATGGTGATGATGCGTTTAGTGCGCTCTGCCAGAGCGTTATCGTGCGTCACGATGATCAGCGTTCTACCTTCGGCGTGGAGTTGGTTGAACAAGGCTTCAATCTCTGCGCCGGATTTTGAATCCAATGCACCCGTTGGTTCATCTGCTAAGATGATTTGCGGATCGTTAACCAAGGCTCTTGCAATCGCGACCCTCTGTTTTTGACCACCAGAAAGCTGGTTTGGTTTATGGTCTAAACGATCCCCTAGCCCGACTTGCTCTAGCAATTTAGCGGCGCGCTGGCGACGTTCTTTGGCTTTGATACCAGAGTAAACCAACGGCAGTGCCACGTTATCAAGCGCCGTCGCGTATTCCAATAAGTTAAAGCTTTGGAAGACAAATCCGATCTTTTGGTTACGAATGCCAGCCAGCTCATTCGCACTTAAACTTGCGACGGTTTGGCCGCCAAGTTGGTACTTGCCATCGGTGGGCTTATCTAAACAGCCGAGCATGTTCATCAACGTTGATTTGCCTGAACCGGACGGGCCAAGAATCGAAAGAAACTCGCCTTGATTAATGGTTAAGTCAACGCCGTCTAGCGCGCGAACTTCCGCCTCCCCGCTTGAGTAGTATTTACAGATGTTGGTCAGCTCAACAAGCGGCTTGTTCGACATGTTCTTTCCAGAGTTATTGTTGTTATTCACTTTGTAGCGCCTCCAACGGGCTGACTTTTGCGGCTCGGTTTGCAGGTAACCATGCAGATGCCACACCAATGATCACTAAGGTGAGGATGACAATCGCGACAACGACCCACGACAACTCCGGGACAGGTTTACCCAGTTGTTCATAAAAGGCATTGCCCTCTAAAGGAATGGAACTGATGGCAGACACCAGCGCGTACGTCACGCCTAAGCCAAGCGCGCCCCCCATCATCATTGTCAATAAAGACTGCACTAAATAGTGCATGCGAATGGCCGTTGGGGTTGCACCGACCGCCATGCGCACGCCGATATCACGCGTAGATCGCTTTACGGTGGCATACATCACATTGGCGATGCCAACGCCAGCAACAGCTAACGTCACGAAGCCGATAATGCCAAGAAAACTCTGCAAACCTATCAGAAACTGCTGCATACTCTTTTGTTTAAGGAACATATCATCGACTTGGACGACCTGTTCATCACTGACACTTGCCCCGTGCTTACGGGCAATCACTTGCCTGATCGTCTTTGCTAAGGCTTCTCGGTCTACATCCGCTTGTGGTTGCACATTGATGCCACCAATTTCACCGTTGACATGAAATCGCTTCCACGTCGCTAACGGCACAAAGCTGGAATAGTTGATAAGATCCCCCAGTTCTATTTGGGCGCTGTTTTTCTCCAATACGCCCACAACGGTGAACTGCTCATTGCCGATTTTTACCTTTTGCCCCACAGGGTTGACTTGCAATGTGACTGTCGCAAACCAACTAAAGTCCTCATTCGGGTTGAATAAGTCGGCTGCCAGTTCATAACCCAGTACAACGACTTTGCGCGTCTCTTTTTGATCGAGTGGATTTAACCATCGTCCCCCCGCCATCGGCACCAAATTGGTCATGGATTGAAACTCGCTCGTGACTGCTAACGGCTCTTGCCATGAGCTTCTGTCACCAACGGTGATGCGCTCTTTCCACTTCGCAGTTGGCGCAACGCTTTTTACATCGGGTAATGCTCGAACGATCTCTGAATCGTCCATTTTTAACGTCAGAAACTTACCTTGGTGAAAAGCACCGTGGTCGACGGTGGCCATCCCTCCGGTCAAATAAATCAAGTTGCCGTTACCATTTTGTGCGGTTTTCAATACCCCCTGACGAATGCCCTCACCTACCGCCAACATAGCAGCGATACAGAGGGTCGCCCACGCTACAGCCAGAATGGTCAAACCCAATCTCAGCTTTTCTGCAGCCATTTCTTGGAAAATTTGTCTCATCGGTAACAACATGACTAGGCCCTCGCACTCAAAGCAATGACTGCCGTGAGACGCGATGCTCGCCTTGCTGGGAAATACGATGCCATCAATGCCAAGATAAGCGTCACAAGTAAAGACCAAGCAATGGAATCTGGCGTGATCACAGGTAAACCAATCCATTCCGGTAATGCCATGCTGCTTAGGACAGACACCACGGCATACGAAAACATCAGACCTAATGCCGTGCCCACAGCTACCAAAATAAGCCCTTCAAGAATAAACTGACTGAGTATGGATTTTTGAGTCGCCCCGATCGCCAAACGCACACCGATTTCACGCGTGCGCTCCGTGACAGATAAAAACATGATGTTGGCAACGCCAAGCGCACCGACCGCCATGGTCATCGCGCCACTCGCTCCGAGAAAAATCTGAATGCCACGCAAAATTCCACTGATGACCGCCGCACCTTCACTAAAATCGGGTAATTCGACCGCATCTTTATCACTTGGGTCAAAATGAAGCTGCTTGGCGAAAAAGTTCACGATATTTTGTCGAAACGACGGTGCATCCATCCCGTCTCTCGGCTTCATCAATACCATCCAAGGTTTCGCATCCCACAAATCGCGGTACGTTGTTTGAGGAATGAAAACCGTGCGGCTATCGCCGAATGAAATGCCAGTGTCCTCACCAACGGTTATCCCAATCACCAAAAACGGAATGCCGTTGACTTTGAGCCTATCCCCGATTTGGATTCCGCCCATTTGCGCAATTTGATCGCCTAACACCGCCACGCGAGTATGGTTGTCCATATCACTTGGTGACAGGTTTCTCGAACCGGATTGCAGCTTGCGTTGCATTAAAGGAAAGTAAGACGTATCAATACCGCTGACCGTACTCGATAAGTTCTGTCCTTTGAGATTGGTGATATTCGCATCCCATTTGGCGTAAACGCTTGACACCTGTTGCACGAAGCCTGACTGTTTGATCATGTCGACTTTTTCTTGTGGAATATCAATTTGTCGTCTTGAAGCTAACCCTTGCCACGGTTTACTGGTACTCGACGGAAACACCACTTGCACATTGTTGATCATAAATGAAAACGACTGGGTCTGATGGCGATAAAAGCCTTCGCCAAGTGCGATTAACACCACCACAGAGATCACGCCCCAAGCAATCGCGATAATGGCTAGCACGCTCTTCATGCGGTGCGCCATCAACGTTTGCCAAGTTTGTTGCAATAGGCTGCTCATGAATGAAAAGCCCGAGAGATCAACGCCATGGTATCGTCATCGAGTTTCCCTGCGGTTTGCAGTAAGCCGATTCTCTTACGCCAGTAGCTGTACAAGTTGGTTTGCAGACTGTTTTTCGCCTCAAACAAGCTGTTGTGTGCGCTGATAACTTCCGACACTTCAAGCAGACCAGCGTCGTAAAGTTTCTCTTTGCTTTGCAACACTCTGGCGCGCGACTCAACCAGCTCGTTCGCTATCAAAACTTGATTCCAGTTGATATCGACCTGCTTAAACTGCTGAATAACTCGTTTCTGAATATCAATTTCCACTCTACGCATATCTTGCTTGGCGCTTAAAATGTTCAACGATGCTTCGTCCACTTTCGCTCGCACTGCACCATTGAGGTCAATCGGCAAACTCAAACTAATCCCAGCGTTAAACTCGCCGTTTGAACGATTGTCACCATCGCTGTAGCCCACACTGCCTTTGACGGTCGGGTAGTATCCACCTTTAGCTGAATCTTTCGCGAACTCGCTCGCTTTCACCATCTGCGCCGCCACCAACAGCTCTGGACTGCTGTCTGTCGCTAGCTTTAGCCATTGCTCCTGAGAGTTCACCAGCATCGGTGGCTGAATCAAAGAATCCGTTCGAATTTGGTCGACACTCTCGGGCATTTGATTGATTAACGCCGCAAGATCTGCTTTTTTCACTTCGAGATCGGCTTTTGCATTGAGGATACTTGCTTGCTCAGAGACTTGATTCGCTCGCATCTCTTCAACATCAACCGACTTCACTTTGCCTGCTCGATAGCGTTTCTCGATGATGTTGAGAAGTTCTTTCCCCTCCTCCAGCTTGGACTGCGCCAATTTGAGGTCGCCCTGTGCGCTTGCCACATCTAGGTAAGCAGTGAGAAACTTCTGCGCAAGCTCGTTATGCGATTGAGATAGCTCTAACTGTGCTTTGAGATAATTGGCATTCGCTTGATCCAGTTCCGACCACAAGCTGCTATCCCAAATAGTTTGAGATAAGGTAGCGCCGTAACTGTTCGAATGGCTTGAGGACTCATTCCAATCCGCTGACGCACTGGCACTTAAACCCGGCAATAACGCACTGCGGCTACTCTGTACGCCAACCTCGCCAAGCTGGACGCCGATTTTCGCTTTTTCGTAATTTGGATCGTTCTGCTTTGCTTGTTGCCAAGCTTGTTCAATAGAAATTGCGTAGGTCGGCAAACTGAGCGTGGCAGCCAACAATGCAAAGGCGATTGTTGATCGTTGCAGCTTAACCATGCGCCGCTCCCATCATGCTGTTGTCGATAACCTCTTCATCAAGCTCCACGCCGTCAAGCACTTCGACATTGATGCCATCTGACAGACCGAGTTTCACAGGTTGTTTATGAAACCCTTGTTCTGAGCTATCGGGGATCAGAACATTCGGTGCGTCACCATCAAATTGCAGAGCGCGCTCCGGTAGCGTGAGCACGTTTTCAGAAGTCTTCAGAATGATTTGAGCCGTCGATGAAAAACCAGAACGAAGCAACACATCTTGTGGGATCTTGAGTTCTCCCACTTCAACCTCAAAACCGTTATCAAAACTTTTAGCCGAAGCGTTGCCTTCTGGTGAGTTAAGGTTCTCAGATTGAATCGCTACTTTGGTTAGCACACCAGAAATCACCACATCAGGATAAGGCGCAACCGTCAACATAACGGGCATTCCCGGAGACAACTGCGCAGCATCATGCTCACTGACGCTACCTTTAAAAATCAGACTGTTCATGTCGGCCAATGACATCATTTCAGTCGCGGCTTGGCTTGATTGAGTCGAGATGATCGGCTCTCCGACCTCAACTTTCTGGTTGAGTACCGTGCCATCAATTGGCGCGTAGATCGTCGACGTTAAACGCGCATCACCGATAGACGCCTCACCACTGCGGATGAGTTCGAGATTCTGGCGCTTTTGCAATACGTCCGCTTGCGCAGATTTGACTGCCGAGCGCGCACTTACGTATTCGTCGTAGTTACTTGGAATAATGTCCTGCTTGACCAAGCTTTCTAAGTTGGACAGTTTTTGTTTGGCGGATTCCAGATCGGCTTCACTACGCATGAGTTCTGCCGATGCATCCGTTAATGCTTGGGGGGTTGGGTTTGGACGCACTTTGATCAGCGGCTGGCCTTGCTTCACCTTTTCACCAACTTTCGCGTAAATTTCACCGACGATACCGTCGATTTGTGACTTGATAGACACGGAGTGTGCAGGGACAATTTTACCAACAGCCACCGCTTGTTTTTCAATCGTGCCTTTTTCCACAATCAATGTAGGCAGCAATTCTGGTTGAGCAGCAGATTGGAGATAGAAGTACGTACCACCGCCGAGCAGCGCAATGCTCACTGCGGAGACAAGCCAACGTTTCGTCATTATTTATTCCAACAATTATTGGGTAGTCTAATGACTACTCCTAAAACACAAAGTTGAAGGAATAATATCCTGCTTTAATAGCGGTTTGGTTGTCACAGTTGGTATGGTTTTGTCAGTCACCTCTGACAATCAAAGACTAAAAAAATCTCGAGGAATCATTCAGCGAAGACGCTGTCTACGATGGCGACTGACAAGATCTGTAACCGCTCGTTTCAACCGCTATCAATTTCATTCTGAACAATGTGCAAAATGGCGCTGTTCGATATCCTCCAATCGCATATCCATACAGTCTTGCGCCTCACGTCCTAGAGCAGGAAAAACTGCATGCGCTTTTAAAATGCCTTGGCTGATAAAGCCGCATTTCTCCAACACACGGATACTCGCGTGGTTGCCAATATGCGGGGCGGTGCGAATGCGCGTTATACCCAAGCTTTGCAGGTAGACAACGCCAAGTTTGCAGGCTTGGGTTGCATAGCCTTTTCCCCGATAGCGAGCAGAAATACCAAAATGGATTTCACTGCTGTCTTGCTCAGGTATCAGCACCAGACAACCAATAGGAGTTTGAGAAGTGAGTTCTTCAATAGCGAAGACTAAGAGATTGGGAGACTTTTGATCATATTGAGCACACCATCTTTCGATAGCTTCAAGGGTTTGATTAACATTTTGGTGGGCTTGGCGATTGAGGAAGCGGCATGCTTTCTCATCGCCTAAATAGTTTTCAAACAGGGGAGCAGCGTCTGTTGTTTTGAGGTATCTGATTGCCACTTGTTGAGATTCAACTCTCATCATGATTTAGCTCTGATAAACATTCGGTTTCCAGATTTGCATAAAGTTTTCTACTGGAGCAATAGGAGTGAACCCAAACTGTTCGTACAACCCATGAGCATCGCGGGTTGCAAGCATCATACGGCGTAAGCCTTGTAGTTCTGGATGAGCAACAATTTCTGAGATCAACCACTTACTGATGCCTTTACCACGGTGTACCTCCATAACAAACACATCGGCAAGGTACGCAAACGTGGTACGATCGGTAATTAACCGAGCAAAAGCAACGAGTTGATTTTCATCATCCAAAACCGCGAAACAGAACGAATGGCGCAATGACTTCTCAAGGCGTTCTCTTGGAATGCCCTTTCCCCAGTAACTGTTTGAAATGAACTCGTAGATAACGTCTAAATCCATGTCATCTAACGACGTAGTAATTTGAAATCCTTGCATTGTATCCCTCAACATTGATTTATATTTTCTTAGCCACACAGACAAGCGAGTTGGCATTCGCCTCAAATGCTTGCGCTGACCAAGACTGGTACTTCTCTATGATTCTGAATCCCGCTTGTTCAAGGAAAACCTCTATGTCTTCCAGCGGACGATATTTTAAATCAATGCTGGAATACTCAATCGTTCCACCTTCAAAATGGCGCTCTTTCTTCAAATACAGGATGGATGTTTGCAAGTCATACTCGGCCTTCATACCTAAATAATTCACTTCACCATAAGTAGGAGAAACATAGGTTTGCCACAGTGCCATCTCATTATCCAGTTCTAGATTCTCTGGCGTTGGTAACCGCGTATCGAAGACAAATCGCCCACCTTTTTCGAGGTGTCTTGATATTGAGCTCAGTGCACCTGCTAGCATCTCATCACTTAAAAAGGCTTGGAATGCATTCCCTGTCATTATGGCTAGGTCAAACTTCTTACCTAACGAAAACTGGGTTGCGTCGAGATGAAGAAAACGCAAGTTACTCCTGCTTTTGGCTTTGTCCTTTGCGTGTTTGAGCATCCCTTCAGAAATATCAATGCCAATGGCTTCGTTGAGTTGCTCAGAGACTGGAATCGTGACAATGCCGGAACCACAACAGACATCCAGTACACTTCGAGCATTGGTTTCTTCGATTAACCTTGTGATAAAAGCAATGTCGTGATGGTAATGCTGGTCGTATTGAGCATCGTATTCAATGCCAGACCCGAATTCGGTTAAATCTTGTGTTTTCAAAAACAATCCTTGTTTGTTACTTATTTCAGCGGTGTGACTTTTTCAGCTCTAGCATCAAGTATCGACACACATAACCAACACCAGATACGTAACCAATCACATTTTCTAGGGAAACCACTTCCAACCCCGCTTGCTGACAGAGTTGCTCAACTTCACTTTCGGTATATGCCGTATGCACGACCGATCCACTATAAGTATTTCGAGGCAAATCTTGTCCATCCGGATCGTGGTATTGAAAGCTGATAAAACATCGTCCATTCGCAGTTAGCTTATGCGAAATGCACTCCAGAAGTTGTTGAGGCTCTGCTAGAAACTCAGTAAAACCAAGTGCGGTGATAAGGTCGAAGGTTTGTTCAAACAAAGGGGAAAATGGCTCATCGAGATTATGAACCGCGACGCTTTGATAGAGGTTAGTTTGGCGCGCTTTATCAACCATTTTGGACGAGATGTCTAAGCCATGGATGGCGAGTTCTGGATAGTGACTTTTTACGACATGGCCGATACTGCCAGTCGCACAGGCTAGGTCGAGAACCGAGCCTTGCTCGATGGGAAAGGTTTTTAACTTCTCAGAAATCCAACGTGGACCGACGTAGTGACTGTCATCCACCAACTTTTGATAGCGATCCGACACATCATCATACATTTTTGCTACGTTCATCGTTTCCTCCTTGATAACCAGAACGATGCTCGAATGTAGCACGCAATAAGCATCTAGACACTTATTGGTTAACTAGTTCTTTATGGTATGTGACCGACTGGTTGTTTAGGACAACAAAAAAATCCGATACTCAATATTTTGAATATCGGATTTTTATAGCGTTATCGAGCTAACCAAATTCTCGCTAGTATTCCTATCGGAGTGGTAACGCCAGTTGTGACAGAGGAAATTTCACCATTTCTTAAAACATAAATGGTTGGGGTCACGCTAATTTTCCATTCACGCATAATATCGCTTGAAGGATCGTTTATGTTTTCAAAACGATATTCTTTTGCCTGCATAAACTGCGCCACACGCTCATTTGGCCCTGATGAGCCAGAAACGCCAACTACGGCATAGTCATCACTCAGCCAGCTCACGCTTGGACTTACAAATTTACAAGCGGGACACCAAGTCGCCCAAAAGTAAACAACGACAGGTTGTTCATGACTTTGTGCGATTGCATCGAAGTATTCACCATCGCTCAATACGGAGCTCAATGGTGGTGCCTCCTGTTTGGGAATATCTTTGGTGCGATACCAATCCATCGCGATAGAAATAACGGTGACAATGAGCACCATCTGTACGATTTGAACGAGCCAATATCGGAATGTTCTACGCTGCTTTGTCGAACTCATTGAATGGTTCCCCCACTCGCTTGTTTCACCGCGCTTAAAACAACATCATCAGTCAGAATAACAGGTAACGGGATACCTTGTGGCGCCGCCGGGCCATAGACGATGTTAAACGGCACACCGTAACGCCCATGAGCTCGTAAAAAGTCCGTTACCGAGCCGTCCGGATGTGTCCAATCCCCTTTTAACGTCGCCACATTAGGGCTTTGCAGCAATGAGTAGACAGGATCTTGCCAGATCACGCCGATCTTGTTCGCTTTACACGTGACACACCAATCCGCAGTGACATCCACAAACACCACTCGCCCATTATTGACGTGCTGTTCTATCGCCGAGTTAGAAAGCTTCTGCCACGCTAAGTCCTCAGGAAGCGGTGTCGCCCATTGGTCGGCAGTGATACTACCAAGTAGCAGCCCGCCAGCAATTAAGATAAGCGATGCAGAGCCGGATAGCACGAGTGCTTTATCGCCATGAACGCGTTTAACGCGAATCATCAGAACAATAAACGCGACTAAACCGGCGAAAATGACCCAAAACACTGGGAGGTGATTGGCCATCAAAGACAGTAGCCAAACGCTGGTGGCCAACATCATCACACCAAATACGTTTTTGACCACGTTCATCCACTGACCCGGCTTCGGCAATTTAAGCGCAATACTTGGGAAAATTGCCACCATAATCCAAGGCAACGCCATCCCCAACGCTAAGGCGGTGAAAATAGCAAACAGCGTAACCACATCGGCACCCAAAGCAAACGCCACGGCCGTTCCTAGGAAAGGCGCAGAACACGGCGTAGCAAGCAAGGTTGCAAACATCCCTTGCACATAGTGTCCAGCTAACGAGTTGTCGCCTTTCGAGGCCAGCCATGTATTGGTACCCGATGATAGACGGATTTCAAACAGCCCCAGCATATTGGCCCCAAACAAAGTGGTGACCAACACCATCAAACCTAAGAACCAGGGGCTTTGAAATTGCACGCCCCAACCAATGGCATTACCTGTTAGCTTGAGCACCAAAATAAAACCAGCGAGAATCCAGAACGACGTTAATATACCAAGTGACGAGGCAACAAACTGAGCGCGAATTTGACGACGCTCGATACCTTGAGCGGCAACAATACTACTTAGCTTCATCCCCAAAACCGGAAGAACGCAAGGCATGATGTTAAGAATTAAACCGCCGAGCAACGCGAATAGAAAAACACTCGTTAGAGACGTGCTCGGCAACGGTTCAACTATTGCCTCAGCAGTTGCTTGAGTGGTTTCTTCTGCTAGTAAATTGGTGTCTTTGATGGTCACAAACAGCGACTGACCATCTAACTCCACATCGCCTAGCCAAGTATCAACGATATAGCTCGCGGTGACGATGTTTCCTTCTTGAAGCATTCCTTCAAACTTGAAGCTATAGTCTCGCGTTGCTTCATCGACACCATCCACCAGCACTTGTGGTTGTTGCCAACCCTGACTGTTCTTTAGCTTGATTTGCAGTTTCGATTGGTTCGCATCCCAACTCGCCTGAGTAACATCAATAAACGGCGATGGCTGCGGCACGTTACTCACTGCTTGAGCGTAACTGAACATCACGTCTTCATCGACTTTTAGATCAGAAGGCAAGAACGTCAATTGAATTTGATAGTCGGTCAGCACACAAATCGTCGTACAAGAGGAAAGTGTCAGTACCGCATCAATCGTGACAGGTTTGGACATGTCTTCGACGTGCAGCGTCATGGGGAACAAAGTATCGCCTTTATACCCAAGAGTCTCGATACCTAATAGTTCGAATTTTTGTGGGTGCGGCCATTGCCAATCCACTTTGGATAAATTTTGTGAATTTTGCCAATCAATAGATGGTGCTACGCCGCCCTCACCAGGTGAACGCCAGTAAGTTTTCCAGTCCCCAGCCAACTTGACGTCCAGATAACCAGTGATTGTTTTGGCTTGCGGATCTTGTTGACCAGTGAGCACAAAGCGCGTTTGCACTGGAGGATGTTGTGGGTTGGTTAGCCAACCTGTATCAGTAGTTTGAGCTGAAATACTCAGAGAGAGCAAACTCAAAGCAAGCGTCATAAAAAACATGGACGCAAACTGAGTCAGTTTAGTAATTTGATTCATAGTGATTCCTAGTTATAAAGACAAAGGTGCTAAATAACTGACGCTAGTGGTCAGAAAGCACACTTTTATTCTCGGAACACACAGAAAGTCAGATGGACTCGATACTTACGGCCTATCGGTTCCGTCCAATGTTGCGCACCAATATAGGCACTGCACAACCAAATTGCCGAAGCAAAAAGACCGACAAACAGAACAACAATAAATACATCGAGTTGATGTTGAGAAAACTGAATTAACTTTTCAGACAATTCGCACTTGCTGGTTTCTTTAGTATCAATCGACTTGACGCTCGAACGCTCATCAGCAAATGAAACCGCGGGCGATTCCGTCTCATATTTCATAGAGCATGACGATGCAAAGCCTGAATTTTGCATCAGACACACAACCACCACCCAGCCAATAATCGCCAGTAGCCATTTTGCCCGCTTATGTGGCGTGTGATGTCGTTTAGTCAACAAACTCATAAGAATTCAGATAAAGTAAGAACGAAGAAGATAATACGCGAGTCGTCATAAAGCTCAAGTTGTATCCTCTAAATAGCCTTAAGAGGCTTCACTCGCTAAGCTTTAATCTAACTTGCCATAAATATATGCCAACTCTGCGACGGTTTTTGCCGAGAACTTCTTCAATAGATTGGCTCGGTGTACTTCAACCGTTCGCATTGCTATGCAAAGTTCGTCAGCAATACGAATGTTGCGCTTTCCTTCAATGATCAAACGTAAAATGTCTTTTTCTCTAGGTGTGAGCGATTCATAAGCCGATTTAGCTGCTGCCATATCGAGGTTTGTGGCAGACTGCGCCTGTCCCTGCAAAATAGCTCGTGCCAGTTCATCGCCTTTGACTGGTTTTTGGAAGAAATTGACCGCCCCAGCTTGTAATGCATCGACCGCCATCGGGACATCACCATGCCCTGTCAGATAAATAACGGCCAACGGGCTGTTGGCTTGATTTAAAATTTGGTGCACTTGCTGACCACGAAAGTTGGGCATTCGGCTATCAAGGATCACGCATCCGGCTTGATGAATGTCCACTTTATCGAGAAAAGATTGCCCATCAGCAAAAGTCGTCACGTTGAAGTCATGCTCTTCCAGCATAAAAGCGAGCGAGTCACGCACCGATTCATCATCATCGACTACAAAAACAGGTAGCTGCTTTTCACCGCTGCTCATTGAATGCTCCTATGCCTAGTTCAGATTAGTTTTGATATGGAAACACAAGCTCAACCAAACAACCATGTGGTGCTGTCGAGCTGATGACAAACTCGCCACAATGCATTTCCATCACATCGCGACAAATGGCTAACCCCAGCCCAAGCCCTTCTTCTTTGCTACTCACAAACGCTTGAGTCGGATTCTCTTGCTGCAACCCTGTACCATTGTCTAACACTCGAATAGAGAGTTGACTGATTTGGTAATCGCAATGCAGGGCAATTTTACCTTGATAGCCTGATGAGTGATATTTCTCTTGGAACAAAGTACACGCATCAATCGCGTTGCTGATCACATTAACTAAAACCTGTTGTACGCCAACTGCATCGACAAGTAACGGACGAATGTTCCCTTCTGTACTGGCCATAATCGAAATGTTTTGCTTCTGCATTCTAAAATGGAGCAACTCAATCGTGTCATCAATGAGTACTTGAAGATCACACGACGTTTTGTCGACACTGCGCTTGCGAATCAACGTTCTTAATCGCTGAATAATTGCATCGGCTCTTTCAACTTGGCCCTGTATTTTCTCAAGTACAGGGACAATATCTTCATGTGGGCGTTTTTTGGCCAAGCGAAGTAAACCGCCTTCACTATAATTGCGAATGGCTGCCAATGGCTGATTGAGTTCATGAGCAAGACTAGTGCCGATTTCTCCGACAATCGCGACCCTTTGTGAATGTTCTAACTGTTCACTTTTCTCTTTTAATCGTAACGATGTCTGCTCCAACGCTTGCTTACTCTTGCTAAATCGATACTCAAGCCAAAAGTGGTACGCGTTCAACACAATCACAAACATGAACAGCGCCCATGCCCATTCTTGATGACTACGCAGCCAGCGTAGAGCCTCACTCCACCAAGGTTGTTGCAACGGATGGAGATCCAACGCCTGATACAGTTTGTCGATACTCAGCAAGCTGACGGGGGACGTCCAACCTGACGCGCCTGCCGCAATAACCGCAGGGTGTTCAGGTGGCATCGCTAACAATACTTGCGCAATCTGTTTGGCAATCTGAGATGAGCCGCGCTCTGTTTTGGCAAATGACCAGTTCGGATAAAGCGGTGTGGAAACAGCGCATAACGAACGCTCGTTCGGCTGTTGATTTAAAACTCGGTAATTACTCGGTTGTAAAAGCCCTTCGCTTAGCATCTGTTCCAATAAACAAGCAGGGACAACGGCCGCTTCCACATTGCCATCACGTAATTGATACAGGTTGGCATCAATAGGAAAACCAAGATAGCGGACATCAGAAAAGAAATCGTTTGGATTAAGACCCATTTTGACTATTTGATAGCGCATCGTGAGATAACCACCAAAGGCTTTTTCTGATACCGCTGCAACGGGACGTCCTGAGACATCTTGCACCGTTTGATAACTTGAATTGGCTCGAACCACAAGCGCCGAACCAATGCCGTAATTCGAGTTTTGTGGTGCTCTGCTGGTTAGCGTTGCCATCCACGACAGCGCGTATTGCCTGCCCAATCGCACTGCCTGACCTGGGTTGGTTAAGATGAAATCTATCTTCTGAAACTTCACCGCTTCGCCCATTTCATCCAAGTTAAGGGGATGAAGGACAAAATGCACATCGGAAATTTGCTGATTGAGCCAATCAATGGTCGGTTGCCATCTCTGCTCAGCATAAAGATGACCACGTATCGCTAACACGCCCACTTCGACTTTTTGCTTGGCCTGTGGCTGCTCTGCTTTTTGCTCTTGCATTCCTTGCAGATCTGCTTGTTCAGAAACTGCGCCCTGAGCCAAAGATGCAAAGGCAACTAAGCAAAGAATCCAAAGCTGAAGCCACAGTGCTTTTTTCATGATGAGTCGAATCGTTCCGTCAAGAGAGTACGACAAGAATAACAGCTACCTTCCCTAAACCACATTTGTTTTAGATCAAGTTTGATCTGGGTATGTGGAAATCCACAATATAAGCCTCGCGGCGCATTTCTCACAATGGAATCAGTCAATTCAAATACAACAAAAAAGCAGGTGAGTTATGGATTCCACCAAACGTCGCTTTCTCAGCGCGGTCACAGCCGGAGCCGCGTTAATTCCAGTCGCAGGCATTGGCACGGCAACTGCGGGAAACATTATTCGAAATAACCAGTCCGCTGACCGAAAAGGACAAGTCGGCAAGCGTTATGCCATGGTGGTGGATTTGCGTAAATGTGTCGGATGCCAGGCTTGCACTGTGGGTTGCAGCATCGAGAACCAAGTGCCTATCGGTCAATTCCGAACCACCGTAAAGCAATACGAAGTTACGTTAGATGATGGCTCTACAGCCACGCGAGAAGCGAAAGCCTTTATGCTCCCTCGCCTTTGTAACCACTGCGAAAACCCACCCTGCGTGGCTGTGTGTCCGGTTCAAGCGACCTTTCAGCGCGAAGATGGCATCGTCATGGTGGATAACAGTCGCTGCGTCGCCTGCGCGTATTGCGTACAGGCTTGCCCTTACGATGCGCGTTTTATCAATGAGGACACCCTCACCGCAGACAAATGCACCTTCTGCGCTCACCGTCTAGAACAAGGCCTATTACCTGCCTGCGTGGAAACCTGTGTTGGCGGAGCACGTGTAATTGGTGATTTGAATGATCCATCAAGTGAAGTTCGCCGCTTAATTGCGAAGCACCAAGACGATATCAAAGTGCTAAAGCCCAATGAAGAGACCAAGCCGCATGTGTTTTACATCGGCATGGATGAACGCTTCACCAGCCACATCGACGGGCAGCCAGCTATTTACGACCCACAAGGAAAGCGCGCATGAACATCACCGAAGTGTTAGTCCAACCTCAAGCAATGGCTTGGCTCCCGTGGGCGGTGCAGTACTTCTTTTACATCGGTTCTGCTTACGCTGCCGCTATTTTGTTCCTAATCGCACTGTTATTTGAGCAACACACCAGTCATCGGTTACGCGCCGCGCTGGTGCTAACGATGGCCATCGGCGCTATCGTAGGCCCGTTGGCGTTAACTGGCGACCTTCACCAGCCGGGACGAGCTTGGCATTTTTACGCGCACATCACGCCGTGGTCATGGATGTCTCTAGGCTCGCTGTTCCTGCCTGTTTTCTCAGGTTTAGCGGTAGTGACTGCATGGCTGTATCTCCGCGAGGATCTGATCAACTTACGTAATCAGCCAGGGAAAGTACTGCCTCTAATTTCAAAGCTGTCACTGGGTGACTGGGTGCTCTCTCGTAGAGTCATGCTTATGGTATCTGTTATCACGGTGCTATCAGGCATCACCATTGCAGTCTACACAGGCGCTGAAATTGCAGTCGTTAAATCGCGCTCTTTATGGCACCAACCCGCGTCGCCGGTTCTTTGGTTTGTCACTGCATTTATGAGCGCGGTCGGATTTTCTCTGTTGATTTGGCTCTTGCTGCCTAGTCAGTCAAAGACACTGACATCTGGCGATACTAATTTACTTAAAAAATCAGTGGTTACCAGCGGTGTATTAACGCTGATACTGCTACCGATTTGGGCATCCAACAATTCCGCATTTTCGCTCTATTCTAGCGAACAGTGGATGCACAACATTGCCCTGCTCACTTTTGTCGTTTTAGGTTGTGTTTTGCTCGCTTTCATCTTCTTGCGCGATACCCAAAAGTCCGCATCAGCCAGATTTCGTCACGTCATAGGGCTCAGTTTTGTGTCTGCTGCCGCACTGGCAAGTGCATGGCTGATTCGCTGGTTTACCATCATGGAAGTGCAAATCATCGCCAAGTTCGATGCAGGGCTGTATCCATACCAACTCACTATGGATGGAAATGGCTGGATAGGCATTATTGGCATGCTCGGATTATGGCTTGCACTGGCACTGCTCGGTTCGGAGCTGGTTCAGTCAAAACAAAAGATCGAAGTAAAAGCCTCATCACTCACCTTAACTGAACGCTAATCAAAGAGGATTTCATCATGGATAACAAACGCCGTCAGTTTTTGAAATCAGGCATTGCAGTGGGTGGGCTTGGCGCATTCGCTGCGGGTTACGCTACCACCACCAAACACATAGTCGAGGGTGCGCTCGAAGGCACTGCGGGAGAAAAAACGCGTGATATTCACCACGGTAACTCGCTTGAACCAGAGTACACGGTCAACAGCAAAGGCAACCTAATCCCGAATCCAAATCAGCGCGTTGCGCCATCGATGTGTTTTGGTTGTTGGTCACTGTGCGGATTGCGTGTACGCATTGATAACCGCAGCGACGAGATTTTGCGCATTACTGGCAACCCATATCACCCACTCTCTCATCAGCAACACATGCCGTTCGAAACGCCAGTCAAAGATGCTTATTTAAGTTTGGCAGGAGAAGCGGGCCTTGACGGTCGTTCAACAGCATGCGCACGTGGCAATGGGATGTTAGAAATTCGCAACAGCCCGTACCGCATTACTCAGCCACTGAAACGAGTTGGAAAACGCGGCGAAGGAAAATGGATTACGATCAGTTACGAACAACTGATAGAAGAAGTCGTCGAGGGCGGTGATTTATTTGGTGAAGGTCATGTTGATGGCTTACGCGACATGCGCGATTTAACAACGCCCGTTGATCCTGAAAACCCAGAATATGGACCGAAAGCCAACCAACTGTTAATGACCAACGCCGGTAACGAAGGCCGAGACGACATATTCAAACGCTTCGCGTTCAACAGCTATGGTACGCGTAACTTTGGGCATCATGGCTCTTACTGCGGCTACGCATTTCGTGCTGGCAGCGGCGCATTCATGAACGATTTAGATAAGAACGCGCACTTGAAGCCAGACTTTGATAACGCGGAATACATCATCTTCATCGGTATGTCACCAGCTCAAGCGGGTAACCCTTTTAAGCGTCAGGCGCGCCAACTCGCCAATGCGCGAACAGAAGGTAGCTTGGAATACACCATCATCACACCAAGTTTGCCTGCTGGTTCATCGAGCTTGGCTGCCGGTGACAACAACCGCTGGGTACCAATCAAACCAGGCACCGACTCTGCCCTCGTGCTTGGCATGATCCAGTGGATCATCGAAAACCAACGCTACAACAAAACCTTCTTGGCGCAGCCGGGGGCAAACGCGATGAAACGAGCCGGCACCGCGCACTGGTGTAATGCTACGCATCTCGTGATAAGCGATAATCAGCACCCGAGAAACGGCACGTTTTTACGCGCGTCCGACTTGAATCTGCCATTCGAGGGCGAAGCGTTGTCTGACTCCGACCCGTACGTCATCGTGGATGAGCAAAGCGGCGAATTTGGTGTTCATACCCAAGCTGAGGAAGCGGCACTGTTTATCGATAAAACGGTTTCGCTTGCATCGGGCGAAGTGCGCGTAAAATCGTCTCTACAAAGACTCAAAGAAGAGGCGTTCAAATACAGTCTTGAGTTCTACAGCCAACAATGTGAAATCCCTGTCGAACAAGTTGTTGAACTAGCAAAGCGCTTCACCAGTCACGGAACAAAAGCGGTGGTCGATACCCACGGTGGCAACATGCACACCAATGGGTTCTATAACTCGTTTACCATCATGATGCTCAATGCGTTGATTGGTAACATAAATATGAAAGGCGGCGCGATGGCCAAAGCGGGTGGCTACCCAACTTCCGCTGCGGGTCCTCGTTACGACTTCACCAAATTTGCTGGCAAAGTCGGCCCGAAAGGCGTCTTTTTGTCGCGTAGTAAATTCCCCTACCACAAAACCAGCGAATACAAACGTCGCGTTGAGGCAGGTGAATCACCTTACCCAACTCGCGCCCCTTGGTATCCGTTTGCCGCGCCACTGCTGACAGAGCATCTGTCTGCGGCTATTGATGGGTATCCATACCGCGTTAAAGCGTGGATCAACCACATGGCGAACCCGATGTATGGTGTACCCGGTTTGAAAACGCTGCTGGAAGACAAGCTTAAAGATCCAAAACAACTCGGTTTGATTGTGTCTGTTGATGCGTTCATTAACGAAACCACCGCGTTGTCGGATTATATTGTACCTGACACGGTCACCTACGAAAGCTGGGGTATGGCAACGCCTTGGCACGACGTTCCGGTGAAAACCGTCACCGCTCGTTGGCCGATTGTGGAAGCGCGAACAGAGAAAACCGCCGATGGTCGTTCGATTTGCTTAGAAAACTTTTTGATTGATGTCGCCAAGAAAATGCAACTAGGCGGCTTTGGTGACAACGCGATTCAAGATGCGCAAGGGAATTGGCACGCTCTCCACAGCGCTGAAGATTTCTACTTACGTTCCGCGGCAAACTTGGCTTATGTGAAAGGCGGGGTGCCTGAAGTTTCGGCAGAAGACATTGCGTGGTCCGGCCTAGAGCGTTTAATGCCAGCTATGCAGAAGACGCTGACAGCGGATGAGATGAAACGTGTGGCGTTTATTTTTGCTCGCGGTGGACGTTTTGAAAATGCAACCGAAGCGTATCAAGGTGAGCAAATGAAGCACAAATGGACACGACCTGTCGCGATATGGAATGAACGTGTCGGCAGCGCAAGAAACACCATGACCGGTGATTTCTACACGGGTTGCCCAACATGGCATCCACAAAAACTTGCCGATGGCACACCAATGGAAGACCAGTTCCCAAGCTCAGAATGGCCTTTCAGCCTAACGAACTTTAAATCCAACATTCACAGTGCGGTATCCAACCTATCGCCAAGGTTGAACTCGATTAAAGGCGTAAACCCAGTGTACATCCATCCAATCGATGCCGAGCGCGCAGGCATTAAAACGGGTGATGAGTTTGTTATCGAGACACCATCTGCAAGCACCAAAGCACTTGCGATGATAGTCAGCGGGATTCGCCCTAGTACACTCGGATTTGAACATGGGTTTGGTCATACCGAGCTAGGACAACGCTCGCACTGGATCGGCGATAAACAACAACCCGTAAAAACGCGCAGCCAAGATGGCGTCAATATTAACGACATTGGCTTAATTGACCCTACTCGAGAAGGCAAAGGCGTGTTGTTGGATTGGGTCGTGGGCGCGGCGGCACGTCAGTCCCTGCCGGCCAAAATCCGCAAAGCGTAACGCCGCACGTTAAGACGTCTCTACCACTTAGAGCTGCCGATTTGTGCAGCTCTTCACCACTTTGTTTTTATCGCTTATAGAACAACCAATAAAAACAAATACGGCCATTTACACTTATTAAATATGTGGAAATCCACAATACCTTTCATTATTGACAAGGCCGACAATATTGTCCAAGTGACTACCAAGTAGCACTTAGACATATTAATAAAAATTAAAGTGAGTCAGCATGTCAAAAATTCTTCCAGTGGTGGTGGCCTGTTTGTTAGCAACCACTATGGGCGCAAGCGCCTCGTCTATTCCGGAAAAAGCCAGCGTATGTAGCGGTTGTCACGGCCAAGATGGCATGGGACAGCCAAATATCGCGCCGATGATCGCAAGTTTAAACATGAATTATCTCAACACTCAAATCGAACTATTCCTTAGTGGCGAACGCCAAAATGTGGTCATGCAAGGCATGGCGAAGGAACTCAGCGATCCCGCAGATCGGAAGGAAGTGATGGAGTACTTTGCTAACCTCCCGAGCTATGAGTTCACGAATCCAGAACAACGCGGCGACCAAGCTGATATTCGTAACCCGTATCGTAAATTAATTTTCCAAGGCGATTGGGATAGAAACATTCCAGCTTGCGCAACTTGTCATGGAGCCAGCGGTATGGGCGTCGACAAGTTCCCTCGCCTCGCAAGCCAACATGCTGATTACTTAAAAACGCAATTGATGGCATGGAAAAACGGCACTCGCAGTGGCGACCCGCTCAATATGATGGGGACCATCGCAAAAAATCTCACTGACAAAGAGATCGAAAATCTTGCTTACTACTTTGCCTCATTACGTTACTAGGAGCAGTCATGAAACGTTTCTATTCTTTGTTCGCACTGCCTTTCATTTCTACGCTCGTACTAGCTAACGATCCATTACCGGACCGCCAGAAAGAGCTACCTGCGATAGAAAAAGAAAATCACGGTGAATACTTAAAACCGCGTGATCTCAGCACAATCCCAAACACCGCATTTGGTGAGCAAGTAAAACGCGGTTACTCGCTCTTTGTTAACTCACAACAAATGCGCGGAAAATACGTTGGCAACGAACAAAACTGTGTGAACTGCCATATGGAGGCAGGACGAAAAGCAAACGCTGCGCCACTGTGGGCAGCTTACATGGCATACCCGGCATATCGTAAGAAAAACGATCGCGTAAACAGCTATGCTGACCGTATCCAGGGTTGTTTCGAGTATTCCATGAACGGTAAAGCGCCCGCTTACGATTCGCCAGAAATTGTTGCCCTTAGTGCTTACGCCTACTGGTTAGCGATGGGCGGTTTGCTTGACAAACATGGTATGGCGGATGAACCCATTCCAGAGCTAGACGCAAAAGCGTTGCAAATTGGTGGAAAAGCAAAAGACTTTCCGTTGCCCGAAGCCATCGCACAAGCATTACCAGTTGAAAAGCGAGGTAATCTCTCTGGGCGTGGCTACCCAAAAATCGCCGCCCCTGAGCAAGAACCATCAATAGAGCGAGGCGCATTGGTCTACGAAAAGAACTGTGAAACTTGCCATCGCGCCGACGGTTCTGGCATCAAAGACACCAACGGCCACTCATACATTCCACCACTTTGGGGCGAATATGCGTATAACTGGGGCGCAGGTATGCACCGGATTAACACAGCGGCCTATTTTATTTACGAAAACATGCCGCTTGGGAAAAGTGTGCAGCTGACAGAGCAAGAAGCTTGGGATGTCGCAGCATACGTTAACAGCCATGAGCGTCCACAAGATCCTCGATTCAAAGGCAATGTCACCGCAAACGCGGAGAAATATCACCAGCACCAAGGCTATTACGGCAAAACGCTCAACGGTACGCAAGTCGGCTCCAATGCCTTTAAGAGCGGAACGGTCAAGTAAAGTACAACTAAGCACCTTAAATAAAATGCTCTTTTTCCCTGCTCAGATTATCTGGGCAGGGTTACTTACCCTTAAAAACAAGTAGTTACCCCCTCCAATAAACAAGCAACATCATATTACTTTCGGCTTCCAACATATTCATCTTCGCCGTAAAATCTTGTACCAAACGCGACTTCGTTTATGTCTTAGATCTCCCATATGCTCTAATGCCAAAAGTAAGAAACTCGTAAACTCCTGAATCAAAACAAGCGTGCCTAGTGAAAAAAGAGTATTCTTAAAGCAAATGAATCTAAAACCTACCCGATGAGTATTCAACCTAATTCCCGTCAGTTAATTTCATGCGAAGAGTGCGGCCTTGTTGTTCGCATTCCCGATATCGAACAGGGGCAAAAAGCACAATGTCCTCGATGTTCGCATTCGCTGACTAAAGTGAATGCCAAGCCTTACCAAAGCGTGATCGCCATATCATCGGCATGTTTGATCATGTTAGTGCTAAGCATTTCTTTCCCTTTTATGTCGTTCAGCGTGCAAGGGTTGTCGCAAGAAATCACCTTGTTGCACGCTGCCAAAATGCTGGCTGAGTTTCAAAATGTGCTTTTGGGTGTGCTGCTACTCGCAACAGTTATCGTTTTGCCTGCAATCTATGTTGGTCTCATTCTCTTTCTTCACCTTGAAGCATTAAAAGCACGTAAACATACCCCCTCTAGAAAGCAGCAACGAATGGCAAAAGTTTTATGCCGTCTTCTGTTTCGAGTCGAACCCTGGTTAATGGTGGATGTCTTTTTGATTGGCGTGTTGGTCAGCTTAATTAAAATCGCTTCCCTCGCAGACATAGGAATGGGCACTTCATTCTGGGCGTTTTGTGTATATACCGTTCTGGTAGTCAAATGCATATCAATGGTCGACAAAAGCTGGCTCTGGGGGCACTTTATTCCAGCTATCGAGCTATCTGATGTAAAAGAGGGTGATACGCACCATAACCACAACCATATTGGTTGTCATACGTGTCACCAGCTCAACCCTATTGAAGCTAAAAAACACCAACACTGCATTCGTTGTAAAAGCCCTATTCACAAATACAACCCCGCAGACAATTTACAAAAAGCTTGGGCACTTTTGTTTGCTTCAGTCATTTTCTATATCCCTGCGAACCTCTACCCTATGATGTACACCGTAAGCCTTGGACATGCAGAAGGTTCAACTATCATGGAGGGGGTAATATTGCTTTGGCATTTAGGTTCTTACCCTATTGCGATGGTAATTTTCTTTGCTAGCGTATTTATTCCAATGGCGAAAATGCTGGCACTCGCGTGGCTGTATTACAATGCGCAAAAAGCGCGATATCTTCCGCACGAAGAGAGTATTTCACGCTTAAAGATCTACCGCATAACTGAGTTTATTGGTCGTTGGTCCATGATCGATATCTTCGTCGTCGCGATCTTAGTTGCACTGGTTCAGCTGCAAAACTTAATGGCGATTTATCCAGGTCCTGCTGCGCTCTCTTTCGCGGCAGTGGTCATTTTTACTATGCTTTCTGCAATGATATTTGACTCACGTTTGTTGTGGCAATTGCCACAAAACGAAGTGCAGGAGCCGATTTCTGACAACTTAAACGAGAAAGCCAAATATGAGTGATGAGAACAACGTAACCGCTCAAATAAAACCGCAAAAGCAGATTTCCGCGATATGGATTGTCCCGATCCTTGCGCTAGCCATGGGAGCGTGGATGCTGTTCCAATATATCAACAGTACAGGCCCACAAATTACTCTCCAACTGCCAACCGCAGATGGGATTGAGGTTGGCAAAACCGAAATCCGAGCATTGAATGTAAAAGTCGGGCTGATTACTGAAGTCACTCTCAGTGAAAATTACGATCACATCATCGCTAAGGCACAAATGAACAAGGATGCAGAACGCATGCTGCGAGATGACACCATGTTTTGGGTGGTGAAGCCTCGTATTGGCCGTGATGGCGTTTCAGGTTTAGAGACCTTGCTCTCTGGCGCTTATATCCAACTTCAGCCGGGTAAATCTAAAATAGAGAAAGAGCGCTTTACGGTCTTAGATGTTCCCCCAGTCGCCTCTCCTGATGCGGAGGGGCTACGCCTTGTGTTAACACATCGCGAGGCCGGTAAACTAGGCGTTGGTGACCCCGTCATTTATAAAGGCTTTACGGTTGGTCGTGTAGAGAAAACCAGCTTTGATGTTGACACTCGCAAAGCGTTATACCAACTCTTTATTTTCAAGCCTTATGACAGCTTAGTGCGCACTCGTACCAAGTTCTGGCTGAATTCTGGCGTAGATTTACAGCTCAACGCTGAAGGGTTCGAAGTCAAGTTTGGCTCATTAGAGAGCATGCTAACGGGTGGTGTTACCTTCGATACCGTTCCAGGTCTTGAATCCGGTGAACAGCTCACTGAAAATATGGTCAACTTCCGCTTGTACGATGATATTAAACAACTTCGAGAAGGCATGTACGATGATTATATTGAATTCGTTATGCTTTTTGATGAATCGGTACGAGGACTTAAACGTAAGGCACCTGTCGAATATCGAGGCTTGAGAATTGGTACTGTGATGCGTGTACCAATGCGACTTCCAACCCCAGAAGAGAACTTTTCTGCGAAAAAAATCCCTGTATTGGTACGTATCGAGCTCGGCCGTGTTTATGGCGATTTCCAATCCCAATCTTTACCAATGTTAAAAGATAAATTGAAGAGTGAGTTTGCTAAAGGCCTACGTGGTACTTTAAAAACAGGTAACTTATTAACAGGCGCACTGTATGTTGACGCCGACTTCTATCCAAATGACGAGCCTTACGTCCCGAGTAAGTTTGCTGATTTAGATGTTTTCCCAACCATGCGTGGTGGTTTTGCGCAGGTTCAGCGCCAAGTGAACGACTTCCTAAATAAGATTAATAACTTACCGATGGAAGAAACGCTAGATTCTCTCAATTCAACGTTAAAAACGTCTGAAAAAACGTTAGCTTCAGCAGAACGCGTGGCGGACAGTATTGATAAACTTTTGAATCAAAAAGAGACGCAAGAGATCCCAACAGATATTCGCCAAAGCTTACAGCAATTACAAAAAACACTCGATGGTTATGGGCCCAACTCAACCATGTACAGCGAAATGGAAGCCACGCTAAAAGAATTAGAAAGCGTGATGACAGAGTTTAAACCCGTACTTAAACAGCTAAACGAAAAGCCAAACTCTCTTGTGTTTGGAGAAGATGAAATCAGTGACCCAATACCAATTAAAGGCCAAAACTAATGAAACGAGTATTCTTTCTGTCTATCGCGCTATTTGTCGGTCTAACGGGTTGCAGTAGCGCTCCGCAAACTAAAGGAGCTATGTACCTTCTACCTAAGGTGGAACCAGTGACGCTGAGCTCTTCTGATATCGCTCAGCGCCCAACTTTAGTTGTTCGTCCAGTGACATTGGCGAGTTATTTGAATGATAATGGCATTGTTTATCGAACCTCTGAGACCCTAGTTATTCAGGCGAAACACAATCAATGGGCGCACAGTATTTCTGAGCAAATCACTCAGAGAGTCGTCGCGGAACTACGCCACAAGCAAAGTCATTACTGGCCGACTGAAATGAATAATCTGTTGGATCAAAGCGGTGAAGCCAAACTACAGCTTACGTTAAATAAATTTAATGGCAGCTACAAAGGTAATATCGAAATTGAGGGAGAATGGTTACTCATTAATGCCGAAGGTAAGGTCGAAAACAGTGCGCCAATACAAATCTCAAAGCCGCTTCAAGATGAAGGCTATGAAGCGCTCGTCAACGCTTTATCCATAGGCTTAGAAAGCCTAACCTCAGACATTGCCAAACAACTCTAAGTCAATGTTAATTACAGGGAAGCAAGTTGCTTCCCTTTTTTATGCAGAGTGTAGCGACTTCTACTAAGCTGAAAGCTGACGAAAAGCCGAAAAGCCGAAAAGGAAATTGGATGAAACCATGTAACCTGCTATCACTCTCCTCACTCATTCTTGTATTACCTACATCAGTAGCGCTCTCAGCCGAGACACAAGAATCTCGTTGGCGAAATAGCATAGAAGTGTACATGCTAGGACTGAATATCCACGGGGATACCAGTATTGGTCGCTTTTCATCAGAGGTGGATGTCGATCCTAAGTTCATCGTAGACCACCTCGATATTGGGGCGATGTTGCGATTCGAGAGTATTTACCAAAGTAAGTGGGGCTACTACATAGATTATAGTTTCATGAACTTA
This sequence comes from Vibrio sp. 378, assembly GCF_033339435.1. Classification (NCBI taxonomy): domain Bacteria; kingdom Pseudomonadati; phylum Pseudomonadota; class Gammaproteobacteria; order Vibrionales; family Vibrionaceae; genus Vibrio; species Vibrio sp. 378. The sequence goes on from NZ_JAWOUO010000003.1 coordinate 194,528, forward strand.
AGTGGTGATGTTAATAATATCAAGGGCGCTCTGCCTAACGCTCGTTATCGTGCGGACATCGAAATACGGCAAGGTGTTCTAGAAGCAAAGGCATTCCAACGCGAACAATATTCATTTGGTAAACTGGATTATATGTTTGGATTACGTTGGTGGGACAATGACATCACCGGCAAGCTGTATCGTAATGATAACCGGGTACTAGAAAATAGACTGTCATTACAAGAAGATTGGGTCGATTTTTTAGTTGGCTTGCGACTCATTGATGAATTGAGCGAAAACTGGCGATTTCATGCCAGCATCGACGCCGGACTTGGCAACGATACTCACTTCACTTATGCCATTCAAACTGGTGTTCGTTATCGTTTTAACGAATGGTCTGATCTCAACTTAGCTTACAAGTCGACCTGGGTTGATTACAAAAATGAGGGAGTATTTGAATATGATACAGCTTCTCAAGGGCTTTTAGTCGGACTTGGCTTTTACTTTTGATCAGGTGAAACCCTAGCCTATATTCAAGCGTTGTAACGTGTACTAGCTCTAGGTACACGTCTAGTGCCGCGTTACAGATGCTTAAATAAGGCAAATTGATCTTCATCAGACTATAAATTGCTCTTCGGTGTTACTCTCTGTCGCAAAATATAAAACCCCACTCTATGACCTCATATAGGTCTTATTGATAAGGTTCCCGAGTAGCAATGTCGATTAACATTTCCGATTTAACCACCGCCCTAAATAAGGTGGAGCATATTCATAAAGTTCAGCTTGAAAACGTACATCAGTTCTTCAAAGCAAACGAAGCTTTTTCGTTGCAAACATTCAGCCAGCTGATATCCAGCGACTCGCTTGATGATCGATTTAAAACCATCGATAGAGCGTTCTCTTTGCTTGGTGATGCAAAAACCTACCTTTTAGAAGTGTCTTACCTTATTAAGTAAAAAAGAAAGCCCCGATAAAATTCATTATCGGGGCTATCATTTTCTATCTAAACTACTGCTTTACAATTTGTAACGATCATCAATTACCGTTAGTTCTGGGAAGGTTTTACCCTCGTCCATCGCTTCTTCTGTCTCTTCTTTTACTTGGTTATCAATCCAGAAATTACCGATATCCATTGGATGAAGCACCCATTCTGTCGCTTTTGTCATGCCGTTTTTAGGAATTTTAACCCAGCGCCAATGAGCAACTCGAGAATAAGGCACCATGTAGCCAGGAACGATGATATTTGCTTTGCTGACATAGTTTTGGATTTGATGCGACAAGTCGTAACGCTTCTCCTGATCAAACTCAGAGTCATACGCTTCAATTAACTTGTCTAGCTCAGGGCTGCTGTAGTTGGTGTGAGCATTCGTTTGTGGTCGATTTGCATTATCCGAGTGTAGGTATTCCCAATACGCAGGGATCTCACCAGAGCCCATATTCAAAAACGCTAGCTGATGCTTTTTCTCAAGAATGTATTTAAACGCAGATGAGCCATCCACCAAGTTTAACGTGAACTCAAGACCAGCAAGTTTCGCTTGCTCTTTCAGGTATGCAATACGCGGTGTCCAAGAGTTGTATCCGTAGGTGATAGCAAAGCTCAAGCGTTGGCCCTTGTCGTTAACACGAATACCATCTGCGCCCACTTTGTCAAAGCCCGCTTTTTCGAAGTGTTTAACCGCCGCATCAGCATCAAACTTTGGCGGTGTATTGTTAGGATCATCGTATTCGCCATGACCAAAGCCGAGTCCATGCGGTTTACGTGAATAATCTCCACGCATGATGTTTTCAATCATGCCGTCATAGTCAGTGGCTGCCATAACACCTTTACGCACTTCTAGGTTATCCAACATCGGCATCGCTGTATTCATCCAAAGACCACCAGCTCCTTGCGGTGCTTCGTTAAAGCCCCAGTACTTTTGGATATAGCCTTTTTTGTACACATCACTATTGGTTTTGTCATGCCAAAAGCTTGGTAGCACCATCTCAAAGTAGTCTAAGTTGCCTTTCTCAAAGTGCTTCATGGCAATATCAGGATCGCGAATTACCTTAATGCGAACCTTTTCAACGTTATAACGGTTTTTATAGTAGCGGTTGTTGTATCCCCACCAATCTTCACCGACATGTTTGAATGTTACGCTCTTACCTTTCTTCACTTGATCAATGTAGTAAGGCGCTGCGGTTGGCTCAGATTTAAAGTTAAACTTTCTGACGAAGTTATCAGGCATGCCATCGTTATTTGCGTCCTTTTCTCCTTCAAAGAAGTGTTCAGGACGAGGCTGAAAACCATTACTTGGCATGTTAATCATAACCATAAGTGAGTCATGACTTTGAGCTACAGCAAGATTGACTTTGATCGTGTAGTCATCAATTTTTTCAACACTCACAATACTGTTTGTGAAGAAGTCGTTATACCACGGGTCGATAATGTCTTTTGACGTGTAGTACTTCATCATAAAGACGTAATCATCTGCTGTAATTTTTTCACCATCTGACCACTCGGCCGTTTCGTCGAGTTTAAAGAATACGGTTTTGTTGTCCTCTCCAAACGCCCATGACTTAGCAAGTTGAGGGATCCATTTGCCAGTATTTGGATGACGCTGAGCCAGTTTTGGTGAACCATCCATTAAGTATTGGCGCAAACCTGAGTTCGCATCTGGACCAACACTTCGTAATGTTTGCGGAAAGCTCTGAATGTAAGTGCGATAGGTGCCACCTCGTACCGCTTCTTCAGAGGCAAATAGAGGTTCGTTGTTGTTTGAAATCCATTCGATATCAGCTGGCAATTCTGCCGCACTCAGTTGAAAACTGGCAGCGGTCAGTGTTGCTAGTACTGAAAATGGCAGTTTTTTAGTCATGTTTCTTCCTTGTTGTGTTTGCGCACTAAGGTCGTAACAAGGAAGACAGCGTGTGAAAGCTCACAGAAAGCTGCGATTTAAAATACGCAGATAGGAAATAATAGGAACGTAATATGAAGTGACGTCCTGCCAGCTTCTATATTAATTTCAAAGAGTTTCACTAGGTCATCCTAGACCTTACAACGCAGTGAATGCATCTTCGCCATAGTATTCTTTAGATATTTGTAACGCAAGCCATCAATAACACATGATTGCATTTTCGAGGCATCACAGTGAGTTATGTTACAAAAGTGTGATCGACATAGTACCAAGCCCTACTTTACTCAGAATAAACCGCAGAACCTTGATCTCAATTGGCCCCGATATACCGGTTAAAGCGAGTAAATGATCAGACATAGCTGGTTAAAAGGAATGGTTGTTTACCGCGATCAGTATTTTCATTCGATGTAAAAAGTGAGGCATCTTAGCCTCACTTTTCTCCATACAATCGAGACAGTGCTTACATGTTAGATAAGCTCTCATTGATCGACTTCAGCACTTCTGCAGGATTTGACGCTTGAGTGATAGGGCGACCAATCACAAGATAATCTGAACCTGATTGGATAGCGTCTACTGGCGTCATGATACGGCGTTGGTCACCTTGTTCTGAGCCAGCAGGTCGAATACCAGGGGTCACTAATTTAAATTCTTGGCCTAGTTCGCTCTTCAGTAGTGAGGACTCTTGCGCTGAACATACCACGCCATCTAAACCTGCGTTTTTGGTCAAGGTTGCTAGACGAATAACTTGCTCCTGAGGCGCAACATTCAAACCAATACCAGCTAAATCACTTTGTTCCATACTGGTTAGTACCGTTACACCGATAAGAAGTGGACGATCTTTACCATATGGCTCAAGAATTTCACGTGATGCCGTCATCATACGCTCACCACCGCTCGCGTGTACGTTCACCATCCATACACCCATTTCAGCCGCAGCGCGAACTGCTTTCGAACAGGTGTTTGGAATATCGTGAAATTTTAAATCTAGGAATACCGAGAAACCACGTTTATGGAGTTCACGTACAAAATCAGGACCAAATAGCGTAAACATCTCCTTGCCAACTTTTAGTCGGCATGACGCAGGATCAATTCTATCTACAAACGCAAGTGCATCTGCTTGGTTATCATAATCCAGTGCGACAATAACTTTTTGGTCGATCATTTCATCTCCTAACTGTTTTGGTTCTTATTAAATAAAAAGTTAAAAAAATGCAGCGGACAGAAACTCTGCCAGCTGCATTAAGAATTATTCACCATCCAATCCGCGGATTGGCTTGATCGTCCCCCATCCTTTACAGGACGGACAATGCCAATAAAGGGAATGGGTAGAAAATCCACACTTCCGGCATCGGTAATGCGGTTTCACTTTTAACTGTTCACCCACCATCGCTTGTAGTGTTGATAGGCTGTCTTTCGCTCGACCATCTTCTGCTTCTGCAATGTGGTAGTCAATTAAACGGTAGAAGCCCTTCATGGTTGGGTTTTTCAGCAATTGTTTCGTCAGTAACTCTTGAGCAGCCCCAACGTTCTCGTGATGAGCAACTAATTGAGCCAACATCAACTCGGCTGATACGCCTGCTTTCTTATCAATACAAGCTCTCAGAAACTCGACAAGTTCATCTTCCTGACCCAGATGATGATAGCATTCTGCAATAGTTGGCAAGACATCACTGATAAAGTCTTTATCTTGCTCAAGTACCCCCGTCAGATATTTGATGGTGTGCTTATAGTCTTCAGACTCTAGGTAAATTCGTCCCAAAGCAATACTTGCTCGAACACACTTCGGGTCTTCCGCTAACGCTTTTTTAAAATGCTGTATTGCCTTATTAGTATTCCCATCAGCTTGGTCGAGCATGGCTATTTCACACCAAAAATGGGCAATATTTGCACGCATCCTTGAGCGTTTATTACCTAACTTAGCCAATTGGTTCGCGTAATAAATCGCCTTTTCCCATTCTCGTGTTTGCTGATAAATGGTCACTAATTGTTGAAGAGCCGCCTCTTTGTAATCTGGCTCTTCGACTAACTGTTCGAAGATTTTCTCTGCACGATCAAGAAAACCTGAGACCATGTAGTCTTTCGCTAACTGTTGAAGGGCGAGGTTCTTTTGGTCCAGTGTTAAGCCTGAACGAGAAATAAGATTTTGGTGAATTCTGATTGCGCGGTCGACTTCACCACGAGACCGGAACAGGTTACCCAACGCAAGGTGAGTATCGATGGTCTCGTTATCAACTTGGAGCAATTCAATAAAGTGATCGACAGCCTTATCTGATTGGTCAGAGAGCAACAGATTAAGACCCGTCATATACTGACGAGAGATTTGATGAGATTGCTTCTGCTTGTCTTGCTGAGCGCTGCGATGCCCCATATACCAGCCATACGCAGCAGCTATAGGCAACAACAAGAAGAGTAGTTCAAGCATTAAAGTTAAGCCTTATCCTTATGCCTGTTTTTCAATGGCTGGCTTATCAGCAGCGTTGTTTGATTCAGTTGGTTCGTACTTTTTCAGTTTTTTCTTTAAACGACGGACCTGTAGCTGAGTTTTCAGTTGGATGCTACCAAAGATAACCCACGCTAAAGCAAAGCCAACCACAAATACTACACCTAATAGCGTAGATAAGTGGAACTCTCCTTTTGCTAGAAGATAGTTAAAAGTCACGAGCTCTTGGTTTTGGGAACCTAACGCCAATGCAATTAAAAAGAGAGCTAAAACAGCAACGATTTTTATAATTTTCATGTTACATCACCCTTCTAGGAGTAAGTCGGTAAGATTATGCAGGAAAATGCTTCTTCAGACTACGTATATTAGCAATAATCTATACCCAAGTAACCTCAAGATGCTTAGTTTGTAGACATGCTTAGAAGTTAAAGTTATTTGGGTATAGAAAACAGCTGAATCCACAATTAGATTAGTAAACGATCTTGGATGTATGACTAACTTGGATACATTACAAAAAAGCGGCATACACAAACGTATGCCGCTTTTTTCAAACTAATAAGAGTGCATTAACCAATATTTACACGCTCACGAAGTTCTTTACCAGGTTTGAAATGTGGAACGTATTTACCTTCCAATTCCACTTTATCGCCCGTTTTAGGGTTACGACCTACGCGAGGCTCGCGGTAATGAAGAGAAAAACTACCAAAGCCACGGATCTCGATACGGTCACCGCTCTCTAGTGTAGAGGCCATGTGCTCTAAAATATCTTTTACAGCATCCTCTACCTCTTTCGCTGATAAGTGTGTTTGCTCAGCGCAGAGTCTTTCAATCAGTTCAGACTTAGTCATAGTTGCCCTCTTTGAGTATCTTTATCACTTATTATAGTAAGTAATACTAATTCCAACAAACACTTGCTGACAATTCTAGACAAATTTTATGCAAAATGCGCAATGAAGAAATGCCTTTTATTAAGATAGTTTACTGTCATTAGTATTACTACTTAAATATGACCAAATATAAAAAAGGAGCCTTGCGGCTCCTTTTTTGCTTAAGCGAGTATATTATTCGCCTTTAGCAGCTTTGAAAGCGTCAGCCATTGCGTTACCGAATGCATTGTCATCTTGCTTGTTGATAGATGCCATTGCTTCTTGCTCGTCAGCTTCGTCTTTAGCTTTGATAGATAGGTTGATTACGCGGTTCTTACGGTCTACACCTGTGAACTTCGCTTCAACAACATCACCAGCGCTTAGGATTAGAGAAGCATCTTCTACGCGATCGCGTGATACTTCAGAAGCACGGATGTAACCTTCAACGCCTTCTGCGATTTCAACAGTAGCGCCTTTAGCGTCAACAGCAGTTACAGTAGCGTTAACTAGAACACCTTTCTTGTTGTCAGCAACGTAAGCATTGAATGGGTCATTTTCCATTTGCTTGATGCCTAGAGAGATGCGCTCACGCTCAGCGTCTACTGCTAGAACAACTGCAGAGATCTCGTCGCCTTTCTTGTACTCACGTACAGCTTCTTCGCCAGCAACATTCCAAGAAATGTCAGATAGGTGAACTAGACCGTCGATGCCGCCTTCTAGACCGATGAAGATACCGAAGTCAGTGATAGACTTGATCTTACCAGTAACTTTGTCGCCTTTAGCTTGTGCTTCAGCGAATGACTGCCATGGGTTAGCTTTACACTGTTTCAGACCTAGAGAGATACGACGACGTTCTTCGTCGATTTCAAGAACCATAACCTCAACTTCGTCGCCAACATTAACAACTTTAGAAGGGTGGATGTTCTTGTTAGTCCAATCCATTTCTGAAACGTGAACTAGACCTTCAACGCCTTCTTCGATTTCAACGAAGCAGCCGTAGTCAGTTAGGTTAGTTACGCGACCAGTTAGTTTGTGACCTTCTGGGTAACGCTTAGCGATTGCTACCCATGGATCTTCGCCTAGTTGCTTAAGACCTAGTGATACGCGAGTACGCTCACGGTCGAACTTAAGAACTTTAACTTGGATCTCGTCACCAACGTTAACGATTTCAGATGGGTGCTTAACGCGCTTCCAAGCCATATCAGTGATATGTAGAAGACCGTCAACGCCACCTAGGTCAACGAACGCACCGTAGTCAGTAAGGTTCTTAACGATACCTTTAACTTCAGAACCTTCTTGTAGAGTTTCTAGAAGCTCGTCACGCTCAACGCTGTTCTCTGATTCGATAACTGCACGACGTGAAACAACTACGTTGTTACGTTTTTGGTCAAGTTTGATAACTTTGAACTCTAGCTCTTTGTTTTCTAGGTGAGCAGTGTCGCGGATTGGACGTACGTCTACTAGAGAGCCAGGAAGGAAAGCACGGATACCGTTTAGTTCAACAGTGAAACCGCCTTTAACTTTACCGTTGATGATACCAACAACAGTTTCAGCTTCTTCGTAAGCTTTCTCAAGTACGATCCAAGCTTCGTGACGCTTAGCTTTCTCACGAGAAAGTTGAGTTTCACCGAAACCATCTTCAACAGCGTCTAGAGCTACGTCTACTTCAGCGCCAACTTCAACTTCAAGTTCGCCAGCAGCGTTCTTGAACTGTTCAGCAGGGATAGCAGATTCAGACTTAAGACCAGCGTCAACAAGAACGAAACCGTTCTCGATAGCTACTACAGTACCTTTAACGATGCTGCCTTGTTGGAATTCTGTTTCGTTTAGAAACTCTTCAAAGAGTTGAGCAAAAGATTCAGTCATTTAATTAATCTTCAATAAATTAAACTTCCACGGGTATCCTACCGCATGGGGTTATTAAATTCGCCAGTCATCATCCTTGCGACCAACGCTCTTAGCCTAGTCGAGTATTATTACTCAGCTAGCTTCGATTCGATATATTGTAGTGCCTTTTCTACTACTTCGTCGATAGTCATCGACGTAGAATCTAGCACAAGCGCATCCTCAGCAGGGCGTAATGGCGCCACTGGGCGGTTACGATCTCGGTCGTCACGCTCTTGGATCTCGCTTAAAAGGTCAGCAAATCTAACATCTAACCCTTTCTCTTGCAACTGTTTAAGGCGTCGATTTGCACGCTCTTCAGCACTCGCATCAAGGAAGATTTTTGCTTGCGCACTCGGGAATACAATTGTGCCCATATCACGACCATCAGCAACCAGACCCGGAGCGGTCTCAAATGCACGCTGACGACGTAGTAATGCTTCACGAACACGTGGCAAAGCCGCAACTTTAGATGCTGCCATACCCGTTTCTTCTTTACGAAGCTCCCCTGACACGTCTTCGCCTTCTAGAATGACCTTAACTAAGTCACCTTCCGCGATAAATTGAACGTCTAGGTGGGTTGCTAGTGGGACAAGAGCATCTTCTGACTCGGTGTCGACACCGTGGTGAATCGCAGCGAGTGCAAGTACACGATAAATTGCGCCAGAATCTAAGAGTTGGAAACCCAACTTTTTCGCCAGCAACATACATAAAGTGCCTTTACCTGCACCACTAGGTCCATCTACGGTTACAACCGGAGTTTGAGAGGACATGTTCTTCTCCACCAATAGTTTCTTTTCAGCAATTTGCTCGGTTTTCGAGGCGCACATTATACGGGTAATCAGTCTTTGGAGCGAGGAAAAATGTCGTGTAAAGCATTACACCTAATGCGTAATTGGATTCATCAATAAACATAAAGTTCAACAAAAACGGCGAGAGCTTCCGCCCTCGCCGTTTTAAATGTCATGAACTTAAGCTCGATTAAACAATCGGCTTTTGACCACGCTCAGCTAACTTTAAAATCACACTATCAGCGACTTTACCCGCCACACCTGCTAGCTTGTCGGCCAGTTTTTTCTTTTGTACATAATGCACAGAAAGTACAGTTTTATCTTTGCATGCTGCAACAACGATATCATCAGATGTACTAATGTCATCCACCAAACCAAGCTCTTTCGCTTGTGTACCGAACCAGTGCTCACCAGTGGCTACTTTGTCTAGGTCCAAACTAGGACGACGCTCACGGATGAAGTCTTTAAACAAGACATGTGTTTCTTCAAGTTCTTGCTTAAACTTATCGCGCGCTTTATCGGTATTCTCACCGAACATCGTTAGCGTGCGTTTATATTCACCCGCTGTTAGTTGTTCGTACTCAATGTCATGTTTCTTCAACAGTTTGTTGAAGTTAGGAATTTGTGCGATAACGCCAATAGACCCCACAATTGCAAATGGTGCAGAAACAATCTTATCTGCTACACATGCCATCATGTAACCGCCACTTGCCGCAACTTTGTCAACAGAGATGATCAGAGGAAGACCCGCAGCTTTGATTCGGTCCAGTTGAGAAGAGGCAAGGCCGTAACCATGAACCATACCACCGCCAGACTCTAAGCGAAGTAACACTTCATCACCTTCACGTGCGACAGCCAAAATAGCGGTGATTTCTTCACGTAGAGACGCGACTTCTTTTGCGTCTATGCTACCGTTGAAATCAAGAACAAATAGGTGTGGTTCACGCTTGCTATCTAATGAACCGTCTTTGCTCGCTTGTTTGATTTCTTTCTCGCGAGATTTGTTCTTCTCTTTTTCTTCTTTCTTGACGGCTTTATCTCGAGCCTTGATGAAAGCATCGTCATGCAAATGATGCTCTAACTGCTCAACAGATTGTTTGTGTTGATCTGAAAGGTTGGTAATCTCTAACTCCCCTTTCGCCGCACCCGATTTGCCACCAGCCGATTTTGCAATAATGAGCAGAACAATTATCGCAGCAACCACCGTGATAATTTTGGCCAGAAACAGACCATAATCTAATAAAAATTCCAACGAGAGCTCCTTTATCTCATTTCAGATGACGTTAGTATGTTACGCAGAAACATCAGCGAGAAGGCAGCGCGGTTTGTAACCACTTGTTCTGATTGATAGCATACCTAACGAAAGTTCTGGAATTGGTATAACACATGAATTGGTGTATTGTAACCATCTTGTCACGATTACCAAGATTTTCCATTGAGAAACAGGCGTTTTTTAGCGTCAATTAACTATCATGGACCCTCTTACAATAATAAGGATTTATCGCCGTGAACTACTCCGTTTCAGCTGATGCTCTAAAAGGTAAAGTCATTCTTGTTACTGGCGCTGGTAATGGCATCGGCCGTCAAGCCGCGCTTTCTTATGCCGAGCACGGTGCAACTGTTATTCTCTTGGGTAGAAATGTGCAAAACCTTGAATCTATCTATGATGAGATTGAAGCTGCTGGCTATCCACAAGCTGCTATCATTCCATTGGATCTCAAGGGTGCAACTCAGCAGAATTACATTGATATGGCAGAGACAATCGAAGGACAGTTTGGTCGCTTGGATGGTCTATTACACAACGCAGGTGTCTTGAGTTCGCTGTGTCCATTTGATCAAATCAAAGAGGAAGACTTCGACGATATCATGCAGATCAACGTGAAAGCCGAAGTGCTAATGACTCAAGCATTACTGCCTGTGATGCGTAAATCAGAAGCTGGGCGTATTATCTTTACCTCTTCAACCGTCGGCCACTCTGGCCGCGCATTCTGGGGGCCATACGCTATCTCTAAATTTGCCGTAGAAGGCATGATGCAAGTTTTAGCTGACGAGCTGAGTGATACACCGATCCGCGTTAACGCAATTAACCCTGGTGCCACTCGTACTCGCATGCGTGAAAAAGCATATCCGGGTGAAGATGCGAATACTCTCAAAACGCCACTGGATATCATGCCGCTATATTTGCACTTAATGGATCCTGCGGTTACCGATGTGAACGGTCAGTGCATCGACGCTCAACCGAAGCGTAAATAACTCATTCAGGTTACCTCACATAATCGATTGAAAAGGCAGCAAACGCTGCCTTTTTTCATTTCTCTCTTCATAAAAATCTTGCGACTTTCTCCCACAGAAATATACTGTATGTATATACAGGTATTTATTATGCAAGATATTATTCAGAACTTAAAAAGCCAACACCTTGTTTGGCAAGCAAATTTAACGAAAGCAGATCCTCAGCAGTTGCAGACTAGTTCCGGTTTTTCTGAATTAGATGATTTGCTCGGCGGAGGCTTTCCACCTCATGGCGTAGTGGAGATGGAATCTATTGGTAGTATTGGTGAATTGCGTTTGCTCGCTCCTTATTTAAAAGCCACCCAGACCAATGGTGTGACTGCATTTATTCAACCTCCCGCGTTAGTGAATTCTCTGTTCTTACACTACATCGGTTTGGATATAAACCAAGTGTGGGTCGTTAATCCAGCTCATCCCAAAGATGCTCTTTGGGCTGCAGAGCAATGTCTGAAAAGTGGGGTATGCAGTAATGTTTTGTTATGGCAAGAAGAGCTTGAAATACATCAAGTGAAACGCTTACAGGTAGCGAGTGAACAAGGTACTTGCCCTCTCTTTATGCTTAAAACAGATACTATCAACCGCTTGTCTTTGCCTGTGTCACTCAGTTTAAAACTGAAAGGCGACGAGCAAGGGATTCATGTTGAAGTGCTGAAAAGGAAAGGAGGCTGGAATAGAGGTAGCGTTAGTATCGGATTCCAACACCATTACCCGCAACTGGTGAAACCATCATCTGAAACTGTGCACTCGACTGTGGTCAATTTCCCACTGGCGAACCAAGGTTAGTGATATGGCTCTGTGGATTTACTTGCACTTCCCTCGCCTGCAGCTAGACGCACTCTTTGGTGATAACCAAGAACAACCCGTGGTGATTGTCGAAAGCCAACGTTGCCAGATTCTTCAATACAACGAGATTGCCGAACAACAAGGCATTAAGCCAGGTATGGGCTTAGGCAGTGCTGCGTCCTTGTGTCGAGATTTACAAGTGCATCCTTATCATCCACAAACCGAATTAAATAAATTACAAGAGGTAGCTCAGTGGTTGTATTTGATCACATCTGACGTTGTGTTGATGCCAAACCAAGGTATTTTACTGCGTGCTACTCCAATGCTCGCTCTGTATGAAGGGCTTGAAAACTATTGGAATAAAGTCAGAGCTCACTTATCGGAGCTGAAACTGAGTTTTCAATTCGGATGTGGTTTTTCGCCTTTTGCTGCCAAATTGATGGCAATATCAGGAGCGAACGTCATCAGTGAAGACAAATCTGCCATACAAAAAGCTTTATCACCACTACCGTTAAAACTGACAGATTTATCAAACGCTACCGTAGAGAAGTTACAACGTGTAGGCGTCACCACATTGCAAAACCTGCTTGAACTGCCATTGCAAGACATCGCACGACGCTTTGATATCGATTTGGTGAACTACGTTGGTCGACTGACTGGGCAGTTTAAACACCCTGTCGACTTTTATCACCCTACCGAATCCTTCCAAGTTTATTTAGAGCTGTTGTTTGAGATCGAAAACGTTCAGTGGATTGAAAAGCCGTTGGCCAAATTACTTCGTCAACTCGAAACCTTTCTTAAATTAAGAGATAAGGTCGCTTTTGAACTGTGTTTAACACTCCACCAGCGTGAGAAACAAGAGCAACACCTTCAACTCACTTCTGCGCAAGGTGATTACCTATGTCAGCGTTGGCAACAGTTAGCGAGTTTAAGCTTAGAATCACTCTCGCTTAATGGCCCAGTCACAGGGCTAACGTTAAAAGTCATCCGTCAAGGTGAGCCTCTTAGTGCATCACGCGATCTCTTTGCTGGGCAGAAAGGAAACATGAATGCTTTAGAGCTGCTCTCTTTACTGCAAGCTAAATTGGGAAAAAGTGCTGTTTTAAAACCCAATATTGCTTGCGATCCTAGACCAGAAAAGGCCAGTCAGTATCGCCCTGCTGATGCTCCGGATGAAAAGGGGCACGCCATACCATCCATACTACGCCCAGCAATGCAATTACCGACTCCCATTGTATTGCAAGAGCAAGTTTCTTTGGTCCACGGACCTGAGCGAATAGTTTCTGGGTGGTGGGATGGTGATGAGATCATGCGTGATTACTACATTGCACACACCAAGCAAGGCCGCTGGTTATGGATATTTCGCGATCAGCACAAGCACTGGTTTCTTCATGGCTATTTTTGTTAAATCGACAGTTATTTTTGTTGGGTCATTATGAGTTACGCGGAACTATTTTGTCAGTCTAACTTCTCTTTTTTGACTGGGGCTTCTCATGCAGAAGAGCTGGTACTCCAAGCTGCTTTCTATCGCTATCAAGCTCTAGCTATAACGGATGAATGTTCAGTCGCGGGCGTTGTCAAAGCCCATGCGACCATCGAACAACATAAACTCGATATCAAACAAATCGTTGGAAGTATGTTTTGGTTAAATGATGAATGCCAAATCGTACTGCTTTGCCCTTGTCGCAAGGCTTATGCCGAGTTGTGTCGTATCATCACAAACGCAAGGAGACGCAGTGAAAAAGGCAACTATCAACTGTTCGAATGGGATTTGATGTCAGTTCGACATTGTTTGGTATTGTGGCTGCCCACACATCAAGAGAGTGATCACTATTGGGGGTGCTGGCTCAATCAACACCACGCTAATCGTTTGTGGGTAGCGATTCAGCGCCATTTGAGTAACAACGATACTGAGTACATTGCGCACTGCGAGCAGTTAGCACATGAATTTCAATTACCTATAACTGCCTGCGGAGGCGTTCTCATGCATGATGTTGAACGCTTGCCATTACAGCATGTACTTACTGCTATAAAGCATGGGTGTAGCGTCGATAAACTCGGTTTTGACCGTATTTCGAATACTGAGCGAGCGCTTCGTCCTTTTAAAAAGTTGATTCGGATTTACAAACCAGAATGGCTGGAAGAAAGTACTTACATCGCCGATTTATGCGAGTTTAAGCTCTCCGATTTAAGATACGAATATCCTACCGAGCTGATCCCAGATGGTTATACACCCGACTCTTACTTACGTATGTTGGTCGAACGTGGTAAAAGGCTGCGTTTTCCTGAAGGCGTGCCAGCAGAAGTCAATCAAACCATCGAGAATGAACTGGCGCTTATTCAAGAGCTGAAATACCACTACTACTTCCTTACTATTCACGACATCGTAATGTTCGCGAAACAGCAAGGCATTCTTTACCAAGGGCGAGGTTCCGCTGCAAACTCTGTGGTGTGTTATTGCCTGGAAATTACCGCCGTCGATCCTCGACAAATCGCTGTCTTATTCGAACGATTTATCAGTAAAGAACGTAAGGAACCGCCGGATATTGATGTGGACTTTGAACACGAGCGCCGTGAAGAAGTTATCCAGTATATTTACAAAAAATATGGCCGTGAGCGTGCAGCACTTGCTGCAACAGTGATCAGCTATCGCTTTAAAAGTGCCGTGCGTGAAGTCGGTAAAGCACTAGGGATTGAAGAGACCCAATTAGATTTTTTCATTAAGAACGTTAATCGCCGAGATCGCAGCCAAGGCTGGCAAGCTCAAATTATTGAACTTGGCTTACAACCAGAATCTCTCAAAGGGCAGCAGTTCATCCAATTGGTCAACGAGATCATTGGCTTCCCACGCCATTTATCTCAGCACGTAGGTGGCTTTGTAATTTCATCTGGCCCTTTATATGAGTTGGTACCTGTTGAAAATGCCTCGATGGAAGAGCGCACTATCATTCAATGGGATAAAGACGATTTAGAAAGCTTGAAGCTACTAAAAGTCGATGTACTCGCACTCGGCATGTTAAACGCCATCAAAAAGTGCTTTCAACTGGTCGAGAAACATCACCAGCGATCCCTCTCGATTTCCGAGATCACTCGCCGACAAGATGATCCACTCGTGTACCGCATGATCCAAAAAGCTGACACGATAGGCGTATTCCAAATTGAATCTCGTGCACAAATGAGCATGCTTCCTCGCCTAAAGCCTGCTTGTTATTACGACTTAGTGATTCAAATTGCAATTGTTCGTCCAGGCCCTATTCAGGGTGATATGGTGCATCCTTTTTTAAAACGACGAGATCACAAAGAGCCTGTCAGTTATCCATCGGAAGAAGTAAAAAGCGTTCTTGAGCGGACTATGGGCGTCCCTATTTTCCAAGAGCAAGTCATCAAGCTAGCCATGGTAGCCGCAGGGTTTAGCGGCGGCGAGGCCGATCAACTCCGTCGAGCAATGGCATCATGGAAAAAGAATGGCGATCTCGCTAAATTCAGACCAAAACTGATCAATGGTATGCAAGAGAGAGGTTATGACTTAGCGTTTGCTGAGCGCATTTTCGATCAGATTTGCGGCTTTGGTGAGTACGGCTTCCCTGAAAGTCATTCAGCGTCTTTCGCAGTGCTGGCATATTGTTCTGCATGGTTAAAATATTATTACCCAGCCGAATTTTACACTGCATTGTTGAACAGCCAACCAATGGGATTTTATAGCCCATCGCAATTAGTACAAGATGCTCGCCGACATGGCGTCGAAGTATTGCCGGTGTGCGTCAATCATTCAAAATATCAACATCATCTCGTCTCACGTCCGAATGGCAGGCTCGGCGTGCAACTTGGTTTTCGCTTGGTGAAAGGCTTTAACGCAGAAAGCGCACAAAGGCTTATTGAGCGCAAACCACTTAATGGTTACCGATCGATTCAAGAAGTAAAGCAGATATTAAGAAGCCGAAGTGACATTGAATTATTGGCTTCAGCCAATGCATTTCAGGCCTTATCGGGAAATCGTTATAACGCTCGCTGGGCAGCAATGGATTCCTTATCTGACCTACCATTGTTTCACAAGGTCGAAGAACCCAATGTTAGCTACCAGACTCAACCTTCTGAATATGAAAATTTAATTGAGGATTACGCAAGCACGGGACTATCTCTTAGCCGCCATCCAATTAAATTATTAGAAGAAACGGGCAAACTCCCTCACTTTACCCGCATGAGGCAACTGACAGAGAAACCGCATAAGTCACTGGTCACAGTGGTAGGTGTGGTAACAGGAAGACAATCTCCAGGCACCGCCGCTGGCGTGACATTTTTTACGTTAGAAGATGACACGGGCAACATTAATGTGGTCGTTTGGCAAGCGACAGCACGAGCCCAAAAGCAAGCGTATTTAGGCGCTAAAGTATTAATGGTGAAAGGCATTCTTGAAAGAGAGGGAGAAGTCACGCACGTCATTGCTGGTAAGTTGATTGATTGCACGCACTACTTGAACAATCTACAAAGTAAATCTCGGGATTTCCATTAGTACAGAGGAATTAAGGAGAGAGATGTTAAAAAACAGAGAGAGGTGCGCTCCCTCTGATTTCACTAGATCTAATCATGCACTTTTAGAAAGCATCTGGCGTAATCGGTCTTGAGCAACTTCAACCAGCAGATCCGGTTGGAATTTAGATATAAAGCGATCACAGCCTACTTTTTGCACCATGGCTTCATTAAAACTACCGCTCAGAGAAGTGTTCAATGTGATAAACAACTTAGACATACGTGGATCTTGGCGCACTTCATGGGTCAGTTTATAACCGTCCATTTCAGGCATTTCAGCATCCGTAATCATCATCAACAGCTCTTTTTCTACATCTTTACCTTCATCACACCAACGTTTTAAAACCGTTAGCGCTTCTAGCCCGTCACGACACTCGATGATATTCATACCCAATTGAGAAAGCGTATCGCGAACTTGATTACGAGCTGTAGAGGAATCATCTACAATCAGAACATTACGCCCGACCATTGCTTGGGCCAGTTCTTGATCGAGAATGTCCTCCGAAATAGTCACGTCGTAATGCACGATCTCTGCTAAAACTTTTTCAACGTCAATAATTTCGACAATTTGAGAGGCATCCCCCTCTTTGATTTGCGTGATAGCCGTGAGGTAATTCGAGCGACCAGACGTAGAAGGAGGCGGCTGAATTTCAGTCCATGCCGTATTAATAATGTTTTTAACCGGACCGACTAAGAAGCCCTGCACCGTGCGGTTGTACTCTGTCACGATCAAATTTTCTTCTTCCGCTTCACCACGTAAAGCAGGAAAACCAATTGCGCCTCGTAAATCAATCACTGGTACCGCTTCACCTCGTAGAGAAGCAACCCCACGAATATTGTAGTGCGATCCAGGGAGCTTGGTTAACGGTGGAAGCTTGATGACCTCTTTCACTTTGAACACATTAATCGCAAATAATTGGCGACTATTTAAAGTGAACAGCAGAAGCTCTAGTCGATTTTCACCAACCAAGTTTGTACGCTGGTCAACCGTATTTAACACTCCGGACATACTACTACCTAAATTATGGATAATTCTTATTTTACTCGAAATCAGTACAGACACAGCAAGGTTATATAACCAAATAACCTTAAAATATTTGGCTTTTCGAGCACAGCTTTAAAGTACAACAGTTTTAGCGTATTACTTCTCTTTGCATCAGACGCAAAGTCACGCAGCACATTGAAAGCCATTTTGTTTATTTACTTGAGCTTTTTAGGAAATTACATGAATGGCGCAGATATAGCAATGCAACATAACTCAAATTCCCATTCTAGTAATAGGCGATCAAAAAGGGTGAGCCGTTAAGTCTCACCCTAAATCACCTACAAATGCAGTCTCAACAGCCAGGCACATCATCATGTTAAAAAGTACTTAACCTTCCACAACCTTCATCAATAGTTGACCATCGTACAACGCTTGCTTAATCAACGCGGCACCAGGCATTGTGGCTTGCTTATAGAAACGAGACTCCACCAGCTCAAGATCTTGGTGATAAACAGGTAAACTCTGCTCTTCGATACAGCGACGAACCGCAGGATAAAGCACATCTTTTGCTTGGTTAATCACACCACCGATCAAGATTTTCTCAGGGTTAAATAAGTTGATCACAATAGCAATTGCAGAGCCTAAGTAGCCTCCAAGTTTTTCAATCACATCGACGGCCAAAGGATCACCGTTTGCAGCGGCTTCACAAATGCTCTCAATACTCATTTCTTCTTGTTTAGCAAGAATAGAGTCTTCGCCATCAGCGATTCGTCTTACGACTTCTTCACGAATTGCCTGAGAACTGGCAACGGTTTCCAAACAGCCAATATTGCCGCAATGACAACGTTTTCCATTTGGGTCAATTTGAATATGCCCGAGTTCACCAATGTTACCGTGACGGCCTTGCAAAACGCGCCCATCCAGAATGATGCCCGCACCTAAACCGTGGTGGATAGAGATAAGAACGGAGTTGTCATTATCTTGAGAATGACCAAAAAGCTTTTCTGCTAATGCCCAAGCTCGCGTGTCATTGGCAATGAAAACTGGCAAGCCTGTTGCTTTGTATATCTCTGGTCCAAGAGCAAGATTTTCGACATTGTAATGAGGCATCTGCAAAACGACACCTTGCTCTGAGTTCACGAGACCAGGCAGCGTAAGGGCAATACTGGTAACACGATCAAGTTGATCCGCGTAAGTCTGAAAGAATTCATCAATTTCGTAAAGCAGGCGCTCAAGCACATCGTCTTGATCAAGCTCGTGTATCTCGATTTTAGTATCGATCAGTACATCACCGCCTAACTCATGCAAAGCAATGGTTAAATAACCTCGCCCCAAACGCATTGACAAAAATTGCCAGCCTTCATTATTGACCTGCAAACCGACAGCAGGTCGACCACGACTCGTCGCTTCTTGTACTGTCGTTTCATGAATCAAGTGCGCTTCAATTAATTCTCGAGTGATTTTGGTGATACTAGCAGGAGCAAGCTCACTCTGCTTGGACAAATCAATTCGAGAAATAGGACCTTTTAGGTCAATTAGTTTATATACACGACCAGCATTGACCTGTTTGATATGATCAATATGGCCCGGTTGAGCCATGTACATCTTGCACTCCGAAATTCTATAACGGGACAATTTTTTTACTTTGCGAACTAATTGTGAAGTGAATTAATAAATCCCCGTGACAAGCATCACGTATAAACCTGTTTGTTTGTGTATTCAATCAAATAACGAAGAATCTACTCCTGTTAAATTGTTTGAAAAATAACTTATTTTTATTCACTAAATTATGAAGTAATGCCTTTAAAGCAGCGTATTTTTATCAATAAGGCCATTGCCTGTCGAATATCTGTCTGTTTTACCGGGGTTACTCTTAATGTAAACATTCTGTGCATATACTTATATTCAAGTAGCTTTAAGGTGTGGGCTAAGCGAGGCTAACCTTGAGAGCGATTGCGTAAAGTAAGGATAGAGTTCAAGTTACCTTTACACACACATTCATCGGAGAATCTATGACTTCCAAATTAAGACGAACAAAAATTGTCACTACGCTGGGTCCTTCAACGGATAAGGACAATATACTTGAGGAGATCATCAAAGCCGGTGCAAACGTTGTCCGTATGAATTTTTCACATGGAACCAGTGAAGACCACATTCAACGTGCGAACAAAGTCCGTACCATTGCAGCAAGACTTGGGCGTCAGGTTGCAATTCTTGGTGATTTACAAGGCCCTAAAATCCGTGTATCAACGTTTAAAGACGGCCAAGTCATTTTGAATGTGGGCGATAAATTCACATTAGATAGTGATTTACCAAAAGGTGAAGGCAATCAAGAATCTGTAGGGTTAGATTATAAAGAACTACCGCAAGATGTTTCACCAAATGACATTTTATTACTCGATGATGGACGCGTTCAGCTGCAAGTTACCAAAGTAGAGGGTAATAAAGTTCATACCCGTGTGATTGTCGGTGGTCCACTGTCCAACAATAAAGGGATCAACAAAAAAGGCGGCGGATTGTCAGCCGATGCGCTCACAGAGAAAGATAAAGCCGACATTCTTACCGCCGCAGCAATTCAAGTAGACTACCTTGCTATTTCATTCCCGCGTAACGGCGAAGACATGCATTACGCTCGACGCTTAGCCAGAGATGCAGGCCTTGAAGCCATGTTAGTGGCTAAAGTCGAACGAGCAGAAACCGTCGCGACCAATGAGTCTATTGACGACATTATTCTCGCATCCGATGTAGTGATGGTTGCACGTGGTGACCTTGGTGTAGAAATCGGTGACCCTGAGCTCATAGGTGTCCAGAAAAAACTGATTCGCCGCGCACGCAGTTTAAACCGTATCGTGATTACTGCGACACAAATGATGGAATCCATGATTACTAGCCCAATGCCAACGCGTGCTGAAGTGATGGATGTGGCCAATGCGGTTCTAGACGGCACTGACGCGGTGATGCTTTCTGGAGAGACCGCTGCAGGTAAATATCCTGTAGAAACGGTCAAATCCATGGCCGAAGTATGTGTGGGGGCAGAAAAAATGTCGGAGGCAAGTCTATCAACCTATCGCTTAGATAGAACCTTCGAAACCGCTGAAGAAACCATCGCAATGGCAACCATGTACTCTGCGAATCACATGGAAGGAATTAAAGCGATGATCTCGTTAACTGAGTCCGGCAGGACTGCGTTGATGATGTCTCGCTTAAGCTCTGGCTTGCCAATATTTGCCTTATCACGGAATGAATCGACACTAAATCGAGCAGCATTATACCGAGGCGTGACACCTGTATATTTCGAGTCAAAAAGTGATGCGGGTTTACCAACGGCTCAAGCAGCTATTACTAGCCTTAAAGAGCAAGGGTTCTTGCACAAAGGTGATTTAGTCATTATTACTCAAGGCGATGTAATGGATGTTGTTGGCTCAACCAACTGCATGCGCATTCTACAAGCGTAGTAGTTATACCTAACCGGAGTTAACCACAAGAACCCGCAAATAAGGCTCCGAAAATGGAGCCTTATTTATATGCTTTGTATATTGCGCACATCGTGAACGTAAGAAGGTTTATGCACTCTCTCTACCATCAATTTCAACATCCAGCTGGTCATAGAGTTGAACTAGGTTAAACCCAGCTTGAAGCCCAAGTTGATAGTCATGCTCTAGTGACTCTTGGTCACTTAACAAAGAAGAAGAACGAAGTCCCTCTTTAGGCGCAACTTGTAAAATAAAAGTGTCGTCAGGTGGAGCAGATATAAAGGCCTGAGTGAGCTCAAATGTTTGATAATGAATCATCAGCATGTCGGCTAAACCTGAATCAAAATTCTCACCAATCAGATGACTTAAACGATACAAGTTATCGGCACCGAACAACCAACGACCTCCATTTAACAGCATTTTCCCTGCAAGCTTCGATTGATGTGCTGCATTAATTTTTTGTTGGAAGAACGACGCCCAATCCAGCTTCCACTGATTCACTTTTTGCTGCCATGATTGCTGTACTGAGTTGATAGACTCTCGATACCATTCGACAGGCACATCCCCCACTTCACTTTGGGCTCTCGCTTCAATCTCTGAAAACGGCTCTGTGCGAATGACAATAATGTTGCGAGCATTCTGACGCCACGCTTCTTGAACAGGGATAGAGGCAGACACGCCGCCATCAACAAACTTATTGCCATTTACGTCGACAGGTCCGTGGTACAACTTGGGAATCGCACATGTCGCTAGCATAGTGTTAAACCACGAGTCATCCAAGATTGGTAGATACTGATCTGATAGCGTCTCTATATTCGTTACCGCAGCAAACGCTCCTCGTTTTCCCAATGCACTGCGACCTAAATCAAGGTCAAGCTTGTATGGGAAATCTTGAATCCGTTCTAATGCCCACTCTAAACCTAAGTACTGCTGCTTTCGGATATAGCGAAACAGATTAAAAAATTCAGGAGACGTTGTCAGCTCGGTAATAAAAGCTTTGCCCATGCCATGTTGACGACACAAGTAAGAACATAAGTTAAGTGCTCCGGCAGAGGTGCCATAGAATTCATCGAAAGGATCGAAGTTGGAAAGTAAAAAGGCGTCTAAAACGCCAGCGGTAAAAATCCCTCTCTGCCCTCCACCTTGCGTGACTAAAGCAGTTTTACCATGCCTAAAGTGCTCATAAACTTTTACATCAAGCTCTGCATGGCTTTCTGTGATTATACCGCTGTTACGTATCATAGGCTCACGCCATTTTGTTAAAACGTTTGGTAAAAGTGGTTATCTTAAGCTGTTGTAATAGCAATTATGCCAAATGACAAAAGCACTGCAAAAACAGTCACCACAATGATTAATGCGGATTTTAGATCGTGTTCCATAAACACCTCCTTAATATGTAACAAATTAATAACACCGGTGTGAAATATGTTCAAGATTTGCTTAATTTAGTCGCGCAATTTTGACTAACCCATCACAATTAGCTTAGTCATAATAAGGAGATAGGGCATGAACCAAAAACTCAGCTGGCTAGTAGGAATCATGATGATGAGTACTGCTATCAATGCACAAGCGAATATCATCGTTACACCATACATAGGCTATACAGGAGGCGGCCAAGTAGAGGATGAAAGTGGTAATACATACGATCTCGCCCCCGCAGTGAACTACGCTCTTTCAGTCGAGACTCCCTTAGAAAAAGGAAGGATCGGATTGTTTTACTCCAATCAATCGACGGAACTTGAAAAGCTGTCCAACTCAGCAGATATCCATTATCTGCACTTCCAAAGCAGCATGTACTATCCTGTCGCAGAAAATTGGCAAACCTATATCGGTGTAGGTTTGGGCGCTTCTTATGCCGATGTGGATTGGGTAGACAAAAAATACGGATTTTCGGCTAGCGCTTTTGCAGGGCTGGAATATGAATTTTCAAAGAACTTTGCATTAACAGCCCAACTGAGATGGTTAGGAACGGTCGTTGATAACGATACATCTGGCGCCTGTAATCTACCTAATGACGGCTCAAACTGTATCATTAAGTTCGATACTGATTGGATGAACCAATTCCAATCAAATGTTGGTTTTAGTTTCCGCTTCTAATTTTTATGCATGTTCCTCTGTAGGGCTCGTCACAAAGAACGCTGAACGAGTCCTGCACAGAGCCGATAAAGGATATCGTCTAAACACCATTGTTTGGCAAAGTAACGAAGCATCATCTAGATAGGTGCACAAAAGATAGCCGTACGCCCTAATTAATCAAAATAGTCTTAAATACCAAAGCAATTATTAGATCCCAGTCATTTATTCCAGACAAACAACCACCCACCCACACAAAACCACAATCAAACTCAAATTTAACAAGATTAAAACCAGACAACGCATCTGAATTAACATTTAGATTCTATTGCGCTAAGTATTATTAGAAGTTAGTCTGATCAGTGAAAACAGATAAATATTTCAGTTTTATCAAACACACATCAAAATTTTAAGATTAATAATCTACTTTCTCTTACAGTAGCCAGAATATAGCTCTATAAAATTATAAGAAGTTAGAATTAAGGATAGAAAAGCTGATGGATAACAGCGGTCCTTTCTTCCAACTGTTGGCGCAATTATTACTGTGTTACGTAGAGAGCTTCATTCCTCAGGGAGTCTTATAGGAGTCAAATATGAAGCGAGAACAATGGGGATCCCGGGCGGGATTCATCTTAGCAGCAGTTGGGTCTGCTATCGGTTTGGGAAACATTTGGCGTTTCCCATACATGGCCTATGAAAACGGTGGCGGCGCATTTTTTATTCCTTACATTTTTGCCATGATCACTGCCGGTATTCCATTTATGATCCTTGAGTTCAGTATGGGACAAAAATACCGAGGCTCGGCACCAAAAACACTTGCGAAAATTCATTCTAAATTTGAATGGCTTGGCTGGTTCCAAGTTGGTGTGGCTGCAGTTATTGCCGTTTACTATGTGGCTGTTATCGGTTGGTCGATTTCTTACTTTGGGTTGTCGTTCACTCAAGGTTGGGGAACCGATACCAACGCATTTTTCTTTAGTGAATACCTAAAGCTAGGTGACAACTCACCAACAGACTTAGGCAGTATTCAATGGAAGATTGCTTTATCCATGGTAATTGCTTGGGCAATTACTTACACCGCCATTGCCAAAGGCGTGAAATCAGGAATTGAACGAGCATCTAAAATTATGATGCCAATCCTATTCTTGATGGTGATTTTCTTAATCGGACGTATGATTTTCTTGCCAGGAGCTCTAGATGGCGTGAACTACATGTTCGAACCCGATTTCAGCAAAATTTGGGATGTTAAAGTATGGGCAGCGGCATATGGTCAGATCTTCTTTACGTTAAGTATCGGCTTCGCCATCATGCTAGCTTACTCTAGCTACCTACCAGAAAAGTCGGACATAACGAATAACGCGTTTATGACCGTGTTGATCAACTGTGGCTTCTCGATCCTAGCCGGCATCATGATCTTCTCAGTATTGGGTTACATGGCTCAAGAGCAAGGTAAGCCGTTAACAGAGGTGGTATCTGCAGGCGTTGGCTTGGCTTTTGTTACTTTACCTGCGGCAATTAACCTACTACCTGCCCCATATATTCTTGGTCCACTGTTCTTCTTTGCACTGGTGGTTGCTGGTCTAAGTTCGCATATTTCAATTATGGAAGCCGTAACTTCAGCCATTATCGACAAGCTGAAGTGGAGCCGTAAAAAAGCTGCAAATGTTGTGATTGGTATTGGCTTCGTTGTCTCTATGGCGTTTGCTACCAATGGCGGTCTGCTGCTACTCGATCTAGTAGACCACTTTGCAAACAACGTTGGCATCATGGTTGGTGGTCTGGTTGAGATTGTCTTGATGGCGTGGCTATTGAAGCGCGTGCCAGAAGTACGTAATTACGTTAACGAGCGCTCTGATTTCTCTGTTGGTCAATGGTTCGAGATCTGCTTACGCTTCGTTACACCAATCATGCTCGCCATTATCTTAGCGACCAAGCTATACGCCCTAATTACTGAAGGCTACGGTGGCTATGATCTAACTTTAGGCTGGGCACTTATCGCCGCACTCTTTATCTTTGGTCTAGTGATCAACGCAGTGAACCGCAAGGAGATAGCAAAATGACAATCAGCGCAATTATTATGATGGTTATTGGTTTAGGTATCACTTGGGGCGGCGCTGCCGTTTGCATCAAGCGAGCCATGGATAAACAATAACAGTATTGCATTCCAAACAAAAAACGCCGGTATTTACCGGCGTTTTTTTATGTTTCTTTTATTCTAGAAACTGTACTTGATGCCAACGGCGCCGCCAAGTTGCAAGTCAGCACCTTTGTAAAGATCTAGCTCTGGGTGTATTTGACCATAAAGGTCCCAGCCGCGTGATAAATCCCAGTTCACGCCAAGTGGTACTCTCACACCAAACTCGTCATCCCATTCATACCAGCCACCAACGCCGACATACCAAGTCACAGGCATGTTTTGATCGAATGTTCCACGCTTAGCGATGTAATCAAACGCCATACCATCGTTTCCGATAATGCCACGATATTTGTTATCTAACTCTACAACAACACTTAATTGTTGATCGACAGCCATACCAACTGATAGATCCGTTGGTTCGCTTGCCGCCATTGCCGTACTAGA
Organism: Vibrio sp. 378; assembly: GCF_033339435.1. Lineage (NCBI taxonomy): Bacteria > Pseudomonadati > Pseudomonadota > Gammaproteobacteria > Vibrionales > Vibrionaceae > Vibrio > Vibrio sp. 378. The sequence continues at coordinate 220,096 of NZ_JAWOUO010000003.1, forward strand.
AACTAGTCCCAAAAATAAAATGAATTTGTTCTTCATACACGTTATCAATTATTCAAAAAAACATTATTCGCTATTCAAACATAATGGCATATCAATATGTCAACGATGGGTAAGCTCGATGTATGAAAAAGCTGACAAAAGTAAAGATGAGTTTAGGATCACACTAAAAAAGGAACTGTCAGTTAATAAAATAGGAACTAAAAAAGGAGGCCGAAGCCTCCTTTTATGCATTACTATGAATGACTGCGATTAACCGTGGTTACGAATCCACTCATCCATTTCAGTTTTTAGGTTATCAGACTTAGTACCGAAGATAGCCTGTACACCACCAGCTACAACTACAACACCAGCAGCGCCTAGTTGTTTTAGCTTGTCTTGGTCAACAGCAGCTGTATCTGCAACTGCTACACGTAGACGTGTGATACATGCATCTAGACCAGTAATGTTAGCTTTACCGCCAAACGCTGCAACCAGTTCACCGCCCATATCAGAGCCAGAAGTTACAGCTGCACTTTCCGTTTCATCTTCACGGCCAGGTGTTTTTAGGTCAAGCGCTGTGATTACACCACGGAACACTACGTAGTAAATTACTGCGTAAACTAGACCAACGGCAATCATTAGCACCATCTTCTGAGCGTTACCAGATAGAACTAGGAAGTCGATCAGACCGTGAGAGAAAGAAGTACCGTGTACAAAGCCTAGAGTGTTCGAAACGATGTATGCAGAACCAGCTAGTAGAGCGTGGATACCGTATAGTAGTGGAGCAACGAATAGGAATGAGAATTCGATTGGCTCAGTAATACCAGTTAGGAATGAAGTCAGTGCAGCTGACGCCATGATACCCATTACTTTTGCACGGTTTTCTGGTTTAGCACAATGAGCAATTGCGATTGCTGCAGCTGGTAGACCGAACATCTTGAACATGTAACCACCCGCTAGCTGACCGAAGCCATTACCAGCAGCACGAGATGCTTCATCAGCAACTAGGTAACAAGTTAGTACACCATTTTGAGCTTCACCGGCAGCGTTAACACAAGAACCTGCTTCGAAGAAGAACGGTACGTTCCATACGTGGTGTAGACCGAATGGGATTAGAGAACGCTCAACAACACCGTAGATACCGAATGCTAGCTGTGGGTTTTGGTGTGCAGCCCAATCAGAGAATGCAGAAATTGCACCGCCAATTGGTGGCCAGATAACAGAAAGGATAACACCTAGGATGATCGCAGCAAAACCAGTGATGATTGGCACTGCGCGCTTACCAGCGAAGAAGCCAAGGTACTCTGGAAGTTGGATTTTGAAGAAACGGTTGAATGCCCAAGCAGCCACACCACCGACAAGGATACCACCTAGTACACCTGTATCGATTTTCTCAACACCCATAACGCCCGCCATTACACCTAGCGTTGCCGTCATGATGCCGTAACCAACGATAGCTGCAAGACCTGCAACACCGTCGTTGTTAGTGAAGCCTAGAGCTACACCTACTGCAAATAGAAGTGCCATTTGGCCGAATACTGAACCACCAGCTTGTTCCATAAGATTAGAAACGATCTCTGGAATAAAGCTTAGATGGGCAGCACCCACACCTAATAAAATACCTGCAACTGGTAAAACTGATACTGGAAGCATCAGAGCCTTACCAACTTTTTGCAGGTTAGCAAAAAGGTTCTTAAACATGTTTATGCTCCTGATAAATTTATAAGTATTATTTGGGCACTAACGGCACACCCCCGTAGCCTAAAGGTTAGCACCCAATGAAAATGTAACCACAACTGCATTATATTTTCCGGCTCTAAATATATATTGATGACCCTCAAACTTTCCACACAGTTACGAAATTTAGTTTCAAAACAAGTCTTGGATCACACCCAAAAACAGCCGATGAAAAGGTTTGCATTGCACTTATGTTGCTGTTTCATAAAGAATTAATTATTTATATAATTAATTTTAAGGCGTAAATAAAATACGCCTCAATGTTATTTTTAGTAACAAAATTACATTTGTGATTTTTGAATGTTATTAAATCAACATTTTTAGTAAACATTAAACTCGTGAGCGTATCTGTTGTTTTTATCAACAAAAAAGGAGCCTAAGCTCCTTTTTTATGCTCTTATTATTTTTTTATCGCAAAAAAAGATTTCGGAAGTTTTCGGTGGTTTTTTGTGCCACTTCAGAAAGAGAGCACGATTTGAGTTGCGCAATATAAGAAGCGACTTCGACAACGTAAGCGGGTTGATTCTCTTTGCCACGATGAGGGACAGGAGCCAAGTAAGGAGAATCTGTCTCAATAAGAAGCTTCTCTAAAGGTAGAGTCTTCACCACTTCTTTTAACTCTGTAGCTTGACGGAAAGTAACAATCCCCGAGATAGAAATATAAAACCCCAGCTCCAGTGCAGCTTCAGCAAATGGAAGATCTTCTGTAAAACAGTGGATAACACCACCACATTTCTCTGCCCCACCCTTACGCAAAATATCTAGAGTATCCGCACGTGCGTTTCTGGTATGGATAATTAAAGGTTTGTTGAGCTCCACTGCAAGATCAACGTGTTGCTCAAAGCGCTCTTTCTGTAACGCGGCCGTTTCGGGCTTGTAATGATAATCTAAACCCGTTTCGCCAATAGCGACGACTTTTGCATTCGACGCATGGTGGCGCAATACGTCCATCGAAAAGTCGCTTTCAACATCAAGTGGGTGCACACCGCACGAAGCATAAACATTGTCATAAGGCTCGATCATTTCCATCATTTTCGGGAAAGAATCCAGCGTTACTCCAACAGAAAGTAGTTCAGTTACGTTTGCTTGTTTAGCTTTGTTAATAACGTCTTCCACATTGATGTGGAGATCGTCGTAATTCAATTTGTCTAAATGACAATGAGAATCTACGAACATAATGCCTCTCGTGATTCAATTAACCAATTCATTGATAGTAGCTCAAGGTTCAGGCCAGGAAAGGCTTGCACCTGAGCTTTCAGGTTCATCAGCGCCTTCGCTGATGAGTACAAACCGTTATAGTTGTCCGGTTGAAACTTTGTCGCGCCCGGAAGCATTTGAGCTTCTGATACACCAAACTGCGCTTTCTGAGCATCTGTCAGTAAATACCATGCCCAGTCTAGTGATTGCTCTGAGTGTTTAGCGATTAAAGAAGCACACTCAGAAACGTCTGAAACAGGCGAAGACATTGCCTTAATAAAACTGCGTTCAAAAGCCAAGTAAGCTTCGAGATCGCCATTATTTAACGCATCCAATGTTTTTATTGGAGAGCCCATATTCAGTTTTAAGGCATAAGTAGGAACTTGCTTCGCCCCTTGTTCGTGCATCCATTGCATCGCTTGTTCCGCTGACGGAGGCGCAACAACCCAGTGTTGGCAACGGCTACGAATCGTTGGGAGCAGACGCTCCTGATTGTGGGTAACGAGCAAAAACAAGCACTTTGCCCCAGGCTCTTCTAGCGTCTTTAACAGCGCATTCGATGCCGACTCGTTCATAGAGTCCGCCGGTTCTATTACAAATAGGCGGTAACCATTAAGCTGAGATGATTCCTGAGCAAGACGGTTACAAGCTCGAATTTGGTCCACCGTTATCGCCTTTCCTTCTTTCTCTGGCTTGATCCAGTGTAAATCAGGGTGGTTTTGAGATTGATTTAGCTGGCAGCTATGACAAAAACCGCATGCTTCACTCGCGTAATTTTGGCAAAGAAGTGCTTGGCTAAAAAACTCGATAAGTTTTTCGATGCCCAAGCCCTGCTCGCTTTGTAATAAAAGCGCACCTGGTATTCTGTCCGACTCTAACCCTACTTTGAGGTTATCCCATATTGGCTGTAGCCATGGATAATCATTTAACATGAGTCACCTAAATTTACGTTTCACTTATTGACGATCTAGCCACTCGTTTAGAGCGTCCCGAATATCACGCGACACGCCTTCAATCGTCTGTTCTGCGTTAATGATAACGATGGAAGGATCGGCATGAGCAATCTCCAAATAACGCTCACGTGTACGCTCGAAGAAACTAATATCCATCTTCTCTATACGATCTAACTCACCACGCCCACGTGCACGCTCAAGCCCAACACGAGGGTCAATATCCATATAGAGAGTGAGAGCAGGTTTAAAATCACCAAGCGTTGTATCCCGGAGATTTTTCATTAACGATGCGTCAATCTGACGGCCACCACCTTGATAAGCTTGCGACGACATATCGTGTCGGTCACCAACCACCCACTGACCGTTTTCCAAAGCTGGTTTGATCACGTTCTCAACCAACTGAACACGTGCAGCGTACAGAAGAAGCAACTCCGTCATGTCCTTAAGTTCTTCGCCTTCGTGCTCTTCTTTCACCAGAGCGCGCATTTTTTCTGCTAGCGGTGTGCCTCCTGGCTCACGGGTATTTACGATATCCTCAATACCGGCCGCTTTTAGCGTATCTAAAACGGTTTTAATCGCAGTGCTTTTACCCGCGCCTTCTAGGCCTTCAACGACAATAAAGTTTGCTTTCATCATTTGTTCTTTCTTAGTTCTCTTAAATAGGCACGAACAGCACGGTTGTGCTCAGCAAGGGATTTCGAGAATACATGTCCGCCCTTTCCACTTGCTACAAAATATAAATAGTTGCTGCTTTCTGGATTCAAAGCCGCTTCAATGGAAGCTTCACCAGCCATCGCAATCGGTGTTGGTGGCAAACCATTGATGGTATAGGTGTTATATGGTGTCGGCGTACGCAAATCTTTCTTACGAATGTTGCCATCGTAGGCGTCACCCATACCATAAATAACTGTCGGATCAGTTTGTAACCGCATACGTTTGTTCAATCGGTTGATAAACACAGAAGCGACGCGCTCACGCTCAGAATCAATAGCCGTCTCTTTCTCGATGATAGACGCGAGAATCAAGGCTTCATATTTATCCTGTAATGGCAGCTTTTCTTGACGAGCTTCCCAGCTAGCGTCCAGTATTTTATTGAGTTTTCGATGCGCTCGTTTTAATAACTGGCTTTCACTCGCACCCGCTGTGTAATGGTAGGTTTCTGCTAAAAACAACCCTTCTAGCTTTTCTCTCTCAATTCCGAGCTTCGCAGCCATTTCTTTTTCTGAAAGATCGGTTAAATCATGCTTTAAATAAGGAGCACTTTTTAGTTGATCTACCCATTCAGAAAAGCGGCTGCCTTCAACAAAAGTGATCGCAAACTGGTATTCTTTTCCAGTATTCAGATGCTCCAATGTTTGCGAAAGTGACATACCAGGCTCAAGTTGGTAAGTACCCGCTCGCACTTGCAACAATTCTGGATATAAGTGAGGAATTAAACGGATGTACTCCGATGTTTCAATCACCTCATCTTCAACTAAGGCGCGCATGACATGATGAAAGCTTGTACCACTTTCTACAGTAAACAGCTGAGGTTGTTCCAATAGAATAGGCTTTTCAACGTATTGTTTAGCCTGTGAAATTATATAAAAAACAGCTGCTGCGCCTATCACTGCGATCAGCACAACAAAAGCCAACAGTTTTTTAATCACGTAGTTAAATTCCCTTGCAGTCGTTGAGTCAATTTTCCTATAGGAAATATAGTCTTAGAGTTCGATGTCACTATGCTGCGAATAGGTGCGACACCTAATATTGAGTTACACATGAAAGCCTCGTCAGCACTAAGCAAATCTGGAAGTATAAAACGCCCCTCGATGACTTCAATATGACTTACTTTAAGTAACTCAAGCACCTTACGACGCATTACGCCCGTAACGCCTGATAAGGTCAGCTCCGGCGTAAATACTTTATTACCTTTAACCCAAAAAAGGTTGGCCATTGTAGTTTCAATGACATGGTTTTGCACATTTAACGTTATTGCATCTGCAAACTCTGTATTGTCGATTTCAGCCTTGGCGAGAATCTGCTCTAAACGGTTGTTGTGCTTATGTCCCGCAAGTAAAGGTTGAATCCCTAGACGAGTATTGCAAACGCCCAAGTCCACACCTTGTTCTTGCCAAGATGAATAATGAGAAGGAAACGCAAAATTGGAAATCGTCACGATAGGGCCTTCAATCCCATTAGGGCTATACCCTCGCCCGCCAATACCGCGGCTAACGTGAATCTTCACCCCCGCTCGTGCGTCAGATAAAACCGCTTTGCTTGCCCAATCATGCACAACTTTCCAGTCAGGTGAAGAGATCTTCAAAGCGTCAAGGCAAGCACTCATGCGCTCAGTATGTTCCTGCCAGTAAACCAACTCTCCATTTTGGGTCAGGATGGTGGTAAAGCCTCCATCACCGTATTGGAATGAGCGATCACCTAGCTCTACATGCGTTTGCGGAACTCCATTTACCCAAAACATTCACATACCTTCAAATTAGCAGACAACAAATAAAACAAAACGGCTCAATGCTAAGCATCGAGCCGTTAGAATACAAGTTTCGCTTATCTAAATTAGGTTAGATAGTGTTACTCAGCGAACTTCTTGAAGATCAAAGAACCGTTTGTACCACCAAAGCCAAACGAGTTACAGATAGCGTACTCCATACCTTCAACTTTGCGCGCTGTATGCGGCACAAGGTCGATGTCTAGACCTTCTTCTGGATCATCAAGGTTAATGGTTGGCGGAACAATTTGGTCAACCAAAGACATAACCGTGATAATTGCTTCAACAGAGCCAGCAGCACCTAATAGGTGACCCGTCATCGACTTAGTTGAAGACACAAGAACTTGCTTCGCACCTTCTTCACCAAGAGCACGTTTCACGCCCTTGATTTCTGCAACATCACCAGCAGGAGTAGAAGTACCGTGAGCATTCACATAACCTACTTGAGTACCTGTGATGTTAGCGTCACGCATCGCCGCTTCCATCGCAAGTGCACCACCAGAGCCGTCTTCGCTTGGAGATGTCATGTGGTAAGCATCACCAGACATACCAAAACCAACCAGTTCTGCGTAAATCTTCGCGCCACGTGCTTTCGCGTGTTCGTACTCTTCAAGCACCATCATGCCAGCACCATCACCTAGAACAAAACCATCACGGCCTTTATCCCATGGGCGAGACGCTTTTTGAGGCTCGTCATTACGAGTAGATAGCGCTTTAGCTGCACCGAAGCCAGCCATGCCAAGAGGCGTAGAAGCTTTTTCTGCACCACCAGCAACCATCGCATCTGCATCGCCGTAGGCAATCATACGTGCTGCATGGCCGATATTATGCAGGCCAGTAGTACATGCGGTAGAAATCGCGATATTTGGACCACGAAGACCACGCATGATAGATAGGTTACCTGCAACCATGTTTACAATGGTCGAAGGAACAAAAAATGGGCTAACTTTGCGAGGGCCTTTGTCTACTAATGCAGTATGGCCAGTTTCGATAAGGTCAAGACCGCCAATGCCTGAGCCGATAGCAACACCAACTCGAGCCGCATTTTCTTCGGTAATTTGTAAGCCAGAGTTATCAAGAGCTTGAATACCCGCTGCAATGCCGTACTGGATGAAAAGGTCCATCTTACGAGCATCTTTTTTAGACATGTACTCTGTGCAATCGAAATCTTTAACAAGACCTGCAAAACGAGTTGAGAAGTTCGTAGTATCAAAGTGCTCGATATTTACGATACCACTTTGACCTTCTAGCAGGGCTTTCCAAGATGATTCTACTGTGTTGCCTACCGGTGACAACATACCCATGCCAGTGACAACTACACGACGCTTGGACACGATATAATTCTCCGGGAATTGAATATTTCTATGAGAGGATAGAAGAAGTTAGAAAGAACACAGGCGGTCTAGGAGACCGCCTGGGAGAGCTAATTACTGAGCGCTGTTTACGTAGTCGATTGCAGCTTGAACAGTAGTGATCTTCTCAGCTTCTTCGTCAGGAATCTCAGTGTCGAATTCCTCTTCTAGAGCCATAACTAGTTCTACAGTGTCTAGAGAATCAGCACCTAGATCGTCAACGAAAGAAGCTTCGTTTTTAACTTCTGCTTCGTCTACACCTAGCTGTTCAACAATGATTTTCTTTACGCGTTCTTCGATGTTGCTCATTTTTCTTTTCCTTTACAGATTTCGCCTAATGCGATGATTCCGTAGTTTATTCGAACTATTGAAAGTTGCAAGGGGGTCCTTGCTGGTCAAACCACAAAATTAGCGAATTTAACCGAATTTCAATACATTTTTGACTTAAATCATGCACAAATCTTGCGCATAAGCATGACAAGTTCATGACAGTTAACTGCAACTATAGGCTATTTTTCACAATGTAAAATAGCTTATTTTGCATAAACTGTCGCATTAAACCATGTACATGCCACCATTTACATGCAAAGTTTCACCAGTAATGTACGCTGCTTCAGGAGAAGCAAGGAAAACTACTGCTGATGCAATTTCACGTGGGTCACCTAAACGACCTGCTGGCACGTTCGACAAAGTTGCCGCACGTTGGTCATCATTTAGCGCCTTAGTCATGTCAGTTTCGATGAAACCAGGAGCAACAGTGTTCACTGTTACACCACGAGACGCAACTTCACGAGCCATTGATTTAGTAAAACCAATCACGCCCGCTTTCGCTGCTGCGTAGTTAGTTTGACCAGCATTACCCATGGTACCAACAACAGAGCCTACGTTGATGATACGACCCGCACGTTTTTTCATCATACCGCGTAAAACCGCTTTAGACATGCGGTAGATAGGCGTTAGGTTGGTATCGATGATGTCGTTCCACTCATCATCTTTCATGCGCATCAATAGGTTGTCACGAGTAATACCAGCGTTATTCACCAGAATATCGATCACACCAAATTCTTCGTTGATCGTTTTTAATGTCGCTTCTATAGACTCGACATCAGTCACGTTAAGCGCTAAGCCTTTACCGTTATCACCAAGATACTCGCTGATAGCAGCCGCACCACTTTCAGAAGTAGCAGTACCGATAACCGTAGCACCTCGCTCGACAAGAAGTTCCGCGATCGCGCGGCCAATACCACGGCTTGCGCCGGTAACTAGCGCGATCTTACCTTCTAGATTCATCATGTTGTGTTTCCTTTTCTTATCGCAAATTTATCGCTTTATGGATTACTTCGCAGCGTCTAGCGATGCGATATCATTCACTGCTGCTGCAGTTAGCGTTTTCACGATACGTTTTGTTAGACCTGTTAAAACTTTACCAGGACCAAGCTCAAGAAGATTTTCTACGCCTTGTTCGTGCATCAGTTCAACTGTTTCAGTCCAACGAACTGGGCTATGTAGCTGACGAACAAGCGCATCTTTGATTTTTGCAGGATCTGTCTCAGCAATCACATCAACGTTGTTGATAACTGGCAGCTGTGGTGAGTTAAATTCGATAGACTCAAGAGCTACAGCAAGTTTTTCCGCTGCTGGCTTCATAAGTGCACAGTGTGAAGGTACTGAAACAGGAAGAGGAAGCGCACGCTTCGCACCAGCTTCTTTACATAGCGCACCAGCTCGCTCTACTGCGTCTTTGCTACCAGCGATAACGACTTGACCAGGCGAGTTAAAGTTTACTGGAGAGACCACTTCGCCTTGCGCTGCGTCTTCACACGCTTTTGCAATCGCATCATCAGCCAAACCGATAATCGCGTACATTGCGCCAGTACCAGCTGGTACTGCTTCTTGCATAAGTTGACCACGTAATTCAACCAGCTTGATGGCTTCTTTAAAGTCAATAACACCCGCACATACAAGTGCTGAGTACTCACCTAGGCTGTGACCGGCTAGGTTTGCTGGTTGCTCTAAGCCAAGTTCCTGCCATACACGCCAGATTGCAACAGATGAAGCTAGCAAAGCTGGTTGAGTACGGAAAGTCTCGTTTAAATCTTCTGCAGGTCCATTTTGAACAAGCGCCCATAGATCGTAACCTAGTGCGTCAGATGCTTCTGCAAATGTTTGTTTTACTACGTCATATTGTTCGCCTAGTTCTGCAAGCATACCTACAGCTTGAGAACCTTGACCTGGAAATACGATAGCAAACTTGCTCATGTTGTTTTCCTTTAAGCAAAGTAAAAAGAAATAAGATGCACCAAGTGCACCTTAAATTTTGAATTCTTGTGAAACTTAGAACTTCACAAGGGCCGAGCCCCAAGTGAATCCACCGCCAAACGCTTCAAGAAGCAGAGTTTGACCGCGTTTAATACGACCATCACGTACCGCTTCATCTAGTGCTGTCGGCACAGTCGCAGCTGATGTGTTGCCGTGTTTATCAAGTGTAATCACGACTTGGTCTAGTGACATCGAAAGTTTCTTCGCTGTCGCTGAAATAATGCGGTAGTTCGCTTGGTGCGGCACTAGCCAGTCTAGCTCAGACTTATGCATGTTGTTGGCTTCAAGCGTATCTTTTACTAGTTTCGATAACTGAGTGACAGCGACTTTGAATACTTCGTTCCCAGCCATATGAAGCCATTTATCCGCATCTTGCCCCCGCACAGGTACAGGGAGGCTTAGAAGCTCTCCGAATTGACCATCCGAGTATATGTGGGTAGAGATAATGCCAGGCTCTTGGCTAGCGCCTACGACAACGGCTCCGGCACCATCACCAAATAGGATAATGGTTGAACGGTCTGTCGGATCACACGTTTTAGACAAAGCATCTGAACCAATCACAAGTACGTTTTTGCACATACCAGATTTGATATGTTGGTCTGCAACAGATAATGCGTACACAAAACCAGAACAAGCAGCGGCTAAGTCAAAAGCTGGACAACCTTTAATGCCAAGCTTTGCCTGCACCTGACACGCAGATGAAGGGAAAGTATGGCTACTGCTCGTTGTGGCTACGATAATCAGGTCGATATCGTTTTTATCAATACCCGCCATATCGATAGCGTTTTCAGCTGCGTAGAATGCCATGTCTGCTACAGTTTCGTTTTCTGCAGCAATTCGACGCTCTTTAATACCCGTGCGAGCAACGATCCACTCATCACTTGTATCTACCATTTTCTCTAGATCTGCGTTTGTACGCACCTGAGATGGCAGGTAGCTGCCAGTACCTAAAATTTTGCTATACATGAAGACTAATAATGCCTCTCGAGTAAAACCGCTTCCAAACGATCGCTAATACGGCTTGGTACTTGTCGTTTGACCTCGTGTACTGCCTCGCCAAGTGCATTGACAATCGCAGATACATCCGCACTTCCATGGCTTTTTATGACAATGCCGCGCAATCCTAGCAAACTTGCGCCGTTATACTGGTCGGGGTTCAGTGTTTTTAGTTCATTAAACAGCCTAGAAAACAACTTTCTAGCTATCCAACCCTTTATCGTTGATGCCATTATGCTGGTTTTAATTTTTTCGATAAAAAGTTGAGCTGTTCCCTCACTGGCTTTTAAGCATACGTTGCCGACAAATCCATCACAAACAATGACGTCCGCAACATCATGCAAAATTTGATTACCTTCAATATAACCGACAAAGTTAATCGCATCGGTCTGAGAAAGCATTTCTGCGCAACGTTTGACTAAATCGTTACCTTTAATCTCTTCTGCGCCAATATTGAGTACAGCAACGCGAGGAGGACGACCCAAGTGTTCTTCAGCTAATGCACTGCCCATTACAGCAAATTGGAACAAGCTATCAGCATCGCACGATACATTCGCCCCCAGATCCAGCATCCAAGTGCGCTTTCCGGTAATCGTCGGTAAAGCGGAAACTAAAGCAGGACGTTCAATGCCAGGAAGTAACTTAAGAATGAAACGCGATAGTGCCATTAATGCACCGGTGTTGCCACCACTAACACAAGCATCCGCTTTCTGCTCAGAAACCAAATCGATAGCCATACGCATAGAACTATTTTGGCTATTACGTAACGCCAATGAAGGTTTTTCTGAGTTCGAGATAACTTTCTCGCTGTGAAGAATAGTCAAGCGGGAACTGGTCGAGGTACCGAGTTGAGATAATTGAGACGTGATCAGAGATTGATCACCAATAAGAATCACTTTTAGCTCTGGGAAATGAGACAGTGCCTGCACGGCGGCAGGCACTGTTACGCGTGGACCGAAATCCCCGCCCATTGCATCAAGTGCAACGGTAATACTTTGCAAAGGTTCAACCTTACTTGTTGATAACCTTTTGACCACGGTAGTAACCTTCAGCAGTTACGTTGTGGCGTAGGTGAGTTTCACCAGAAGTCGCGTCTACAGATAGAGCAGCTGTAGTTAGCGCATCGTGTGAACGACGCATACCGCGCTTAGAACGAGTTTTACGGTTTTTCTGTACGGCCATTGACCCTACTCCTATACTATTGGGTTAAAAACCTGAAGAAGAATCGGCTACCACACCTATTACTTTTTCAGACTTTTCAAAACGTCGAATGGATTCGGTTTTTCTTCCTCAATTTCTTCAGGAATCTCACCAAAAACCATGTTATTTGAATCAACGCTACAATCCGCTTCATCGTGCATCGCAATTTGAGGTAATGCTAAGATGAACTCGTCTTCAACAAGTTGTATGAGGTCTAATTCACCATATTCATTTAGATCTACCAAATCATAAATTTCTGGTGCTTCCTGTTCTGTTTTCTCACCGTAGTAAGGAGTAGAAAGGAATTCAACTTCGCACTCATGTGCGAATACCTCATTACAACGCTGACACTCTAAATCGACTTCGATGTTAGCTTTACCAGAGATAACAACGAGTCGCTGTTCATCCATCCCAAATGACAATGAGACTTCTGCGTCGCGTTTTACGCCTTCAGTTGTTTCCACTAAGCGCTTGAAAAGACTAGCTTGGATGATGCCATCGTAATCCAATCGTTTCTGTGCAGCTTTAGCTGGGTCAACCGTTCGCGGTATTTTTACCTTTTGCATAGGGCGCGAATATTATCTTCCAAATCAAAATTAGTCAAAGAAAAAGGCAAAAAAGTTGTACTTTTTTACGCTTAACATACAGAGCATTAGCCAGAATCATTTTTGATCGATTATCCTATTGGAAATGCTCCCACGAATTGTAATTCAAAATGAAAAATTACCAACTGGTTTTAGCCTCAACTTCCCCTTTTCGTAAACAACTGCTTGAAAAGCTCTCACTACCATTCGTTTGTTTATCACCTGATTGCGATGAAACACCTTTTGACCAAGAAACGCCAACTGAACTTGTGCAGAGACTGGCCCAAGAGAAAGCAATATCTTGCCAGACGGATACAGCAAGTTTAGTTATCGGCAGTGACCAAGTTTGTGTCATTAATGGTGAAATCGTTGGCAAGCCTTTAAATAGAGATAACGCGATAAATCAACTTTTGGCTCAAAGTGGAAAAGTCATCACTTTCTATACTGGTCTTGCAGTACATAACACCGTCACAAACCATACAGAAGTCGGCTTTGATTCTTTCGAGGTGCACTTTAGAGATTTAACGCTTGAACAAATCGAACGCTACGTCGACAGGGAAGAACCTTTTTACTGCGCAGGCAGCTTTAAAGCCGAAGGCATGGGAATTTGTTTGTTTACGAAATTAGTTGGTAAAGACCCGAACACACTTGTCGGACTACCATTGATTGATTTGATTGATATGTTGCATGTTCAAGGACTCGATGTCCTTTAACCCAAATACGATAAAAGGGAGCCTGTGGCTCCCTTTTGCATCCGCGAGGAAAACATGGTTACGCGTTTCTTAAACCCGCCAACACTTTTTCTAGTTTCGGTTCCATCGGTGCGTTGATTTCCATCCACTCATCATTTGATGGGTGTTGGAACTTAATGTTTGCCGCGTGTAGGAACAAACGATCTAAACCAACTTGACCTGTATAAGCATCAAAGCGGCGATCACCGTAGCGATCATCCCAAGCGATTGGGTGACCAGTGTATTGCGTATGAACTCGGATTTGGTGAGTTCGACCAGTAATCGGACTCGCCTGAATCAATGTAGCTTGTTCGAACTTTTCCAAAATCTTAAAACGCGTTTCTGACTGCTTACCATTAGGGTTAACACGAACAATACTGTTCACTTCGTTTTTGAGCAGTGGCGCGTTCACAACCTTACAACTGCTTTTCCATTGCCCCATGACAAGAGCTAAGTAAAACTTCTTTACTGTCTTTTCACGAAACTGGGCTTGCAAGTGACGAAGTGCAGAACGCTTCTTAGCAACCAGCAAAATCCCTGAAGTATCACGGTCAATACGATGCACAAGTTCAAGAAAGCGAGCTTGAGGTCGCAGAGCCCTAAGCGCTTCAATCGCACCAAACTTTAAACCACTGCCACCATGCACAGCGGTGCCAGATGGTTTGTTTAGAATCAACATATGATCATCTTCGAAGATAATCATATTTTCCAACTCAGCGACTTTGTTAAGTTTCGTACTTGGTGCGACATCGTCATCTTTTTTCTCGACGGTCACCGGTGGAATACGAACGAGATCGCCTGCTTTTAACTTGTACTCTGCTTTTATACGCTTTTTATTTACGCGCACTTCGCCCTTACGCACAATTCGGTAAATCATGCTTTTAGGAATGTCTTTTAATTGGTTGCGCAAAAAATTATCAATGCGCTGACCCGCCATATCTTCGTCGATATCGACGAACTGGACTTTTGTTCTTATTTCGTTCATGGGCGGTATTGTAAACTCAATTTCGTGCGACTTCACATTATTCTTGTCGTAAAAGAAACACTCGGTGGCACATACTGGTCTAAATTTCGCCAAGCTTTTGTTTAAATTATTAAAACTCTCAATCAAGTTCTCAATTTGTTTTCTGTCTTGAACAGTTTGCACATCTCAATTGCTTATGAAACAGCCAGTTATAAAATAGAAATTTTGAGTTTAGCGGCAAATTTTCTATCGTTTGCGTGAAAGCAGATTGCTGATAGCCACGCGCACTGCTATAGTTCACAGCTGCTAAGGAAGGTTTGGTTACATTTTATTCATTACCAATCATTTATCCTCAAGCAATGTGAGTAGATCGTTGAAGGTCGAGTGCAGCATTGGCGTGAGACACATCGAATTCAACACTCTTGCCACCCTACTCCTCGCATATTCACGTTGAGTACCTACCGCCCAAATAGCGGGTCACAAGTCTACGTTTCCAACAGAAACCACAAGAGGCTTGTGATGACTGAAGTGCCCGAGAGCATCCCCTTCCAGCCGGGAGGCTGCAAAATACAAGCCATGGGATCAGGCACCGTGAAAGAGCGAAAAAACAGTGGCAAGTCGACAAGAAAGATATAAAAGAAAAGACAACGAGAATTTTCAATGAAAAGAATGTTAATTAACGCAACTCAAAAAGAAGAGTTGCGTGTCGCTCTGGTTGATGGCCAGCGACTTTTCGATCTTGATATCGAGAGTCCAGGTCATGAATCTAAAAAAGCGAATATCTACAAAGGACGTATCACACGTATCGAACCAAGCTTAGAAGCCGCATTTGTTGATTACGGCGCCGAGCGTCACGGTTTCCTCCCTCTCAAAGAAATTGCCCGCGAATATTTCCCTGAAGGTTACACCTACCAAGGTCGTCCAAGCATCAAAGAAGTGCTAACGGAAGGCCAAGAAGTTATCGTTCAAGTGGAAAAAGAAGAACGTGGAAGCAAGGGCGCAGCTCTTACTACTTTCATTTCTCTTGCTGGTAGTTACCTTGTTCTAATGCCTAACAACCCTCGTGCTGGCGGTATTTCTCGTCGAATCGAAGGTGACGAGCGTACTCAACTAAAAGCCGCATTAAGTACTTTGGAACTGCCTCAGGGCATGGGCCTAATCGTACGTACTGCTGGCGTTGGCAAGAGTGCTGAAGAGCTTGAGTGGGATTTGAATGTACTACTTAACCACTGGGGTGCAATCAAAGGTGCAGCGGACTCTAACCCTGCTCCATTCTTAATCCACCAAGAAAGTAACGTTATCGTTCGTGCAATCCGTGACTATTTGCGTCGTGATATTGGCGAAATCTTAATTGATAGCAACACCATCTACGAACGTGCAAAAGAGCACATTCAATTGGTGCGCCCTGATTTCCTTAACCGCGTTAAGAAATATGAAGGCGAAGTTCCACTATTCAGCCACTACCAAATCGAAAGCCAAATTGAATCGGCTTTCCAACGTGAAGTGCGTCTGCCATCTGGTGGTTCTATTGTTATTGACCCGACTGAAGCACTAACGTCTATCGATATCAACTCTGCTCGTGCAACCAAGGGCGGCGATATTGAAGAAACAGCTCTAAACACGAACCTAGAAGCAGCCGACGAAATTGCTCGCCAATTGCGTCTACGTGACTTAGGTGGCTTAGTGGTTATCGACTTTATCGATATGACCCCAGTTCGTCACCAACGAGAAGTAGAAAACCGTCTACGTGAAGCCGTTCGCCTTGACCGCGCTCGTGTACAAATCGGTCGTATTTCTCGCTTTGGTTTGTTGGAGATGTCACGCCAGCGCTTGAGCCCTTCTCTTGCAGAAGCAAGCCATCACATCTGTCCTCGCTGTAGCGGAACTGGTGTCGTTCGCGACAACGAATCTCTAGCACTTTCTGTACTTCGTTTAATTGAAGAGGAAGCGCTAAAAGACAACACAGCACAAGTACTTGCAGTCGTACCTGTGCCAATCGCCTCTTACTTATTGAACGAAAAACGTCGTTCAGTAAACCATATCGAACGCATTCAAGAAGTGAAAATTACGGTTGTTCCTAACTCTGATATGGAAACACCGCACTTTGAAGTTATCCG
Organism: Vibrio sp. 378; assembly: GCF_033339435.1. Taxonomy (NCBI): domain Bacteria; kingdom Pseudomonadati; phylum Pseudomonadota; class Gammaproteobacteria; order Vibrionales; family Vibrionaceae; genus Vibrio; species Vibrio sp. 378. The sequence goes on from NZ_JAWOUO010000003.1 coordinate 236,710, forward strand.
TGTTCGTGAAGGCGAAGAGTTCGATCTGATTTCTTACTTACTTCCTAAGAAACTGGAAGCAATGAAAGAAGCAGAAGGTAAAGAGCCAGCGGATGTTGACGTAAAACCAAAACGAATTGAAGAGCCAGTTCTTAAAGGCTTTGCGGCTCCGTCTCAAACCGCACCTGCACCAGCAGCTAAACCAGCTCCTGAGGCGAAGAAGAAAGAACAAAACGTTGAACAAGAAGAGAAACCTGGATTGTTCAGCCGTCTGTTTAAAGCACTTGGTAGCTTCCTATTCGGTGGTTCTGAAGAAACAAAAGAAGAACAGAAACCTCAGGAAGAGAAAAAACCAAATCGCGATAATCGACGTAACAAACGTGATCGTAACGATCGTCGTCGCAATAGCAACCAGCGCGATAATCGTGATAACCGCGACAATCGCGATAACCGACGTCGTCGTAAGCCTCGTGATGAGCAGGCTAATGAGCAAAACGAAGCTCAACAACAAACAAATAAACCGCAAAACCGTAACCAAAAGCGTAAACCTAAAGCTCCACAGGCAGATAAAGCCCAAGAGCAGAAAGCAAACGCAAAAGTAGCGGAAAAAGGTCTGCAGCTAGCAGCGGAAGCTCGTACTGAAACAAAACCAGAAGAGAGCAAACCGAAGCAGCAAAATGCGAAAGCAGAAAAAGTGAAAGAGCGCCGCCAACGTCGCAAATTGAACAAGTCTGTACGCGTTAAGGACCAAGAAGCGATTGAGAAGAAAGCCGAAGAAACAGCGGTTAAGACTCAAGAAACGGTTGAAGCTAAAGTTGAAAAGCCAACAGAAGCAGCGGTAGAGGCACAGCAAGACAACAAGCAAGCAGAGTCTAAGCAACGTCGTAATCGTCGTTCGCCACGTCACCTGCGTGCAAGCGGCCAGCGTCGTCGCCGTGGCCGTGATCGCCGCCCTAACCCGTTCCGCCTACGTAAGGGAGGTGTCGCTTCTCCTGAAATGGCTATGGGTAAAGTAATGCCACGTTACATTCCGAAACCAGCACCTAAGAAGGAAGAGCGAGTTAAGGAAGAAGCTGTAGCAGCAGTACCTACAATCCAAGGTGGCTTTGCGTGTCCAGAAATGGCAATGGGTAAAGTGATTATTCGTCGCGAGCAACCTGTCGTAACAGATGCGCCAGTTGTTGAACACAAGGTTCAAGAAACCGTTGAAGCGAAAGTGGAAGCTCCAGTAGTAGAAGCACCTGTTGTTGAAACAGTAATCGCAGAAAAAGCTGAATCGGCAGTAGTAGAAACAGCATCGGTAGAGCCTATCGTTGAAACTCCTGTAACTGAACATGCTGAACCGGTTGATGCCATTGTAGAAACGGCACCTACTGAAGAGCCTATCGTTGAAGCAGCAAAAGAGATTGTAGCCGAAGCGCCAGTAGATAAACCAGAGCCTAAAGTCGAAGCCATTAAAGTTGCTGCTAAGCTAAACGCTAGCGCACCGATGACGAAAGCACCTGGCCCTCAAGAGCTACGCGAAATCACGGTTGCAGCAGCACCGTTCAAAACCGAACGTTACCAAGCTAAAGGTGCGGGTAGCCAAGTGGCTAAAAACCGCGCATCAGCAGAGATGACAAAGCCTAACTTTAACTAGGCTAAATCATTACGTTCAACTGCTTAACGGCATAAATAAATTAAAGGCTACCATCTGGTAGCCTTTTTTATCTTCATATTTGCCCAATAAATTGTTCATATAAATACCAATTCGTGATCACATTTGTACGCCATTATTCGTATCATTCTTGAACTTAATCACACTTTTCGGTAGCATGCGCCGACTCAAGTTTTCGACACCATTCTGATGCTGCTCTTTTAATACTACGGTTTACACTGCAATGTTTGATTAGAAATCAACCACTCAGTGGCTTGTGCAAATACGAATATGTGTCGGGTTTAACTCATTGCAAAGAGAACTTAAAAACAAACATGTTCGAATTTCCCCAATTTTCTAAGCACTCCGTAAAAAATGATGTGCTATCAGGCTTAACCGTTGCGCTAGCATTGGTTCCTGAAGCTGTCGCATTTGCGTTCGTCGCAGGCGTAGATCCGATGGTCGGTCTTTACGCTGCATTCATCGTTGGTCTTATTACTTCCATTTTCGGTGGTCGTCCTGGCATGATCTCTGGTGCAACAGGTGCCATGGCAGTCGTAATGGTTTCGCTTGTCGCGACTCACGGTGTCCAGTACCTATTCGCAGCCATCATGCTCGCTGGTATACTTCAAATTGCCGCTGGTATGTTTAAATTGGGTAAGTTCATCCGTATCGTGCCTCACCCTGTGATGATTGGTTTTGTGAACGGTCTGGCTATTGTTATCTTCCTAGCTCAGTTGGGTCAGTTTAAAGCGCCAGATATCAACGGCATGCTTACTTGGCTACCACAAGACCAAATGCTACTAATGCTTGGTTTGGTTGCGCTAACTATGGCAATCATTCACTTTCTACCAAAAATCACAACGGCTGTACCCTCTTCACTTGTTGCAATCGTAACGGTGACTGCTTTAGTGGTTGGTTTGGATCTGGAAACTCGTACTGTTGTTGACTTCCTGCGTACAATGTCTGGTGATGAAGCGGCAACACTCGCAGGTTCACTGCCGACCTTCTCTATTCCGGCGGTGCCATTTACGCTAGAAACTCTACAAATCATTCTTCCATACGCGATCATTCTAGCGGCCATTGGTCTAATTGAATCTCTACTAACACTGACAGTTTTAGATGAGATGACGAATACTCGTGGTCAATCTAACCGCGAATGTATCGGTCAAGGTATGGCAAACATGACGTGTTCTGTGTTTGGCGCAATGGGTGGTTGTGCGATGATTGGTCAGTCGATGATCAACGTAAACTCAGGTGGTCGCGGCCGTCTATCTGGTATCGTTGCGGCTATCGCTCTATTGATGTTTATCTTATTCGCTTCTTCGCTAATTGAAATGATCCCACTCGCTGCTCTGGTTGGTGTGATGTTCATGGTTGTCATTGGCACATTCGAATGGGCAACATTTAAGCTAGCACGCCGCGTACCGAAGCAAGACTTCTTCGTTATTGTTCTTGTGACCGTTGTTACTGTTCTTACTGACCTTGCTGTTGCCGTAGCGGTTGGTGTTATCGTTTCTGCATTAATGTTTGCATGGCAACACGCTAAGCACATCTATGCCGACACGTGCTTAAACGAGGAAGGTTCAAAAGAGTACAAGATTCACGGCCCTATTTTCTTTGGCTCTGCGGCTAACTTCCTGGAGTTGTTTAACGCGCCTGAAGATCCAAAAGATGTGATTGTCGATTTTGCAGACTCTCGCGTGACAGATCACTCTGCAATTGAAGCCATTGAAACACTGGCTGAGCGTTACAATGCTCAAGGTAAAACGCTACACCTTCGTCACCTAAGCCCAGATTGTCGTAAACTTTTGGACAAAGCTGGCAGCTTGGTTGAAATTAACGTGAAGGAAGACCCAAGCTACAAAGTCGCAACCGACATACTAGCGGGTTAACACGAATAAAAAGGGATGAGCTGAGCTCATCCCTTTTTCTATTGTCTTCAAGCACGGCGATTATAGCTTCTTCAAAATTGCGTCTGATGCCTCTTCGATTAAATCAAGCACCAGTTCAAAGCCATCTTCCCCACCATAATATGGGTCCGGGACTTCGTCGTAAACTGACTCAGAATGACTTAAAAATAACGATACTTTGTGTCGATACTTCAACGGACAAATATCCAATAAATCGGCCAAATTTGCTTTATCTGCGGCTAATATAAGGTCAAACTTTTCAAAGTCATCAATGGTGACTTGGCGCGCTTGCATTCCTTTAAAAGAATAGCCTCGCTGCTTTCCTGCTGCCATCGCTCTTGAATCCGGTCGGTTTCCTGCGTGGTAGCCAATTGTACCTGCCGACTCAACCTCTACTTCAACGCCTAGCTTTTGAGCTTTCACTCTTAACACTGCCTCTCCAGTTGGTGACCGACAAATGTTTCCCATACAAACAACAAGTATTTTCTTCATTTTATTCCCTGAATTATCGGTGGTTTTTCTTCACGATATGTTGGTCTATCATAGCGAGATAAATCAATGAACCCAAATTAGCTTGGGCACAGCACGAAAAGGAATTAAGGAAGTATTATGTCTATCGAAGAAAATAAAGAAGCACGCCATAAAGCTCGCCAACAAAAAGTCAAAGAACAGGTAGACGCAAAAATCGCTGCTGCTCAAGAGGAAAAAGGTCTGCTACTGATCATTACCGGAAATGGTAAAGGTAAATCGACATCAGGATTCGGTACGATCGCACGCGCAGTGGGTCATGGTTTGAATTGTGCTGTCGCGCAGTTTATTAAAGGTACTTGGGACAACGGTGAGCGCAACCTACTTGAGAAACTCGGCGTTGAATTCCAAGTAATGGCAACCGGCTTTACGTGGGAAACTCAAAACAAAGCCGCTGATACCGAAGCAGCGCAAGGCGTATGGCAAGAATGTAAGCGCATGCTGCAAGACGACTCTATCGATGTCATCTTGTTTGACGAGCTAACTTATATGGTGAGCTACGGCTACATCGACTTAGACGAAGTGGTCGAAGCACTGAGCAACAGACCTAAAATGCAGTCGGTTATTATTACTGGGCGTGGCGCACATCGAACCCTGATTGAAATGGCCGATACCGTTTCTGAAGTGAAAAATGTAAAGCACGCATTTGAATCTGGCGTAAAAGCCCTCAAAGGCGTCGATTGGTAACACTCGCAGAGTAATTTAAAAAGGGTTGGCAAAATGCCAACCCTTTTGATTTTCACGCACGGTTAGTTGAAAAGATTCTTCAATAAACCATCGACCGCATCTTTGGTTTTCTCGTCTTTGATTTTGTCCGTTAGCTTCTCCACGCCACGATCGATTTCTTTTTGAGCTTTCTGCTTCAGAACATCATCGAATACGAGCTTGAATTTAGGATCTGCCCACTTACCAGACACATTGATTGGAATCGTGATGTCTTTCAGCTCATCTATATCTTTACCGCCCTGGCCTTCTAGGCTGCCTACAACTGACGTGCTGATAGTAAAGTCGACTGTTTCATTGATGTAGTTTGCGGTACCTTTACCACGAACACGTAACAATGGAGACTGAGCTTGCATATTATCCGTTGATACAACACCTTTGTTGAGTTTCAATGTCGCCGTCATCGCACTGAAGTCTGTTTTCTTAGCTTCATTGGTGCCTTCAACTTTTTGCCCTTTAAATTTCGCATAGTTTTCACGAATCAACTGAGCAACGTTGATGCCATTCACCGCACCGTCAGCAAAATTGATAACAACCGTACCAGATAGATTCTTCTTGATACCGGTAGGCGTGAGACTCTTACCTGTAACATTCACATCAATGTTACCTGTCCCTTCAAGTTTGTCGTTTTCAGCAACGTCTATAAGTAGCGGTTGAACTTTCACGCCTTTGATTGACTTTTTAACACTGTAAGTCGCTGGTGATTGGCGTGCATCTAGCTTCGCTGTCGCTGAGATTGAGCCTTGGTACAACTTCGAACTAAAAGATGTAAGCTCAAACACGCCACGATTTACAGTGAAGCTCGTTTTTACCGCTTCCATCTTCGCATTTGCCGCTTTGAATTTGTCGATGGTAATGTCACCCTTTACATCTAACGTTTTCAACGCAGACAAATCAGGCTCAACCTCAGGTCCAGCAGGAGCACTCTCGCCACCAGAAGCAGGCTTATTACCTTCGGCAGCTTGCTTATCTAACCCTAAAAACTCATCAAGATCGATATTGGGGCTATGGAGAGCAAAGCGTACTTTAGGAATATCACCGAGTGTCACATCTGCCTTACCATCTAGGGCGATAGCATTCGCTGTTAACTTCTCTAGAACAAAACTCAGATGGTTTTTCGTTAGGTCGAAAGACAGATCAGACACCATGTCGACTTTCATCGGGGACTGAGGTAAAGCATCACCCTCAAAAGTCGATTTAAGAGTTAACTTATCCAACTGTACTTTGCTGATAGCCTTGTCCACGCTAAGTTGACCAGCACCCTGCATATCTAACTTCATACCACCAGCGTCACCCTTAATGGCATAAGTCAGGTTATTTACTTTATCGAATTCAAACGTGTCTAAACCGATCGTTGCCGATTCAATTTTATTGGCAGGGTCAGAGTATGTCGCATCAAAGTTGATGTTCTTTAGCGCGTAGTTTGCCAAACCTTTTTCTAGCTTAAAGTCTGCCTGACCTTTCGCGGTGAACTTTTGGTCGTTCATTTCGCCCTTCACGCCAAAATCAGCCGTTGTCCAGTTGTCAAAAGCGAATTCGGAAAGGTTTAATGAAATATCATAAAGTTTGGTGTAACTACCGGCTTGCTTATCCTGCATTTCTAATGAACCGTTAGAAACCGTAACGCCAGCAAGATTAATACTCCAATCAGAACCAGAAGTTTGCGTTTCACCATTTTGCGTAGGCGCAGCATTGTTCTCTTGTTCTGCTTGTTGTGTTTGGGCTTTCGTCAATGCATCAATATTCTTGCTGCCATCTTTCTTGGTTTCAATGTAGAACTCAGCACCATCAAGCGTGACGTTTCCAATTTCAAGCTGTTGACTAAAAAGTGGCATAACAGAGATGTCTACACCAACGGTATCAACTTTGAATAAATTGGGTTTACTAAAGCCTTGTGGGTTTCGCAACTCTGTATGTCCCAACTCAAAGCCAATCGATGGGAAAAATTGCCAACTGATATCCCCTTCAATCACCAACTCTAATCCCGTTTGCTTTTGCGCTTGCTCAACAATAAGGGGTTTAAACTGATTCGGATTGACGAAGATGGTTAACGCTAAAATTGCGACCAAAATGACCACAATCGGTATTGCTAGAATTAAGAGCAGTTTCTTCATTTGTTTTTCCTTGCTCGAGTGTTTTTACAATTATAAGCGCAGACTCCATTTACCGCTGACAGTTCCACAAAAGCGTGAAAAATGTCTGGTTTTAACCTGCAACTGACTAATTTAAAAACAAAAAAAGAAGTGGCACTTAAGGTGCCACTTCTTCTCTTAAAAATAAAGCGATATAGCCGTCTATAGGCTTAAGCTTTCAAAAGTCTTGCAATGTGAGCTTTTAATACATCAATTGCGATACGGTTTTTACCACCGCGAGGAACAATAATGTCCGCATATTGCTTAGAAGGTTCGATAAACTGCATGAACATCGGACGTACTGTTTGTTGGTATTGCTTAAGAACAGACTCCATAGTTCGGCCTCGTTCTTCCACATCACGCTTAACACGGCGAAGCAAGCAAATATCTAACGGTGTGTCCATAAATACTGTCGCATGCATCAAATCACGAAGACGAGGGTCTGTAAGAAGAAGGATACCTTCTAGAATGATCACCTTTTTAGGTGTCATTGTGGTGGTGTTAATTGTTCTTGTGTGCTCAGTGTAGCTGTACTCAGGCACTTCTACTGCTTCACCACGTACCAATTTTTCTAGGTGCTCACACAGTAGGTCGTGGTCCAACGCACTCGGGTGATCGTAGTTCGTCTTTACTCGCTCTTCCATGCTTAGGTGGCTTTGGTCGTTGTAGTAGCAATCTTCCGTGATGACACCGATTTGATGATCGCCTACTTTCGCGCGAAGCTCATTATAAATAGTGCTCGCGATCAGACTTTTTCCAGAAGCAGAAGCGCCAGCAATACCTACGATGACGCATTGATTATTATCAGACATTAGTTTGCACCCGATGATGATTTCTAGTCACATAAAAAGATAAACTGCCTGATTATAGGGAGTTCACCCCATAGTTACTAGTTGGAATTAGGGTTTAGTCATAAGTTTCTGCCTGCTCAGAGGATTAACCTCCGAGCAAACGTTAAAATGTGCAATTATCAACCAACAGGCATAGTAAACTTAGTTCACCATTGTAAAGCTAATCGCATCTGGTTTTGCTTTGCCTTGCCAAAACATCGTGCTACATACGCGATCGGCAAGTTGCTTATAATACCCTGCATGCTCACTTTCTGGGCGTCTTGCTACCGTTGGCACGCCAGCGTCAATATCTTCTCGCATAGAGATATGAAGCGGAACTTGTCCTAACAATGCTAAGCCAAATTCTTGCGACATTTTTTCAGCTCCGCCCATACCAAAAATATGCTCTTTCGCGCCACATTGACTACAAATGTGATAACTCATGTTTTCCACAACACCAATAACCGGGACATGGACTTTGTTAAACATTGCCGCTCCCTTCCTTGCATCGGCAAGGGCTAAATCTTGCGGCGTTGTGACTAGCACGCTACCTGTTACCGGAATTTGTTGTGACAGAGTCAATTGAATATCCCCCGTACCTGGCGGCATATCAATCACCAAATAATCCAAATCTGGCCAATCTGTTTCAGTTAATAACTGCGACAATGCTTTTGAAGCCATTGGACCGCGCCATATCGCCGCTTCTGATTTATCCACCAAATAACCGATAGAATGAGTATAGATGCCGTGAGCAAAAATGGGTTCCATCCACTTGCCATCACGAACTTCTGGTTTAGCATCTTCTTGCCCCAACATCATAGGTACAGACGGACCATAGATATCTGCATCCAACAATCCCACTTTCGCCCCAGATTGAGCAATCGCCAACGCTAAGTTAACTGCGGTAGTAGATTTACCAACGCCACCTTTCGCAGAACTGACAGCAATGATGTTCTTAACACCCTTAACCGAGTTAGCCACTTGAGTTTCTAAAGCTTTAACTCCAAGGCGAATATTAAATGGGAATTCAGCCACTTTACCCGAGGCTCGCTGCTGTTTGATCCAGTCATGCAGTACGGTTTGAAGCTCATTACTTGCGAATGGCAACGTTATATCAATAGAACCCTTTGTCGTAATCGAAATTGCGCCATGAGTATCTGCCCAGTTTTCCACCAACTGTGGATGTTGGAATTGGTTAAACCAGTGACAAAAATCTTGTTTTGAAGTGAACTGATGCATAAGCCCTCCTTTTAGATGTCATGCTACCACCGTCCAGGCTCAACCAGAACCCCAAAAAAACTAAGGCATTCCGCAGTTTGACACCTTGGAGTTAGTCAGTTCATGGGGTAGTATTATCCATCAAAATTTATTTATACCTATCAAGAAAAGCGAATATTAAGTATGGCAAACGATCCAAAAAACTTTCCGTCAAGGAAAATGCTGGTAACTTGTGCCCTTCCGTACGCTAACGGTTCGATCCACCTTGGTCATATGCTTGAGCATATCCAAGCGGACATTTGGGTTCGTTACCAACGCCTACGCGGCAACACTGTAAACTTCATCTGTGCTGACGATGCTCACGGCACACCAATCATGCTTAAAGCGCAACAGATGGGTATTACTCCTGAAGAAATGATTGCCGCAGTTAGCGAAGAGCACCAAAAAGACTTCGCTGGATTTGATATCAGCTTTGATAACTACCACAGCACGCACTCAGATGAGAACCGTGAGCTAGCGTCACACATTTATCTTGAGTTGAAGAAAAATGGCTTTATCTCTAGCCGCACTATCTCTCAGCTGTTCGATCCAGAAAAAGAGATGTTCTTACCGGACCGTTTCGTAAAAGGTACCTGTCCAAAATGTAAGTCTGAAGACCAGTACGGTGACAACTGTGACAACTGTGGTGAGACTTACAGCCCAACAGAACTGATCAATCCTAAATCTGCGGTTTCTGGTGCGACGCCAGTAATGAAAGATTCAGAGCACTTCTTCTTCGACCTGCCCCAGTTTGAAAGCATGCTAAAAGAGTGGACTCGCTCTGGCTCGCTACAAGCTGAAACAGCGAACAAAATGCAAGAATGGTTCGAATCTGGTTTGCAGCAATGGGATATCTCACGTGATGCACCATACTTTGGCTTCGAGATCCCTGGTGAGAAGAACAAATTCTTCTACGTATGGCTAGACGCGCCTATCGGCTACATGGGCTCTTTCAAAAATCTATGTGACAAGCGCGACGGCCTAGATTTCGACGAGTATTGGAAAAAAGACAGCTCAGCAGAGCTGTACCACTTCATCGGTAAAGACATCGTTTACTTCCACAGCCTATTTTGGCCAGCAATGCTAGAAGGTTCTGGCTTCCGCAAGCCTAACAACGTATTCGTACACGGTTACGTAACCGTAAACGGCGCAAAAATGTCGAAGTCTAAAGGTACGTTCGTAAAAGCAAGCACTTACCTAGAGCACCTAGACCCTGAGTGTCTACGTTACTACTACGCTGCGAAGCTAAACAGCCGTATCGACGATCTAGATCTTAACCTTGAAGACTTCACTCAGCGCGTAAACGCTGACGTTGTTAACAAGATCGTTAACCTGGCATCTCGTAACGCAGGTTTCATCGCGAAACGTTTTGAAGGCAAACTGTCTGACAACTTTGCAGAGCCTGAACTTTACAACGAATTTGTTGCTGCTGCTGACCGTATCGCTGAGCTTTACGAAACGCGTGAGTTTGGTCGTGCAATCCGTGAAATCACGGCATTGGCAGACAAAGCTAACCAATACGTTGATGAAAAAGCACCGTGGGTTGTAGCAAAAGAAGAAGGCAAAGATCAGGAACTACAAGACATCTGTTCTGTCGGTATCAACCTGTTCCGCGTACTGATGACTTACCTGAAACCAGTAATGCCATCGCTAGCTGCGCGTACTGAAGCGTTCCTAAACCAAGAGCTAACTTGGGAAAACATCGCTGCTCCACTAACAGGCCACGAGATCACTAAGTTCAAAGCACTGTTCAACCGTATCGATCCGAAGAATGTTGAAGCGATGATCGAAGCGTCTAAAGAAGATGCGGCGGCAGAAATGGCGGCGAAAGAGAAAGCTGAAGCGGAAAAGAACAAGGCTAGCCAAACCGAGCTAGACAAAGAACCAATCGCTGAAGAGATTGAGTTCGATGCTTTTGCTGCAGTAGATATGCGTATCGCTCGTATCATCTCTTGTGAAGAAGTACCAAAAGCCAACAAACTGCTTAAATTCCAATTGGACATCGGTGGTGAAACTCGTCAGGTATTCTCTGGCATCAAGTCAGCTTACAAACCTGAAGAGCTAGAAGGCAAGCTAACGGTAATGGTAGCAAACCTAAAACCTCGTAAGATGAAGTTTGGTATGTCTGAAGGTATGATCCTAGCGGCAGGCCCTGGTGGTAGTGACCTGTGGATCCTTGAGCCACACGAAGGCGCTCAACCTGGTATGCGCGTAATGTAAGTTGTAGCTTTACAATCAAATTTAAAAAGTCCTCGCCAGTTCAGCGGGGACTTTTTTTGACTGAATTCACACTTTTGGGGAATTTGTGCACCAAACTTGTACAGCACATCTCCCATCACAATCCTAACTTACTGTTTTAATAGAATTTAATTAGTGGCATCAAAACTGCAATCTTCCTTGTTAGGTCCAAACACTAACAAGGAGTTGGTTATGTTTGTTTTGATTTCCACACTATTGTCCATCGCTATTTTAGCTGGAATATATCACTTATCTTCTAAACGAGAGCAGCAACATGCGCGCAAATATCAGCTGTTAACATTGTTGCGAGATGTTGTTCACCTTCTGAGACACCACCGAGCTGCTACTCACTACTCGCTTCAATTCCAACAAAACGATCAACAAAAATTGGACGCTCTTCATGATGCTCTGACTAACAAGCTGCATCTTTTAGTCGAAACATCACGGTTTGAAAACAAACCCATGTATCGCGTATTACAGATTAAAGTAGGGAAACTACTTGAACAATGGAATGACCATAGTGTTGCAAGAAACCAGATGGAGCATGGTAAGTTAATTCGTCATTGCTTGTTTTTGATGGATGAAGTAACCATCGCATGGCTAGCGGTTGAGCAAAGAGATGACTTGCATAATGAGTATCACATGAACTGGCAAAACATTATGGATAGCTTGGAGACCCTGACTCAGTTACGAATCAGCATTCAAGATTTAGGAGAGCAAGGCGGAAATGAGCGTTTCAAAAATTATGCATCGGTCATGATGCGTAAGCTAAACCAACTAGCGGTTATCGCTCCACTTAGCATTACCTCTCCTGCTTCCACGCGCTCAATACAGACGCTAAATGAATACGTGACAGGGAGTCATGTCGACTTAACAGAAGCAGAGCTTTATGGCGTCACATCGGACTTGTCATTGACCATCTTCAATACTTACGACCATGTCCTTTCAGATGTCGTAGAGTCATTATATCTACCGTTACCCAGACTCTCACTAGCAGGATAAACGTTCCATGCCTTATTATTGGTGCTAGGTCCGTCGCCGACTTATAAATAAAAACAAAAAAACCGCAGGCCTAAGGCACTGCGGTTTTCGTTTATTCAACTTGTCAGCGCTTAGCTGTCGTCTTCCGTGAAGTTCGTTGGTAATTGCTTTTTCATTTCGTTCCAGATCAACGCACTTTCCATACCATAATGACGAATCACTACTGGTAGTTGCTCACGCTGGCCACTTTCACAAGTTTCGAGCAATTGATGGTAAAACTTCAGAGCTAGCTCACGAGAAGCTGGATTTGAGAAGTAGTAGCTACCGACACGATCGTAGAGCTTCTTCAAACCATTAAAGATCAAACCGTAAATTTGATTTCCTGAATGGAATGCTAGGCGCTGGAAAAGCATATAATCGTAAAAGTTGAACGTTTTAGCAATCAAGATTTCTTGACGCTTCGCTTCATCTTTCTCGTTATCTTCTTTCACATTCTGCAGAACTTTTTCAGCATACGGCGAGGAAGCGATGAATTCGTCCCAGGAAGCCGCATTCATTAAAGCTTCACAAGATTCGATTACGTTCTTAATTGTACGCTCAGAGCTCTCTTTGTTCGCTTTAAATGCATAGCGCATAAAGATAGGACTGATGTTGGTACGTGCCGCAAGCAGATCTTCTACAATGTTTGTCGCATTATCAACGTCTAGCGTCATTAAAGTATCCAAAATATGCAGACCAGAGGTCTCCATAAATTGGTTAACTTTCGTAGGTTTGCCGTGCTGGATAGTCAACCATCCGTCACGGGCTAGTCGTTGAAGAACCTCCCTTAAAGTCGTTCGAGTAACACCAATCAGTTCGGACAGCTCGCGCTCAGCAGGTAAAATTGAGCCTGGAGGAAAACGGCCGTTCCAAATGCTCTCGATAATATATTTTTCTGCGAATCCCGCAGGGCTTTTCGCCTTTATGACCATTCTACTTTTTATCCAATATTGATTTCTGAGGGTCGATACTACTCATCATACCACTACTTAGCGGTTTGAGAAAATTTACGATCAATAGTGGAAACGACACCATAACATAGAGTTAATACTCTATATGTTGTGTCAATTTAAGAGGCTCTAACATGCGAGCGAAAGCAGTAAAATATGAATTTTCATTTAATTAAACAGCTCACAAATCTCGGAGAAATAAAGACAACCGTGTCACATTTTTATATTCAAAATATGAAAAATTACTTTGTATATCACAGTTAATATTCTTTCTTAATTTGCCTTTTCTCGTCACTGACCGTCATTTAAAATCCAAGAGGATTTTTTTAAGACTTTCATGGTATAGTAACGCCGTTTTGATCGCGTTATTACATTTAAAAAGTCATTTTAGTCGGTAGCATCACGTTTTGTTATTGACTAATAAATGCCTGAGTGTAGAGTTTGCGGTCGAAAGTGAGCGGTGCTTGAGTTCAGGGGAAGTAACTTGGCAAGACTACAATAAACAAAGGATTGTTGTTTTACTAAGTTATTGTTTTTAAAGACTAGTTAATAAGTCTAACAAACAGATACTTAAGCACTATTGTAGTGTCTATTCATAATTTTGTTATAAAGAGAATTATCATGCCGATATCGCTCGGAAACGCTTTTATCAAGAACTTCCTTGGTAAAGCGCCTGATTGGTACAAAGTTGCCATTATAGCCTTCTTAATAATTAACCCGATTGTATTCTTCCTAATAAACCCATTTGTAGCTGGATGGTTGTTGGTCGCTGAATTTATTTTCACGCTAGCAATGGCATTAAAATGCTACCCATTACAACCTGGCGGTTTACTTGCTATTGAAGCCATTGCTATCGGCATGACTAGCCCTGCGCAAGTTAAGCACGAATTAGTAGCAAATATCGAAGTACTGCTACTTCTGGTATTTATGGTTGCGGGCATCTACTTCATGAAGCAGCTATTGCTGTTCATTTTTACCAAAATTTTACTTGGCATTCGCTCTAAAACCCTACTATCACTCGCGTTCTGCTTTGCTGCGGCATTTTTGTCTGCGTTTTTGGATGCCTTGACGGTTATCGCCGTTGTTATCAGCGTGGCGATCGGCTTTTACTCTATCTATCACAAAGTGGCGTCTGGTAACCCTATCGGTGACCATGACCATACACAAGATGACACGATCACTGAACTAACGCGTGATGACCTAGAAAACTATCGTGCCTTTTTGCGCTCTTTGTTGATGCATGCTGGTGTAGGTACTGCCTTAGGTGGCGTAACCACGATGGTTGGTGAACCTCAAAACTTAATTATTGCAGACCAAGCGGGTTGGTTGTTTGGTGAATTCCTAATCCGTATGTCTCCAGTGACACTCCCTGTATTTTTCTGTGGTCTCATCACTTGTGCTTTAGTTGAAAAGCTTAAAGTGTTTGGCTACGGCGCGAAGCTTCCTAACAACGTTCGTCAGATCCTCGTCGATTTTGACCGTGAAGAGCGTAAAACGCGAACAAATCAAGATGTCGCAAAACTATGGGTTCAAGGTCTTATTGCGGTTTGGTTGATCGTTGCACTCGCTTTGCACTTAGCGGCTGTCGGCTTAATTGGCCTTTCTGTGATCATTTTAGCGACCGCATTTACTGGTGTCATTGAAGAGCACTCCATGGGGAAAGCGTTTGAAGAGGCCCTGCCCTTCACTGCACTGCTTGCAGTGTTTTTCTCGATCGTTGCTGTAATCATTGACCAAGAGCTGTTTAAACCAGTCATTGATGCGGTGCTTGCCGTTGAAGATAAAGGTACTCAGCTAGCTCTGTTCTATGTGGCGAATGGCTTATTATCTATGGTGTCGGATAACGTGTTCGTTGGTACGGTTTACATCAATGAAGTAAAAACTGCACTCATCGAAGGCCTCATTACTCGTGATCAGTTCGACTTACTGGCGGTGGCAATCAATACTGGTACTAACCTGCCTTCTGTTGCAACGCCAAACGGTCAAGCGGCATTCCTATTCTTACTCACATCGGCTCTCGCTCCATTAATTCGCCTGTCTTACGGTCGAATGGTTATCATGGCGCTGCCTTACACCGTCGTTCTTGCGATTGTCGGTCTGATGGGAATCATGTTCTTCCTAGAGCCTGCAACCGCTTCTTTCTACGAAGCTGGTTGGATTTTACCTCATAGTGGTGATCTGACTCCCGTAGTATCCGGTGGTCACTAAAATTTGAGTTGATTAGGAAACTTATCCACGATAAAAAGCTCTGAGTATTCAGAGCTTTTTCTATTTCAGACAGGAACAAAAACGTGACTATTTTAAATTCACTTAACCAGTTTTCAAAGGGACGTTTATCGTGGCTACTGCTTCTGCTATTCGTCGTTTTCTTTGAAGCATGTGCCCTCTATTTTCAGCACGTCATGATGCTTGCACCATGTGTCATGTGTATTTATGAAAGAGTCGCGATGATGGGAGTGGGCGTCGCTGCAATAGTTGGTATATTGGCACCCAAGAACCCAATTTTCCGCTGGCTAGGTTTGATAGGCTGGGGATTAAGTGCTTACAAGGGTTTGTTACTTGCGATGCAGCACGTGGACTACCAGTTTAATCCATCACCATTCGCGACTTGCGATTTATTCGTCACATTCCCTAGCTGGGCTCCGCTCAATCAGTGGGTTCCTTGGATGTTTGAAGCATATGGTGATTGCTCTAAGGTTGTGTGGCAGCTCCTTGATTTATCAATGCCACAATGGTTAGTAGTAATTTTTGCAGGCAATTTAATCGCTTTGGCATTAATTGTAATTGCACAATTCTTCCCTGCAAAACGCGTTAATCCAATTCGTTAATCCTACTGACGCGTAAAAATTAACAAAAAGCCGACCATCTGGTCGGCTTTTTGTTAAGTGGATAGCGCGGCGATTCGCTTTAGCCGCGTGATTGACCACAGCACTGCTTGAATTTTTTTCCGCTCTCACAAGGACAGGGATCATTGCGCCCGATACCTTTGAATGGGTTTAGGCTTTGAGCTTTATTGCCTACCATCAACTCATCCGCGCCCAGCGCGACTTCACCGACCATTAAATCAAGCTGGTCGACTAAATCTGTCAGGGCCGGTGGCGTTTCAATACCTGCGTCACGCATCTGTTGCTGCGTTGCTGGCTCATCGATCGCCAGCATCAAAGTGGTCAGTAATGCTTGCAGCATACGCTGTAATCCATCATTGAGCTCAACGTCTTGCCACTGTTCTTCAATCATTGGCCAAACAGACATAAAGCCTTCGGCAAAATCAGCAAGTTGTTCAGGTTCTTTGCCTGTTAGCTCTAGCACGGAATATTCGTTTCGTTGAATTCGGTTATGCTGCTTGTGAATTTGCTCTTCCACAGCTGGTTGAATCGCTTTGAATCCCTCACCTAATAGCGGCTCTAACCACTTTTCAGGAGCGAGTGGTTTTGTCGTCAGATTCGCAGCTAACACTGCGCCTTCGATAAATAGGCAAGATTCATCGACGTGAACTTCACCTTTTTCAATCAATGTGTATTGCATGACATCTGGTTTCCCATAAATTTGGCGGCATTATACCTCAGAGCTCAAAAGCACGTAACCTAACGTTGTGTGTTTGACTGCATTGGGCGCTTCGACTCTTTTAATGACAAACTTAACTTACATCGCTACAATCGCCCTCCTTTTTACCACCAAACTGTATTAGGCAAGCTATGCGAGTTGTACTAGGCCCAATGGAAGGCGTTTTAGATCATTTGATGCGCCAAATCCTGACCGAGATAAACGACTATGACCTGTGTGTTACGGAGTTTGTTCGCGTAATCGACCAGCTATTACCCGATCATGTGTTTCACCGTTTATGCCCAGAGCTGTTGCAAGGTTCTCAGACTGCATCTGGTGTGCCAGTACATGTGCAATTGTTGGGACAAGAACCAAACTGGATGGCTGAGAACGCAATTAAAGCGGCAAATCTTGGCGCCAGAGGTATTGATATAAACTTTGGTTGCCCAGCCAAAATGGTCAACAAAAGTAAGGGTGGTGCTGCTCTACTTCAGCATCCTGAGCTCATTCACCGTGTGGTTAAAGCTTGTCGAGAAGCCGTTCCAGAAGCCATTCCCGTAACTGCAAAAATTCGTCTTGGCTGGGAGAACCCTGAAGATTGCTTTGAAATTGTCGATGCCATTCAGTCTGCTGGCGCAAATGAATTGACCGTACACGCACGTACTAAACAAGGTGGTTATAAAGCTTCTGAGATAAAATGGGATTACATCAACCAAATTCGCGAACGTTTTGATATCCCACTGATTGCGAATGGCGAGATTTGGAATTATGAAGACGGTCAACGTTGCATTGAAACGACTGGCGTTAACTCTTTGATGGTGTGCCGAGGCGCTTTCAATATCCCTAACTTAGGCAATATGGTAAAACATAACCACCAGCCAATGTCATGGCCCGAGGTGGTTGAGTTGCTCATCTATTACTCCAAGTTTGAGATGAAAGGCGATAAAGGCTTGTATTACCCAAACCGCGTAAAACAATGGTTCTCTTATTTGCGTCAGGCTTATCCTGAAGCAAAAGACCTATTTAGAGAAATCAGAACGTTCAATAAAGCCGCACCAATTGTTGAGCATATTCAACGCTACCGCGATGACTTAAACTCTCAGGTTGCATAATTCCCGAACACAAAAAGGACGAATATCTCGTCCTTTTTGTACCTAAATCCTAGTAACAGATCTTATTTTTGCCGGTACTTTTGGCTTGATATAACTTTTCATCCGCCGCTTTAAACAATTCATCAAAGTTTTCTACTCGGCTCTCTTTACTAAACACCACACCGCCAGAGATCGTAAAGCCTTCTTTCGTTACGCGTATCGAGCGCTCATCTATGGCTTTTTTTACTCTGTCTAAAATGAGTTTAATGCCTTCTGAATCTTCGTCATAAATAGCTAAAACGAACTCTTCGCCACCAAACCTTGAGGCAACATCGGTATGGCGAATATTTTCACGTATACATTTTGCAACAAGCTGAATTGCAGAATCACCGACATCATGACCATAGGTGTCGTTGATCTTCTTGAAGTTATCAATATCGAACACTGCCAAAGCAACCTGTTTTTTTGTCATCTTATTACGCCACACGGTTTGCATACCTCGACGATTCAATAAACTGGTCATTGGGTCTCTTGCTGCCAGTTCTTTAAAGTAACGTCGCTCGCTATGCATATTCACATAGAACAAGACGACGGTACTCAGCACGTAAATAAATAGTGCGACAATAAGGCTGTATTTTTCAAAAACCGCTAGGTTCTTAGCTTCATCCCAAAGGTTGTACTCGTAGTACATGCTGTGACTCGCACTCAATCGCTCTAATTCGACTGGTTTGATTCGTGTACTGTTTGAAGGAATGGATTGTAAATTGGAAACCAAATGAAACTGACCAACAAGACCTAGCGACGAAGCCATGAGCGTATTGATGTCGAAATCAATAGACAAAACACCTTGATGTTCTCCTTTCTCATAGACGGGTACCGTCATACTAATGACTTGACCTTCCATCGAGTCCAACACAGGCCCTGGTCCAGCCAAGGTAATGTTCACTTTATCTTGCGCGGTTTTTTGCCAAAAAGGTCGGGCTTTTAGCGTTGACAAAAGCTCTCTTGTGAAATTTTTTGCGTAGGTATCGGGTGAGGAGATAACGTAACCGCGCTTGTCAATGTAATGGATTCCAACAATGTGCGATTCAATATCGTGCAGAAATGACAATGACGGCGCAAAACCCGCCTTTTGTTCAGCTAACTGGTTAATCGTTGAACCTTGCTGACATAAGCTTTCGTCCCCTACGATCATATAATCAAGGTCAACCGCAGGTAACCCTTCACTATAAACACTTTCGAGTAATAACACATCTATAGGCCAAAGATAACAAAGCCCTTCTTTGACTAAAGAATTATGTTCTTCAAACAGTGGGTTAGCGTAATTGGTATAGTTGGTGAAGCTGTAATCTAAAGCCGTGAGTACTTTAATACCGCGAGACATTGCACGCTCGATACGCGAATACTCAGAATCGATATAGCGGTTAACCGCATCATAGTAATTTTTCGTTGTCACGAGTAAAACCACTACAAATAACGCCAGAGGAAAAAAGATGACAAATGAGAGGCTAAATCGCCTTTGGTTTACCATTGAGTACCATGCATATGAAAGGTCAATAGTCTCTTATGACTGCTATTAAATTGATACTCGTTATCTGGTGACGCATGCAATGCAGCACCAGATAACAAGAGACCAAACAAATGTGTGCGCGCTGTTTGAGACCGTTTATATATTAAAGGAGTTTAATCAATATAGAGTGTGGTGTCACTTTAGTCGCCATAATTTGCAGCTCTGTGCCGACATATTGACAGAGATATGACCTTTATAATCAAGCTGTTCTGTGTCATCTAACAACGATATAACTTGGCTAACCTCCAAGCCCAGTTGCCACATAGGTAAATCGATTGAACATTCATTACCACTGAGATTAATCATAACAACGACTGCTTCACGACCTAGTACACGTGCGTACGCCAACTGGTTGTTAGTGCAATGCAGCCATTGAATACAGCCCGACTGTAAAGGCTTACATTGTTTACGTATCTTGATCCATTGTTGGTAAAGCGATAGCCATTGTGAACTTTCGATTTCATTCCAAGGAAAACAGCGACGATTATCCGGGTCTAGACCTCCTTCTAGACCGACTTCACTCCCGTAGTAAATACAAGGCGTGCCAACGTAAGTCATAAGCATTGCTAGCGCGATGTTCATTTTACGCTTATCACCATCAACCAGTGTGATAAACCGAGCAGTATCGTGACTATCGAGTTGATTCAGCTGCGATAGCTGATTCGAAAATGGGATTTTTGCTCTGGCTTCGTCCAACCATACTTTAAACTCCAAACCATCAATGTTGATTGGATCGTACATAATGTCTTGTCGTGCGATAAAAGCTCGGACTGGATGAGCAAAACCGTAGTAGTTCATCGCCCCATCCTCTTGATCACCTTGCAACCACTGCGTTGCTTCAAAAAAGTGCTCACCTAACACATAAGCATTCGGGTTTACTGACTTAGTTGCATGACGAAACGCTGCCACATAATGAGCATTGTTTTTCGCGCCTTCCCCTTCGCCAAGCATATGGATTACATCA
This sequence comes from Vibrio sp. 378, assembly GCF_033339435.1. Taxonomy (NCBI): domain Bacteria; kingdom Pseudomonadati; phylum Pseudomonadota; class Gammaproteobacteria; order Vibrionales; family Vibrionaceae; genus Vibrio; species Vibrio sp. 378. The sequence goes on from NZ_JAWOUO010000003.1 coordinate 257,084, forward strand.
AACCGCCAGCCATCAACCAAGTACGGTGGCTTCAGCCAATACTTGATGACAGACTCTTCACTTTGGTAGATGTAGTCGCGCACCTGTTCATTTTCAAAGTTCAGAACCGGTAAGTTACCAATGCCTTTCCAACCCATGTAGTGATTGGTTTCGCCTTCGAAAAAGTAGTAATCACGGAACTTTGACTGCGGATTACCATACGCTCCTTCTCCTTTTCGTTCTATATCAAACCAAGGATGATGCACTGATGTGTGGTTAAACACCGCGTCTAAGACAATCTTCATATTCTTACCACGGATTTTCTCACACAGTTCAGCAAACTGATCATTGGTGCCGAACATAGGGTCAACAGTGAAGTAATCGGTGGTGTCGTATTTATGATTACTTGGTGAAGAAAAGATCGGATTAAAATAAAGCGCAGTAACGCCGAGCTGTTCAAGATAGTTCAACTTTTGCTCCACACCTTTGAGGTCGCCGCCAAAGAATTCACGTGCCCCGGTATTTTGGTGAGAGCCTACCGCGTCTCCCCACGCCTTGACGATCGATGCAGAATCATACTGAGCATAAGCGTGGCGAATATCGGACTCACTTTTACTAGCAGAAAAACGGTCAGGAAAGATTTGATAGAAAACTTGCTCTTGGACCCAGCTTGGTGGTTGATGGTTTACATTCAACTTAAAGTGGAACTCTTTGGGTGGAATACGCTTTTGTACGCCTCGTGCATCGAGCCAGTATTGTTGTCCGTCTTTGAGGAGCTTAAACACATAATGTGTGACATCTCGATCTCGATTTGGTCGAAACGATGCCTCCCATAGTAACAATTCCCCAACTGTTCCAATTTGAGCCATGTCGACCAGATATTCTTCATTGTCCGGCTCAATACGCACATAGACGGAATCAAAATCCAATGTCTCGGTTTTCAGTCTGACTGTAATTTGCTCGTCATTAAAAGCTAAACCATCAATAGTTTGACTATGAAAAATAAATGGCAGGTTCATTATGGGCACTCCTCGTCATCGGATATGCCACTATGTTATTGAAGAATTAGAGACAAGAAATCCTCCTTGCGAGTTGACATATCAGCCAATTTTCTCAAGGAGGATCACACTTAGTAGGCGTAGTGACTTGTCGGATACCGCTTAGTTCAACAAGAGACTGTCATCTGCCAGCTCTTCACCACGCACTTTGGAGAACATATCCAACAAGTCTGGTACTTGCATGTTAGTGCGCTGCTCTCCAGCCACATCAAGCACAATTTCACCTTGGTGAAGCATTACGGTCCTATCGCCACATGCTAATGCGTCTTTCATCGAATGCGTCACCATCATCACTGTTAAATCGAACTCATCGACAATACGTTTAGTTAAGTCGATAACAAACGCCGCCATACGAGGATCAAGCGCAGCCGTGTGTTCATCAAGCAATAACAACTTACTCTCCGATAACGTCGCCATCACAAGGCTAACGGCTTGTCGTTGTCCACCAGACAGTAACCCAATGCTATCGCCCAAGCGGTCTTCTAAACCAAGACCGAGGATGCTAATTCGCTCTTGGAACAGCTTGCGACGTTTAGTAGAGAGCGCCAACCCCCAGCTGCGTTTTTTACCACGCATGTGCGCTAGAGCCATGTTCTCTTCTATCGTCAGTTCACCACAAGTCCCGGCCAATGGATCTTGAAACACTCGGGCACATTGCGTCGCACGTTGGGCTACCGTCTGCTTGGTGACGTCTTTGCCATCAATGATCACCTGACCACCTATCATCGGCGTCTCACCTGTCACCGCACCAAGCAACGTGGATTTTCCTGCGCCATTAGAACCAATCACGGTAAGAAATTGATGCTCTGGAACCTCTAAAGAGACGCCTTTCAATGCACGATTTTCCAAAATCGTCCCAGGGTTGAACGTGACCTGAATATTATTTAGTTCGATCATAATGCCTCCCCAGAACCATTTTTTGATGCCGCTTGTTTAGCATCAGTAACGCGTTGTTTCGCTCTCATGCTCTGTTTTAGCTTTGGAGCAATAAGCGCCACAGCCACCAATACTGCGGTAACAAGGTTGAGGTCTGAAGCTTGTAAACCAAACATGCCAGAGCTCAAAGCGAAAGCCACTGCAAGGCGATAAAGTACCGAACCGATGATGACCGCAAATACCGCAACCCAAATCTTGCGCCCGGGAATAAGGGTCTGCCCCAAAATCACAGCTGCCAAACCAACGACAATGGTGCCCACGCCAGAGGTCACATCCGCAAAGCTGTTCGTTTGTGCAAACAACGCGCCTGCGAATCCCACAAACCCGTTGGATAAAGCCAAGCCAAAGTAGGTATAAAAGCCAGTGCTCGCCCCTTGCGCAGAAACCATACGCGCATTCACACCCGTGGCTCGTAAACCAAGACCAAAGTCGCTGTTCAGCAGGCGAATGACAAAGAAAGCGGACAGAAGAACTAAGACCCCAACAACCAGAGGGCGAATAAACATCGCATCGCCCAATGCTTCAAACGGAGTGAGAATCGTATCCTCTCCAAGCAACGCCATATTAGGTTTGCCCATAATACGAATATTAATTGAAAATGCAGCGATCATGGTAAGAATGGAAGCTAACAGGTGTAAAATACCACACCGAACAGCCAGAAAAGCGGTTACCCACCCCGTCATACTACCAGCTATCATCGCCATTATTGTCGCAAGCCAAGGATTAATACCTGCGACAATCGCCGTTGCAGCCACCGCCGCTCCCATTGGAAAGCTGCCATCCACACTCAAATCGGGGAAATCGAGAACACGGAACGTAAGATACACACCCAGAGCGACTAGGCCATAAATCAAGCCAATTTCGAGTGCACCAAAAAAAGCAAATGCAGACATAACTGCTCCTTTCTGCATGCTCAGGCTGGCTAATACCAACCTGAACTTAAGACTTCTAACGTATACTCCCCTTCTTCTCTAGCAGAATGCTCTACACGAGAAATCCGGCGAGTATCAATTTTGGGGCAAGCGTCTACCAACCAACGTGACAGGCTTAACCCCAAAAAGCGTTACTTATTGCATGCTTGTCGCACGTTCAACCACAGAATTTGGCAGCTTGATACCGAGCTTAGATGCTGCGCTTTCATTAATTACAAGGTCAGAGCCCGTCGCGACTTTTACATCCAGCTTGCCTGGTTCTTGACCATCAAGAATCGCCGCCACGTAATCCGCGGTTTGTACACCGACCTGGTAGTAGTCAAAACCTAAGCCTGCAATTGCACCTTTTTCGACATATGACGTCGCGCCACCAAATACAGGTTTCTTCGCTTGATTCGCTGCCACAATCATTCCTTCAATCGCACTTGCAACTGTATTGTCTGTTGGGGCGTAAAGAATGTCTGATTTCGCTGCAATCGCTTGAGTCGCAGACTGAACATCAGCACTTTTTAGTGCGGTCGCTTCAACCACTTGTATGCCTTTTGCTTTTGCGCTTTCTTTTAGTAATTCAACCAAAGTCACGGCATTAGCTTCACCGGGATTAAATACAACCCCGATGCTTTTCACCTGAGGAAGAATTTCTTGGATGAGATCGACATGCTGAGCAACGGGTGAAAGATCAGACAGGCCAGTTACGTTTTTGCCTGGTTGTTCCATCGACTTAACCAATTTCGCACCAACCGGATCTGTTACCGCAGTAAAGACAACAGGAATAGAGCGAGTAGCCGACACCAAAGCTTGTGCCGAAGGTGTCGCGATGCCAACTAACACATCAGGATTTTCACCGACGTACTGACGGGCAATTTGCACCGCAATCGCTGGATTACCCTGTGCGGTCTTATAATCAAATTCTAGATTTTTGCCTTCTTCGTAGCCTTTCGCTTTCAAACCATCAAGTAATCCTTGGCGCGTCGCGTCTAACGCCGGGTGTTCGACAATCTGTGAAACTGCGACAGTTGCAGTGGCGGCCAGTACATTGGTAGAAGAGAAAATAGCAGTAGCAGATAGAACGGCGGTGGCTAATAAACGTTTCGTTTTCATCATAACTCCTTGATGTGACTTCGTCCTTGTTTCACGAGCTTTCAATAGGTGTATCGACTCGTGAATTCAAATGTTTGAAGGCGGTATTGTTGTGTTCGTATAACTGTGCACTTCTTGCGCATCTTGTTTTTATTATTACTACTAAGTCTTAGTAAAGAAAAGAAAGATTTAACACTAAAGCAACATTTGTGATCGGGGGGACTTCTTCATCCGGAAAGAATCTTTGGTAAACAAAGCTTCGCTCGCTTCATCAACGACCGTCAAAGTAGGTAATAGAGGCAGGATCAAAAATGGAGCGGCCAGTGCACACTCCATTTCAAACAATTTAAATTAGAACCAACGCTCTAATGACGATTTATCGAGCTGGCGAAACGCTCGGTTCAATATTATCGCAAGCTCTTTGTAACGAGGGCGAGCTTTGACAGGCTCTAATGCAAAACCTGTTTCCACAATTTTTTGATGCAACTCCCGATACCAAGATGCCAAAGAAGGCGGCAATTTCGTGTTGGATCGAGCACCAAGCCACCAAATGCCTTGAAGTGGCAAGCTAATCGCAAACAAGGCAACAACAATGGATTGAGGTAACGCGTGGTAATTGTTGAATGCCATTTGAGTGAGTACGCTGATCGCAGCAACGGCCGGCATGACTTTAATGCCAAAGCGAGTCGCCTTAATGATACGCTGTTCCGGAAATATGGCGCTTAGCTCTTTACGAACTGGCCAGATCTCCATGTAATTCTGGCCATCTTTCAGGCTATGGATCAATCCGACTTTATTACTCATACCGCTCTCTCACTAAAAAATAGTTGAACATTTCAACTGAAGGTACAAAAAATTGATGAAAGTTAATATTCTTTCAAATTTTTTTTGTTATCATTGCTTATTATCGCTATCCTTTGCAGACCCTCAATCTCATTGTTGCTGTTATTTACAATTTAAGCAACTCCGAGATATCTATCTGCACGGATCGCATCATAGTGATGGAAGGGTTCATCACTATTTCTTTATATGGAATTAGAACAATTTTTGACCAGGATTAGTACGCAGCCTTCTGGGTATCGGCTATTCTTGTGATTAATTTTTCATTCTTTAACTGATTTTTTATCAGACGAATAACAGGTAGTCATACATGTCTAAGCTAGTTTTAGTTTTAAACTGCGGTAGTTCTTCTCTTAAATTTGCCGTTGTTGATGCCGAGAACGGCGACGAGCACTTGTCAGGTCTTGCTGAGTGTCTTCACCTTCCTGAAGCTCGCATCAAGTGGAAACTTGATGGCAAGCACGAAGCTCAACTAGGCAATGGTGCAGCTCACGAAGAAGCACTAGCGTTTATGGTAGAAACTATTCTTGCTTCTAAGCCAGAGCTTAAAGCTAACCTAGGCGCAATCGGTCACCGTATCGTTCACGGCGGCGAGCAGTTCACTCAATCTGCACTAATTACTGATGAAGTTCTAAAAGGTATTCAAGACGCTGCAACATTTGCACCTCTTCATAACCCTGCTCACATCATCGGTATCGAAGCGGCTAAGAAAAACTTCCCAGAGCTGAAAAACGTTGCTGTATTTGACACTGCGTTCCACCAAACTATGCCTGAAGAGTCTTACCTATACGCTCTTCCATACAACCTATACAAAGAACACGGTATCCGTCGTTACGGCATGCACGGTACTTCTCACTTGTTCATCACTCGTGAAGTTGCAGGCCTACTAAACAAACCAGTTGAAGAAGTAAACATCATCAACTGTCACCTAGGTAACGGCGCATCTGTATGTGCGATCAAGAACGGTCAATCTGTAGACACTTCTATGGGTCTTACTCCACTTGAAGGTCTGGTAATGGGTACTCGCTGTGGCGACATCGACCCTGCTATCGTCTTCCACCTACACGACGCTCTAGGTTACTCTGTTGATCAAATCAACACGATGCTAACTAAAGAGTCTGGTCTTCAAGGTCTAACTGAAGTGACTTCTGACTGTCGTTTCGTTGAAGACAACTACGGTCAAAAAGAAGAAGCAACACGCGCAATGGACGTGTTCTGCCACCGTCTAGCTAAATACGTTGCTGGCTACACTGCTTCAATGGAAGGCCGTCTAGACGCAATCACTTTCACTGGCGGTATCGGCGAGAACTCTGGCCCTATCCGTGAAATGGTTCTAAACCGTCTTGGCATCTTCGGTATCGAAGTAGATAGCGAAGCTAACCTTAAAGCTCGCTTCGGCGGCGAAGGCGTTATCACGACTGAAAACAGCCGTATCCCTGCAATGGTTATCTCTACTAACGAAGAGCTAGTCATCGCTGAAGACACTGCTCGCCTGACAGGTCTTTAATTGAATTCCTGGCTAGCCACTCGGCTAGCCAGTTTTCATTCAAACGAATTTCTTAGGGGCTCAACTCCTATTCTTCGAGCTTCATGGAATAAGAGTTGAGCTTTTATCCCCCAAATAGCTAAAGGTACTCTACGAATGTCTCGTACTATTATGCTTATCCCTACTAGCGCAGGCGTTGGCCTAACAAGCGTTAGCATGGGTGTTCTTCGCGCTATGGAGCGTAAAGGCGTTAAAGTTTCTTTCTACAAGCCAATCTGTCAGCCACGTTCAGGTGGTGATCAGCCAGATCTGACTTCAACTATCGTTGGTCGTAACAGCGATATGAAGATCGGTGAACCAATGGCGATGTCTGTTGCTGAAAGCCTAATCGGTAACGACAACATGGACGAGCTGCTAGAAACCGTTGTTGAACGTTACAACCAAATCAACAAAGACGCAGACGTTACGCTAATCGAAGGTCTTGTACCTACTCGTAAGCACCCATTTGCAAACCAAGTAAACGCGGAAATCGCGGCAACACTTGGTGCAGAAATCGTGCTAGTTGCGACTCCAGGTACTGATAACCCTGCGCAACTGAAAGAGCGTATCGAAGTAGCATGTTCTAACTTCGGCGGCACTAAAAACAAAAACATCTCTGGTGTTATCATCAACAAGCTAAACGCTCCTGTTGACGAAGCTGGCCGTACTCGCCCTGACCTATCTGAAATCTTTGACGATGCAGACAGCGCGAAACAAAACGAATTGAAAGTGATGGAAATTTTTAACACTTCTCCAATTCGTGTACTAGGTTGTGTGCCATGGAGCATTGATCTGATTGCGACTCGTGCAATCGACATGGCTAAACACCTGAAAGCAGATATCATCAACGAAGGTGACATCAACACTCGTCGCATCAAGAGCATCACTTTCTGTGCACGTTCTCTGCCAAACATGATTGAGCACTTCAAACCGGGCTCTCTACTTGTTACTTCTGCAGACCGTCCTGATGTTATCGTTGCTGCTTCTCTTGCTGCAATGAACGGTGTGGATATTGGTGCAGTACTGCTAACTGGCGGTTACGATATCCCTAGCGAAATCGAAGACCTATGTAAACCAGCATTCGACACTGGTCTACCTATCTTCAAAGCACAAGGTAACACTTGGCAAACGTCTCTAAACCTACAGAGCTTCAGCATCGAAGTACCTGCAGACGATAAAGAGCGTATCGAGTTCATCAACGAACACGTTGCTGGCCACATCGACGGTAACTGGATCGAGTCTATGACTGAAGGCACTCAGAAGTCTCGTCGTCTAAGCCCACCAGCGTTCCGTTACCAGCTAACTGAACTTGCTCGTAAAGCAGGTAAGCGTATCGTTCTTCCAGAAGGTGACGAACCACGCACAGTTAAAGCAGCGGCAATCTGTGCTGAACGCGGCATTGCAGACTGTGTACTTCTAGGTAACCCAGATGAAATCCGTCGCGTAGCGGCTCAACAAGGCGTTGAGCTAGGTACTGGTGTAACCATCATTGATGCAGATGCTGTTCGTGAAAACTACGTTGCTCGCCTAGTTGAGTTGCGCGGTGCTAAAGGCATGACTGAAGTTGTGGCTCGTGAGAAGCTACAAGATTCAGTATTCCTAGGCACAATGATGCTTGAGAACGACGAAGTTGACGGCCTAGTTTCTGGTGCTGTTCACACTACGGCGAACACTATCGTTCCTCCGTTCCAAATCATCAAGACGGCACCAAATGCGTCTATCGTATCTTCAGTATTCTTCATGCTTCTGCCTGATCAAGTACTGGTTTACGGTGACTGTGCAATCAACCCAGATCCAACTGCTGAACAGCTTGCTGAAATCGCTATCCAATCTGCTGACTCTGCAGCAGCATTTGGTATCGAACCACGCGTTGCAATGATCTCTTACTCTACTGGTGAATCTGGTAAGGGTGCAGACGTTGATAAAGTACGTGAAGCAACAAAACTGGCTCAAGAGAAACGTCCTGATCTTATCATTGACGGTCCTCTACAGTACGACGCTGCTATTATGGAAAACGTTGCTGCTTCTAAAGCACCAAACTCTCCAGTTGCAGGTAAAGCGACAGTATTTGTATTCCCAGACCTAAACACGGGTAACACAACTTACAAAGCGGTACAACGTTCAGCTGACCTAGTATCTATCGGTCCAATGCTGCAAGGTATGCGTAAGCCTGTAAACGACTTGTCTCGTGGCGCGCTAGTAGACGACATCGTGTACACCATCGCTCTAACAGCTATCCAAGCAGACCAAGAAGCTAAATAATCGCTTCTGACATCCAGTTGGATATAGATACAAAGCCCTCGATTCGTCGAGGGCTTTTTCTATTGCTGGCCAGAACACTTATTTGTTTTTTATACCAATCACTGCACAACCTATAATTACTGGTGCACAAAGCTTTTCTCCCTATCGCCCCCCCATACCTAGTCGATATTGCTCGTGCTTGTTCTTACACCGATTGACCCACTCCCAAAAATGCATTGGCTCCAAAGCAGCACGGTCCCTGTTCAATTTATCGACATTATTTACGTTTTAGCTAAACTTTTTTGCTAGGAAATACGTAAAAGCTACTGCAATGCACAAACTCATTGACTGCTAAGGAATATATATGAAGGATTTCATCAATACATCACTGATAAAGTTTGGTTTAGCTGCGTTTCTGATTAGTTTTTCTTCATTCAGCTTTTCCGCCCCGAGTATTAAAGGCGTCGATCAAGATATGTCCGGAGGAACGGTGACCGCTGAAATGGCTCATGCTGATGACAATGGGTGGATGGTTGTCCACCGAACAGACGAATCAATGAAGCCTGGTCCTGTTATCGGCTACGCTCCGTTAAAAATGGGAAAGAATGAAAACGTAAATGCAATTTTGATGGAACCAGTAGAATCAGGCGATATGCTGATGTTAATGGTCCACGGAGAGCAAGGTGGCATGAAGACTGGTGTGTTTGAGTATACGCTCGGCGCTAAAGAGGACGGTCCTGTAAAAGTGGACGGAAAGCTAGTGATGGACATCGTACGCGCTAAGTAAGGTGGCGATGAATGAAAAAGTAAACTTTCTACTCCCGGTATTTAGATGTCACAAAAGTACTTAACGGCATTGCTAACCGTTAAGTACTTTTTCATTTGCGATGGAAGCAGCAAACTAGCCAATACTTTCTCTTCCATGAGGAGTATTTAGGTCTAAATCAGGCCCTTTTGGTACAACTTGCGTCGGATTAATCCCAGTGTGGCTGAAGTAGTAGTGGCGTTTAATGTGATAGAAATCCGTCGTGTCTTCGACGCCTTCAACTTGATACAACTCTTTTAAGTAGCCTTGTATATTTTCGTAGTCTGCGATGCGCTGCTTGTTACACTTGAAATGCCCCACATACACCGCATCAAAACGAATAAGAGTCGTAAACAAACGCCAATCAGCCTCAGTAATTGTTTTCCCTGCTAAGTAACGATGCGTCGCTAAGTGAGCATCGATTTTATCTAACGCATTAAACAAAGAATCAAACGCTTCTTCATATGCCTCTTGTGTAGTCGCGAAGCCACAACGATACACTCCGTTGTTGACATTCGGATAAACAAAATCGTTCCACTCATCAATAACGTGTTTTAGATGATCTGGATAGTAGTCGTCGTGATTCCCTGTTAACGCATTGAATTCCGAATTGAACATGCGAATGATCTCTGACGACTCGTTCGACACAATAGTATTGGTCTTTTTATCCCAAAGTACAGGCACGGTTACGCGGCCCGTGTAATCGGGTTTGGCCTGCGTGTAAATTTGGTACATGCGCGTGTGACCAAACAATGGCTCAGGAAGCCCCATTTGCCAACCTTGGCTGAGCATATCAGGGCAAACGACCGTGACATCAATATGTGGTTCTAAACCTTTCAGCTTGCGGAAAATGAGGGTTCGATGTGCCCAAGGACAAGCAAGAGAGACATACAAATGGTATCGACCAGACTCTGGTGTAAACTCCGCATCAGGATCGTTTTTAACCCAGTTACGGAATCCGGCATCTTCGCGCACAAATTTGCCACCATTTGATTTTGTGTCATACCAGACATCTTGCCAAACACCTTCAACCAACTTACCCATGATTGCTCTCCTCTCGTTCTGTTTGTGTTTATATTAGCGTTTCCTATCAAACAGAGAATCATCGAACTTAGGACATCATGTTCAAGAAATTCGAATGTATAAATCAGACACATAAAAAAAGCGCGACCCGATGAAGGTGTCGCGCTTAAGCCCGTCACAGGCTGAATTTATACACTAACGTGTAAACAAGATACCGCGTGAACGTCATTACCTAAAATGGTTGGCTTCGTCTTCGCACACTCTTCGGTTGCTTGTGGGCAACGAGTGCGGAATACACAACCCGACGGTGGGTTGATAGGTGAAGGAAGATCACCCTCTAGCATTTGGATTTTCTTATTGCGCTCAATATCCGGGTCCGGGATCGGAACCGCAGACATCAGCGCACGCGTATATGGGTGCTTAGGATCAGCAAACAGAGCCTCGGCCTCGCCAAGCTCAACGGCATTACCTAAATACATAACTAAAACGCGATCTGAAATGTGTTTAACGACAGACAAGTCATGCGCAATGAATACCAGAGAAAGCCCTAACTCTTTTTGAATCTCTTTAAGTAGGTTAACCACCTGAGCTTGAATAGATACATCAAGCGCCGATACTGGCTCGTCACAAATGATCATCTTAGGCTTAAGGATAAGCGCACGCGCTATCCCGATACGCTGACACTGACCACCCGAGAACTCGTGTGGGTAACGGTTAATCACGTTAGGTAATAGGCCAACTTTCGCCATCATCTCTTTAACGCGATCTTTCACTTCCTGCTTAGACAGTTCTGGATAGAATGTCTCAAGAGGTTCAGCAATGATATCACCAACAGTCATACGCGGATTCAGCGATGCCAATGGGTCTTGGAAAATCATCTGAATTTCTTTACGCGTCTCACGGCGCTGAACGCTTTTCATTTTAGTAAGGTCTTGACCCAACCACACTACTTGGCCGTCAGTAGCTTCAACCAGACCAATGATGGCACGAGCAAACGTCGATTTACCACAACCTGATTCACCTACTACACCAAGCGTTTCCCCTTCGTATAGTCGAACATTCACGCCATCTACCGCTTTCAGGCTCGAAGGCTTTGACCACGGCCATGCCGACTTTGAGGCAATGCTGAAGTGAACTTTCAGCTCAGAAATGTCCAGAATTAGTTTTTTGTCTACTGCGTTCATTTGTTCCAAGCCTCCCATTCAGAAAAACATGCACGCTGACGACCATCACCAAATGGTGTCAGAATTGGCGCCTCGCGCTTACAACGATCCATCACACGGTGACAGCGCTCTTGATAAGGGCAGCCCGGCGGTAAACGAAGCAAGTTTGGTGGATTACCAGGAATGGTCGGCAGAATTTCACCCTCAGTATCGAGGCGAGGAATCGCCTTCAGCAGACCCTCCGCATAAGGATGGCTTGGATTGTAGAAAATTTCGTTTACGTTGCCGTACTCCATGGTACGGCCTGCATACATCACCAGCACCTTGTCACACGAACCTGCAACCACACCAAGGTCGTGAGTGATCATGATGATCGCTGTGTTGAACTCAGATTTCAGCTCATTCAACAAGTCCATGATCTGTGCTTGTACCGTCACATCAAGTGCTGTTGTTGGCTCATCGGCTATAAGCAGTTTAGGACGACATAACAACGCCATCGCGATCATTACACGCTGACGCATACCGCCTGAAAACTCATGCGGGTACATCGTGATACGCTTACGCGCTTCAGGGATTTTTACCGCTTCCAGCATGCGTACTGATTCTTCAAATGCTTCCGCTTTGCCCATGCCTTTGTGCAGCATAAGCACTTCCATCAACTGATCACTGACTTTCATGTAAGGGTTCAGTGATGTCATTGGGTCTTGGAAGATCATTGCGATCTGTTCCGCACGCACTTTGTTCAGTTCTTTTTCTGGTAAGTTTAGGATTTCTTTGCCTTCAAACTTTGCGCTACCAGAAATAATACCATTCTTAGCCAAAAGGCCCATGATTGCGAATACGGTTTGAGATTTACCTGATCCCGACTCTCCAACGATACCTAAGGTTTCGCCTTGGTTGAGAGAGAAGTTCAAATCGTTTACTGCGGTTACGATACCATCTTGCGTGGTGAATTCGACGCGCAGATCTTTGACATCTAATAAGCTCATCATTGCTTCCTTAATCTTATCTTTTAATTATCTGTCTTTTGGATCCAGCGCATCGCGCAGGCCGTCACCAACGTAGTTGAAGCAGAATAGCGTCACAACCATGAACACTGCTGGGAATGCCAGCTGCCAGATTGCTACTTCCATTGTCTGTGCACCTTCTTGTAGAAGAGCGCCCCAACTTGTCATTGGTTCCTGAACACCAAGACCAAGGAATGATAGGAATGATTCCGTTAGAATCATACTTGGGATAAGCAGCGTAGAGTATACCGCTACAATACCCAGTACGTTCGGTACGATATGACGAGTAATGATTTTCCAGTTGCTTACACCACACACATGTGCCGCTTCGATAAACTCCTTGCTACGTAGACTAAGAGTCTGGCCACGTACGATACGCGCCATATCTAGCCATGCGATAGCACCAATCGCAACGAAGATCAGCATGATGTTACGACCGAAGAATGTTACCAGTACAATCACCAGGAACATAAACGGTACCGCGTATAAAATTTCTAGAATACGCATCATTACGCGGTCAACTTTACCGCCGATGAAACCAGATGCTGCGCCGTAGAGCGTACCAATCAGTACCGCTACAAATGCACCCATAACACCTACCATCAACGAAATACGACCTCCAATTAGCGTACGCACGTATAAATCACGGCCTAAGCTGTCAGTACCAAACCAATGGTCAGCATTCGGTGCAACGTGCATCGCGTACCAGTCAGTATCATCAAATGTGTACGGTGCGATCATTGGCAGAATAATAACCGCCAACGTCATTAGAACAAGAAGGAATAAGCTCACCATCGCCGCTTTGTTGCGCATGAAACGGATACGAGCATCTTGCCAAAGACTGCGACCTTCAATCTCCAAGTTTTCGGAGAATTTCTCAATCGCTTCTAGGTTTTCTTTTTTCGTTAACATAACCAAACGTCCCTGTTAGTAGCGAATTTTCGGGTCAATCATTGCAAGTAAAATATCTACAATCGCGTTGAATAGAATGAATAGGAAACCAATCAGAATGGTTACCCCCATTACTAGCGAGTAGTCACGGTTAAATGCAGCGTTAACGAATAGTTTACCAATACCAGGCAGACCAAAAATGGTTTCGATAACAACGGAGCCGGTGATGATACCTACGAAAGCTGGCCCCATGTAAGAAACAACAGGGAGAAGTGCCGGCTTCAGAGCGTGTTTGATAATGATGTAACGGTAACTTAGACCTTTAGCACGTGCCGTACGAATAAAGTTACTGTTTAGGGTTTCGATCATCGAACCACGCGTGATACGAGCAAAGGTAGCAACATACAGTAGCGACATACCAATAACAGGAAGCACTAAATACTGCCAGCTACCATCTTGCCAACCGCCCGCAGGGAAGATATTCCAGTGAAGCGAGAATATGTAGATAAGCGCAGGCGCTAATACAAAGGATGGCATTACGACACCAAGCATCGCAGTCGACATAATGGTGTAATCAATCCAAGTATTTTGCTTGAGCGCAGCAATGGTACCGACGGTAACCCCCATTATCAAAGTAAAGATAAAGGCGATGAAGCCCACTTTAGCCGAAACAGGTAAGGCAACCGCGATCAGCTCGTTTACTGAGTAATCAAGGTATTTAAATGACGGTCCGAAATCACCTTGGATAACATTGGTCAAATACGTGGTGTATTGTTCAAATACAGGTTTATCCAAGCCATATTTAGCTTCGATATTTGCCATTACTTCGGGTGGCAATGGACGCTCTGTCGAGAAAGGGTTTCCCGGTGCAAAGCGCATAAGAAAGAAAGATACGGTGATCAAAACCAACATTGTTGGGATCGCCTCAAATATCCTTTTTGCGATGAATTTAAGCATAAACTCACTCTTTCAGTCTGTGACAGTTAAATTAAAGAAGTCGTCCAATTCTTTTGGACTAAAGATAGGCGCTACATGCAATTTCTCACATGTAGGGCCTCATTTTTATAGTTCTATCGAGTTACGAATTACTCTGTGATGTAGAGATCTTTAGAGTAAATCTTGTCTTCCGCGTTATTTACTGGGAAGCCACCAACTTTCGGTGATAGTAGACGTGATTTCACGTACTGGTAGATAGGTGCGATTGGCATATCTTTTGCCATCAACTTCTCTGCTTCTAGGTAAAGTGCTTGGCGCTCTTCGTCAGAAGTTGAAGCAAATGCTTTGTTCATGATCGCATCGTACTCTTTGCTGTCGTAGTGAATACCACCAGTAGTGTTATTACTCATCATCAGCGTTAGGAAAGATGAAGCTTCGTTGTAGTCGCCACACCAACCTGCACGAGCAACCTCAAAGTTGCCAGAATCTTTAGTAGATAGGTAAGTTTTCCACTCTTGGTTTTCTAGCGTAACGTCTAGACCAAGCGTCTTCTTCCACATTGAACCCAGTGCAACCGCAAGTTTCTTGTGGTTCTCTGATGTATTGTATAGAAGGTTAAATTCAAGAGGGTTGTCTGCGCCGTAACCCGCTTCTTCCAATAGACGCGCAGCTTCTGCGTTACGCTCTTCTTGCGTCATTTTGCCGTATGCAGGGATTTCTGGGTT
Organism: Vibrio sp. 378; assembly: GCF_033339435.1. Taxonomy (NCBI): domain Bacteria; kingdom Pseudomonadati; phylum Pseudomonadota; class Gammaproteobacteria; order Vibrionales; family Vibrionaceae; genus Vibrio; species Vibrio sp. 378. Next base: position 272,225 of record NZ_JAWOUO010000003.1, read on the forward strand.
GAAACCTGCCGTAATTTCAGGTGTTAGGAAGTAAGCTGGCTTTTGACCTTGACCTAAAATCGCATCAGTCACAATGTTACGGTCAATCGCATAAGAAATCGCTTTACGCACGCGAACATCATCAAACGGCTTTTTCTTCGTATTGAAGATGTAGTAGTAAGTACATAAGTTACCGGTTACAGACACTTCTTGTGGGTGCTCTTTCTTCAGACGCTTGAAGTGCTCTGTAGGCAGCTCGTTTGTGAAGTCGATTTCACCCGCTAGGAAGCGGTTCATTTCCGCTACTTGGTTCTCGATTGGTAGGAAAGTAACTTGGTCAAGCGTCGTGTTTTCGTTGTCCCAGTACTGTTCGTTACGTTTTAGAACCAAACGCTCGTTTACAACCCAGTTGTCAACAACATAAGCACCGTTACCTACAAAGTTCTCTGGCTTCGTCCATTGATCGCCGAACTTTTCAACAGTTGCTTGATGAACAGGTTTCACTGTCGTGTGGCCCATCATCATTACAAAATATGGTACTGCAGTATCTAACTCAACCACTAACGTGTGATCGTCAACCGCTTTAACACCTAACTCGCTCTTATCTTTTTTACCCGCAACAATGTCTTTTGCGTTCTTCATCTTGGTGTATTCCATGTACCAAGCATATGGAGAGGCGGTTGCTGGATCGACTGCACGTTGGAAGCTGTAAACGAAATCACCTGCAGTGACAGGATCACCGTTTGACCATTTTGCGTCTTCACGTAAGTGGAAAGTGTATGTTTTGTTGTCTTCAGTTTCCCAAGATTCTGCAACACCAGGGATAGTGTTACCGTCCGCATCTTGGTTTACAAGGCCTTCAAGAAGATCGCGAATCACGTGGGATTCTGGAACACCTTGAGATTTATGAGGGTCTATTGTCGCAACTTCTGTACCGTTACCACGCACCAATTCTTGAACAGCAGCAAGTTTTGGCTCTTTAGAATCAGATTTAGCTTCAGGGGCTGGAGCCGGAGCAGGCTCAGCAGCTTGTTTCTCCGCAGGCTTTTCACCACAACCAGCTAGAGCGAGAGAAAGACCAGCACCAATAAATAAAGCGCGCGTGATTTTATTCTTATACATGCGTAAAACTCCAAATTTTTTCGTTAGCATCCATGACTTCTTTGTAAGGGCCTGGAACGGTCAGAGTTTTAGATTTTTTTAGTGCACTTTCTGAGCACAAAAGTCTAAAACCTTACAAAGACTGCGGCACACATTAGCAATCATTGAAGTAATTTGCCATAAAAATGTAGCAAAAAAACCAATAATGCTGACTAAACCACACATATCTAGCAGTAAACTCTAACCCCAAAGCATTCACCAGCCAAATAAAGACCAGAAGCGACATTTAACAGGCGAAACTTTCGATTAATCTGAGTTTAAACCATTTACTAGCATCTTATGCTAGATATTTACACATCATTTAACATTTATGACAAATCAAGTCTAACAAATAATTGTTTATATATTGGGCAAAAAACTTTTATTGTGAAGAATATCACCCGACAAAAGATAGGAAATATCGAAACAAAGTGAGCAATACAATGAAGATAAATACAAAAAAAACTAAGTGCCATTAGCACTTAGCTTTTTTCACTAGAATGCGGGTTAGTTCTATTTTTCCCAACGCTGTGCAGCTTGATGATCGGTGTCGCGCGACTCAATCCAACGATCTTCATTCGTCGTACGCTCTTTTTTCCAAAATGGTGCTTGGGTTTTCAGATAATCCATGATGAACTCGCACGCATCAAATGCCGCGCCGCGGTGCGCACTGGAAACGCCCACAAATACAATTTGATCACCGCTATCCATGTCTCCGACACGATGAATCACGCGTACACCTAATAGTGGCCAGCGAGACTCAGCTTGATCGCAAATGTCGCTCAAGCTCTTCTCTGTCATCTCCGGATAGTGCTCTAGATGTAAACCAATGACATTATCCCCAAGGTTCATATCTCGAACTTTACCAACGAATGTAACGACAGCGCCGGCAGCCGTCCCTTCAGATAGACGTTGATATTCTTGCTCAACCGAAAAGTCTTCAATTTGTACAGATACACGAGAATCCATCTTAACCCCCAGTTACCGGCGGGAAAAACGCAACTTCGTCACCTGCTTTTACTTGTGTATCCAGAGGGACGATGGATTGGTTCACTGCAGCAAGTAGCTTTCCTGGCTCGAGCGCTAAATCCCACTTGCCATCTTTCTTAGTGCCTTCTTCCACTAGATGTGCACGAATTGATTCAACCGTTTCAAACGGCCCGTCTAACTCGACACTGTCGATGCCAATCAGCTCGCGAGTTTGAGCAAAGAAAAGTACTTTAATCATGATTCCACCTTAAAGTGACCAGATTTACCACCCGTTTTCTCTAGTAGACGAACTTGACCAATGACCATGTCTTTTTGTACTGCTTTACACATATCGTAAATCGTTAGAGCAGCAACGGAAGCTGCCGTGAGCGCTTCCATTTCCACACCAGTTTTACCCGCAAGTTTACATACTGATTCGATGCGAACTTTGTTTTCTGCTTCGATAGCTTCCAGTTGAACTTCAACTTTAGAGAGTAGTAGCGGATGACAAAGTGGAATCAAATCCCAGGTTTTCTTCGCAGCTTGAATACCAGCAATACGAGCCGTCGCAAATACATCACCTTTGTGGTGCTGGCCAGAGACAATCAGTTGAAGTGTTTCTGGGGCCATGTGAACAAATGCTTCAGCACGAGCTTCACGAACCGTCTCCGTTTTTGCTGACACGTCAACCATGTTTGCTTCGCCAGAAGCATTGATATGTGTAAATTGGGTCATTGTTTTTCCTTCGCTTTTAGGAAAGGTTATACAGATAGGTGTGGCATGAAGTTACAAGGGCGATGACTTGCATCCAACTGCTGTTTAATAATTTTTGTCCAGCCTGTGCGGCACGCACCAGTTGAACCTGGCATTGCGAAGATCACGGTGTGGTTAGCAAAACCTGCAATCGCACGAGACTGAATCGTAGACGTACCGATCTCTTCGTACGACACCATACGGAACAACTCACCAAAACCTTCAACTTCCTTATCAAATAGAGGCTTAAGTGCTTCTGGCGTGCTATCACGTGAGGTGAAACCTGTACCGCCAGTAATCATGATCGCTTGTACGCTTTCATCAGCAATCCATTGAGAAACAATCGCGCGGATCTTGTACATATCATCAATAACAATTTGCTTGTCTACTACGTTGTGACCCGCTTCTTGAGCATGTTCAGCAAGGTAACGACCAGAGGTATCGTTTTCTTCAGTACGAGTGTCAGATACCGTTAGAACGGCAATATTTGCAGGTTGGAATTTGCTTTCAGCGTGACCCATTTGTTCACCTATTCTCTTAATTAGCTTTGATACGCTTGGTATCGATTCGGAAAAAGTTAGAGCCAGCTTATCAGTGAACTCGCTCTAAAAATTGAATGAAGTTAGCCGCCGATAGACGCGAGGTGTGGCGTCATACCAGTATTGCCATCATGCAAGAAATGGCTTACCGACTTGGTTTGTAACTGCGCCTGGATACGTTCAATAAGCTCACTCTCTTGCTCATCACGTTCCAAAAGATCACGCAATTCTACACCGTGCTCTCCAAACAGACATAGGTGCAGCTTACCCATCGCAGAAACGCGCAGTCGGTTGCAGCTTTCACAAAAGTCTTTTTCATAAGGCATGATAAGACCTATTTCACCCTTGTAATCAGGATGAACAAATACTTGCGCAGGACCATCATTATGCGAGCGCACTTTCAGCAACCAACCATTTGCAATTAGCTGGTTACGAATTGCCACTCCGGATACATGGTGCTTATTAAATAGCTCATCCATCTCACCCGTTTGCATCAACTCAATGAAACGCAGTTGGATTGGACGATCTTTTATCCAGTTAAGAAACGCTGGCAGCTCGTGATGGTTCAGATCTTTCATCAACACCACATTAACTTTTACTTGCTCATAACCGACCTCGAACGCACGTTCGATACCATTCATGACTTCAGTAAACTTATTTTCACCTGTGATTTGATGAAACATACGCGGGTCAAGGCTATCCACACTGACATTAATGTGGGTTAAACCCGCTTCACGCCAATCTGCGACTTGTTTTGCCATGCGATAGCCATTGGTTGTCGTTGCAACTTTTTGAATGCCAGGCGTCGCCGCTACTGAATGGATAATGTCGGTAAAATCTTTGCGTAAGCTAGGCTCACCACCAGTGATGCGCACTTTTGACGTGCCACAATCAGCGAATGCTTTTACGACCCGTTTGATTTCAGGGAGAGATAAAAAAGACGAGTTTTTATTGCCCGAAGGCTTATAGCCATCAGGAAGGCAATAGGTACATTTGAAATTACATACGTCGGTCACAGACAGACGCAAGTAATAAAACTTACGATGAAATTTGTCTTCGAATTGTTGCGCCACGGAACACCTTTCCAAACACGGGAGGCATGGCCATTTCCAATCATGCCCTTGTGACAGTATGCCACTGGCTCAAAACGCCTATCCAAGGACTTAGCAATAGTGAGCTCGGAGTTATGGCAACCAGAGATATGAAATCTCTGATAGCTTTGCGGTGTAAAATACTTAATATTTGTAATGGAATCCAGACTTGAGTGATAAAAAACTCTCTAGAGACACAATTTACCGCTAAGTGAGTACCTTTAAGACACTCCTTAAGATAAATTGTAGCCGTTTTTTATTAGATTATTAGAAGAACATAATGAATATCTACACAGATAAAAAAGTGGTCGCTGTTGGCGGTGGTCATGGCTTAGGTCGAATGCTGGCCGCATTACGAGATTTTGGCAGCAATGCAACTGGGATTGTTGCCACGACTGACAATGGTGGTTCAACAGGAAGAATTCGTCACTGCCAAGGAGGAATCGCTTGGGGAGACACACGTAACTGTATTAATCAGCTCATTACAGAGCCTTCAATCAGTTCGATGATGTTTGAATATCGCTTCAAAGGCACTGGCGAACTTGATGGTCATAATCTTGGTAACTTGATGCTTACTGCACTCGATAACTTATCGGTCAGACCTTTAGATGCCATTAATCTGATTCGCAATATGTTAAAAGTCGACGTTAACATCCTTCCTATGTCCGAACACCCTTCGGATCTTTCCGCGTTATCCGTAGATGGGAAGTGGGTTACGGGAGAAACAAATGTCGACGAAATGAAAGCAGACTTGAGACGTTTGGATCTTTCACCAGAAGTGCCTGCTACCAAAGAAGCCATCACAGCTTTGGCGGAAGCTGACGCGATTATTCTTGGCCCTGGCAGTTTTTTAACTAGTATCATGCCTCCTTTATTGCTGCCTGAACTCGGCAAAGCGATTGCAGCAAACACAAAAGCAAAAGTCATTTTTGTTGCTAACCTGAGTCCAGAATACGGCCCAGCGGGACGAATGACGATGGCTCAAAAATTAGAATGGTGTGAACGTGCCTGTCAAGGAAGAAAAATAGACGTGGTTCTAGCAGAGAAAACCGAGCAAGACGTCTTAAGTCAATGGAATGTAGTGACGGAGTCACTCGCCTCCTCTAACCGAGACTGGCGTCACGATAGAAACAAGCTCAAACTAGCGATTGAAAATCAGCTACAACTTTCTATTTAAGAGCACGTTACCTGGCTAGCGCCCTCTTTTAAGGTGTTTATTGATAATGAAAACCCTTCTGTCATCGAAGGGTTTTAGTTCAGGCATCCAGTAAAAACAGATGTTTACTAAGAAAAAATTGTTAATAGAAAAAATAGCTACTGTCGCCAAGAGCGATAAGCATCTCGAGTTTCGTGCAAAAGATCGAACATAGCCTCTAACTCCTCAGACTCCGCAGTCAACTCACCGGCTTTCGCTTTTTTGTCTATGGACATAGCCAGTTCACAAAGGCGATCTGCCCCAAAGCTCGCAGCACTACTTTTCAACGCGTGGCTGATTTCTTTTGAGTAAGCTAATCGCTCTGCCCCCTGCAGTTGGGATAAGTTCTCGATATAGGTATCCATTTCTCCTAGGAAGATATCGAACAGTACAGGTACGTTGTCACTGCCAATTTCCATCGACAGTTCATCTATTTTTTGCTGATTTAATACATTTACACTCATACTTTTTGCCGCTCTTCCTTGCCGTTCCATGCCTGTAACTTGCGGTAAATCGTCGACGGACTGACATCAAGATATCCCGCCGCTCGAGGAATATTGCCATCACATGCTTCAATCGCTTGCTCGATTGCCATTTTTTCCGTCATCCATAATGGCATAATCTCAGATGCGGTCATCGCTTTCGGCTCAATTAATTTAGCCACAGACGACGGACGGTCAAGCGGTTGATTCAACGGTGGCGGTAACATGTCCAACGTAATCTCTTTACCGTTGTTTAGAACAACGATGTTGCGTAGCACGTTTTGTAACTGACGAACGTTACCCGGCCACTCATAGCTGTTGAATCGCTCGATGACATCAGGCGCAAAACGTATGAAGCTTTTTCCTTCTTCGTGTGACATGTAACCTAGCAGTGAGTATGCAATTTCAATAACATCTTCGCCTCGTTCGCGTAAAGGCGGTAAATGCAAAGGAATGACATACAAACGATAGTACAAATCTTCACGGAATCGACCTTCTTGTACCTCTTTCCAGGGATCACGGTTAGTGGCACAAACAAAGCGCACATCCACGCTCTTCATTTTTGAGGAACCCACTTTTTGGAATGTGCCCGTTTGAATAAATCGTAGCAACTTGGTTTGTAAATCCAAGTCCATCTCACAAAGCTCATCTAGAAAAAGTGTGCCGCCATCCGCTAACTCAGCTGCCCCTTGACGATCATTCGCAGCGCCAGTAAAGGCCCCTTTTACGTGACCAAACAGTTCACTCTCAATCAAATCTTTTGGAATTGCAGCACAGTTAATTGCAATAAAAGGTTTGTCACCACGTTTACTTGCTGCGTGAATAGCCTCGGCACATACCTCTTTACCAGTACCACTTTCACCTGTGATAAAAATACTCGCTTTACTGCTCGCCGCTGAATCTATCGTACGGTAAACCTGCTGCATGGTTTGGCTACTGCCGATAAACCCCTGATAGCTCTGATTGCCTGGATTATCGGCTTCATTTTTTAGCTTGGTCGCTTTACGAATTGCATTGTTAACCGTGACACGTAAACGGTCCGCTTCACACGGTTTAATTAGAAAGTCTTGTGAGCCATGACGCATGGCCTCGACAGCGGTATCGATAGAACCGTGAGCGGTCATAAAAATTATAGGTACGTCGGGATGACTCTTTTTAACGGCATGTAAAACGTCCATCCCCGTCATATCTGGCAGACGGAGATCGAGTAAAATAAGATCTGGAATTCGATGATTTAGGCTCTCAATGGCATCCCTACCTGTGCCGACAATATTGATATCTATGCCAAGCGGTGTCAGGTATGAGCGGTACAGAGCCGCAACAGATGCGGTGTCCTCGACCATTAAAAGGTAACGAGACTTTGGGCCTTCGGGTTTTTGTTGCATAACCTAGCTATTATTTTGTTGTGTTTTAAACAATAATCGCATTACGCTTTGCATTTTGCAAATAACATTAGCTAAATTATGGGCAAAGGAAAAAATTCAAAAATAATATCAATTATTTAAAAAGTGGCACAAACCATGCTGTAACGATAGTGACCCCTCGGGTCACCTAGCCAACTGACGTTGTTAGTGAACGATATGTTCACAAAACAAGCCAATAGACCCGACTGCCTATTGGCTTCTTTTTTTACAAGCGACCTAAAATGCTTGGATAGTTAAATCGGTAAGTTTGTTCAACTATTTGCGATGAACTGCGCTCGTAGTTTTTCAATCTCGTCACGCTTTTGTGCCGCTAACTCAAATTCTAAATCTTGCGCATGCTGATACATCGCCGCCTCCAGTCGACTGATTTCTTTTTCTAGCTGCTGAGGGGACAGTGCCTCGTAAGTTTGCGAAGGCTCCGCCACTTTCGATAATGGTACCTGTTTAGTGTTACGCTGGCGTTTAGACTTAGTGATATCGCCAAGTTCCATGATGTCTTTGATATTTCGTTTGAGCGCTTGTGGCGAAATACCCATTTCTTCGTTGTACGCTTCCTGCTTCTCGCGACGACGGTTAGTTTCATCCATCGCCTTTTTCATTGAGTTGGTGATTCGGTCAGCGTATAAAATCGCCTTACCTTCGATGTTTCGTGCAGCACGACCAATGGTCTGAATGAGTGAGCGTTCAGACCGCAAGAAGCCCTCTTTATCCGCATCCAAAATTGCAACTAACGAGACCTCTGGCATATCCAGGCCCTCTCTCAATAAGTTGATTCCCACCAGCACGTCAAATTCTCCAAGGCGAAGGTCACGGATAATTTCCACACGCTCAACAGTATCAATGTCTGAGTGTAAATAACGTACCTTAACATCATGTTCGTGAAGGTATTCGGTGAGATCTTCAGCCATTCGTTTGGTCAGTGTTGTAACCAGAACTCGCTCATCTTTAGCAGCGCGAATACGAATCTCAGACAATAGGTCGTCGACTTGGGTCGCTACTGGGCGAACTTCCAACTCAGGGTCAAGCAAGCCTGTAGGACGAACGACTTGATCCGCTACATCACCCGCCGATTTTTCTAGTTCGTAATTTCCAGGAGTAGCAGAGACGAAAATCGTTTGTGGCGCTAGTGCTTCAAACTCCTCAAACTTCAGTGGACGATTATCCAAAGCTGAAGGTAACCGGAAACCAAACTCCACCAGCGTTTCTTTACGCGAACGGTCGCCTTTATACATGGCACCTATCTGCGGTACTGTCACGTGAGATTCATCGATGATCAACAAGCCATCATGAGGTAAGTAGTCAAACAGGGTTGGTGGCGGCTCACCTTCCGAGCGTCCACTGAGATAACGAGAATAGTTTTCGATACCGGAGCAAAAGCCCAACTCATTCATCATTTCGATATCGAATTGAGTGCGCTGGCTAATTCGCTGCTCTTCCAGTAGCTTGTTGTTATCTAGAAGCTGCTTTTTGCGCACTTCTAGTTCGACTTTAATATTTTCAATCGCTTCAAGAATGCGATCTCTTGGCGTCACATAGTGCGTCTTGGGATAGATGGTATAGCGCGGCAAGTCTCGTTGTTTCACCACGCCTGTCAATGGATCGAACACACTGATGCAATCCACCTCATCGTCAAACATCTCAACGCGCACAGCGTCTTGGTCTGATTCAGCAGGGAATATATCAATCACCTCGCCACGGACACGGAACTGTCCTCGCTCAAAAGCAACATCATTGCGTGAGTATTGGAGCTCCGCTAGGCGACGAAGCATATCACGCTGATCAATCACATCTCCACGTCGCAAATGAAGCATCATTTGTAAGTAGGATTCCGGATCACCCAAACCATAGATAGCTGAAACCGAAGCAACGATAATAGCGTCTTTCCGTTCCAATAAAGCTTTAGTGGCAGACAGTCGCATTTGCTCAATGTGGGCGTTAACCGAAGCGTCCTTTTCAATGAAAGTATCTGTTGTGGGAACATATGCTTCAGGTTGGTAGTAATCATAGTAAGAAACAAAATACTCAACCGCATTATTAGGAAAGAATGACTTCATCTCACCATATAACTGAGCAGCAAGCGTTTTGTTTGGCGCAAGTAATATTGCAGGTCGTTGGGCTTGAGCAATCACATTCGCTAGTGTGAAGGTTTTACCTGAGCCTGTGACCCCCAACAATGTTTGATGTGCTAGCCCAGCATCGAGCCCCTCAAGCAACTGATTGATCGCTCCTGGTTGATCGCCCGACGGCTGATAATCGGAGACCAATTCATAGACTTTACTCATACCCTTCCTCAATTTTACTGCGCTTTGGCTGTATATATATACACCTTAGCTAATGAAATCTACGTCTATCGAGAATTTAACCATCATTGTTAATAAATTTTCTTGTTTGTCTAGAATGCTATAGCCATACAAAAGTGACTCTGATATAGTACTTCGCCCTAGTTGAAGAGCTACACACATTCTTCACATTATAATTTCCACAACTTTTCCCCAAAAATTAGCTTAAAACTTTCTTATCCCCAAAAGATTGATTTTTATCCACTTTGAATACCTTTTGATTAAGATCGATAAATCTCTGTTTTATTTGCTTATTTTACGCATAACGCCGACTAAAAATTCATTAAATAAAAACTTAGTTGCATATCAACTTTCTTTACCCAGATCTCATCAACATACTTATCCACAAATTTAGTGGATAACTAACCTCGAGCCTTTACTGGCAAGCCATACAGAAAAGTAAAGCCCTTAACTCAATATTTTTTGCTAAAAATGTATTTTTTTACTGTTGACAGTAGTTTGAGTGCTCGGTAAGATTTGTCCCGCTTTCAAACAAAGCAATTCCTCCTTAGCTCAGTTGGTAGAGCGACGGACTGTTAATCCGCAGGTCGCTGGTTCGAGCCCAGCAGGAGGAGCCAGATTATAGAAAAGCCGTGTCGCAAGACACGGCTTTTTTTGTATCTTAATCGCCAGGAAATCTAAGCCAATCTAGGCGCCATAAAATCACACCGAAATAAGTTCAAATTACAGAACTCATAACATTGTCATAGATAGTGTTCTCACAGCACCACACATTTAATTCTGTCTCTTTTCTAGCAAAAAACAATCATAACCAATTGAATCTATTATTAATGCAATTTAATCATTGAAAAAATGAAAAGCATTCATTTTACTCATACCAAATAAATCCATACGATTAAAAGGGTTAAGAATGGTTCCGTCCTACTCGTCGCCTCCATTCTAATTATCAATAACTTAGGGATTTACTTATGACTATTCCGACAACTGACATGCTAGATGCATGGGCTGGATTTACTGCTGGTGAATGGCAAAACTCTGTCAACACTCGTGACTTCATCCAAAAAAACTATACACCCTATGAGGGAGACGAGACTTTCTTAGCTGAAGTTAGCGAATCCACTTCAGCATTATGGAACCAAGTGCTTGAAGGCATAAAACAAGAAAGCCGCACACACGCCCCTATTGATTTTGACACAGACTTGCCCTCAACAATCACTTCCCACGATGCAGGCTACATCAACAAAGATCTGGAAAAGATCGTTGGCTTACAAACTGATCAACCGCTAAAACGTGCAATCATCGCCAATGGCGGGATTCGCATGGTCAAAAACTCTTGCGAAGTTTATGGCCGCGAGCTGGATCCAACGGTTGAAAAAATCTTCACTGAATACCGTAAAACTCACAACAAAGCGTGTTTCGACCTTTACACCAAAGAAATCCTAGCGTGTCGTAAATCCGGCATCATTACGGGTCTTCCTGATGCCTATGGCCGTGGTCGTATCATTGGTGACTATCGCCGTCTCGCCCTATACGGTATCGACTTCTTAAAAGCAGACAAAAAAGAACAATACAACTCAACACAAACGTTCTTAGAACAAGGCAACGATCTTGAGAAAACACTTCGTCTTCGCGAAGAAATAGCCGATCAAGTTCAAGCGCTTGAAGACATTCGTCAAATGGGTCTGAAATACGGCATTAATATGTCGCTACCTGCTAAAACAGCACAAGAAGCGATCCAATTTACCTACTTTGGCTACCTAGCGGCGGTTAAATCGCAAAACGGCGCAGCAATGTCACTGGGCCGTACTTCGACTTTCCTAGACGTCTATCTAGAACGCGATATCGCAAACGGTTTGATTGATGAATCACAAGCGCAAGAAATGATTGACCACTTCATCATGAAGCTACGCATGGTTCGCTTCCTACGCACACCAGAATACGATTCATTGTTCTCTGGCGACCCAATCTGGGCAACAGAAGCCATGGCAGGTATGGGTGTTGATGGCCGTACGCTAGTATCTAAAACGACATTCCGATACTTACATACGCTACATACTATGGGCCCTGCTCCTGAGCCAAACATGACGATTCTTTGGTCAGAGCAATTGCCTGAAGCGTTCAAACAATATGCTGCAAAAGTGTCGATTGATACCTCTTCGGTTCAATACGAAAACGACGATCTAATGCGTCCTGATTTCGACAATGACGACTACGCGATTGCCTGTTGTGTGAGCCCGCAGATTGTTGGTCAGCACATGCAATTTTTTGGTGCACGTGCCAACCTTGCAAAAGCACTGCTTTACACCATCAATGGTGGTATCGATGAAAAATCGAAAGCGCAAGTGGGTCCGGTAGTGGACAAAGTTCAAGATGAAATTCTCGACCTTGACGCTTTGATGCCTCGTTTCGACAACATGTTGGAATGGTTAGCAACGCAATACGTCACAGCGTTGAACATCATCCATTACTCACATGACCGTTACAGCTACGAAGCGTCACTGATGGCACTGATGGATCGCGACGTGCACCGCACGATGGCGTGTGGTATTGCAGGTCTGTCTGTTGTCGCAGACTCTTTGGCAGCAATTAAATACGCAACGGTAAAGCCTGTTCGTGATGAAGATGGCATCGCCGTTGATTTTGAAATCGAAGGTGATTATCCAAAATTTGGTAACAATGATGCCCGTGTTGATGACATCGCTTGTGATCTAGTTGAGCGCTTCATGAAGAAAATTCAGAAGATGCACACCTACCGCGAAGCAGTGCCAACTCAATCGATTTTAACAATCACATCTAACGTGGTTTACGGTAAAAAAACGGGTAATACACCTGATGGCCGTCGCGCAGGTATGCCTTTTGGGCCGGGTGCAAACCCAATGCACGGTCGTGATGAAAAAGGGGCGGTTGCGTCTCTGGCATCGGTGTCTAAATTACCGTTCGCTTACGCTAAAGATGGTATTTCTTACACTTTCTCAATTGTGCCGAACGCATTGGGTAAAGATGAATTAAGTCAGAAGAAAAACCTAGCCGCGCTAATGGATGGTTACTTCCATCACGAAGCAAGCAACGAGGGCATTGCGATTGAAGGTGGTCAACACCTTAACGTCAACGTTCTAGACCGAGAGATGTTATTGGATGCGGTTGAACATCCAGAGAAATACCCTCAGTTGACGATTCGAGTGTCTGGTTATGCGGTACGTTTTAACTCTCTAACGACAGAGCAACAGCAAGACGTCATCACTCGTACTTTCACAAGTAAGATATAAACATAGTCCATCAAGCACTCAGAAGATTTAAATAATTAGCTTGTAAATATGCATTGCCCGCTTCTCTTCTACCTGGGAGAGGCGGGCTTTTTTTAAAATCACACATTAGATGAAAATTAATAGGTAGTATCCTCTCGCTAACAATACATTCAGCAAACGATTCAATTTCTTATTGATTCATCAAAATACATCAATTAGACGACTATTTTTCCATCGTGTATGTAAAACCACATCGTTCACTGGTTGTTATTGGTGTCACAAAACACGATAATATCAAGATCGGATTTTAAGAACGTAATAACTATGACCGAATATGTTTTGTTGTTGGTCGGCACTGTGCTGGTGAACAACTTTGTACTGGTGAAGTTTTTGGGCCTATGTCCTTTCATGGGTGTGTCCAAAAAACTGGAAACAGCAATAGGTATGGGCTTAGCGACAACTTTTGTGCTAACGCTCGCGTCAGTGTGTGCGTATTTAGTGGAAAGCTACATCCTTCGTCCACTAGGTATTGAGTACCTTCGAACCATGAGTTTTATTTTGGTGATAGCCGTTGTGGTGCAGTTCACCGAAATGGTTGTGCACAAAACCAGCCCGACGCTTTATCGCTTGCTTGGCATTTTCTTACCGCTGATCACAACAAACTGCGCAGTATTGGGCGTGGCACTTCTTAACATTAATGAAAACCATAACTTTATTGAATCGATCATCTACGGCTTCGGCGCCGCTGTTGGTTTCTCATTGGTGTTGATACTTTTTGCATCCATGCGAGAGCGCATAGCCGCCGCCGACGTTCCTGTACCTTTTAAAGGTGCATCAATAGCAATGATTACAGCAGGTTTAATGTCACTCGCCTTTATGGGCTTTACAGGTTTGGTGAAGTAAGCGATGAGTACGATTTTAATTGCGATTATCGCGTTAGCGGTTCTGGCTGCGATTTTCGGCGCGATACTTGGTTTTGCTTCTATTCGCTTTAAAGTTGAAGCGGACCCTATTGTGGATCAAATCGACGCCATTTTACCGCAAACTCAATGCGGTCAATGTGGCTACCCTGGTTGCCGCCCTTATGCTGAAGCAATTGCAAATGGCGACCACATAAACAAATGTCCCCCTGGTGGTCAGGCAACAATCGAAAAGCTCGCCGACTTAATGGGTGTTGAGCCAGAAGAATCTGCGCACGATCTCGACAGCAAAATTCCAACCGTTGCGTTTATTCATGAAGACATGTGTATTGGCTGCACTAAGTGTATTCAGGCGTGTCCGGTGGATGCAATTGTAGGCGGAACAAAGGCGGTCCATACCGTAATCAAAGACGAATGTACGGGCTGTGACTTGTGTGTTGCCCCATGTCCGACTGATTGTATTGAAATGATTCCTGTGGCAACGACCACAGAAAGCTGGAAGTGGCAACTTCACTCCATTCCGGTACTTAACATTACGGATGCTGCCGACAATGCAGCGAACGTGAAAGATTCAATTAAGTAAGGTTTCACATGTTGTCTTTGATTGAACAAATTCGTACAGGCGCGCTTTGGGATTTCCCAGGTGGTGTGCATCCGGCAGAAAATAAAAAGCAGTCCAACAAAACTGAACTCGCTCATGCGGCTATCCCGTCAGAAATTGTATTGCCGCTAAAACAGCACATTGGTAAAGCGGGTAACCTATTGGTTGCCGAAGGTGACTACGTATTAAAAGGTCAGCCATTAACGCAATCGGAGACCGGCTTTACGGTTCCAGTGCATGCTCCAACATCAGGTACGCTCACCGCGATTGAGCCACGAACTGTCGCGCACCCTTCTGGGTTAAGTGAGTTGTGCGCAGTCATCACGCCTGATGGGAAAGATGCATGGTGTGAAAGAAACCCCGTCGCAGATTACCAACAAGAAACCCCTGACGCACTGATTGATATTATTCGTCTCGCTGGTATTTCTGGTATGGGTGGCGCTGGCTTCCCTACTGCAAAAAAAATCCAATCAGGTTTTGCTCGTACCGAGATTCTTATCGTTAATGCAGCAGAGTGCGAGCCATACATCACGTCTGATGACAAGCTCATGCAAGAACATGCCGAAGAGCTTATTCAAGGTATCGAAATTGTCGAACATATCCTGACACCAAAGCTCACGATTATTGGCATTGAAGACAACAAGCCAGAAGCAATCAAAGCGCTAGAAGCTGCGGCTATAAACAAAGATATCGTTATTCGCGTTATCCCGACTAAATACCCTTCTGGCGGTGAAAAACAGCTGATCAAAATTTTAACCAATAAAGAAGTACCAAGTGGCGCGATTCCAGCCGATATTGGTATTTTGGTTCAGAATGTTGGTTCTCTTTACGCTATAAAACGCGCAGTCATCGACGGTGAACCGATGATAAAGCGCATCGTGACTCTCACTGGTAAAACCTTCAAACAACCACGCAACGTTTGGGCATTGTTAGGGACACCAGTACAAGCACTGTTGGATGAGTTTGGCTATAAAGCAGATAAGAAGTTACAGCGTTTAATTATGGGTGGGCCAATGATGGGCTTTACCCTTCCTCACTCCCAAGTGCCGATTACCAAGACAGCAAACTGTATCCTTGCTCCGACTCGTCGTGAGATCTCTCCGCACCAGTATGAGATGGAATGTATTCGCTGTAGCCAATGTGCCGAAGCGTGCCCTGCTTCGCTGCTGCCTCAACAACTGCAATGGCATGCGAAAGCTGAAGAGTATGACAAACTCGAAGAATTAAACTTAAAGGATTGTATCGAGTGCGGCGCTTGTGCGTTTGTATGTCCAAGTGAAATTCCGCTCGTACAGTACTACCGCCAAGCGAAAGCAGAAATTAGAACTAGAGCACAAGAAGCGGAAGCTGCAGAGCGAGCAAAACTGCGTTTTGAAGAGAAAAAAGCGCGTATGGAACGCGAAAAAGCAGAACGTGAAAATCGCTTCAAGAAAGCTGCCGATCAACGCCGAAAAGAGATGAAGTCTTCTGGTAGCGATGATGCGATAGCAGCAGCGATCGCACGAGTGAAAGCTCAAAAGACAGAAACCACTGAAAAAGCAGAGCCAGCAGTAAAACCCGCCGTAGCGGCAGCCATTGCCAAAGCGAAGGCTAAACAAGCGGCAGCAGCTAAAGCAGGCTCTAGTGAACCTGATAACTCAGAAATGGCAAAACTGCGCGAAGAACGCAAACGTCTTGCTCGCGAACGTAAAGCGCAAAAAGAACAAGGCGAAACGCCAGACAATAACGCTGATGATAAAAAATCGGCAGTTGCGGCCGCCATCGCCCGAGCTAAAGCGAAAAAAGCACAACAAGAAGATTCAACTGAATCTGTAGAATCGGAAACGTCTGTACAGCAAGACGGCGATCCGAAGAAAGCCGCGGTTGCTGCTGCCATTGCACGTGCCAAAGCACGCAAAGCGAAGCAAGCAGACTCAACTGAAGCGGAAGAAGCTGAAGCACCTGCTGAGCAAACCGACGATCCGAAAAAAGCCGCCGTGGCTGCTGCGATTGCACGTGCCAAAGCACGAAAAGCGAAGCAAGCAGACTCAATTGAAGCGGAAGAAGCTGAAGCACCTGCCGAGCAAACCGACGATCCGAAAAAAGCCGCAGTTGCCGCTGCAATTGCTCGAGCCAAAGCGCGCAAAGCGAAGCAAGCAGACTCAACCGAAGCGGAAGAAGCTGACGCACCTGCCGAGCAAACCGACGATCCGAAAAAAGCCGCAGTTGCCGCTGCAATTGCTCGAGCCAAAGCGCGAAAAGCGAAGCAAGCAGACTCAGCTGAAGCGGAAGAAGCTGAAGCACCAGCCGAGCAAACCGAAGATCCGAAAAAAGCCGCCGTGGCAGCTGCCATTGCACGTGCCAAAGCGCGTAAAGCTAAGCAAGAAACGCAAACAGAGCCTGTTGAAGAAGCAACTTCCGAAGAACCAGAAGTGGATCCGAAGAAAGCCGCGGTTGCCGCAGCAATTGCGCGCGCGAAGGCTCGTAAAGCGAAACAAGCAGACTCAACTGAAGCGGAAGAAGCTGAAGCACGTGCCGAGCAAACCGACGATCCGAAAAAAGCCGCCGTGGCTGCTGCCATCGCTCGAGCCAAAGCGCGCAAAGCGAAGCAAGAAACGCAAACAGAGCCTGTTGAAGAAGCAACCTCCGAAGAACCAGAAGTGGATCCGAAGAAAGCCGCGGTTGCCGCAGCAATTGCGCGCGCGAAGGCACGCAAAGCGCAACAAGAAGCTAGTAAAAATAATACTGAGGAGAACGAGTAGTGTCGTTTTTTATTGCCAGTTCACCGCATACCCACAGTCGTCGTAGTACGCCAGATTTAATGAAATGGGTGGCACTTTGCGCACTTCCAGGTTTAGTAGCTCAAACCTACTTCTTTGGCTGGGGTACGCTTATTCAACTGATTTTTGCCATTGCAGTCGCTGTATCCCTTGAAGCCTTAGTCATGATCTGTCGTAAACGCTCACCAATGAGAGCGCTACGTGATAACAGTACAATAGTTACCGCTTGGTTGTTAGCCGTTGCTATACCACCATGGTCTCCGTGGTGGATTATGGTGATCGGGCTTATTTTTGCGATAGTAATCGCTAAACACCTCTATGGTGGCCTTGGACAAAACTTATTCAACCCTGCAATGGTCGCTTATGTGGTCTTGTTGATCTCTTTCCCAGTACAAATGACGAGTTGGAGTGCACCGACATCACTCATACCTGATCATGTAAATTTTGCAGATACACTCTCTTTAATTTTTACGGGCTATGATTACGACGGCTTATCACTTCAGCAAGTTCGCTCAGGAGTTGACGGCGTGACAATGGCGACACCACTTGATGCATTTAAGACTGGCATTCTTACAGGTGCCACTCCAAGCGAAGTAATGTCGCAGCCAATATTTGATGGCTTAGGTGGTATTGGTTGGCAATGGGTAAACCTTGCTTACCTTCTTGGCGGCATAGTCATGATCAAAAAGCGTATCATCCAATGGTATATTCCAGCAGGTTTCCTTGCGAGTCTGACTCTGTTTAGCCTAGTGTTCACGTTGCTGACGCCAGGGGAAACTGCGTCGCCAATTTTACACTTGTTATCTGGTGCAACCATGCTTGGCGCATTCTTTATTGCAACCGATCCCGTTTCGGCGTCTACCACCGTCAAAGGACGTTTAATCTTCGGTGCGCTTATTGGTGCTTTGGTTTTTATCATTCGCAGTTGGGGCGGTTTCCCAGATGGTGTTGCATTTGCAGTGTTGCTTGCAAATATGTGTGTGCCACTGATCGATTACTACACCAAACCTAGAACTTACGGTCACTGAGGTAAACATGTTAACCGCTATTAGAAAAAATGGTCTGACACTCGCGATATTTGCATGTGCAACAACCGGATTAGTCGCCCTTACTCAGTACCTAACAAAAGACCAAATCAAGGTACAAGAGCAAAAACAATTACTTTCTGTTTTGAATCAAGTCATTCCAGAAAACATGCATGACAACGCACTCACGCAAGCTTGTACAATGGTCACGTCTCCAGATCTGGGGACATTACGTGCGATGCCAGCCTACCTCGCCACGAAGAATGGTGAACCAACAGCAATCGCAATAGAATCTATCGCGCCAGATGGCTACAATGGTGAGATAAAAGTGATTACTGGGATTGATAATCAGGGCAATATTTTGGGGACACGCGTCCTAAACCACCAAGAAACCCCTGGTCTGGGCGATAAAATCGATCTTCGTGTCACCGACTGGATCCTGAGCTTTACAGGAAAACAAGTCACGGAAAACAATTGGAATTCGTGGAAAGTTCGTAAAGATGGCGGCGATTTCGATCAATTTACTGGTGCAACGATCACGCCAAGAGCCGTCGTAAAAGTGGTGCGAAATACCGTTAACTACGTAAACCAATCTCGTGAAGACATTCTTAACCAGCCGTTAGGCTGTGAAGGAGAGCAGTAATGAATGAGAATAAATTACTGATGAAAAACGGTATGTGGAGTAACAACCCCGCTCTCGTACAACTGCTGGGCTTATGTCCACTGCTAGCGGTTTCTTCCACGATAACCAATGCATTAGGTCTTGGTATTGCAACCTTACTCGTGCTAGTTGGATCCAACGTAACAGTTTCTCTTATTCGTAACTATGTGCCAAAAGAGATCCGTATACCTGTATTCGTTATGATCATTGCCTCACTCGTTACCTGCGTTCAGTTGTTAATGAATGCCTATGCGTACGGTTTGTACCTGTCTCTAGGTATCTTTATTCCTCTGATTGTAACGAACTGCATTATTATTGGCCGAGCAGAAGCTTACGCGTCAAAAAATGATGTTGCACCCGCTGCGCTAGATGGTTTGTGGATGGGCCTTGGTATGACGAGCGTCTTGGTTGTTTTAGGTGCCATGCGCGAATTAATTGGTAATGGCACACTATTCGACGGAGCAGACCTTCTCCTAGGAGACTGGGCTTCAGCTCTACGGATTCAAGTTTTCCAATTTGACAATAGCTTCCTGTTAGCGCTTCTCCCACCTGGTGCATTTATCGGTGTTGGGCTGTTGATAGCGCTCAAAAATGTCATAGATAATTCAATTCAGGCACGTCAACCAAAAGAAGAAAAACCAACCATAGAACGTGCTCGCGTCACTAACGCATAACAAGATAAGGCTCTGTCATAGGAGCCTTTTTCATAAACCGCAGAGACGGTATTGGAAGTCAGCAATGAACAAAATAAAAAGAATCGAAATTCTTGAGCGATTACGAGAAAACAATCCGAATCCTCAAACTGAGCTTAACTGGAGCTCCCCTTTTGAGCTGCTAATCGCTGTATTACTATCAGCTCAAGCAACCGATGTAAGCGTCAATAAAGCCACCGACAAGCTTTTCCCTGTAGCGAATACACCTCAAAGCATTCTTGATTTGGGAGTCGATGGCTTAAAAGAATACATAAAGACCATCGGTTTGTTTAACTCAAAGGCAGAAAACACAATCAAGACTTGTAAGATCTTGTTGGAAAAACACAATGGTGAAGTTCCTGAAGATCGTGCAGCGTTAGAAGCGCTACCAGGCGTAGGTCGCAAGACCGCAAACGTCGTGCTCAACACCGCTTTTGGTTGGCCAACTATTGCCGTCGATACGCACATTTATCGCGTGTCGAATCGCACTAAATTTGCGATGGGAAAAACGGTTGATGATGTCGAGCAGAAGCTATTAAAAGTTGTGCCAAAAGAATTCAAACTCGATGTGCACCACTGGCTCATTCTTCATGGTCGTTATACGTGCGTAGCAAGAAAGCCTCGCTGCGGTAGCTGCATTATCGAAGATTTGTGCGAATATAAAGAGAAAGTATACCCAGATAGCTAACGCTATTTGTAAATCAAAGCTAGGAGCAAAAAATGTCAAACGGTCGAATTCTCCACACTATGCTTCGCGTAGGTGATCTAGACAAATCCATCAAGTTTTACACTGAAGTTATGGGCATGCAGCTGCTTCGTACTAACGAAAATAAAGAGTACGAATACACGCTAGCGTTTCTTGGTTATGGTGACGAATCCCAAGGTGCAGTGATCGAACTGACTTACAACTGGGGTAAAACTGAGTATGACTTAGGTACCGCTTTTGGTCATATCGCCATTGGTGTTGACGATATCTACACAACTTGCGACGCTATCAAAGCGGCGGGCGGTAATGTGACGCGTGAGCCAGGTCCAGTAAAAGGCGGAAGCACGCACATTGCATTCGTAAAAGACCCAGATGGTTATATGATTGAGCTTATTCAAAATAAGCAAGCTTCAGCAGGTCTTGAAGGCTAAGCGGCACTTCTAATAATCACTTGTACTGCAAGTTGAACTCCGATTACAGGCAGGTCTGCGATCTGCCTGTCCTTTTATAAACAAAACTCTTTACTTGATAATGGTTATCGTTTAGATTTATCCGCAACTTCGATATGCGGGATTACGATAATGATCAGTGAATGGGAAAAACACACACTTCTAGCCGATACGGCACTTCAACTAGATGACCCTGTTCGCAGCATTCTTCATTACCAGCAAGCCCTAAGCCTGAGTGAAGATATTAGCGAATGTGTGGAAATTGAGGCGGACGAGCGATTATTAATTTCTGTGATTTCTTGTCATAACTTAGCTCAGTTCTGGCGTTGGGCCGGAGATACTGACTATGAACTCAAATACCTTCAACTGGCCTCTGAGAAAGTCTTAACACTTATCCCACAATGCCCAAATAAAGAGTGTGCAAGCTTTATCGACTCGATAGGATGCTGTACTAAGGCGTTGATAGACTTTATGAAGCGTCACCCTAATCCAGCTATTGCCAAACAGGTTGAAAAAATAGATACCGCAACCAATTGCGAAGTCATTGCCAAATTCCGCTTAAACTAACATTCAAATTATACAGCAGGAATCACCGAAAGGTGCTTGGCAAAATACCACTAAAATATTATTAACAACGTCAGTAAATCAAAAACGCCGAAACTTTCAGCTTCGGCGTTTTTATAAGCATCACACTTGGGTTCGCCCTAGAGATATCACGACTCGGCGGTTTTTGTCTTTTCCTATTGGGGAACCGTTATCTGCAATAGGACGACGCTTGCCGTACCCTTGCACTTGAATTCGATCTTCCGGTAGCCCTAGAGACTGAAAATAGTCACGAAGTGACTCTGCACGTCGCTCTGATAAACTTTGACTCGCACTTTTACCATCGGTTGAATCTGTGTACGTCGCCACCAGCACGAGATCGATATCTTGATTATGTCGGATATAATCTGCAATTTGTGATAAACGCTTTTTAGAAGCCTTGGTTAACTGATCACCTTGTCTTTCGTAGTGCAAAATCGTAAAAGCAATGTCCTCAAAACTATATTTCAATAAGTTGGAAATACAGTCGCTAAACGCGTTGTACTTGTTTTGAAATAGTACTGATGACAATGCGACTTCAATTCTCTGATCTCGGCTCTGCCAATCTTGGTAACTAAAAGTCGGATAACGGCCTTTTTCCAGCTCAGACAAAATGCCCCATGCTGTTTGCCCTCCGACATAACCATCAAACTGTTTAAAAAACTTTAGGTTTGTAATTCGATCGGCGTGTTCACCTGGCCGCCAAGGTGGCGGCATAGAAATGAGACTGACGTTACGTGTTTCTCCCATCGGACGACGCATTTTTAACTCAAAGTCTAAATTGATTTTTTTATTCGCACGAGATGAAAATACCGCATCTCCAAAGCTTGGAATGGGGTGTACAAGCTGACATTCTAATGGTGTATTGACCACCATTTCCCATTGAGATTGCTGTGGAGTTGCAGCATAACGTTTGCCCATCAAAGCGAAGCTGCTTGTGCTAAACAACGAAAATACAACACCACTGGTAATCAGCCATTTCTTCATCTAATACTGTCTCTTAAACGGCAGTCTGTTGCCGTCAATTTGCATCAATAAAACCACTTCAACCGGCATGCAAAAATCTCGCCAATATAGGGTTATCTGTCACACTGCCATTAATGTGAGCCACCGTGTTCCAATCACCTTAACCGCCACTTAGCGTTTTACTTCCTCATGTTTTATCGGTTTACATGATGCAAAGTATGGCGAATAAACGTCTACATAATATGCAATACAAACTTATTGATTGGATGCAAAATAGAATTCCGGTTTTCTCTTAAATTGCGGTTTTTCTCATCGGTATAATCTGCAATAATGCAGCCTTTGTCACACAAAAATAAGCCAACATGACACTAGAAAATGAAGCTCTAACCTTGAAAAAACGCTTTCGTGGTTATTTCCCTGTGGTAGTAGACGTTGAGACCGCTGGTTTCAATGCTCAAACTGATGCACTTTTAGAAATCTGTGCCGTTACGTTGAAAATGGACGAACATGGCGTGTTGCATCCGGCCTCCACCATTCATTTTCATGTGGAACCATTTGAAGGCGCTAACTTAGAAAAAGAAGCGCTTGAATTCAATGGTATTCGTGACCCTTTCAGCCCTCTTCGAGGTGCTGTTTCTGAGCAAGAGGCGCTAAAGGAAATTTATAAGCTTATTCGCAAAGAACAAAAAGCCGCAGATTGCTCACGTGCAATTATGGTTGCTCATAACGCAGCATTCGACTTGGGTTTTGTAAACGCAGCAAATGAACGCTGTAAACTAAAAAGAGTCCCTTTTCATCCCTTTGCTACTTTTGATACGGCTACATTAAGTGGCCTTGCTTATGGCCAAACAGTTCTCGCTAAAGCATGCAAAACAGCCGGGATGGAATTTGATAACCGTGAAGCACACTCTGCGCTTTACGATACACAAAAAACAGCAGAATTATTCTGCGGTATTGTCAACAAATGGAAGGCCCTCGGCGGTTGGCCGCTTGTCGACGAAGAATAATAAGTAAACACAACATATTAGGAAAAGTATGAATCCTGTCGTTATATCAGTGTGCGTCATGCTCGTGTTAGCATTGATGCGCGTAAACGTGGTGGTTGCCCTCACGTTTAGTGCCATCGTAGGCGGCCTAGTCGCAGGCATGAGCCTTGGGGATACGGTTGCCGCATTTGAAAGTGGTCTAGGTGGCGGTGCAACTATCGCGCTAAGCTACGCCATGTTAGGTACTTTCGCTGTTGCCATCTCGAAATCAGGCATCACGGATCTACTGGCCAAAAGTGTTATCAAGCGCTTAAATGGTAAAGAAAACTCGGCGTCAACTACCGGGTTAAAGTACGCGGTGTTAGTCGCGCTCGTTCTTGTCACTATGTCATCTCAAAACGTAATTCCGGTCCATATCGCCTTTATTCCAATTTTGATTCCACCTCTTTTGGGCGTATTTGCGAAACTTAAGCTCGATCGACGTTTGGTCGCGTGTGTTCTTACCTTCGGTTTGATCACACCTTACATGATCTTACCTGTTGGTTTCGGCGGTATTTTCTTAAACAACATTCTATTAAAGAACCTACATGACAACGGTTTGGAGAATGTGATTGCAAGCCAAGTCCCAACCGCCATGTTACTGCCAGGTGCAGGGATGCTGTTTGGTCTATTACTGGCTATCTTTGTGAGCTATCGTAAACCGCGTGTCTACAAAGAAACTGAGTTGACTGTCGTTGACGAAACCGATCACGTCATTAATAAAAAGCACATCTTAGTTGCGGCACTTGGTATTGTCGCTGCTTTGGGTGTTCAGCTTTACACGGGTTCAATGATTATCGGTGCTCTAGCTGGCTTTATGGTGTTCACTTTCGGCGGCGTTATCGCATGGAAAGAGACGCACGACGTGTTCACTAAAGGTGTACACATGATGGCAATGATTGGCTTCATCATGATCGCAGCGGCAGGTTTTGCAGCAGTAATGAAGCAAACTGGCGGTGTTGAAACACTAGTACAATCGCTATCAACCAGCATCGGTGACAATAAGCCTCTAGCTGCACTACTGATGCTGATCGTTGGCCTATTAGTAACAATGGGCATTGGTTCATCGTTCTCTACGATTCCAATCCTTGCAACTATCTATGTGCCTCTTGCGCTAGCATTCGGTTTCTCGCCGATGGCAACGATTGCACTGGTAGGTACTGCAGCGGCGTTAGGTGATGCAGGCTCTCCAGCTTCTGACTCTACATTAGGCCCTACATCTGGTCTAAATGCCGACGGTCAACATGAGCACATTTGGGAAACAGTCGTTCCAACCTTTATCCATTATAATATCCCTCTAATCATCTTTGGTTGGATTGCAGCAATGGTGCTTTAATACTATTGTTTGGATGGATATACATTAGTTACGAAAAAGCCGCTCAATGAGCGGCTTTTTGTTATTCATAACTGTGGTTATTGCGCTGGCATATTGTCAATAATACGCTCACGAATCAGCTTCAAGGTTGGTTCTGTCGACAGGTAATCGATGGCAATCGGAAAATAAGCGTCGTTAATTTTAAGAACCAAGCTAGGGTAAGAGTTCACACCTAGGCTCTTTGCAAGGCTCAATTGATCTTCGAACACACCCTCTAAGAAAGAGCCATCCATGTCATTCTTGAATTGCTGAACATTCAAGCCAATTTCTCTCGCTAGTTGCAAGTGAGTGGCTTCTTCATGAGGAGGCATCGCACGTAAGTAATACGCATGCTGAATCGCTTCTAGCATCTGCTCATAAGAGTCTTGAAAGCCCGCTGCAATAACCGCACGACAAGATTGGTAAGTGCTTCTAACTGGCGTACAAAGCTTCCAGAAATCGTAGTTAAACTTAGTGCCTAACTGGCGCTCAATCTGCTTCCAAATACCTTCGAGTTTTTGTTGCATCTCGGGCGGCATCGGTAAATTAGTATCTGGCGCAAGACCACCAACCACATACTCAAACTGAATCACTCCTGGCAGTTGCTGTTTTAGTTTATCCAGCGTTGGTTTGTAACCCCAACACCAACTGCACATTGGGTCATGCACGTAGTAAAGCTTTATATCCACTTTAATAATTAAACCTTTAAAATCATTTACTTAAATCAAACAAAAACATTAAGTGGCGATGAAGTGGCGACACATTTAAATCTAATTGCTTGGTTTAGACTTCGAAGTTAACGAGCTGTCCGGCAAAGAAGCAGGCTTTGGCTCTTCTCATGCACTCCCCACGAAAACAGCGATTTCTTACCGTTAACTTCAAAGTCATTTCAAAATCTCAGAGTAATTATACAGTCTCATAAATTGAAAAACTTATTTATCTTGGCAATTCGCCTTCAAGCCAATCTATACAAGGCTTTGTAAGCTTCACAATTGATCGTCTCTTTCTTCTTTTGATCGTCTTCATTTATGACAAAAAACACACTCACCCCATGATTTTCAAACACTTACCAATCGCCACCTGATCTTTCCAGATCATTAAAATTGCAATTTCCTGAAATTCTTTTCAACTTTTGAAATTTCTATAATGGCTCTAGAAGCGATTCTTAGAGGTCTTGGGGATTCTCGAACCCCGCTATGGCTAAGGCTTAGCTTGATATCTACCGTGTCACGTAGGCAGGTGAATTTCGACATTTGAGAATTGCGAAAAAACCAGATCGAAAAGCGCGCAGGTGGGGAGGAGGAGTGCGGATTACGTCACCGAAAGGTTCTATTTCGTCAGAAGAGTATGTTGAGTAATTAGCCGCCCTATGGTTTAAATTCGGCTAAGCCCTATTCATTGCTATCTCAGGTTCAGCTCTTAATCCTAGCTGACTAAATGTTAGCAATGAAACAAAGTGTCTATAATGGTATTGGCTATGGTGATACGAGAATAAAATGGAACTTGAAATATCTTTGGAGAACGTTCAACAAAAAATTGGTAGAAATGTGTTGAGCTTCCAACTTCTAGAGCACTTGTTAAAGACAATATTATCTAATCAAAGTCTTTCTGGAGGGATGTCGGGACTTCACCCGGCCATTTGTAAGAAGAAGGATTCTATAAAAACACTGACTCTTGGGCACCTTGTCCGACAATATACAGAAGAGTCTATTACTACAGGTGACATTGATTATACTGAATTTGAAGACTCAGATGAGCCGCAGTTTTCTTTTCGATTCGCAACTCAACTCACACCAAATGACTATGCAGAAAAGTGCAACTTACTTTCCGAGTTGCGCGAAGAGCGTAATCAGCTAATACATCACTTTTTACCCAGGTTAGACCCTGGCTCAGGTGAGACTCTTGAAAAGTTATCGTCAGAGTTAGATAAACAAAATCAGCGTGTAACCACTGAAATCCGTTTTTTGCAAAGCACATTGAAGGGGCTTGACGAACTAAGACGTGCTACGAGTGACTATATAAAATCGGAAGCATTTGAAAAAAAATTTGAGTTGATATGGCTTCAACAAAGCGATCTTGTAATCATTCTATGTGAAATAGCCTCTCAAATATCAAGAACAGATGGCTGGTCTTCCCTTCCGTTAGCTGGAAAGCTATTAAAAAATAATTTTCGTGACGAAGCAGATGGTATGAAGGAGCGTTATGGTTATAAGTCTTTAAAAAAGCTTCTATTAGCGACTGAGATGTTTGAGGTTGTGGATGAACAAACAAAACGTGGTGGTACAATACAGTTGTTTAGGCGAAAGCCGAATTAATCCCCCTCTCACCACCGAGCTAGGATAAACACCATCAATCTGACAGTTCGCAGTATTCGTTACTTATCAGCGAAAGTGTAAGATCTATTTAATTGGTAGGGTTTAAGTAACTTTGTAAGTACCAGCTGAGCTACCTCCAGTAACGGGAACCTCCGCATTTTGTGTGATTTCGTCATAAACCGCATTGGCGATCGCTTCTGCCATCTTTCCTGCCATGGCGAATTCACCTGTTAGAACGAACCCTTGTGCCTGGAGTTCGCTTTCTAACTTTTCTTTGAGAGATGCTTTACTCATTGCCATGTTTATTTACCTGCCTTAACTGTCGATGACAAATCAGAGTGAGGCTTGCCTGTGTAAGCACAAATGCAGTCACCTTGCACAACACCTTTACCGCCATTCATGGTGATGAGGTCAGCCACTTCTATGATTTTCTTGGCAGTAGTGGTTTTGTTGTTTGTTATTTCTTCTATTTTGTCTTCCAACACTTTGATGCGTTGGTTTAAACATTCAGTGATGTTGTCTTTGTCTGTCTTGCTTTCGAAGTTGCCCGCTTCATCTACCAGTTGGTAAACACCTTGGCGTTTTTGGTAACGGCTTTCACCTTGCTTAATCGCTGGTAACTTGAATCCCAATGGCAACACACAACGAATAAAAGGCTTATCCGGTTGGCCGAACATAAAACCTATTTCTACAATGCTTCCGATTGCCGGTGGCTCCAGTCTTCCTGCATATTCACCAACACCTGGTATTGGAAGTGGTACCGCCTGAAGTGGTGATTTGTCTTTGAACTCCACGCCCTTCTCATCGAGCAGCTGAACATCCACAGCATAATGCGGATAAAAGCGATCAGACATGTCGCCCTCTTCTGGCAGCTCAGGCAAAGCAACCACCTTGCCCCAACGAGGCAAATGCCAGCGTCCTGTTAGTTCTGGAAACAGTCGGAAGATGATCCGCTTTATTGCATTTACGTCCATGTCAGCTTCACCTCTGTTCCTTGGAAATCAACGCCCACCAAACGCAAGCCATTGACGACTGCCCCAGGTCTTAACTTAGGGCTCGCAGGTATTTTCACTGACTTGGCCGTCGTGTGCCCCGTCATCAGACTATCTGGAATAGTCACTGGCTTATCTGCCCAGTAAGAGTCTTTCCAAGTGCCTACATAGATTTGGCCGTTACCCTGCTGTTGCCAAAATAAGTCATCAATACCGAAGGCTTGAGACAGCTCGTCCATCACTCGATAGCCATTACCATCACTGTAAAAGCAAGGGATTGACGTTTTACTGTAGGCCGCTTCAGGTACCACAAACTGCAGTCCGGTTTTGTTGGTCACATCGCTAAGTAATTGCATCAAGGTCGGGTGGCGAAGCGTGATATCAAGCGGCTTAAACAACAATGCCGCCAACTCGCGACAAAATAGTTCTGACCATCCTTTTTCCGATGCTTGCACCCGCTCGATATAACCGAGGAATACTCTCGATATGCTGTCGCCCCACCCGATATCTACGGCAATGATGGTGTTTACCTTTGGAGAGCCTTCAACGGAAATCGAGCAGCGACTAGGTGTATTCACATCAAAGAGAATGCGATGGTTCTTTGCTTTTACCTTTTGACTACCAAGATAGGCTCGGCATACAAACTTATGGTTTGGTTCCATTACCTCCCCCTATGACAATATTTCGTCTAGTGACTTGAGAAACTTCATGATACCCGTTAGTTCAACGCTGGTATCCGGCGGAAC
This sequence comes from Vibrio sp. 378, assembly GCF_033339435.1. Lineage (NCBI taxonomy): Bacteria > Pseudomonadati > Pseudomonadota > Gammaproteobacteria > Vibrionales > Vibrionaceae > Vibrio > Vibrio sp. 378. The sequence continues at coordinate 301,135 of NZ_JAWOUO010000003.1, forward strand.
ATCTTCACTTTGCCCCGTTTCAACCGGAGTGGTTACCCCTTGCACCTGCTGCTGTGTTGCTGGCTTATCTTCCTGTCGTTGTTCAACACGCTCAGGAACGGACAAGTGCTCAACCAACTCGAAAGCGACGTTCCATTGTCGGTTACTCTCTTGTTCATCGGCTCGAATCGTGCCTTGGAACTTCACCTGGCGAATTTTTAGCGCATTGGCCGTGTTATTGCTGATGCGGTAAATCTGGCGGGCACTGTTATCTTGCCCACCTGCCATGGTGAAAAGGTTACTTAGGGTTTCACTCTTGTTGAATGGGATCACGCCACTCACGGACAACACTTTTCCTTTGTTACCCGTTTCGGCTTGGTCGGTCGATGAGGACTGGCCGGACATATCTTGTCCGGCGAGCTGTTGGCGAACGCTAATGCGCAGGTTCTTGAGTGAGATTTGAGTGCCGTTTAGAGTAAGCATGACTAATAAAATTCTTTCGTAGCGACAAAGGATAAATCCGATAAAACTACTGGCGGAAAATTTTCAGACTGATCGGATAAAATTGGACCATAGTAAACTTTGTTATACGCTCCCGCTTTATCGATCCTTAACCCGCCATATTGGTTGTGGGTGGTAGTGAATAAAGTCATCTGGCTCGTCACTTTGGTGTTGTTGTCTGGATTTAACTGCGTCACCATGTTGTTGTTTCCCAACAACACCTTGCTACTTGGTGATAACGAGACATCCAAGTATCTTGGGAACTCTAAGTGTGTAAACACAGTATCCGTACAGGTCATTGATGTATAAACGTCAGTGCAAAGCACCCCCACCTTTCCTTCTGCTAAATTAATCGACACTAGATTAATGTAGCCCCCATCGAAAAACTGAGTTTCTGCGGAAACATCGTATTGTTTAACGTCTTTCGAATGTAGCTCCGATACTGAAGAAAACATCAAACGTTCTGTTATTTCAAAGTAACCACCTGTATGTTGCTCAAAAACGCCATTGGAGAGGTGTCGTTTCACGGTCTCGTTATGATGCCCACCATGATATGAACCAAACCACTTAGCATCTTTGCGTTTGAACGCGAAGTCATTTGCCCCAGCGGCCTCGATGTAAGTAAAGCCAGTATTTCTGATATACGCTGCGGTATCATGAGTCGGCAACACTTTACCCATCTCATTTAAATGCATGATATTCGCACCATATAGATAGCAGTGTGTTGTCGGCTCTAGGTTTCTAACCCGTATTTTTGAGAGTTTGTTTTTCGACGTTTGTCCCTTATAAACAAAAGCCGCATCTTTACCACTGTTATTGTGATTATATTTCAAGCTGAGCTCATCAACCTTGTTGAACGAGCCATCAGGTAACTCTTCTTCAATAACGACTTGTCCTGATGAACCAGGTGAACGAGCAAATAACAACGAGTATTCCCCACTAAGAAGATATTGAACATAGTCCCCATCGCGGAAAATATTCCATGGCTTTAATCCATTAAATCTCGTTGCTTCATCGTCTTGGTATTTTGAGTAATCAACAGTACCAAGATTCGGCAATCCTAATACGTCACTGTTGAACTGGGTCGTTAGGTCAATAAGTTCCGCTACCGCTGCATCTGTTTTAAGTCTTCCGACAATTGCATGTGATATCTCGTATACGAACGTCGGCCTATGATGTGAATTACCAAACTCATTACTCGCGTCAGGTGCAGCACTCGTTTTCTGATAAGTCATCATTACATACCCTGAAACATTTCGAGCCTTCTTGGTTATAACCTGATAAGAACCATCACCTTGATGTAACAGAATCTTTTTGCTTTGCTCTCCCAATGTCACTGATGGATGATTTATCATCACGTAATCTGACAGCTTTATCCATTTAACATCGTTATCAGCGATCGTTTTCTTAGCTAAAATATCGCCAACATCCCCACCTTTCGCTCGAATAAACTCTTTTTTGCTCCATTCGATATTTTTATTTTCCGGTCTCAAATCACTCACAGACCCATCGGCCAGAACCTCTGCAATTTTGCACACGAAATGTGGGATGTCTTTACTAGTCGATGAGTCGATGTAATCGTCTTTCTCTTCGGCCGTGATAACGAAATCAAACAAAGTCACCTGCTCACCTGTTGGTGTGCCTTCGCGGTGCGCATCGATATAGATGAACGATGGCTTATTGGGTACCTGAACGCTTCGGTCAAACTCCATGCTCACTCGGTTACCTGATACATAACCGGCACCCGCTTTGATGTTGTATGCACTGCCCGATGGTGTCACCAAGAAACCATCTTCGATAAACCAGTCTTTGCCGTTCTGGTCGATAATGGATTGCGCTACATCGCTGTCCATCTTCTTCATTCGATCAGTGGCGTTGTATTGCCAGCTGGATGCATCCACCGTGATGTTGGTGATTTCGGCAATGTCCTTGTATTCAAGGACAACCGAACGCACCAAAGTATTACCCGCGACACCCGGCTCATCGGCTGTTTTAGGTGTAAGCGCGTGATGGTCAATCGTGACTAATACGCCATATTCAGAGCAGTAAGCACCCGTCCAGTTAAACTCAAACGGACCAACATCGCTGGTCAAAGTGGTGCTGTAAATCACCGAGTCTGCAGAAAGGCGGCCGCGTTGCTCAACCTGCTCTTGGTGAACAATATCATCCGTCGGTACCACATCATCTGGCTGCGGAAACTCTGGGCGGTTTGGTACGTTGGCGAATATCATCTTGTCGATGATAAGTGGTTTTTCTTCAGCGTTGAGCTGTGCCAACAGTGCTTTACCTGCGGCGGTTAAAATTGACTTGTCAGTGGTATTTGCCATGTTTAGTAATTCCTTAACCCTTCACTGTGGCTTGGTAATATTCGCAGTCGACGTTCAGCACACTGGGAAGCATGCCAACGTTGAGCCTAGTCTTAACGTGAGACGTGTTGTATTGCGCTTCGACGTTCTTGCTTCGCGCGGCCAACGGCATTTCGACATAACTGGTGTATTGATAGCGGCGGCAGGTTCTGCCGTATTGTCTGATTACTGTATCTAGCAGCTTGGGAACATTGGTTAAATCGCCGTCGCGGATTTTTAGACTGATCACATCCCAATCCACATTGGCCAAACGCTCGTCTTGTCCAATGTGCGGATAACCGAGCTTTTCAAACATGTCTTCCCAGCCTGCTATCGTGCCCGCATCGCGAGCGAATCCATAAGCGTGAGCCACACGAATTCGAAATAGCGCTTCTGGCTCTTGGCCTAATCGTTCTATATCGCGTTGCCAGGCAAGAATGTTCACCAATGCCATTGGGGCTGTTAACGGATCATGTTGCTGCAGTGGCATTTCAAATGCGGCTCTCACATGTTCCCAGTAGTTGCGCATGGCTCGGGCGAACTTAGCCAGCTCGCCTCTGCCCATCCAGTAACGCAGGTTAATCTCAGGAATTTTCAATCGTCACCCCCAGAGAATTAATTCGCGGTACCGTCAAATTGTTGATGATGTCGGCGTTATCAAATTCGAGTGATTCAATCTCTGAGAACTGTGCATGCAGCTCCTGCCCTAGCCTTGAGAAACTGAATCGTAGAACTGGATTAGTGACCGTTGGCGAATAGTCGGTGTTCTCACGGAAAGCGGCACCAATAAACTGCTCCACTTTTACGCGCAGGGCGTCTCGGTCTTCCATCGTTAATGAACGAAGCGGCCAAACTCGGCAGACAATATCGTGGGTCGTTTCTGGCATGGCAAGCACTTGCAGATCATCACCATGACCGTGCTGACCTTCGACACGGATGTACTCATTCAAATCCGCCAACATTTCTGCGGATGGTTCACCAGTGTCTAAAAGGATGAGTGCGTTTGCGGTACCTGGTCCACGCGGCGCGTTATGCTCAAAATAAACATTGTCGTCGTTGATGCCTGCGCGACTGGTGAGCAGTGAACGGTAAGCCGCATCAATGTGCCATCTTGCTACTGCGCTCCACTGGTTACGAATACGTAGGCGGAGTTCGTCATTACTCTCTTTGTCTGCCCCCGCTTCATTCAACCATTCGGCAGGGTTGGTCACCGCGCCGATGCCCGGAATAGCTGTTGGCAAAATGTGGTAATACCCTTCACCTAGGTTGTAAGCCGCGCCCTCGTTCTCTGCCTCGACTTCTGCCATCACCATGGTGTCATTTTCCGGCATCGTGGTATCGGCAAGCACCTTTACCCGGTAAATCGTGCCGTTAATCGGTTCGGTTTGAACCCAAGTATCTTTGGGGATCACCAACGCAGGGCCTTTAGCCGCGGAACGTTGAAAGGCGATCATACCTTTGGCTTTGGTTGCTCCTTTACGGGTGAGTTTGCATTGCCACGCCAACAAGTCGAGCCATTGGTCAACGGCCGTTGCCACAAACATGTTCGGTAAGACATAGCCAACCAATAAGGTATTGATGAGCCACATCGTGACTTTCACGACCGTGGCTTCAATAAGGCGCCAAAATGGAGAGAACGGAGAGTCGTTTGAGATGATGGAACCTTCTTTGTCCATCTCGTCTTTGAGTACTTTCTTCCACCCTGCTTCATCGGTTGGGATGCCGGATTGCTTCACCAGTTCGGAATAGTCTGGTTTTGGAATATCAGTCATTAACGCTCTCCGTTATTCACTATCTCTAATTGCAACTCGCCAAAGTCCATGGTGTCGGCAAACACGTAAATCGTGCCCTCGGTCGGTTCATCCAAACGCACGGTACCTGGTACCAATCGAACGTCTTCTTCAACGAGCAATTCCAACTTGGTGCGGATATCGGCTTTCTTTGACGGGCTTCGCTCAGCGATCAAATCCACCGCTAAGTTACTCTCGATGATGGCGTGTTTGATGTCTTGGGCGATCACCGCTCGGTCTTGAATCAAGATTGGGTTGCGGCCTGCATCAAGCACCACATCCCCGTTCTCAATCAAAATGTCCTGGTATTTGTAATCCGCCATTAGCCTGCCGCCATTTCTATTTCACTCGCCATGTCTTGCGGGCTGTTCATGTAGGTTGGATAAATCGCCACTCCACCGTAATTGGTTGAGCTCGTTTGGTAGCTGGCAATATTCTTAGCTGCGCCACCTGGTTGTATTTGTGCACGAGGCGTAGCGCTTTGAACCGATTTAGATTTCACTTGAGTAGATTCATCATCACCGCCGAAGCCTGGTATCCAACTAGTGACACTTTTCACCATGTCCATAACTTGGTTGTACTTACCGATAATCCAGTTAAATACGCTCATGAACGCGTTTCGCATGCTTTCAGCCAAGCCTGTAACCGCTTGGAATGCCGCTGTGTTTTGCATCGCAAACAGGAAGTCATTCCATCCCTGCTTTGCCATGGTGGTGAAGGTGAGGAATGCCGCTTTTAAATCGTCCCAGTAGTAGACCAATGCAGCGACTGCAGCGATGACTGCAACGATACCGATAACTACCCAAGTAATTGGATTGGCAAGCAAGGCTGCGGTGAGTTTGACTACTGACCACATGGCCGCCATTGTGCTTTTAGAGAATGACCACATAGCCAGTGTTGCGCCTTTGATTGCGGTCACACCAAGGCCGAAGGTAGCCCATGCGACTGTGACTGCTCCTGTAAGCACGGTTATCATTCCGCCTACAGCGACCAGACCGAGTAAAGCGACTGCCGCGAGGCCAATGTACTTGGTGATGTTTGGAAACAACTTCGTCCAGAGCATGATTTCTTTTGCGCCATTGGCAAACATTTCCACCACTGGGAGGATCACTGGCAGCAAGGCTTGTCCAAATGCAGCACGAACCGCAAACACCCCTTGCTCTAGGCGTTCCCATTGGTCGGTCATTGCTCCGGCCATTTGCTCGGCAACATCTAGACCTTGCACTTTTCCGAGGTCATTGATTGAGTTAGCAAGTCCATCCGTGTTTTGCATCAGGAGCTGAATCATTGCCGTGGCTTCTTGGGTACCAAATGCTTTGCTCAACTCTGCCGCTTCTGCGACCGAAATCGTGTCACCATATCGGCCCTTGATTTGATTCAAAATATCGACAATCGGTAGCAACTGACCTTGTGAATCGGTAAACGACATATTCAGCGCATCTTGCGCTTTTGCCGCACCTGCAAGGAAAGCTCGGTATTTGGTACCCGCCTCACTACCACTCATCGTGGATTGCAACGTACCAAGGATCGCCATTTGTTCAGTCATGCCCACACCAACGGAGGTAGCCGAAGCACCTACAGAGGTAAACGCCGCCGACATCTGATCACCGGTGGTCTTAAACATCTGAACCGCTCTGGCAGTCTGGCCGCCAAGCATGTTTACCCAGTTCGCTTTGCCCATTTGGTTGGCGCTATTCTGGAAAATGCCGTACATGGTGCCGACGTAGTTGGTAATGGTTGAGGTATCGGCCTTTGTTGCCGCAGCCAGCACACCAGAAGCGCGAGTGAACTCGGAAAGTTCATTACCTGCTAACCCTGAAATTGCGGATTGAATGTCATACGAAGCCGCCACAAATTCCGTGGCAGATTTACCGTAATCCACTGCAAAATTAAGCGCCGTGTCACTCAGCTGCTGAAGCTGCTCATCAGCCACACCCAATGATTTCACTTCGCCCAGAACACGATCCATTTCAATCGCAGGCATCAATGCATTTTGCAGTGCAAAACCTGCACCCACCATGCCAGCGGCACCAGCCATCATGGTATGAGTACCCTGACGATAGGTATTGGTGACATCATTCAAATTGCGTTGAATATTGCCCAGAGGTTTAGAAATCTGGTCAATCAGTCCAACTTGAAATCTGAGTGCTTCTGGTAACATCAACAATTCTCTCTAGGTTAGTCTGCTTAAGCACCGAAAGCCTTAGCTACTCCGCTAGCGGTGACAGCTTGCATGTTTTCCCAGTGTTTTTTCTCTAGCCAAATCGCGTAAGCAAAGTTTTGCTCAGAGTCTGGTTCATGGGGTAACCACTTGCGGCGCCACGCATACATCTGTTGCCTGTCGCTGCTATCAATAGCAGCGACAAGCCCATCTATTTTTTTACCGAGATAGTCAACTTAGGTGTGTACTCTTTAAGTACCGCACCATAAATCTGTGTGGCTGCACCTGGGTTTTCTTTGGTGATTTCGCGTAGTGCATCTTTGGACTCTTCACTTACGCAACTCATCAAGAAGTTATGCGCTGCACCACTGATGTCACCTTGCATCGTCGTATTTTGCGCTTCGTCGTATTCGGCTGGCGTTGGGATGAACTCAAGGTCGACTTCGCCAACGGTTAAAACAATTGATTTGCTCATGCTGCTTCTCGCTTTAGTGTTTCGTAAATTCTTGTGAGGCCGTTTTCCAACTGGCGTTCCAGACGTTCAAATCCGTCATTCACTTCGTCTTTTTTGGCGTAATACTCGGCCACATGGGTTTTGTATTCAGCAAGCTCTTTAGAGAGTGAAAACAGCTTGCTGATAAGAGCACCGGTTAACATCACCAAAAGGGTGGCAAGCGCAACCAGTGCTGATAACCAGGTTGGGTCCATCGCTATTCCTTCTGTGGAACTTCTTTCAAGCGTTTGCCTTGTAATGCATTGATGATGTCGTCAACCGTCTCTTGCAGAACATCGTTTGTGCTGAGACCTTTCAACGTTTCTAAGCCCCATACCACAAGGCGTGTGGCGAAACGTTCAAGGATGATTGACCAGCCAATTTGAAAGAACAGACCTTTCAGTACTTCCAACAATGTCTTGCCAACGATTCCTGTTAAGAAATTCATGCTGCTTCTCCGATTAGCGATTGATATGCCTGCAGGTAATCTTCTGCGCTCGCTTTACCTGCGCTTGTGTTCCAGTACTTCTTCGCGTACCGAGCCAAACCTTCTAGGTCATCGGCATCTGGCAAGGCTTCGGGGAACCGAATTAAATTGAGTCGTGCGGCAGCTACTGCGAACTCTGGCGAGATCACCATGTAACGAGGGTCCAAGTGCTCAACGGGGCCAAACATCGACAGTGCATCCAACAAGTGAGGACGACTCTTACCTAACCACTCGACAAGCCAATTGAAGGTGGCTGGCTCCATTTGGGTAAAGCCCAATGCAGGACCACGTACTTGTTTTGAGTAAGTAAACTTTCCGGACTCATGGGCAATAATCATCAGGATCAGATTAATCGCCGCCTGAGTGTTCATTGTGCCTTTACCACCGGATGCCATATCTAAATGGTCAAGGACTGGCTTCATGATTTTCTCAACAAAGAGCTTTGCTAAATTCATCGGGTCATTCGCTCCAATTCGCTTTGACACTGGGTACAGTAGATGCAACCTGGTACTTTTTGGCGGCGTTTTTCTGGGATTGGGTCGCCACATTCGCCGCATTCATGTGCGCTTTCCCGTTCTTCAATTCGCTTAGCCCTTGCCAGTTGGTTGGCAAGCGCCACTTCTGTGAATTGGGTTTCAAGACCGCAGGCATGGTCGATAACATCTGCCATCATGCCTCCTTGTTATTGAACCAAGTCTTCGGTTTCATCCGGACGTAGGTACGGCACACCGTTGATGCTGACAAAGTCTGGGCTTGTCACCTCGAATGGCAGCTTGTGAACTAATGCACTACCGCCATTCGAATCGGCATCAAGTAGGTCAGAGATTTTGATACGACATCCGAAGGCTTCAATTTTGAGCTCATCTTTATCAATCTTGCCGTAGAACAACGCGTCAAAATCAGGCATTCCTCGCCAAGAGCCGGCTTGTTTCGCAGCTTTGCTGAGTAGGTTGAATTGCTGCGTGGTCAGCTCCATTTCACCACTTGCTTCAACGTCACCATCTATCCAACCATCTGGCACGCCAGAGGTTTTATTGACGGCAGAATTATCGGTAATGGATAACGTGACTTTTTGAGCTTTGAGCTTGTAGTCACCCAAAGAGAAATGCATGTTCTTGCCAGAAATTCTCATGCTCATGGATTACGCCTCCAAATCTGCAGGGTTAGTAAGATCAAGCGCGATGTTGACCACGATGTGTTTCGGGCAGTTATGAGGGCGAACCATCAAACCGATCGACACTTTGGTTTTGGTCATCCACTGAATGGTGACGTCACCATCTTCTGGCGGCATGATTTCACCAGGGAAGGTGATGCCACCAACTTCTGTCGTTTTCGACATATCTCGCATGTCTTTGCGGAAGTAAGTGCGGTTGAGCTCAATACTCGCTGGCGTTGAGTTAAGAATTCGGTCTGCAATACGACGAATCGCTTTGATACGTACTCGGCGGTTAAGCTTGTGAACCGGACGAACGTATTCGAGGTACTGATAATCACCGCCTTTTGCTTCTAAAGTCGTTGCGTCCGACCAGTACACCCCTTCTAAATCGGCGTACCATTGCGGCAGTGAGTAACGTGCGTCTGCCAGCGTAGCGATGGTGCTCATCTCTAATGCTTTGCCTGCGTTGTCCGTTGGCATGTCACCCAAACTCAAGACTGAGCCAGTTGCGACACGCATTGGGCTATCTGCTAACGTGACACTTCGGTCACACAAACGACCAGCCAAAACACCCAGGTTATTGCCGTTAAGCTGAGGAACAGGTGTAACGAGGTTTGCAGAAACATCTTTCACCAGATCAAGCATTGTGGTTTCGTACTCTGCCCACGTTTGGCCTATATCAGGGGTTGAATCAATGCCCGCACAAGCGGCGAGGAAGAACACCCAACGACCAAGTTTGCTAGTCAGCTCGGTTGCTTTCGACTGCATATCATCAAACTGAGTTTTGACCGTGACTGGGTCACAAATGGCGATGCCTTCAAATGAGTCGGTCAGGTTCGCCAAATCAACGGCGTCTTGCCATGTTTCACCATCGGCTAAACCAACAATCGCACCCGTCCAGTTTTGTTTGCCGTTGAGCTGGGCGGCTTTCACATTCAGACCAAGCGCATCATCGGCGACAACTTCGTCAAGGTTGGTCATGTTATTAATGCGGGTCACTTTGCCTTGCAGTTCTGCCTTGTCAGTGCGCCCGATGAAAAGCACGTGACGTTCTATCTCAGGGATACCGCCTTGTGCCAAATTGAGATTGTTAACCTCTACCTTTCCGGTTGCCATTGGTTATTTCCTCTGTTTTGCCTGCTCAAATATCTTGATGAGCTGGCGGTTCACTTCACGTTCTTTACTACCGAGAATCTGACGCTCTGCTAATGGAATATCCCAACTGGTGATATTTGGCTGATTAGAGAGTTCTCGAATAAGTTGTCCTGCTTGTCCGTGAGTAATGGTTGCCATCAACTCACGCAAACTGGGCTTCTTTCGCCCTTTACCGCTTTTTCTCGGTACCGTGTAGCCCAGTTCTCTTAGCTTTCTCGCTTGCCCCTTGCTACAAGGTGCTGAGTAATCCGGTTTACCCCATCGCTTTTGCATTTGGCGCTTGGTCATTTTTTGCTTTTGACCAAGGTGGTGCCTTGCTGCGATTTTTGCGGTTAACTTGTTACTCCAAGTCAAATCAAGCTGGTTGGCGTTTCTCACATAAGGCGTTAAGCCCTTTGCCATCCGCTTTAAAACCTTGCCTTTCTTCTTTCCTTTCTTTGGCTGCAGAGCGCGTCCGTTAACGTCTTTTTGGGACCGAATGCGCTTTCCGGTATTGGTCGTTTCCCAACGGCCAAGGGTTTTCAGTATCCAGACTCGCTTTTTAGGTGGCAGAGCCAGCATGGCCAGCTTTTCCTGCATGTTGAGCACATCGCGATCATTGACCTTAATTTGCGGCTTCATTCACCAACTCCGCTTCTTCTGCGGTGTAGATTTCAACGGCCTGCACTCGGTAGGTTTCCCCTCGCCAAGTGATCATTCCCGCGGGGTCAGGGATCAGCTCAATCGGCTCCATCATTTCCAATTCAATGGCAACGTCGGCTACCTCACAGCTGATCACATCAACCGAAAGGTCTGGGTCGCCTAACTCATCTTCATTACGCGTGGTGTCGTAATCGCTCAGCCAACAGGCAACCAAAGCAAGTAAACATCGAGGGTCGAGAAGTCGGTGCGGAAACTCTTCAATACTGATCACTGCGTTGTACTTCCAATGACAAGCGATATAACCGCCGTTCCCTCGGTCTTCACCGTTTGGCACGATGGAGCCGTTTTCCTGCCAGGCATCGATTTTGTTATCGAGCACATTGGAATTCAGGTGACTGACGATGTAATCCGTCAGGTGTTCCAGCTTGGTTTTGTTGTAAGTGGTTTCGCTCATATCGAGTCAATCCCATTCGCACTGCGGCCAAGGAGCGCACGCACATCTTTATTACTTTGGGCGAGAAAACGTGCCTCTTGTTCCGGTTCATCCGTTGCCACGCTTTCGCCTTCTTTTCGGCGGTCTTGAGTCGCAAACTCTTTCATCAGCTCGGCGTGAGCCCGACCATAAACCGCACGTTTGTAGAGCATGATTTTCGGATTGCTCAGCACTGGCTTTTCGCCATCTACGATCAAGCTTTCCAGTCGTTCCTGAATATTCAGCGCGGCGATGGTCACCGCGTAGTTCAAAGATTCGTTATCAAACGTATGGGGAACACGACGTAAACTGCGGAATTCAGCCGTGGATAAATCCGGCCATCCTTCACCTGGTATGGCGATATCGACTGCGCTGTTAACATTTCCGCCAAAGCTCATAACGGTTCCTTGCTTATTTAAATTAGGGCGCCTCTAGCCACTGGGTCGACGGTATCGAGTTAGCCGGTTGGCTTCTCTTACCTCACCAGCCGAGGCGCGGTGGCGTAGGAGTCTTTACAGATTCTTGCCTTCGTTAATGGCGCGAATACGGGCTTCAATCTTCTTGATTTGGGTACCCACCCCCACTTTGCTGTTCTTATCGTGCGCGTGTTGAAGCAGAGCCAAGGCTTTTTCCAATGTTTCTACGTTGCCAACCGCTGTGGCTTGCGGTTGGCCTTCTTCATTTCGAATCAGGTATAAACCAGCGAACTTGTACCACTTGGCGTGAACCTTCTCGTGCAAGCGCCACTCTTTCTCTACCTTTTCGAATACCTGGGAGAAATAAGGCTCGATGGAATGACCACGTTCCGATTCTTTCTCCGCCCATGCCAACACTTCGTCAGCACAGAACGTCGGCCAGTCACGACGAAAGTTTTCTGGTGTAGGTAAGTCGAGCTCAATGGCTTTCATGCACCATTCGATTGCGGTATCCAGCTCTTTAATGTCGAATAGCCAAACCACCAAGTTGGTAAAGATTGGGTTTTCGAACGCTTCGCCACTTTCTAAGTAGGCTTGAACATACGGCTTGTACTTCGGTACCAGCGCTTCACGCTTGTGCTTAATTCGATCAGCGATGGCATTTAATGAGCGCAAATACTTGCGGTCTTCTTCAAACTCAATCAGCTTGATGTGCAGGCTGTCGGTATCTGCACCGGAACTCACTCCCGGTGCAGACTGGTTAGCCTGCTTTTCAATGAGCTGTCGACGCTGTTTTGCTAATGGGCTAACCATGCATCACTCCTTAAGCTACAGGCTCAACAACGGTGACCGCTTCAATCGCAGCGAACTTATTTAGATTGCCAATTGCATAACCTTCCATACGGATGTGGTTTTGCTTGAAGCGAAGCTCGTCTTCGTCATTCTTCTGCTTGCGCCACTGCGTCCCTTCCTGAGTAAGAATTTGCAGGTTTTTAGTGTTGGTTACCCAAACCATATCGGCAGGGAAGAACGGCGGCGTATAGGCCTTTTTACCCGCAATGGTTTTGGCTAACTGCTGCGCGGCTTTGTGTTCCGTTGGTGTGTTTGCTGATTCCAGTAAGCGATGCTGCTCTGCTGCGACCAGGTTAGAACCGACGAGAACCACTAGATCAGGGTCTTGACGGTGCTCTGGTGCAATCGTGGTATTGATCAGGTCTTGAACCAACGAATCTAGGTTTTTGTATGAATCCGCGGCTGCGCCTGTTGGGTCGAGTTGGGCTGAAGCAAGAACTTGACTCGCTTTCTTCTCTTTCGCAATGGTTAACCAACCTTTGTTAACATCCTGACCAAGCGGGTTAGCGACTGGGTCTGTGTTAGCTGCGATAGACGTACCATTAAAGCCAACGCGCAACATGTCTAATGCGAAACGGCGAGAGATGGCATTTTTCATCATGGTCAACCATTGGCCTTTTGAGCCTGAGTTTGCCCACTGAGTCATGGTTTCCCACAAGATATGTGCGCCAGAATCCGTCTTTGTCAGCTCGTAAGTATTACCACTTTGACCGACTTCAACGCTAAAGCGACCACTGTCTTTACGACCGGTAGACAGGCCATCATCACCCACATCAACAACCTGACCTTTAATTTGCTGAACTGGCAGCAATGAGACCATGCCAAGGAAAGCATCAGACTCCATGATCGCCTGACGAAGCTTGGTTTCCATTGGTGGTGTTAGGTTAAATGACTGAGTACCCTGCGGAGCATTTGCTGCTGCTAACGTCGCTGCACAAAACTCTTGTAGGTAGGTGGTAGATAGTGCATTCAGCATTAAAAAATCTCCTCAGATGAGAACTTCTCACTGGTACCCGATGGGTTCGGCTCTTGGCCTGGTACTTCCTGTGAAAGTTCAGCGAATTGGTTTTCGAGACCGTTCACTTTCTCAATTAACGGTTTTAGCTTTTCGTCCAGAGTGGCAGAGAACTGCTCAACGCTTGTGCCCTGCTCTTCTAGCTCTGGTGTTTCTGGCTCGTCTTGCAAGTTGAACTCTTCTTTCAGTTCTTGCTTGAACTCGCCTTTGAATGCAGAAAACTGCTCTTTCAGTGCTGCTTTAAGTTGCTCTTCGGTCACATCGGTGTCCTCTACTTTTGATGGAGTTTCTGGCTCTTCATCGCCAGAAGAGAAAAATTCATTAAATGCCGCGAAAAAGCGGTCTTTGCGCGTGAAGCACTCGGAAAAATCGACTTCTTCCAATGCACTGCACTCTAATTCGGTTGTTTGGCCAGATTGACGAGAGAATTGAAGGAGCGAGGTACCAGTGGAGGCTGGGGAGTCAGTCGCAGCTAGGCCCATTAAATAGCAACGCCCTTCGCCCTTGTAATCGGGATTTGGCTCTATGGATGTGAACAGCTTTTGCTTTTTGCGGTTGGCTTCCAACATGAATTCATTTGGCTCAAGCTTCGCGAACAGACGTAATTTGCCATCTTCTTCTTCAGCTTTAAGCTCAACAACATTGCCCCAGTTTTCACCGTAGCCATAGAATCGACGGTGCTCTGGCCAGATTAGTGCGGTGTACTCTTTCGGGTCATAGCTTGCCGCCATTTGCTCAATCCAATCACGGGTAATCTTGCGCCCGTCTACGGTTGGCCCTTCAGTAGCAATGATTTTCCAGTCACTAATCTTTGGCATTTTGGTACTCAAACTTGTCATTCACATATCGGTGTGAGCAAACAATACGCCTTTGAATAACCGCTTTCAGCCACTTCAATTCCTACCAATTCGGATTTAACCAAAATCCGAATTTTCAGGAACTTATCTAGGTCATCTGCAAGTTTTCGGCGCGTATGATGCAGCTATGGCATATTCAGATGAAATAAGAGAAGCCGCGAAAAAGCTCTATTTACGCGGTGTTCCTCCGAAAGAAATTGCAGCGCAACTGAACCTCAATAGTGAGCGCATCCTTTATACCTGGGCGGAGAAATTCGGCTGGGCTTTGTTGTTGGATGAATTGTCTGTAGAGCAGATGATTAACCGCCGTTTAGCGGTGCTGATAGATAAGGATGAGAAAACCGATCAACAGCTCAAGGAAATGGACAAGCTAATCGATCACCACGTTAAGCTGTTAAAAGCTCACGCTGATGCAAAAGCCAAAGCAGAGCGACACCTTTCGCCAGGCAGCTCACCAAAGAGTGATGGTGACTCATCAAAACAAAGCAGCAGTAATGGCAACCGTAAAAAAAGCCGCAAGAAAAACAGCATTGAGCACCTGACAGAAGATGGCTTTAGAGGCTGGCACGAATCGCTGTTCAAATACCAGCACACGATGCGTAACAACATCAAACAGCGTATTCGTAATATTCTCAAGTCTCGCCAGATTGGTGCTACCTACTATTTCAGTGGTGAAGCCTTAGAAGATGCGATTCTGACTGGTGATAACCAAATCTTTCTTTCTGCATCACGCGCACAGGCTGAAGTTTTCCGCAGCTACATCATTGCGATTGCGAAAGAGTTTTTAGATATCGAGTTAACCGGCAACCCTATCATTCTCTCCAATGGTGCCGAACTGCGCTTTTTGTCCACCAACAGCAAAACCGCACAGAGTTATCACGGCCACGTTTATGTCGATGAATACTTCTGGATACCTAAGTTCGACGAGCTGAACAAACTGGCTTCGGCAATGGCAACACATAAGAAGTGGCGCAAAACCTACTTTTCTACGCCGTCTTCTAAAATGCATCAGGCTTACCCGTTCTGGACTGGTGACCAGTGGCGCAAAGGCAAAGACTCACGCGCCCATATCGAATTCCCGACTTTTGATGAATTCCGAGACGATGGCCGACTTTGCCCAGACAAACAGTGGCGTTATGTTGTCACCATTGAAGATGCCGCGAATGGTGGTTGTGACCTATTCGACATTGACGAACTACGCGAAGAATACAGCGATGACGACTTCAAAAACCTATTCATGTGCGTATTTGTCGATGGTTCATTGTCTGTCTTTAAATTCTCTGACCTTGAAAAAGGCATGGTGGATGCCGCTCACTGGCAAGACTTCAAACCAAATAGCAAACGCCCTTTTGCCACTCGGGAAGTTTGGTTGGGTTATGACCCAAGCCGCACCCGAGACAATGCCTGTTTGGTGGTTGTCGCTCCGCCTGTCGTCGCGGGTGAACGTTTCCGTGTATTAGAAAAACACTACTGGAAAGGCCTGAACTTCCAATATCACGTAGCGGAAATAGACAAAGTCTTTCAGCGCTACAAAGTGACTTACATCGGAGTCGACACCACTGGTATTGGCGGCGGTGTTTGGGACTTAATTTCAAAGAAATACCCACGTGAAGCTCACGCCATCCACTACAGCAACGAAAATAAGAACCGCTTGGTAATGAAGATGATTGACGTCGTAGAAGCCAAACGCTTGCAGTTCGATGCGCAGCACAAAGACATTGCGATGGCATTTATGGCGATTAAGCGCGTGCCAACCGCTAGCGGTAACGCTATGACCTTTAAGGCCGAACGAAGCGAAACGACCGGACACGCCGATGCATTTTGGGCAATCTCTCACGCCATCATTAACGAGCCGTTAGATCACTCAACACCAACTAAATCAACCTGGGCCACTGCAGCATGACCGAGCAAATGAACACTTTAGTCAAACAAGAAGAACACGCGCCAGAGTCGGTCTATCACATCGACTCCTCATCAGAGTCCATCGACTCAAATAGTTGGATGACCACCTATTCAGATTTGTTTTACAACGATGGTGACGACTATTGGGAGCCTCCTATTTCACGCAGTGGCTTAGCCGATATCGCTCGGGCCAACGCCTATCATGGTTCATTGTTGATTGCTCGGGCAAACTACGTAGCCGGACGCTTCCTAAATGGAGGTGCTACTCGCCGCCGACACATCCAAGCCTTTTGCCGTGATTACTTCACCTTTGGCGATGCTGCATTTCTTAAAATTCGCGATGGTTTCAAACGTGTGGTTCGTTTGCATCCATTACCTGGCATGTACCTGCGCCGACGCAAAAACGGCAATTTCGTCATTTTGGAGCGCGACAACCAGCAACGTGAATATCGCAAGGAAGATGTTATTTTCTTGCCTCAGTATGACCCGCAGCAACAAATCTACGGTTTGGCGGATTATCTTGGCAGCATTCAGAGCAGCTTGCTGAATAAAGACGCGACTTTGTTCCGCCGTCGCTACTATAAGAACGGCGCACACATGGGCTTTATCTTCTACGCCACTGACCCAAACCTTAGTGAAGAAGATGAAGAAATGTTGAAGCAGAAGATCGCCAGTTCTAAAGGCGTGGGTAACTTCCGCAGTATGTTTGTGAATATTCCGAACGGCAAAGAGAAAGGGATTCAATTGATTCCGGTCGGTGATATCGCGACTAAAGATGAATTCGAACGCATTAAGAACATTACCGCGCAGGACATTCTTGTCGGCCACCGATTCCCTGTTGGTAAAGCTGGTATTATTCCTCAAGGCACAACCAGTTTAGGCGATCCAACTAAGATAGGCAGCGAATACGCCAAGGATGAAATCATCCCCGTTTGTGAGCTGATTATGGATGAGGTGAACTCAGACCCAGAAGTACCTAAGCATTTGCGCCTTAATTTCAATTTAACACATGGAGATACGGCCTAAACCATTCTTTAAAACTGTACAAAAACACAGTCTTTTGACGTATGATTATTAAGTCAGTCAATAAGCTAGGTGTTTTATATGAGAGTGTTGTGTCCGGAGTGTGGCAGCAAAAGTCGAATCCAAAAATCGAACCGCTTAACTAACAGCCATTCAGATTTGTATTGCAGCTGCAGTGACCCTGAATGTGGGCACACCTTTGTGATGAATTTGTCTTATAGCCATACGTTGAGCCCATCAGCGAAAACGACAAGCCAACTGGCATTCAATTTATGTAAGGCGTTGCCGCCAGAGGCACGGCAACAGCTCAAACATCAATTATCTATGTTGTAAATTACTACGACATAAAAGCAGCACTCTCCGTTTCGCAAGCCATCTCGATAATACTCAAGATGGCTTGTTGTTTTTTGGTGTCTAATTGCCCCTTTGCATCCGCAAGTATTAAGCCTGCGATATACGCACCAGCTGCTCGAGTTCTCTCCGTCGCCTCACTATTAGCCACACCATCAATGACGATTTCTAAAGCAGATAACATGATATCGTTTTGATTTTCATTCGACATATCAACACCCTTACTAATCACCATTGAAATATACTGTATATTCATACAGGTTTCTACGGTGGTTTTTGTGGTATTGATGTTTTCACGACGTTGATCATTGTTCGTTTTAGTTTTCATATGGTCTCCCGTTAATGTTTGAGAGCACCTTATCAACTCGAATCTGATTCTATCTGTCCGCATCTAGAGATTAGCGACTTTTGATTTGAGTATGATATCGGCGCAATTGTGCTTAAAAATTGCACTTGGGAGAAAACGTAAGGAGGGTGAGTTAATAGTCCATTTTCTGGCTGGCATGTCAATAACACCAAGATTCGACAGAATTAGACGCAAATGTCTCTATTTTTAATCAAATAGGACATTTTTTGCCTTTCAAAACCCCCAACCAAAAACTTTAATAAAAAAACCTTTTAAAATCATGACCATAAACAAACTACCGAAGTCAATAAGAATGACCGACTACGGTACCAAACTACCGACTTCGGTCATTTTTGACGACTTGGGTCTTACTTTACTTTTGCGGAAAGGTTCACAAAAATTCAGAACAACTATTACATCTTGCAGCGAAGCTGATCACCTGTATCCCCCAAATCATCAATGTTGGTTGATTCAAAGTAACTCACTTCACCTATCATCGGGCAAGCGCTTCTCATTGGTTCGACTAGTCGTTGGTTCTTATCCGCAAAACAAAACGTTACTTGGTAGATCTGTGGTCTCTTGGTCAAGCAGGTCTAATACCCACTTTCTAAACTGCTTGGCTATCGACATTCTCGCGAACATGGCGATAAGGTGAGCGCCACGCAATGAAAAATACGCACGGTTTTCTGGTAATTTCCTGAGGCCGTTAACTTGACGGTCTCAGTCTCTACTATTGAATTAATCTGCATTACGTTCATAAATGCAACTAACTGAATCTTGCCGTACATAACCTAGCGCCGTACTAATTTGGGAGGCTTTAAGCCAAATCCGATTGTGTTTTTAGACAATATCAAAATGGGTATTATGGAAAGTAAGTGCTGACTTTTTATGTGTGCCTTTGTGAAAATAAAACGGGGGTCCAATCCCGACACTGGATTTTGTCAGTACAGGGGTAATCTATAATAGTGGCAGAGGCTTAGTCAATGCGAGTGGTGTTGAGTGATACTGATAGCAGCTGGTATATTCGGCACATATTCGGTCTATGGGATTGACGAATGCGTAAGAATGGTCGAGAATTGCTCTAAAGATTTAAAGATTTCTTTAAATCTTTTTCTCGTAACCTCGTAAAAATCTTAACTTCAAAGGCCTAATCATGACTAAAGTAGTGCAGTTACATGATCGCAGACGTAACCGCGAAATCGAAGATAAGTTCATCGATCTACTTGACCGTGAAGTTAAAGTAGAAGGTAACGTAAAACCGTTGTCTACTTCACTTTTAGATCGCATGAATGCCTTACGCCACAAAGCGGAGCAAGCAAAAGCGCGTGCAGAAATTCTGGAGGGGTAGTTCTTGGACACATTGGAAGTACCCATTCATCACGGATATGAGCTGCACGCCCTTGTTATATTTCAAAACATTCTCGAAGACTTAGTGACAGAAGTCGAGAAAATCTCTCGCAATGATCCTGATGGTTTTTTCTCTCATCCAAAGTACAAACTTCTCGAAGCCGTACGTAAGAATATTTTAGAAAATGTACCTTCAGACCCTGATCATGCTGATTTCCGCCAAGGCTTAACGCTTGGTAAACAAAACACATCTTGGCGCAGAGTGAAAAAGAAGTCTCTGCCACCACGCTATCGTTTGTTTTTTCAATTTCACAGCAATGCCCCTAAGGCCATCATTTACGCTTGGCTAAATGATGACTCAACCATGCGTCAAGCTGGCGCAAAAACAGACGTGTATAAAGTCTTTGAAAAAATGCTAAGTAAAGGCAAGGTCCCTCAAAGTTGGGACGAACTTTACAAAGAAGCTAACCCTCTTAAAGCTTAATATTGTTAACTCATTCCGTCGTCTGTCTGTGTAAGCCCTAAGTATCTACGTAAATACTTAGAGTTTTGTAATCAATGCGGTTACTCAAAATGGTCATCATCCCTCACCCAACGGCCAGCCCTCTTCCATCTCTGGGAAGAACGACAGGTCGGGTTGTTGATACTCTTCTTGCTCTGGTTGGGCCAATGCCTGGTCCCAAC
Organism: Vibrio sp. 378; assembly: GCF_033339435.1. Lineage (NCBI taxonomy): Bacteria > Pseudomonadati > Pseudomonadota > Gammaproteobacteria > Vibrionales > Vibrionaceae > Vibrio > Vibrio sp. 378. The sequence continues at coordinate 321,109 of NZ_JAWOUO010000003.1, forward strand.
CTTCAAAATCCATCCATTTAAGATCATCTGCAGGTGCACGGCTTGCTTCGACCAGCTGCGCGGGCCTTATGTTGCCGTGTTCGTCTACCTCCGCAGAGCGGATTTGGATACTTCTTTTATCATCGATGCTAATTGAACTGCCTTTTAGCAGCGTGGCCAGTGCCGTTTCATCAATATTTGGTGGTGAAGTTGCCCTATCCTTCATAGGTTCAAGTATTCGGGATAGCTGATCGCTGACCTGGACCTCGCGATGCTCCGTACAGTTATTGACAGAACTCCGAGAATTAAACCCTAGGTTTCTGATATTGAATATAAGCAGAGCTCTCGCTCTGCTTTCTTTGCGGACGGGTTGTTTAAAATCAAGTTATTCGTTAACTGAATGGATCTGTCAGATTAGAAGAAAATACGAGTCCATTAAGCTGATTTTGTTCACACATAGCTTTGAACCTCTCTGTACAGTATAAGTTGCTGACCCCTTCTAATCTTGATTTAAAGATCACTTTATCTTTCACATCATCATCAATGAATTCAAGAACCTCTAACCCATCAGGGCTTCCATATGAGATCTTCTCTACACACTTTTGTCTATCTTCTTTTCCAAAAGTCAGCGATGTATATAAATACCATTGTTCACCTTGATAGTTGACAGGTAAAAAATCTCCGCTTTCAGATAAGCAACTATTTAGAGCTTCATATGCCCTCGGAGATAAAACAAGATATGTTCGTAACCATAAGCTAATATCAGGCAATACAGAGTTATCGGTTAATATATCTTCAAACTCGACCTCCGCAGGCTTCCAAATATCTTTCAGAGATTTATTTTCAACAGCCTGCAATAAGATTCTCTCAAAATAGGCGAAATCCCCCAACTGGGTAGCTATTTCATCTGGGCCAGAACATACCGACTGAAACTTAGTTAAATCATCTGTAATTTTATAAACCGTCATCATCCTTTCCAAACTTCATTCTTAGCTTCCAAGGCCTCTTTAGGGTAGGTGCCACTCTTTAACTCCATTTTGACCCGAAGTAAGTTAGCCTCAAAGTGCTGTTTACTCGGAATACCCTTCGAAAATTTGGAACTAATCCAAGTTTCATAATTAAATGTATGGATCGAACGGTGAGCCGGAGACTTAGGTGCTTCCCAGTTAAAGTCCGTATGTTTTGCATAATTTGTTAACCAAACACCATTTACGGGAGCATTTATGCCAATTTTATGCATGTGCAAATTTAATCTTGCGGCTCTCATTTCTGCTTTTCTAAACCTTCCCGAGCCAGGAATGATATGGTGAGGCTCATGGTTTTTAGTTGGTTTAGGCTCTCCTGCAGCGGTTAGATTATTAGCTAGTTTCGTCGTCGGATGATGCTTTTCAACGAACAACTCTTTCGCATTTTTTTTTAAGTTTTCTGCAGAGTACGATTGCAACTTAGCTTGCATATCTTCAACTCGAGCATGAGCAATGAGTTCAATCCTCATTTTTTTCAAAAACCTCAAGTCTTGTGCTTCAAACTGCAATCGTTTTGCTCTTTGCTGTTCAGTTTCACCCGCAGGTGGAGCCACACGATACTTGCTATAGAAATCGTCGACTAACGCATCAAAACGATCTAAGGCCAACTCAGCTGCAGTTGGATTACTAGGACGATTCGTTTTTCGTCCAACTATACTCAAATTATGCTTCATACTCGTATCCCTCGAACAAACAAAGCCGTTGGATAACATTCACATAACTGACGAGCAAATAATCAATAGCCTTTATGTGGCCGATAGCTCAGATTTTTATGCAAGCAATAGCACTTTAAATCAACTTTAAGAAATAGCGGTTCACTACTCTAACCTTTAAGTTCTTATGACGACACAAACCGGACTAACTCAATATTGGAAAAAGCCGCCCTTCGAGATAATCTGCCGTAATGCTATACCAATAAGAAAGCTCACTTTCATCAACTTCCATGTGTGGTACAGGTTCATGTAATAGTGATTGCCAATAGGACTGATTCTCTTTAAATCGCTGATATTCAGATTGATAGAAGTGGCTCGCGTCTTGTTTTATATCGCTCAGGTCCAGATCTCTACAATTCAATGACCACCCTCTTGCACCAGCAGCCCAAACCATAAACTTGTCTACTTTATCCTTAGCCAGTTCTCCTTCAAACGTAATGCAGAAGCGATTGCTCGTATTCACGTGCACTCCCCTGCTATGTAAGTTCTGACTCAGCTTTTCGGCCTGCTTTTCCAAACGGATGATTCTCTGATAAAGCTTGTTCTGATATTCCTCAGATTTCTGCTGCTTTTTGGCGATCGCTTTGGCCTTGATGGTTTGCTCTTTGGCATTTCGTAGCTTGCGGATTTGCCGCTTAATTGGCTTTTTCCATTGCTCAAGTTTGTAGCCTAACTCCTTAATTATTGCGGTCATATTGCCAGCTTCAAACGAAGCAAGAGTTTCCCAGGCAGGAGCTCTTGAGCACTTCGCGATATTGTATCGATTTCCCTTGATTAGCCCTTGGTCAGCATTTTCACCTTTAGCGGCATAACCGACTGCTTTGATAATGTAAGAACCGGCGGCTTTTGGCTTTTTGATTCGCTCTAATTTCGCAAACCCATGCCCCCATATCTTTTCAAGTCGCTTGGCCCAAGGACTAAAGAGATGCTCTGGTACTGTCCAACGTAGCAAAATATGAACGTGTGGATTAGGCTCTCCATCTTCATTGGCTGGACACTCGGCTACCCATATGTAATGGAAATCAGCAGGTAAGTTAGTCGGCCCAACATCGCTGGGTTGAGCATGTTTAGCAACCTTCTCCTGGGATAAGTCGCAGTACTTTCGTCCACTATCTTTGTCAACTTGGATGGTATGATCCGCAACCCAGCCGCGTTGATACATTTTCTTTGCGCCATCAAGAAAACGAGAGACTTCTTTACCTATCGTTGTCTCTAAGGTTTTTTCCATCGAGAACTCTTGCTTGGGCTTTTGTTTAAGATCGCAATACGGCCCGGCTATGACACTGCCCTGGTTCATAGCTTTAACACGCTTACTATCTAAGGTTGGAAACAGCCAGTATTCTCCACCAATATCCGTGATTGGTTGGTCAACTTTCTTTTCACCACGCTTAGGATGTACTGTCACCATGTTGCGCTTATAGATTATTGGATGATGCGACCCCATGCTGACACACTCACTTCCATCCAACATTCCACCGAATATAGCCATTCGTTGTGCCTTGGTGAAAGTCAGCGTGAGAAAAGTAGAGAAACCACCATGGCAAGCTGCAGTGTAAGCCCCTGCCTCAAAGATTTTAGAAACAGAACGGGACGTCAACTTTTCCGAGAATCTCTCACCACTGTTTTCCGAAGGCGCAGCACTAGATGGCGTTTCGGTTACCGCCTGAAACTTATAAGTTTCATTCCAAGACCGGTGCATTAGCTGCATTGAAATAGGAATCTTTTTAGGTTCGCCTTGTCCTCGTTTTCCATTCTGATTGAGAATGGCAGGTTTGGAGCGCTCGTTCGTTTCATACAAAGCATCATGGCTGAAGTTGGCGTCGGCATTGCTGATGATACTTTTAGGGCGTAGAGACTTGCTCAGACTCATCAATTGCTTAATTTGCTTGTCTTTTCTGTGGCGAAATTTCTCTGTCGGACTTTTGCGCCCTTTGACTAGCCTATACTCTTCGGCGATTCTCGCCGCCGCTTCGCGGTCGTGTTCCGAGAGGTAATTTACAGATTTATAGAAGTAAGTTCGCTCTTGAAGATCTCGCTCACGCTTAGACTTTCGATTGGGAACGCGGTCATATATCGTTATTTTTTTGACCATTCCGCTATCCAGAAGCGCTTGTTCTTGGTCTGAGTAAATTTTGGAACCTAAAAAACCAGCATTATAGCTGGCGTCATTTTTCCTGATTCGGTCCAGGGGCATCACTGCCCCACCGATATAGAGAAGATCAGATTGGTTCATAATCCATTCGTAATTTGTCTTTACCTACAGAGAAAGCGGTAAACTTTTGGTGCTTCATACCGCCTCCAACTTCTGAGTTGTCACCAACATAAAGCCGCCCTTCCGGTTGCCCTTGCTCAACACGCCTTTGCTTAGATGAGTGCAGCTAAGGGAAACACATGCTTGTTCGATGGCTTGGTCTAGTGAGTCGAAGTCGCCAACCATTACATTGGCAACTTCTTGAGTTTCTTCATGGCGGATAACACCGCCAGCTGGACAAAGCATTATTGCGGCGTATTGCATGACTCGCGATCCTGTTCTTCTAAGTAGCGAGTCGCCTCATCAATGAAAGAGCGCCCACCTTCCACCGTTAACTCTGCATCGATAGTCGTGTATCCAGCAGAACGCGTAATCTCATAGCCAGCTTCAATGCAGTCACAACACTCTTCCAATCGTTCTTTCAACATTTCAATTAACCGGTTGGCTTCGCTCGAACTAATACTCATGCTGCATCCTCCGATTCTATTTGGTCGCGGTGAACGGCAATGCGTTCAATCAGGTAATCTTCAATGTTCAGTAGCTCTTCAAGCGCACGCTCTTTATCAATCAACACAACGTTGTGAGCGTGATTCGTTGTGTTTTCATCAAACACAATCACGTTGAGAAGGCTCATTTTTGAAGAGTACTCGATACGAATACTGATAATGTCTGCACTATCCAGCGCCAAAGCGAACAGACTATTGATGGTCGTTTGGATAGCGAGTTTGTTTGCAACTTCATTTAGATTCATCTTTTATGCTCCTACGCTAAGACGAAAAAAGCCCCCTGTTACAGGGGCAAAGGCTTGGAGAATTAATGGGTACTATTGAATTGGTAATGCTTGAGGCGTCGAACGTCACCAAGATTGCGATCGAACAACGTCGCGATTTCTTTAATCTGTTGCATGCCGCTACGGATTTTTTGAAGCTCCAAATCATTAAAGCTTTCAAACTCTCGCACATGCTCCGAGGCTTTCAGATCACCGGCGACTAAAACCATACCGCGAAAACGTGGTGGCATAGCGTCCCACAATTTTTTTAACTTGCCGCGTGTAGCGGAACCATTGAACAAGGCTTTACAAGCGGCAATGCTCTCGTTGGCGTTGGGTACTTGCTTTTGTTGTTCTCTTTGAATAGTTAACTGGCTCATTGGGTCTCCTTAGGCTAAGCCCGGAAGTGGCGCACCGTTGGCGAGGAAATCTGTGCCCATCTGCATGAGTGGCTGAAAGCCGGTGGTACGGTTTTCTAAATCGTTGACGAACAAAACTAAGTTGCCGATGGCCGCTTGAACCTTAGCTATGGTTTTGCGTTTTTGACTGCGAGGTAAGCGGTCTGCACTGCACATGTGCATTGCATCGCTAGACAGCTCACCTGAATATTGGTTGTTAAGTAACGTGCGCTCTAAAAGGTTCTTCTCTTCCCCGCCTTGAGGTAACTGAACCGTCACCACACCCAGGTCAGCAAAAAGTGTATTCACAATGGTGTAATCGCCGGATTCTTTGCTCAGCAATGCCAAATCCACTGGGTCCAGTTTGTGCGGCTGTTCTGGGTTGAGCTTGTTACGCAGCATTCTCCCAGTAAGGCCAATGCGTGGAGCCAGGTTTTCCATATTGTGATTGATGGCGAAGTCGCAGCATGCAGCGTTAAAAGATTGCTGTTTGCGTTCGCGAAATCCGCACATAGCGATATTTGCGTCCATGATCCACACTCTTACATGAAAAGCGGTACGTGAATGACAACCAACTCATTTAGCCACACTGGGCAGTGTATTTTGGTTGGAATAAGAGAGGAAAAACCCATGACTTAGCCCAGCGCAGCAATGGCTTCACGAGCCGCCATTTCGTGCATAGCAACCATGTTAATCAATGGCTTATCTCGACGTTTATCTTTTGGTTTGATGATGACGCGACCTTCAGTCACATATTGTTTGATAGTGCCCATCGGCAAACCAGTAAGGCGAGAGTATTCTTCGTAAGTCACATATGGACTTAGTGGAGGTATCTTGTACGTTAACATGGTGATATCCTTGTATTTATATCTATCTTCTTCGGTTGTCTCTTGCTTTGGTCAGCGTAACATCCGAAAACAAGTTTAGTATTGATCCGATTTTTCGTACGGTCAACGTATTTTCGTACAAAAATGAAATCAATCACATTATGGTGAACGATTATGAGTGCAGAATTGGCTATTTTTGATTACATCAAAGGCGAGGCATTCACTGACAAACTAAAAGAAATCAATGGCGTAAATTCTCTTGGAGAACTGGCACAGATATATGGTGTACCTAAAACCACTTTTAGTACTTGGAACTCACACAACAGAAACTCACACGAACTAGTTGTAAGAACTCATTTACGTACGGGCATCCCGGTTAAAGAGCTGATTCTTCCCAACGACTATCCTGAAGCCGAATTACACCATTCTTTTTGGGGCAATCAAAAAGCACCTGAAGCAGAGGTAACTTCATCTAGTCCAGAGTTACATAACCCTCAGCTAGCCGTCGTAGCGATTAAGAGCTTCTGCCTCACGAACGGTCAACTTTTGCCAACTGGAGAAATCCCATACGCACAACGCATGTTTAACTCTTGGGATTTAGAAGCCGCCAACACCATTGAGATCGAAACGAACGACGGCCGCTTTCTGGTAGATAAAAAACAGAACGATGCAGTGAGTGGCGAGTATTTGATTGATATGAATGGGCGTCTGTCCATCAACCACATTCAACGATTACCAAACAAACTAGCAGTGGTGTTTGGCAACGCAACGGTTGAAGTATCGGAAGAAGATATCAAAGTAATTGGCCGCGTGGCGGTGACATTAAGAAAAGAATAATTCTCTGCTAGCCCACTGCACCAAGACAACTGTTGGTAGCGTTTAATCTATAATCTGAACGTACAAATATGTTTAATATAATCAATGCGCTAAGGAGCGGTACATAAATGAAAAATGAAAAACCGTTAATTACACCATTTAGAGCCAACGCCCACTTACTAAAGCTTCTCGGTGATGAACTAATTGGTGATGATCGATTAGCTGTCTTCGAATTAGTAAAAAATGCATACGATGCGAACGCGACTAGTGTCGATGTTACCCTCAACCTAGAGTGCGAGCATCCAAATATAATAATTTGGGATCACTCAGGGTCAGGAATGACCAAAGAAGATATTATTAATAAATGGATGGAAATTGGAACAAACAGCAAGCGCAGTGAAAACAAAGTTAGGACACCACCTCCACTTAGTCGACTACCTTTGGGAGAAAAAGGGGTTGGTCGCCTAGCGGTACATAAGTTGGGCAAACAACTTATAATCAACACAAGAGCTAAAGATTCCACTGAGCATAAAATTACCATCGATTGGCCAAAACTAATCAATGAAGCTGAGTATATTGAAGACACTCGTGTAACCATTACCCCTTTAGATAAGCCCGAGTTTTTTCAATCAGAAACAGGAACGCGCATCGAAATTGGCGATCTCAATAATACGCATTGGACTCGCGGGGATTTAAGACGCCTTAAACGCCTATTAACAAGCCTTATTTCTCCTTTCAAAACTGTCTCGGATTTTGATGTTACTCTAACTGTACCTGGAAGAGAAAAAGACATCTCAGATTTACTTGAAGCCCAAGATATCCTAGATAAAGCTCTATGGACCTATGACTTCATTATTGATGAAAAAGGTAGGTTTTCTTCTAATTATTCATTTACCCCCCCCCAAACATTTAAGGAATTAGCATCGTCATCAATAGAAAAAGACGACGAACAGCTAGAGTTGCTGGAACCAAGTAAAGAAGAAGAACTGGCTCGTGATAAAAAGGTTCGCGAAACATTATTGCTCAAGCCCGAAGATTTGAAAGGAATTGGACCTATTTCAGGTACTTTTTATATCTTTATGAAAACTGGCTCGGTATTGAGCGCAATAGGCTCACCACAATTGATCAAAGAGTACTTGAAGGAACAATCTGGCATACGTGTTTATCGAGATGGCATTCGTGTTTTTAACTATGGTGAAGGTAAAGATGATTGGCTTGGTCTAAATGCTGGTCGAATAAACATGCCTGGTCAGAAAATCGATACCGGTATGGTTATCGGAGGGATAGATTTAAACCTAGAAGACAGCGAAGGTTTAAAAGAGAAAACAAACCGAGAGGGATTCGACGAAAACGATACTTATAAACGTTATCGTTGGATAGTTGCTAGTGTAATTGAAGATTTCCACTTAAAACACAGAAAAGATCGTGAAGCCCTCGATGATTACCTAAAAGGCGATGTTAAAGACGCATCACCTGCTACGACTCGTTTTGCTGAAAGCATCGAAGGTATCAAAAAGGCAATCAAAGCTCATAACCTTGAAGAAGAAATGAGTGGTAAAGTTGCACAGATTGAATCTGATTACCATCAAATGCGCGAAGTGACTTTAAGCTCTGGAATAGCAGGCATTAACTTAGCAGTCATATTCCATGAGGTAGAGAGAGGGGTTGATGACCTGAATGAATCAATTCGACAATCTGACGATTATGAAACACTTCTTAAACGAGCAGAGCACCTCGCAGAACTACTCGAGGGCTTTGCTCCTTTATTACGCCGAAATGAGTTGAAGACATTCAACATAAAAGCACTAACGCAAAAGATAATTAAACTAAATCAGCATCGATTCCAACATCACAACATTGCTATCTCATGCCCTATAAACACAGATGAGTCAGAATCTTTTGAAGTAACTGCTCCATTCGGCTTACTTCAAGCTACTCTCACCAACCTTATTGACAACTCTATACATTGGACAAATTTAAGAGCTGAAAGAGAAGGTGGTGATTTTAAACCAGCTATACGTATAGATAGTCTCCCTAACTGGTTCAAAGAGGGCCCGGCATTGGTTGTAATGGATAACGGGCCTGGATTCAGCTTAACACCAGAAGAAGCAATACAGCCTTTCAAAACCTCTCGACCTGGGGGAATGGGGGTTGGGCTTTACTACTCCGATAAAGTGATGGAGACAATCGGTGGTAGACTTCAAATTTGTGACCCAGAGGATTTAGACCTACCTGAAGCATATCAGGGGGCAGCAGTGGTAATGATTTTTAGCTAGGAAAAAATAAATGATTAGTTTACCAGGCATCGTACTTATAGATGATACAAAAGAAGATTTAGATACACTACAAGAAAGCTTTACTCGAGCTGGCTACCCTTGCTTCCCGATTCATTACCAAGGACAAGATCCGGATAACGAAACTGGAATCGACCATGTAAAATTAGACATGATAAAGCCTCGCGTTATTATTTCTGATCTTAATTTGCAAGAGCTCCAAAAGCTTGATGATAAGCAATTAGCAGGTCCGATTGCCGAGGTGTTAAAAGCTCTTCCAATACAAGGTCCATTTCTTCTTTATTTTTGGTCTCGCAATGCAAGTACTGTTGCTCCCGTCATGGAAGTAATTTATGAACGCTATAAAGACGTTCCTTATCCTATTCATTGGGGAGTGCTTGATAAAACACAATTTAACTCTGGTCAGCAAGGTCTAGATGAAAGAATTAAAGAGCTTTTCAAAGAAAGCGGCATCTTTGATGCTCTATTTAGTTGGGAAAATAGAGTATCTACAGCGGCACAAAATACCACTGATTCTTTATTCAGCTTAGCACGCTGCAGCAAACCAGAGGACTTGCCCGACTTTCAAAGTAAAACAACTGATAAATTACAATCAATGTTAGCAGTGATAGGTAATGAAACTATTGGTGTCAAGAACGCTAAAGATGATCCAGAAATTGCAATCGAATTAGGCCTAGAACCAGTACTTCACGATCATATACAGTCGATGTACCAACATATTGAACGTTCAGTATGGTTGAATGCTGCTGTAGGAATTGGGACTCGCCTTAATGCGGACAAAGATGTTAAAGCGTACCTAAATTCCTTTTATCACGTCGAAACCTTAGATGAAAATGATCCTAAAAATAAACGTGGCAGCTGGATTGAATTTAACGCAGACTATCTTAGTACGCCTGAACATGAAATTAAGTTAACCAAAAACCTTGGTCGGAATATTAAAACTCTAATTAACGAAGAATTTTTAGACTCGGGCCAGGGAACTAAAGCGACTAGAAAAGCTGCGCATGAAGCAACGAAACTGGGGTTCATCGAGCTTTCAGCTGAATGCGACCAAGCTCAGCGAAAAACTAAGTTAAATAGATACTTTCTATCCGCAATGATACCTGTCGAGCATGAGTGCTTTACAAAATTTAGAAACGGTAGTAGCAACACTGCTCATTCAGGAATTTATCGCCTACCTAACATTATGGTGAATGATCAAGAGTATATCGTCAAAGTGAGCTTTATGTATCAAGTTGGCGCCATTCCTGAATTTAACAAATGGCTAGGGAAGCCAGTATTTAGGCTAAAAGATCAGATATTATCAGATATTAGCTTTAAGGCCTCCCAGCATGCAGCGCGCCCTGGAATTATTCGCTTTGACTGAGTAAATCTATTACAACCCTACCAATTTGCTGTGCCAAATAAGGCGGCACAGCATTACCGACTTGAACATACTGTTGTGTTCTATTTCCTTCAAATTTGTAATTATCTGGAAATGTCTGCAAACGAGCTGCTTCACGAACAGTTAAGCTTCTGCACTGCCTAGGGTCATAGTGAATGAAATAATGACCATCTTTGGATATATGGCTAGTGACAGTCGTTGAGCATTTGTTCGCGGCTTGAGTTCGGAATCGATCGGCATGTGCACCCGATGTCCAGTTGTCATGAGCAGGGGCTAAGTCCTCAGGGAAATCACGAGATTTAGGTGATGTGCCTCCTGATAGATGAGTATAGGCAGCACTGTAAGCATAACGAAGCAAGTCACTTTCCATATGACCACGTGTTTCATGGTTTAGAACACAGCTAGGTTCATTTTGACGATACCATGCGATTAGGTGGTCCGGCATTTGAATCGGTTGATTAACAGGTTGAAATGCAGCTCTTGTTAACTTTTTGAACGGGCTCAAATCTAAATTTTTTGCGCCACTAAATTGCTTCTTCAGCAAGCGTTTTACGTGAGTAGCATTTTGTGAAACCACTTTTTCCCAATCACTAGTATCATCCTTACGCTTAGAAAATCCACTTCTAAGCTTGGGTAAATCTGCCAACACTTGTTCCACTGTTACTTGGCTTTTATTTGGAACTAGCGTACTAGGCACTTTGTTAATATCGTCGCGAACCCCTAATAAAATGACTCTATGACGCGCCTGAGGCACCCCATAATCTTCGGCTTTTATAAGGAAGTCGGCAGAATCATAACTTGGATTGTTGGGGTTTTCCGCCTCAACAACAAGCGAATATATCTTATATCCAGCTCCTCGAATGCGAGTCACACGGCCTGGTTTGCGCAGATCTTTTAGAATCTGTGGGAACATCTCTTTGCCATTAACCTTGGCTGAAAGAATACCGCGCACGTTCTCCATAACAAAAACATCGGGCTGAGCAATGGAGAGTACTTCTAAATACTCTTTGTATAAAAAATTTCTATCATCATTTTCAGCTTTGTAGTCCTTAATACCCGCGTTTCGGGAACGTCCAGCTAAGGAGTAAGCTTGGCACGGTGGCCCTCCGATAACTACTTTAGGGCGGTCACCGTGTGACTCGACGAGCTCTTTAATTCTCTGATGAATAACTTGGTTGTCATCACCCAAAGCATGAGGCTTGTACAACGTTTCTTGCTGCGCTTCTTCCGCTTGATTGGGAAATCGTTCAAACAGTTGAGTACGAGAAATAACATCGTTCAGATATTCGTTGTAACTGACTAAGCCTTCTTCTGAATTTTTTATTTTTCGATAGAAAGCGCGCGTGGTAAGAGTTTTATGTGCAGCTGGTTCTTTCTCAACAGATACGCCTATTTTGAATGGGTTAATTCCACTCTCATCTGTAACTGAAGATATACCTTCACCAAGCCCACCGGGGCCAGCAAAAAGATCGATTACAAGAACTTCACCTGCTTCCATTGTTAGTCATTACCATCAAATTAAACGCCAGGCAATCATACCAGGTCGGATCGCCCTGGCAATCTATTTATGATGTTTATTGGCAAATAATTCGCACATGGTCAAGCGCTGTTCGTTTCTTGTAAAACGTCAATCAGATTATGTTCGATTGAGCCGATGTGGAACATTGCATAGCGTAAACCATACGAATAAACTGTATGTACATACAGTGGAGGGCAAATAAAACTATGACAATTAGAAACCTTAAAGACGGCAGTAAAAAACCATGGCTTTGCGAATGCTATCCGCAAGGCAGAACGGGGAAACGCGTTCGTAAACGCTTTGCTACCAAAGGCGAAGCGACTGCTTTTGAATTCCACTTAATGAAAGAAGTGGATGACAAGCCGTGGTTAGGAAGTAAGCCCGATCATCGCAGGCTATCTGATTTAGTGAAGTTGTGGTTTAAGCTGCATGGTAAGAACCTCAAGTCTGGCGATCATACTCGCCTACGTTTAGAAAGCATGGTTTTTGACTTGGGTAATCCGATCGCTTCACAGCTTAACGCAAAGCAACTCGCTACATATCGCTCTAGCCGCTCCAACAAAGGTAGAGGGCAAAAACATAAAGAGCTTTCTATCGCTTCGAACAACGTGGATTTTGGGTTGCTGAAAGCAATGTTCAATAAGTTGATAAGGCTTGGAGAATGGAAACTGCCCAACCCGGTTGATGGTATTGAGGCAATCAAAAAGCCGGAATCCGAACTGGTGTTCTTGACCGAACAAGAAATTCGTCACCTGTTCGACGTGGCACAGGAAAGCCCAGTTGGCGATGAGTTAACGAGGATATATAAAGTTTGCTTAGAGACTGGCGCACGTATCAGAGAAGCGATTTATCTGAAGGGGTCTAACCTGACGAAATACCGCATTACCTACAACAATACCAAAGGTAAGCGAAACAGAACGGTGCCGATTTCTGAAGAGTTGTATAACCAAATCTATAAGCCAACGAATGATCGGCTTTTCACGTGCGGTTATGGTGTGGCTTACAAATGGCTAACGAAAGCCCTGCCCCACTTGCCAGAAGGACAAGCGACTCACGTTTTGCGTCATACGTTCGCGAGTCACTTCATGACGAATGGCGGCAACATTCTTGTGTTAAAGGAAATCCTCGGTCATCAACAAATCGATCACACGATGATTTACGCCCACTTTTCGCCAAACCATTTGAGTGATGCGGTTAGATTCAATCCGCTTGCCTCTCTAGATATCTAGAGTTGGATTGCATTCTGGATATGTACTATCAGCAATCAGACTTTGTCTTTCTGATGACGGATTCGTTAAATGTATTCCCTGAAAAATCACACATGGCAATTAGCCTTGTAACACTACAACCACTACCGATTTCGCCATACATCTCTACCGTTTCACGACTACCAATTAACTGACCATCTGCAGTATTCCAGTTTCGAAGAGCACCTCTTCGGCCATCTGGTGACAACTTTCTCTCTACATCCTTACGACAAGCTTCTTGCAATGAAGCTTTAGATACGGGTAGCTCTATAGCTACTCTATTGACCGCACACTCTCTAGCTGCACGTATCTCCTCCACAACAATTTTTAAGCTTTCGTTATCAGTTAAATCAGCTTGCTTTAGCAAAGATACTGATTGCGTATCTATTTGTTTATTCGCTTCAGCAACAAAATCGAAACCTGGAGTACTAGATGCCCTTTGTATAGATAATTTTAAAATGTCCCGAGCTTGCTGACTAATCCCTAATCCACATAATTTCAATGCTTTATCTTCAGGTGTCTCACTACCAAAATGAAAGGCTGAACAGCCGCTCAAACTAAGTAGTGTAATAATTGTAAGGCTTAAATATTTCAAATCGTATAATCTCTAATTAGTAAAAACGTTTCAAACCTTACATTGTACTCACTGAACAAGTTAAAGCTATGTCTTTATATCAATGACTTACTCACAAGTTCTCTACACTATTAATCGCATTCCACTTACAAATACCACCTTTAATCGTGGCGACAAAATGGCGACAGAGGTCGTCTTTTGTCGTCATTCATCGGTCACAATCATATTGAGCTCATTGCTAGAGTCTTTATATAACAAGGGATAACAAGGCTTATAGGGAATCTGGAGGATTGCGGTACATAATAAAGCTTTATGTTCATTCCACTAACCTAAAAAGAAAAAGGAGCCAGTACGGCTCCTTCGTATTCTATCGCTAAATGTGAGTATTTACGAATTACTCAGCTTGATCTTCAGCGCGCGCTGCTGCTTCTTTGATTAGAGGCTGCAGTTCACCTTTTTGGAACATTTCTAGAATAATGTCACAACCGCCGATAAGCTCACCTTCAACCCATAGTTGAGGGAAAGTTGGCCATTGCGCGTACTTTGGTAACTCAGCACGGATATCTGGGTTTTGCAGAATGTCTACGTAAGCGAACTTCTCACCACATGCCATTAGTGCCTGTGACGCTTGAGAAGAGAAACCACAGCTAGGTAGTTTCGGTGATCCTTTCATGTACAGCAGGATTGAGTTTTCAGAGATCTGCTGTTTGATTTTGTCGATAGTTTCCATCGCTTCCTCATTCATGGGTTTGAACTTTATTTATTTGCCACATTCTACTCAATAACGACAGAATAAAAACCATATAATTAATAAGGCTTAATTTTAGGTTGCTCATTGGCGAGCAATGCAGCACTTCACCACTGCTAACCTCTTAAAATATTTTCATATCGGGGTTTTAATAAAGTAAAAACTTGCTAAAATACTTACCAAGTCAGCCTTAAAGGCGACATAGCTATAAAAAAACACTGGAAGCAATCGAAAGGTCATCCTTTCAAATCAATGGAGAATCGAGTAATGGCATTTGAACTACCAGCTCTTCCTTACGCGAAAGACGCACTAGAACCACACATCTCAGCAGAGACTCTAGACTACCACCACGGTAAGCACCACAACACTTACGTTGTTAAGCTTAACGGTCTTATCCCTGGTACTGAGTTCGAAGGCAAAACTCTAGAAGAGATCATCAAGACTTCTACTGGTGGCGTATTCAACAACGCAGCGCAAATCTGGAACCACACGTTCTACTGGCACTGTCTTGCTCCAAATGCGGGCGGCGAGCCAACTGGCGCAGTTGCAGACGCAATCAACGCAG
Source organism: Vibrio sp. 378 (assembly GCF_033339435.1). Taxonomy (NCBI): domain Bacteria; kingdom Pseudomonadati; phylum Pseudomonadota; class Gammaproteobacteria; order Vibrionales; family Vibrionaceae; genus Vibrio; species Vibrio sp. 378. The sequence continues at coordinate 336,218 of NZ_JAWOUO010000003.1, forward strand.
CATTCGGTTCTTTTGAAGAATTCAAAGCGAAGTTTACTGATTCAGCAATCAACAACTTCGGTTCTTCATGGACTTGGCTGGTTAAGAAAGCTGATGGCTCTCTAGAGATCGTTAACACTTCTAACGCTGCTACTCCTCTAACAGAAGAAGGTACAACACCACTTCTAACTGTTGACCTATGGGAACACGCGTACTACATCGATTACCGCAACGTACGTCCTGATTACATGAACGGCTTCTGGGCTCTAGTAAACTGGGACTTCGTAGCTGAGAACCTAGCGAAGTAATATACTTCCCCCTAAGTTCAATTTAGTCTTATTCAAAAGCTCGCTATTTAGCGGGCTTTTTTTTTCGCCTTCCCTAGCACCTTTAAATAATTCCCTCTTTTACTAAAGTTCTTCTTATCCACGCCGTTAAAAGAGCATCGAGCGAGGAACATCATGCAAATTCATACGTTAGACAAAGCTGCAATTATCAACGAACTTCAGTTCGGTAATGGTATTAACCATGCCGTACACGAAGGTCGTCGTGCGGATTTCTCGCTGATTCTGTCTATGTTCTCTAATGATGTTCGCGATGTGGTCCCAGTTGAAGAGGTCCAGGAAGTCATCACCAGTGACAGTATTCTTCGCCAACAATTGGGTTTATCGCAACCTCAAGCTCTTCGTTCTGATAGCAGCAGCTATGAACTCGCAGCTGAACAAGCGAAACAGTTTCACGATGCAGGATTGCCTTCCGCAAAGCTGAGCCATTACCTAAAACCAGATGCGCTGACTTACCTGCCTGAAGACACATTCAACCTACCAGAGGAGGTTTATCACAACCTATCTGGTCATGAGCGACGCAGATTGGGCGAACGCAACAAACAACTGATCCCAGATGCTGGGCTATATAATCAGCTAGTGACGGCTCAACGTCAGCATCAAATTCAAGCTAAAGCATAGAGATCCGCTTTTTATCCAATAGCTTGCAATACCTACACGTCAGAAATGTGACGTCTTACAAATTACCGCACAATAGTCCTCACTCGAAAGCGTTAGTTTGAAGCCTTTCACACTGAACTCAACGAATTTCAACCATGCTATTAGCACAAACCACTGGTGTATTGTTTTTCACATATGGATACAGTGAAGGTGCTATGGATATCAAAGAATCAATTATTCTCGTCACGTCTGCAGGTTCGGTTATAGGAAGAACCTGTGCAAATCACTTTGCTCACCTTGGAGCAACGTTGATTCTTTGTGACCAAAATTCTAGCGCTTTGAGAGCGAGCTATGAGCAAATCAGCGCTTTCACTGACAAAGTGTATGCGATGAATGTGTGTAGTGATAACACAACGTCCATTAACTTATTGTTTGACCAGATAGAATCACAGCTACGTGCGACACCAGATGTGATTGTTAATTGCTGGACCAGCTCTCCTATGCCTGGCTTAATGGCGCCAGAACCAATGAGTACTTACATTGATCACTTGTCGTCTGCGGCACGCTTCCTTTATACCTACGGCCAAGTAGGAGCAGAGCGCTTTCGAGCCAGAAACAAGAAAGGCGTCATTGTTAACGTCATTTCTCATGACAACCATGAAGACTTTACGGGAGTTGAAAGCATGGCGGCGTTGGTGTCAGGTTTTACTCACAGCTGGGCAAAAGAACTCACACCATTCAACATTCGAGTGGGCGGCGTTATTCCCTCGGTAAATCATACAAAAGAAGAGCTCAACGAGAGGCACTGGGCTGAGATCCAAGACGAACTAGTCCGCAACACAGCATACATCGTCGCGAATGAATACTTCAGTGGCCGAGTAGTTGCGACCGAAGTGTAAGCATACACAGCAACTCTGTTTTCCCAAGCCAGATGTAACTCCTGAACCAAAATAAAAAAAGCCCCAGTCATTTGACTGGGGCTTTAACCTTTTCCCGATTAAGGTTCCGTGCTAGCGAAAACCTTGCTCACTCGATTTTTTAATTACGCGTCAGCTTTTTCTTTCTTTGCTTTAGGTGCTGCTTTTGCTGCTTCTTGGTCTGCTTTCTTCTTGATAACAGTTGTACCTTCGAAAGTTTCGCCTTCAACAAATGCTTTACCGTAGTAAGAAGCCATCAATACATCTTTAAGTTCGCTGATTAGAGGGTAACGTGGGTTCGCACCAGTACATTGGTCATCGAACGCTTCTACCGCTAGCTCATCCAGTTTCGCTACGAAATCTGATTCAGCAACACCTGCCGCTTGGATAGACATTGGGATGTCTAGGTTAACTTTTAGTTCATCCAACCATGCTAGTAGACGTTCTATCTTCTGAGCAGTACGGTCACCTTCTTGGCTTAGGCCTAGGTGGTCAGCAACTTCAGCGTAACGACGACGTGCTTGTGGACGGTCGTATTGAGAGAACGCAGTTTGTTTAGTTGGATTGTCGTTCGCGTTGTAACGTACCACGTTAGAGATAAGTAGTGCGTTAGCTAGGCCGTGTGGCAAGTGGAACTCAGCACCCAGTTTGTGAGCCATTGAGTGACAAACACCTAGGAATGCGTTCGCAAATGCAACACCAGCGATAGTAGCTGCGTTGTGTACTTTCTCACGAGCGATTGGGTCATTTGCACCGTTCGCATAGCTTGATGGTAGATACTCTTTTAGCATCTTAAGTGCTTGAAGAGCTTGGCCATCTGAGTATTCGTTAGCAAGAACAGAAACGTAAGCTTCTAGAGCGTGAGTTACTGCATCGTAACCACCAAATGCTGTTAGAGACTTAGGCATGTTCATTACTAGGTTCGCATCAACGATTGCCATGTTTGGCGTGATTTCGTAGTCAGCTAGTGGGTATTTAGCACCAGTCTTGTCGTCAGTAACAACCGCGAATGGAGTAACTTCTGAGCCAGTACCTGAAGTTGTAGTGATACATACAAGCTCAGCTTTTTTACCCATTTTAGGGAACTTGTAGATACGTTTACGGATGTCCATAAAGCGCATTGCTAGTTCTTCAAAGTGAGTTTCTGGGTGTTCGTACATTACCCACATGATTTTCGCTGCATCCATTGGTGAACCACCGCCTAGCGCTAGGATAACGTCAGGTTGGTAGCTAGCCATTTGAGCCGCACCTTTTTCTACTACAGACAGTGTTGGGTCAGCTTCAACATCGAAGAATGTTTGAACTTCCATGCCTTGAGCTTTCAGTAGGCTTACTACGTCATCTGCGTAACCGTTGTTGAATAGGAAACGGTCAGTTACTAGGAATGCACGTTTCTTACCTTCTAGGTCGCCAAGCGCGATTGGAAGGCTACCACGACGGAAGTAGATTGACTTAGGTAGTTTATGCCACAACATGTTTTCAGCTCGCTTCGCTACAGTTTTCTTGTTGATTAGGTGTTTAGGACCTACGTTCTCAGAGATAGAGTTACCACCCCAAGAACCACAACCTAGCGTTAGAGATGGCGCAACGTTGAAGTTGTACAAGTCGCCGATACCACCGTGAGTAGTCGGGATGTTGATTAGGATACGAGCTGTCTTCATCTTGTCACCGAAGTAACGGATACGATCAGCGTTAGTATCTTGGTTAGTGTAAAGACCAGATGTGTGGCCGATACCACCAATCTCAACCATAGTTACCGCTTGAGCAACCGCGTCTTCAAAGTTGTCAGCACGGAATAGACCTAGAGTTGGAGATAGTTTCTCGTGAGCGAATGCGTCATCGTGAGATACTTTACCCAGACCTTCACCAACAAGAACTTTAGTGTCTGCTGGAACTTTAACGCCTGCCATTTCAGCGATTGCTGCTGCTGGCTGACCTACGATTTTCGCGTTTAGCGCGCCATCGATAAGAAGCACTTTACGAACTTTATCAGCTTCTGCTTTGCTTAGGACATACGCTTTGTGAGAAGCAAAACGCTCTTTCACTTCGTCGTATACTTCGTCAACTACGATTGCAGCCTGCTCAGAAGCACATACTACACCGTTGTCGAAAGTCTTAGACATAAGGATAGAAGCAACAGCACGTTTGATGTCTGCTGTTTCATCGATAACAACAGGAACGTTACCTGCACCTACACCGATTGCTGGCTTACCAGAAGAGTAAGCGGCTTTAACCATGCCTGGACCACCAGTTGCAAGGATAAGCGCGATGTCATCGTGTTTCATTAGAGCGTTTGAAAGCTCAACAGAAGGCTGGTCGATCCAACCGATGATGTCTTTTGGTGCGCCTGCTGCTACTGCTGCATCTAGAACGAGTTTAGCTGCATCGTTAGTTGAGTTTTTCGCACGTGGGTGTGGTGAGAAGATGATACCGTTACGAGTCTTCAAAGAGATTAGAGATTTGAAGATCGCTGTGGAAGTTGGGTTAGTCGTTGGTACGATACCGCAGATGATGCCTACAGGCTCAGCGATAGTCATAGTACCTAGGTTGTCATCCTCTTCTAAGATGCCACACGTTTGTTCGTCTTTGTATTTGTTGTAGATAAACTCAGAAGCGAAGTGGTTCTTGATTACTTTATCTTCAACAATACCCATACCAGATTCTTCTACCGCTTGTTGAGCTAGCGGGATACGGGCCTGGTTAGCTGCAAGCGATGCTGCACGAAAGATTTTATCTACTTGCTCTTGAGAGTAAGTAGCGAACTCTTCTTGCGCTTTCTTAACGCGAGCAACCATTGCATCTAGTTCAGCCATATTAGTTACAGGCATAGGGAATCTCCTAAAATTAACAAATATTAAAAACTTTTTACTAAGGCTATTACTTATCGTTTTTACTGTTTATCAGTCACTTAGAAAACAAACGTCTTAGTAAATTGCTTTCAGGACTGAGTATAATATTTCAGAGTGTGAAAAAAATTGACTTGGATCAGTTCTCACCACCTAAATACTACCAAAGTGGTGCCTCATCACACCAAAATGACATAAATCACTGATAAACCAATAAATTAACTCTCATTTTTTATTGAGTAAAAAAGAAGCAAATGGACAAATAAATAAAAGAAACTACAACAACCTGTAAAAAAGTTTCATTTTTGACCAACAAAATTACATGTAGGCCCAATTCTTTGTGCTACTGAGAGTATATCGAACCGAATACATCTCTCTACAAACCACCTTGGTTTTTATCAAAAATGTGCGAATGTTAACGTTTATATAAAACAGTGCAATTTATCAGCAACTTTATACGTAACATTTCCTTTCCAGATTAGATACAGTTTATTAAAGAATTAGTTTTTCTCAGTTAAATGGCAGGGAATGCGTTAGTTTTTTTCATTTCTTACAACCTAACTTTTGCCTTACATTACGCCCAAATTACCCCTTCTCCTTTTTACTAATGTGAACTTTGATGAGTACGCAACATGCAAACTTTTGAACTTGCTATCTTCTTGCAGTTTTTTCTCGGTTTGGTCGCCGCAGTAAACCCTGTTGGTATCATGCCTGTGTTTGTGTCACTAACCGGGCATATGACACCCGACGAAAAGCGCAATACGGCAACAACAGCAAATGTGGCTGTTGCGATCATCCTGATCATTTCGCTTTTTGCTGGTCAGTTACTGTTAGACATGTTCAGTATTTCTCTGGATTCGTTTCGTGTCGCTGGCGGGTTGCTATTACTTAGCATCGCATTCTCGATGATGAGCGGTAAACTGGGGGAAGATAAGCAGAACAAACAAGAGAAAACGGAATACGTCAGTCGTGAACAGATTGGTGTGGTCCCTCTTGCAATGCCTTTAATGGCAGGTCCTGGTGCAATCAGTTCGACTATTGTTTATGGTGCACGCTACCCAAGCATGTTCGATACCGTGGGCATTAGTATTACGATTGGTTTGTTCTGCCTTTGTTCATGGCTATTATTCCGTTCTGCCCCATTGATCGTACGATTTCTAGGTCAAACTGGAATCAACGTCATTACTCGTATCATGGGTTTGATATTGGGCGCGCTTGGCATAGAGTTCATTGCGAATGGCTTACGCAACTTATTTCCAGGATTAGCCTGAGTTTCTATAAAATTGTATGATAGAGCGATTCAACAATGGATCGCTTTGTCATGACGACTGACTCTCTTAAACATACTCTATATGTCACCATTTTTGGTACTCATACCAAAGCTGGTAAAACGTTCGATATTGCTCTCATTATCGCGATCATCAGTTCGTTAATCGTACTGGTGTTAGATTCGATACCCTCCGTTCGGGCCGAGTGGGAAAAAGAGCTGAAGTTTATTGAATACACATTTACTGGCCTATTCACGATTGAATACCTTCTAAGGCTTTATTGCTCTCCTAAACCTGCCGCCTACGCAAAGAGTTTTTATGGTGTCGTCGATTTACTTGCGATTTTGCCCACCTATTTAGCACTCTTCTTCCCATCCGCTTCGTTTATGGGTGTGATCAGGGCGCTGCGAGTGATGCGAATATTCCGCATACTCAAGTTAGTCCGATACCTCCAAGAGTCCAATATCCTCTTACGTTCACTGCTTATGGCGCGCAGAAAGATTTTTATCTTCTTTAGTTCCGTCGCCATTATGGTAACGATTTTCGGCTCGTTGATTTTTATCATTGAAGGACCTGAAAACGGATTTACTAGCATTCCTAAAAGTATTTATTGGGCGATCGTGACCATCACAACGGTTGGGTATGGCGACTTGGTCCCCCAAACAGACCTAGGTAAAGGGCTTGCATCACTCACCATGTTACTGGGTTATTCCATTTTGGCGGTACCTACAGGTATTTTCACTGCCGAACTGCACCAAGAGATGCAATCGCACAAAGTATTGGTGAAATGCCCAAACTGCTCCCACGCAGGGCACGACTCTGACGCAATTTACTGTAAACATTGTGGTAGTGAACTGGCCGATCCAGACAAAAGAGTCGTTCGAACGGAAGACGACGCATGAAAAAAGAGCTCCCTAAGGAGCTCTTTTATTTTGTCATCAAATAAAGGATTGATGTGATTATGCTTTCTCAGACAGAATAATTCGCAGAGTACGACGCAATGGCTCCGCAGCACCCCAAAGCAGTTGGTCACCAACAGTGAAAGCATTTAGGAAATCATCACCCATTGCCATCTTACGTAGACGACCCACTGGTACAGACATTGTGCCCGTAACTTTTGCCGGCGTTAGCTCTTGAGCAGTGATGTCACGGTCGTTAGGTATCACTTTCACCCAATCGTTATGAGTGGCGATGATTTCTTCGATTTCGTCCATTGGTACATTTTGTTTAAGCTTGATAGTAAGTGCTTGAGAGTGACAACGCATCGCGCCAATACGCACACAAGTACCGTCAATTGGAACAGGTGAACTTTGAGAACCCAAAATTTTATTCGCCTCAGCGCCCGCTTTCCACTCTTCTTTACTCTGACCATTATCGCGCTTCACATCGATCCATGGGATCAACGAACCAGCTAGTGGCACACCGAATTTATCGGTAGGGAAAGAGCCGCTGCGCATTGTATCCGCAACTTTCTTATCAATATCTAGGATAGAGCTTGATGGGTTTGCAAGTTCAGAGCTCACAGAGTCATTGATAACGCCCATTTGCGAGATCAACTCACGCATATTTTGCGCACCAGCACCAGATGCGGCTTGATAAGTCATTGCGCTTGTCCACTCAACAAGGCCTTTCTCAAATAGACCACCTAGCCCCATTAGCATTAAACTAACCGTACAGTTACCACCGACAAATGTGTTCGTGCCACCGTGGATGCCTTGTTGGATTTGCTTTAAGTTCACTGGATCAAGTGTGATGATCGAATCTTCAGCCATACGTAGCGTAGAGGCCGCATCAATCCAGTAGCCCTTCCAACCAGCCTGACGAAGTGCAGGGAAAACTTTTTCTGTGTAGCTACCACCTTGACAGGTGATTACCGCATCAAGCTGTTTTAAGCTTTCAATATCATACGCGTCTTGCAGTAAGCCTGCGTCTTTTCCTAAGTTAGGAGCAGGAATACCAACTTGAGAAGTACTGTAGAATACTGGTTCGATTAGGTCGAAGTCTTTCTCTTCAACCATACGCTGCATAAGGACTGAACCAACCATACCGCGCCAACCAACTAAACCAACTCTCATCGTATTAACTCTCCATGTATTAAAAAACCTACCCCATAGTTAATTTTTCACAGCAAAATCTCAACCCCTATTTTGTAAATAAGCGCGTTTTTTAACCTTTTCCTCTGAAAAACCGGGTTACACGAGATTTTTTAGTGTTTGGTTTGCGGTTTTAACCATTTTTCAAGTAGGGAAAGCACTTTAGCCCCCTAATTGGTCTTACCACTCAATGAGAAAATAACACATGAAGCACAATAATTTCACATTACACAACATTTAAAACCAAAAAAGTTAAAACAAACTAACAGTTAATTTCACAAGCAAACGTTTTTACCGACGAACATCAAGATAAAACACCAAATGTTCGAAATATAATTTTTGTTAATGTATGTTATGCGCGATTACAACAAGGAGCGCCTTCCTCTATTGCTCCAAGATTGACAGAGGCACATATGAAGCAAGTTACACCACGCCTACCAAGCTTGATACAGGTATTTATCTCGCTCGGTTTATTTCTCCTGCTGGCATTTTCGTTCACAGCCAAGCTAGACCTACCGATTCAGCTAGCGCTATACATCGGTTGGTTCATTGTCATGATATTGGGCATAAAGCTTGGCCATCAGTATAAAGATCTGGAAAAAGCAGCACTAAATGGCATTTCCAATGGACTTGGAGCCGTTTTAATCCTTTTGGCCGTTGGCGCGCTTGTAGGTACTTGGATCTCTGGTGGTATTGTTCCAACCATTATTTACTACGGCCTTAAAGCAATCCACCCTTCCATCTTTTTGCTCGCGACCATGATCATCTGTTCATTGACTGCGCTAGCGACTGGCACATCTTGGGGTGCGGCTGGCACGGCAGGTATTGCAATGATGGGCATCGGTCAAGGTCTTGGTGTTCCTGCGCCAATCACTGCAGGTGCCGTACTTTCAGGCTGTTACTTTGGTGACAAAATGTCGCCTCTATCGGATTCAGTAATCCTTGCTTCATCTATGTCTAACGTTGAAGTGATGGAACATATTAAAGGCATGTTGCCGATAGCACTCATTAGCTACATTATTACAGGCATTATGTTTACTGCATTTGGCTTCCACTACGCAGGTCAAGTTGACATGAGCCAGGTAGACTCTGTCATTAAAGCGATGGAACAGCAGTTCTACATCACCCCTTACTCATTTGTTCCTGTGATCATCGTATTGTCACTTCTAGCGATGCGTATGCCTTCATTCCCAGTGATCAGTTTTGGTTCTCTGCTAGGTATTATTTGGGCAGTGATGATCCAAGATGTCGATTTCCTAACCGCGTTCAACACGGCTTGGGCTCCGTTTGCAATCTCATCTGGCGTAGATTTCATTGACTCAATCCTTAACCGTGGCGGCATGTCTTCAATGCTTGGGTCGGTAGCGGTTATCGTATTCGGCCTTGGTTTTGGCGGTCTACTAGATAAAGTAGGCGTGCTAGAGACTATCGCGAAGCTGTTTGAAAAACGCGTTCAAAGTGCAGGTTCATTGGCAACAAGCACAATTGGTACGGCCTTTATGGGCAACGTATTTGGTTCAGCGATGTACGTTTCACTTATTCTGACCCCAAAAATCTGTGCGAAGAACTATGACCGTCTAGGCTACAAACGTAAGAATTTGTCTCGTAACGCAGAATTTGGCGGCACGCTAACCTCAGGTATGGTCCCTTGGAGTGACAACGGTATCTACATGGCCAGTATTTTGGGTGTTGCTACACTGTCTTATGCCCCGTTCATGTGGCTGAGTTTTGTATGTATCATCGTAACGATCTTCACTTCTTACATGGGTTGGTTTGTTGATAAGTGCGAACCAACAGCAGAAGCAGTTGAAGAAGCTGAAGGCGAATTGAAGCAGCAAACCGCTTAACTTCGTAGAGATAGGAAGAACCTCCCTTCCGAATTCAATACTAAAAAAGAGCGCTTTAAAGCGCTCTTTTTTTATTTCCAAAGCAAATCGTTAGCTTTGTTTTACTGGCGTTTTTACGGCTGCACGCTTCCCAAACCAATAGCCCAAGCCAAGCGGTGCAAAGAATATAACGGCAATGAACAGAATAAAGTAGATGATGGTACTTTTGACAAGTTCAATCAGCTTAGTCATTGCGAGATTCACAACCTCTTGCGACACTCGATCCATATCTTGAGCAAACTTCTCGCGCTCATGGGTAATGATCTGTGCGATTTCTTGACGTTCTCTGGCAACCATCAGCTCTATAGCTTGGCGTTCTTCACCCAACTGAGATAAACGCGCCTCCGTCCTTTGATCGATATCGTCAACCAAAGGTTGTAACTCCAGCGCCATTTGTTCTGCCAAATAACGCATGTACTCTGGGTTGTTATCGATAAAATCCCTCATCGAATCAGCGGTAACTTGCAAACTATTGAGCGCCGCATTGACTTTTTCGATACTGGCAGAGCTATTCAAGGCCAACAACTGCGCTTTCCACGTCATAATTTTTGGTGTCTGTTCTGATACCAGACTTAGACGATCAGAGACATCCCCAAGTGCTTCTGGCATCGTGCCTAGCGTTGTAACGGCTTCCTCTTCGCTAATTTGGTTTGCATCTAACCACCCACGGTAAGCCGGAGTCCTAATCATGCTTAAATCAGCGAATGGATGCTGCTTGGCGAACTCTGCAACAAACGTTTGTGTCTTGATGTATGCTTCTTTCTTCAATAAAGATTGAGCCAGTTTATCTACCTCTTTCGCTAAATAAACGGAAACTAACTTGGCCTCATCAGACGCAAAGAGCTCATTACCAGAAGCGGTAGTAAAAAACTGTTCCATTTGTAGCGTGAAAGTCCATGTATCAATCAGTGCAGCCATTGGGGACACTTGGTATGCAGAAGCTTGGATGCCTTCTTCAGCATTTATCTTCCAAAGTAAAATATAAGATTGATGAACTTTATCATGAGGCTCATATTGTTCGTGTAGTGCGTCTGCTGCTTGCTCAACCTGAGCAAAAAACTGCTGCGCATACTCACGAGTTAAAAGACGCATATTGAGCTCTTGTTTGGTAAGAGGGACGGTTTGACTCTCGATCTTGACTTCGAGTAGGGAGCACCCTGAAAGCATCATAACCAGCCCTATCAACATCATTGAAGACATTCGGCGAACGGACATGAAAACACCTTTAACAAATTGTATAGAACAGGAATAAAGCGAACTAAGTCATATAGTTCGAGCCTTTATTACCTCAACTCTTATGACATTAAGTCAGAGCAATATCAATCTGTTAGCGCTTCTGTTATCTTTTTACTATTGAGAACATTATTAGCAAAAAGTATGGTTTGTTTTAGGACATCATCTAAACATGCCAACTTCTCTTCCGGCACTTTTTGCCCTTGTTTAATCAACAGTTCAATATCACCCGAAATACAGTGCAATGGCATTGCACCTAAACTCCCTGAGACCCCTTTAAGACTGTGTGCGGCTCTTTGCGCTTGCTCTTTATCCTCTTCTAACAGCTGATACATTTTAGTGCCATCGCCAGAGTGATCCTGAATAAAGACCTCCAGTAACATCCGCACAGCGCCCTCGTCACCAGACAGAGAATCTAACATTTTATTGATATCTATGTACGGCTCACGTTCCACTACTTCCACTTGTGATGAATTCACCTCATTACAACTTTCTTCGTTCATTTGGACGTTTTGAAAATTTTCTGACTGAGCTGAGGGAACAGCGTTAGCTCCATTTTCATCATCGCCAACTTGCTCTGACTTTTTATCATCGGTTCTGGGTAGTGGTATCGGTTGAATCGTTTTTGGGGAGAAGGCTCCCCATGAAATGAGGAAAAGGAGCAAACCACTGATTACAGACAACCAAACAATAAAAGTCATTAGCTTCTGTTCCAACTGATCATTTATCGAAGTTAACTGGTTCGGGAAATCTGGATTAAGCAGGTGATTGGATAAATAACTGCCCTGTGCCTGAGCAGATAGTGCGCTTGAGGTTTGAGCAAGCTGGCGCTGAAGAGCGCTTCGCTCTTCGGGAGAGAGCGTCTCTGATTCAATAAAAAGTCGGTCTAAGTCACGGTAAGTATCGCTATTCGTTGCAGAGTCACTAAAGACAGACTCAAAAACAAGCGCACCTAAGCGATAGTACATTGCCTGAATTTGCTCAGAGTTTTCTGTTCGAGCACGGCTGCTTCGTAACTGTTCTGCTAACGAAACCAATTCACTGTCACTTCTCACAAAAGCTCGAGCACTTTCTAAAAATCGGTCGGTCGTATAAAGCAATTGAGTGATGTCTGGTGTGATTTTCCCTTCAGAAAACTCACTTTCAAGCTGTAAGCGAACTGCATAAGCCAACTGAAGTTTCAGTGAAATTTGGTCGACGTGTTTAACACGGTAAGGCAGATCGAAGTTAAAAAAGTGCCTGACTTCTTCAACTTTACTTCCTAACTCATTTACAGTCGAAATCGTTTGAATCGTTTGTTTGGCTTGCAGCCAAATGCCAAGTGCTAAAACACACCACAAAACGAACCAGAACCAAACAAACCGCCGTATTCCTTCTTTTAGCTTCAGCAACACTTGCCCCTCGCATATCTCCATTAATTACAAGCATATACTATGGATGTTTCTTATTCACATAAAAAAAGAGAGCCGTTTGCTCTCTTTTTTTAACGATATGATTTTAATTGCGACTTAACTGATCTTTTAGATTTGGAGGCGTCCCTTTAATCGTTAAGGTATCCGTCTCTGGATCATAAAAAATACGCTCGCCAAGTAAGAGACTATCGAAGCTAATATTCAAACCACCACCAGCTCCAACAAATTTAGTCAGTTTGCGAACCGTCGCACGATCACCTGGGAAAGACTCTTCAAGCTCGTACCCTTGCTCTTTGGTAAAATCCATAAAGCTTGTGCCATCTTGGCTTGGAGGAAGTTCTCCAGAAAGCTCTGAGATTTGAACTTCATCACCGGATTTAATTTGCTCATTGCAGTAGTCGTAAACTTGTTTCTTGTACTCGTTCACTTCTTGCTTTTCTAGCTTCGAGTCAGCACAAAAATCATCCACCGCCTGCATCAACACTAAGTTTTGTTGTTTAGTATCTAAGCCAATATCCGCTTGCAGAAAATCTAGGAAGAAGTCCGCCACTTTACGGCCAACGCGTCCTTTAATGTATTGCAGATAACGATTGGATTCCTTGTCGGTCTCGTAGCTCGACAGGTCGATGCGTGCGGCAATATCCATTTTGGTGATATCTAAGTAATCTGTCGCACTGATGTCCAAACCTTCGGTCACTTTTAAACTCTGATTCATTGGTAAGATACCGATGAACAAGTAGTCCGTTGCTAAACTCTGATACTCAGCGAAAACCAAGATACCTTCATCCGCAAATGGGTACTTAATCAACTCTTCTTTCAAGCGATTTGCACTAATTTGTGAGAAGTCGTAAAAATCTCGCTCTCCTTTGCGCATTTCTTGAAGCCAAAATTGAAATTCGCTGTCTGACTGGAAAGCGCCAAAACCTTTACCAGCTTTAGAATGGAATACTCGGTGAAGCTCAGCGACTAAGTTTTCTGTAGATGCATCGTTCTCTAATGATGCTGGACGAAAGTTTACAACCAGCTCGTCCTGATCGTTTTTGCACAGTTGATGCAGAATAACGTTTGAAAGATGAAGACTCATAGTGATTTTATCTTGCTACAAGGTTTTAGTTGATGGGCATTGTAGGTTATCATAAGCCGCTTTTACTATCATTATTAGAGTCTTTATGCCGATTACATCTAAATATACTGACGAGCAAGTAGAAAAAATTCTTGCTGAAGTAGCAACAGTTCTTGAAAAACATGCTGCTTCTCCTGAGTTGACGCTAATGATTGCCGGAAATATCGCAACCAATGTCTTAAATCAACGTGTTGCTGCTTCACAACGCAAAGCGATTGCTGAAAAATTTGCTCAGGCGCTAATGTCTTCTTTAGAAACACCAAAAACACACTAATCACGGACAATAGAACACATACATGGTAGACAGCGGAAACTCATACGGCGAACGTGTATCTCGACTAGTTGGTTGGGGTCACTGGTTTGCATTCTTCAATATCGTTGCATCGATGTTGATAGGCACACGCTACATTGTTCAGTCTCCTTGGCCCGAGACGTTACTTGGTCAGTTTTATCTGGCGGTTTCTTGGGTTGGTCACTTTGGCTTTCTAGTTTTCGCACTTTACTTGCTTGTTCTATTCCCGTTGACGTTTATCCTGCCATCGCGGAAGTTGTTCCGTTTGGTGGCAGTGATTTTCGCAACCGTTGGGCAAACCATATTATTAATTGATACCCAAGCGTATCAGTCGATCAATTTGCACTTAACTCCCGTTGTCTGGGAGTTACTATTCAGCGAAGACAAAAGTGCGCTCAGCACTGACCTACAACATTTATTTGTTGTGATGCCGCTGATCTTCCTTATTCAACTCGCACTATCCGAATGGGTATGGCGAAAACAGCGCAAACTATCTCATAAGCACGTAGGACGCCCTCTCGCGGCCGTCTTTTTCCTCAGCTTTATGACCAGCCATTTGGTTTACATTTGGGCAGATGCGTATTTTTACAACCCAATTACTAGCCAGCGTTCAAACTTCCCGTTGTCTTACCCGATGACGGCGAAGAGTTTTATGGAAAAACATGGTCTACTTGACCGTGAGGAATACCTAAAACGTTTAGCAGAAAACGAAGGCAACGTAGAGTTAGTCAACTACCCTCTTGAAAAGCTTGAGTTTAACCGCCGAGTTAATAAGCTCAATGTGTTGATGATCAGCATAAACAATTTACGAGCGGATGCGCTGAACCAAGAAGAGATGCCTAACCTCTATGAGTTTGCTGAAAACAATCAGAACTTCCGTAATCATTACAGCTCAAGTAATGATACATACGGGGCCTTTGGTTTGTTCTATGGCTTACCGACCAGTTATGCATCAAGCATCAAGGCGCAAGGCGCTTCCCCAGTATTGCTCGATGTACTGAAAGATCAGGGCTACAACTTTGGTTTATTCAGTGGCAGTGGGTTTGAAGATGATCTCTACTCAGAAATTATTTTCCGCGACTTGAACTTAGCGGAAGACCTAGATGGCACGCAAGCTCATACCGATAAACAATCTATCGCAAACTGGAATACATGGTTAGCAGAGAAAGCAAGTCAGCCATGGTTTAGTTACATCGAAGTCACCACCGTTGATAATTTTGAATCGATTCCTTCAAATAATGACGAAGAAATGCCCGCAAGTGAGCGATTCAAAAAAGCTTATGAATATGCAGTGAAGTCGGCGGATAGAACTATCGCCGGTATTATTGATGAACTAGAAACGACGGGACAACTGACAAACACCATCGTAATCATCACTTCTAATCACGGTAGTGAATTTAACGAAACCAATACGAACAGCTGGGGAGCAAACAGCAACTACAGCCGTTATCAATTACAAGTTCCGATGGTGATCCATTGGCCTGGAATGCTGGCTGGCGAATTTAATCACAGCACAAGTCACTTGGACCTCTCGGTTACATTGTTGCAAGATATGCTCGGCGTATCTTCCAACCCATATGATTACAGTAGTGGTCGCAACCTATTCGATGAAAGTCGTCGTCGCTGGATCTTGGCGGGCGATACTCGCGAGCTTGCCTTAATTACTAGCTCACAAACCACAGTGATCGATAAGTTTGGCAACTACAAGCTGTATGACAAAAACTACAAACGACTTCGAGATGATGCACCGAAGTTGCCAGTTTTGATGCAAGGTTTAACTGAGTTACAGCGTTTTTACTCTAAAAACGATTAATACCTAGCAATCCATATACTATTCAAACTCCCCTTTTGGGGGAGTTTTTTGTTTATTTAAACAACACAAACCACAAATTTGCGCAGTAAACATCCAATCAGTTCAACTAGGGGTTTACAACATTTTCAAAGCCTTATATTATTCGCCTCAACAACGGAGAGATGGCTGAGTGGTTGAAAGCACCGGTCTTGAAAACCGGCATACGTTAATAGCGTATCTAGGGTTCAAATCCCTATCTCTCCGCCACTTTTAGAAAAAGCCCGCTAAGAAATTAGCGGGCTTTTTCGCATCTCCAGACTTAAAAAGATTTGTACAAATCACTTACCACTTCTTGAACGCAACTAAGCACTCCGCCACACTCCGAAAGAACCCACAAAAAATTAATGCCCTTTTCGTTCGTTCCAGTGTTGGATCAATTTGATATTTACATCTAGTTGTATCTACTCATCAATAAAGACTTCTTTAGCGGCATTGATAAGCTGCAAATGGATTGGGACGAGGTCAGCATGATTCGTTCGATATCCACCTCCAACGACAGCTGCGACAGGGATACCTCGAGATTTCACTGTTTGCATTAAAAATCTATCACGTTCTAAAATCCCTTGAGTCGACACATCAAAATATCCAAGCTCATCGTCTTGATGTATATCGACACCAGCATCGTAGATAACTAAATCAGGGCGATGAAGATTAAGTGCCATATCGACCACTTCTTTAAACGCCATTAAAAAATCCTCATCACCTGTCCCTCGCACCAAAGGCACATCGAGGTCAGACTGAGGCTTCCTCGCTGGGAAGTTTTTATCACAGTGGAAAGAAAGCGTGATGATATCTGGCTCATCGTCACATAAAGTTGCTGTTCCATCCCCATGGTGAACATCACTATCAATGATCAATACTTTATCGACATGCTCGACTTCGAGCGCTTGCCTGGCCGCGATCACTAAGTCATTAAATAAACAAAAACCACTGCCAAACTCTTTGTGTGCGTGGTGATACCCACCACTCAAATGAATGGCCACACCGTACTCAAGTGCCTTTTTTGCGGTCAGAGCCGTGCCCGCTGCTGAAGTTAGCGTTCTGGTAATGAGAGACTCACTCCAAGGAAAACCTATTCGGCGCATCTTCGCAGCTGGCATGTTTCCACTAACAAGTAACTCGACGTATTCCTCGTCATGAACACGTTTTACTTCCCCAACAGTTAATGCTTCGGGCTGGAAAAACTGCGCGTGCTCTTTCCAGTTATCTTTCTCTATATGCACCAATACCGATTCATAGAGGTACTGGTATTTCATAATTGGGTAACGATGCCCCTCTGGCAACTCAAGTTGAGAATAAATCGGGTCGTAGATAAATGGCAGCATGAGAAATTCTTAATAACAATGGTAACGAAATAGTATCAACTTCAAGGGTTGAATAAAACGCAATTTAATTGATAATAATTTTCAATATCAATTAAATTTAATATACATATGAATTCTACTTTCTTTGCTATTCTCGGCGCACTGTTTGGCTCTCTTTGTGCTCTGTCCCTATTTTCATCTCTTGTTGTTGGTGCGTGGTGGTTGGTTGATTTTATTGTGCTTAGCTAACACAATGACTTTCAACTGAAATCAAAAAAACATAGGTGTTTGTATGAGTCAAACCGTCTTTATTACCGGAGCAAATCGCGGCATTGGCCTTAGCTTAACTGAGCTGTACCTGAAGCAAGGCCACCAAGTACATGCTACTAGCCGTTCCTTAGAGAACAGTTCAGAACTACAAACTCTAGCCTCACAATTCAGCAATCTAGTTTTGCACGAACTGGATGTCACGCACTACGAACAAGTCGCTAAGCTTGCCGATAAACTCCCTGCCATCGACTTACTCATCAATAATGCAGGATATTACGGCCCCAAGGGATATGGCTTTGGAAATACTGACGTAGAAGCATGGCGTAAAGTCTTCGAAGTAAACACCATTGCTCCGTTAAAACTGGTTGAGTACTGTTACCCTCGCTTACAACAAGGCAAGATGAAAAAGATTGCTTGTATCTCATCAAAAGTCGGCAGTATGACCGAAAATACGTCCGGCGGCGGCTATATTTATCGCTCATCGAAAGCGGCGCTTAACTCGGTTGTGAAAAGCTTAAGTAATGATTTAACACCTGAAGGATTTACCGTTTTAGCGCTTCACCCTGGTTGGGTAAAAACGGCGATGGGCGGGCCAAATGCTTTGATAGATACGCAAACCTCCGCGCTAGGCCTAGCGAACGTGATAGAACTGAGCACACCGCAGCTTTCAGGTCGATTTATTAACTACGATGGTACTGAGTTACCTTGGTAGCAGCATTAAGACACAACCATCACTAAACCAAATACCATCAAAGCCAGGCTTCATAATCGTGACTTGGTTGGCAAACATAATGTTCATCAGTGATCCACCAGCATAATTCGCGCAATCTAACTTGAATTTATCTACATCCAATCCAGACTTAGGGAAAAGTAGAACAAATAAGGAGAAAGCACGATGGCAGCAGATAGGGATTTGGTTAATTTTAGCGAAGAGCACGAACTAAATTACTGCTTGAGAAGTGCTGGTAAACGCCAAACTCAAGCGAATCGAGATACATTAGTTGACTTGGGCAACCAGGTGAAAGAGGTACTGGACAAACGCGTGTTAACTCAAGGTGAAGTAAGAGGCGCGATCCAAAACCACGGTGACCTGTTCGAGTAATCTATTTTCAAGCATGCGCGGTGTTTAATTACACCGCGCTTGTCCTATGCCTGCTTACCTTTGGTTGCACGAGATTTAGTCGCGCCACCATTCTTTGAATAACTGCGCTTTTTACGTTTAAACGCAGGACGTTCCACCTTGGGTAGATGACGTAATGAATCAGGGATAGGCCCTGCTTTTACTTGTGCCATCAAGCTATCAATGCGCTGTTCCAGTGCTTGCATGAACGGCTGATATGCTTGATTTCTCTCTGCCATACCTTGTAACTGGTGCTCCCAATGAGCCGTCATATCAGGGTATGTTGAATCTTCTGGCAAGGCATGAATGAGACCTCTTCCCGCAGGAGAACTGAGAATTGACTTACCTTGACGCGTAAGCAGTTGGCGTTTGAACAGCGTGTCCAAAATACCAGCGCGAGTCGCTTCCGTGCCTAGCCCATCAGTGTCACGAAGGATTTTTTTCAGTTCTTTATCCGCAACATAACGGGCGATCCCGGTCATCGCTTGCAACAGCGATGCCTCGGTAAAATGCTTTGGTGGCTCGGTTTTTCGGTCTTTTATTTCCCCTTCACGACAAGTTAACACGGTGCCTTCGGGTAGCGGTGGCACGGCATCAATACCTTCATCTTCCTTGTCAGTTTTGCCCATTAGCGCTTTCCAACCCGGCGAAACTAACTGACGACCTTTCGCGACAAACGTACCACCAGCGATATCGAAAACCAATTTCGCTTCTGCGTAAACCGCCGCCGGATAGAACTGCATGAGGTACTGGCGCGCAATCAATTGATACACTTTCATCTCATTGCCGGAAAGCGCATTCACATTAGCTTGCTTCGGTGTAGGGATAATCGCATGGTGCGCATCCACTTTTTTATCGTTCCAGGCTTTGGACTTTAATGTTAAGTCTGCTCCCTGAACGGCAACTTGCAACTCTTTTGCGTTATTCGCAATAGCAGTTGTCACCGTCCCTGCTTGTGAGTAGTGTTCCATCGGTAAATAGCGACAATCTGAACGCGGGTAAGTGATCAGCTTGTGCTTTTCATACAATGCCTGACAAGTATCTAGTACTTGTTGCGCACTCATACCATAGCGCTTCGCGGCATCGATCTGTAAAGCAGATAACGAATAAGGTAATGGTGCTGATTGCTTGGTTTGCTTTTGTTCCGACTCTGTCACTTTTGCGGGTTGATTTGCAATACGGTTTGCAACATTTTCTACCAACTTACGGTTTAATACTCGACCTTCTTCGTCCTGCCAAGGCTTGCATGCCTCACTTGGCTTCCAACGAGCACGAATATCAAAAGTACCATTGGCATCTTGATATGGGATCAGAGCATGTAGGGTAAAATAGTCCTTCGGGACAAAGTTTTCGATTTCTTCATCACGACGCACCACTAAGCCAAGAACTGGCGTTTGCACTCGCCCTACCGAGAGAACACCTTGATACCCTGCTTTTTGACCAAGCAAGGTATAAGCACGAGACATGTTCATACCATACAGCCAATCAGCCCGAGAGCGGGCCAATGCTGAAACTGAAAGTGGGATAAACTCGCGATTACTGCGCATAGAACTGAGAGCACGTTTAACCGCAGGTAAGTTCAAGTCGGAAATCAACAAACGCTGTGTAGATTCCTTCTTGGTTTTAGATAACTTGCAATAGTCCAGAACTTCATCAACTAACAGCTGACCCTCTCGATCTGGGTCTCCTGCATGAATGACTTCGTTAGCTTCTTTGAGCAATTTACGAATCACTGTTAATTGCTTACTTGCACTTTTCCTCGGTCTGAGCTGCCATTGCTGCGGAACAATTGGTAAATCTGCCATATTCCACTTTTTATAACGCTCATCGTAAGCGTCGGGTTCGACTTGTTCGAGTAAGTGGCCGATACACCAAGTAACGATATCCCCGTTCCCACAGCGGATGAATCCTTGATCTTTCTTTTGAGGGTTTGGCAGTGCAGCGGCAATCGCACGGCCTAAACTTGGTTTTTCAGCAATAAACAGACGAGACATAACGTTTTGGAAATAAATATAATTAGGGCCACATTATCGAATGTAGCCCTAATAAATCAAGAAAAACTGTATAAATAAACAGTCAGTTTATTTAAGTTTTTAGTTATAGGAATTCAACAAACTGAGAAAGGTCACGCTCAGGAACTTTCATCGGTGTACAACCAGGCGTGCCTAAGTACAAGAAACCAACAATCTCATCGTCACCCTCTAAACCAAATGCTTGATGAACTTCTGGATGGAACATCCACTTACCTGAGCGCCAAAACCCTTGAAAGCCTTGCGCTACGGCTGCCATTTGCATCGCTTGTACAGCGCATCCCGCAGATAAGTGTTGCTCTAGTGCTGGTACTTTCTCATGTTCTGTTACTTTAGCAATCACCGTGATCACCATTGGTGCGCGAAATGGGGCATTCTTTACCTTTTCGACCACCGCTTCATCACTATTTTCAGCTTCTGCCGCTTTTACCAATATATCTGACAGTTTTTTCAAACCATCGCCCTGTGCGATAACGAAACGCCAAGGGGTTAATCCCGCATGGTCAGGCGCACGAAGGCCAGCACGAATGATGTTCTCAAGTGCTTTACCTTCTGGAGCAGGCGCGGATAACTTCGCGATAGATCGGCGATTGAGCAAAAGATCGAGAGCGTCCATGAAAGAATCCTTATTGAATATCGTTGTTATTTTGTTTACGCCACTTTAGCACAATCTGCTCCTGCGAATAACAACCGGTTTTCTGTGGGCTTGATAACGTGCTTCACTTAACATCAATCTGGGTTTAATGTTAATTTATTCGCGAAATGAATAAGTTGAACATAGGCAGGTTGATGAACAAGGACAAACAAAACAGCATTTACGAAAAGATCGTTAATGACGAAGATGCCCGTGCCTGTAAGGCGATTCCTGAATCAGCTTGTCATCAAGTTCCCGGCAACTTTCTTAAAATCATTCTCGCTCAGTTTTTAACGAAGGTCGGCGATGCGTTAATCAACCCTAAAGCCACGTTGCCGTGGATACTACAAAGTCTCGGGGCACCGGTTTATTTAATTGGTTGGCTGGTTCCTATTCGTGAGTCAGGATCCCTTATCCCACAACTTAGCATCGCGCACTACATCCGACGCATTCCAGTAAGAAAATGGGTCTGGGTAATTGGCAGCATCTTGCAGGCTCTTTCCATATTTGCAATCGGATTGGTCGCATTAACTCTAACAGGAGCAGCTGCGGGTTATGGTGTGATTGCATGTCTTGTGATCTTCAGCCTCTCACGCGGTTTAAATTCCGTCGCATCAAAAGATGTATTGGGCAAAACCATCCCTAAAAACCAACGAGGTCAAGTCAACGGCTGGTCTTCAAGCGCTGCTGGCCTGGTTACGCTGCTTTTCGCTAGCCTTCTGGCACTAGCCTGGTTATGGGACGTAGAGCCGACAGAGCGCTTTTACGGTCTGAGTTTAGGCTTAGCGGGCGTCATATGGCTCATCGCGGCATTAGTCTATGCGCGAATTAATGAGTATGCCGGTGAGGTAGACGGTGGTCGAAATGGCGTCCTCGAAGCATTTAAACAACTCGCGTTACTTAAGACAGACGTGACCTTTCGTCGATTCGTTATCACGCGGACACTATTTTTATGTTCTGCGCTGAGTGCACCGTACTACGTTGTGCTGGCACAGCAATCTCTGGGTGGACAGCTCTGGGTGCTAGCTCTCTTTATGTTTGCGAGTGGCTTAGCCTCCTTTGTGTCAGGTCCTTTCTGGGGAAGAATGTCCGATCGCTCTAGCCGCAGTGTGATGGTCATAGGCGCAATGATGAGCGCGCTACTTGGTGTTGTGTTATTTGTTTGCGATACATGGGTCACCGCTAGCCAAAGCTTCCTATTCGTGATTCCTCTGCTTTACTTTTGTGTTTGTATTGCCCACGACGGAATACGAGTCGGACGAAAAACCTATTTAGTTGATATCGCAGAAGGTGACAAACGGACGAGCTATGTAGCCGTGAGTAACACAGTGGTTGGGATAATGCTGCTTCTAATGAGCTCTCTTGGTGTTATGTCGAACTTCTTGAGCCTTTCAGCTGTGGTGTTAGTGTTCTCTTTTATTACTTTTGCTGGCGTGGTAATGGCCAAACAACTGCCAGATATCAGTGACTAGTTCTATACAAAAAAGCTGCGCTCAAAGCGCAGCTTTTATGGTAAACACACATTAAAAGGCTAGAGTTTTACCGCCAATTTAACACCTTGACGAATCGCACGCACAGCATCAAGTTCACCCGCATGGTCAGCTCCGCCAATGATATGAATCTTCTCTCCAAGTTCAGACCATTTATCTTCAAACGGACGTACAGACTCTTGCCCAGCACAAATGATAACTTTGTCTGCATTAAGTACCTGCGCGCTTCCGTCTACATGAATGTGCAAACCTTGATCATCAATTTTATCGTAAGACACGCCGCCGACTAAATGTACGCCCCGTTTTTCAAGGGTACGTTTATGGATCCAACCTGTCGTTTTACCCGGACCTTTACCTACACGACCTTTACGACGCTGAAGTACCCAGACTTCTTTATCGCTGACCGCATCAGGGTAAGGGTATAAACCGCCCGGCTGAGACATCTCCTTGTCGATTCCCCATTCATGCAACCAGTCATCCAACGTTTGTCCAACTGGCTCTGTGAGCATGGTCGCGACATCTACGCCAATGCCACCAGCACCTACGATAGCCACTTTCTCACCGACTGGCGTTTTGTCTCGAATGAGAGTTTGATAGTCGACGACTTTCTCTGGGTTATCAATTCCATCAATATTGACTTTACGTGGCTCAACACCCGATGCCATCACTATCTCATCATATTCTGTGAGTAAGTCATAGTTCGCTTCCGTCGATAAGTGCAGATTCACGCCTGTTTCATCAATACGGTTAGCGAAATATCGTATCGTCTCTCGAAACTCTTCCTTACCAGGGATCTGCATCGCAAGACGGAACTGACCACCGATGCGGTCGTTCTTTTCGAACAAATCAACCTTATGGCCACGTTCAGCCAGTGTGGTCGCACAAGCCAAGCCCGCAGGGCCAGCACCAACAACTGCAATGTTTTTCTTCTTAAAGGCTGGTTCAACAACAATTTCGGTTTCATAGCACGCTAGAGGGTTCACTAAGCAACTGGCGCGCTTACCTTTAAACACGTTATCTAGACACGCCTGATTACAACCAATACACGTATTAATAAGCTGCGCTTTTTCCTGTTCGGCTTTAGCAACAAAGTAAGGATCGGCCAAGAATGGGCGCGCCATCGAAACCATGTCGGCATGACCTGAAGATAAAATGCGTTCTGCTTCATCTGGCGTATTTATACGGTTGCAAGTGATAATAGGAACCGAAACGTGAGGTTTAACTTTTTCCGTAACCCATGTAAACGCACCACGTGGTACTTGAGTCGCAATGGTCGGAATTCGAGCCTCATGCCAACCGATACCCGTATTAATAATCGTGACGCCAGCCTCTTCAAGTGCTTTCGCCAATTCGATAACGTCTTCAAAAGTGCTGCCCTGCTCGACAAGATCCAGCATAGAAAGACGGAAGATGATGATGAACTTGTCACCCACCGCCTTGCGTACCGCTTTAACAATTTCTAGCGGAAAACGCATACGTTTTTTATAGCTGCCACCCCATTCGTCGTAACGCATATTAGTACGTTTACATAAGAATTGGTTTATCAAGTAACCTTCCGAGCCCATTAACTCGACGCCATCATAACCAGCAAGCTGTGCTAACTCCGCACTATTAGCAAACGCGTCGATGGTTTTCTTTATCTGGCGGTCGCTCATTTCACTCGGAGCAAACTTTGCAATTGGCGCTTTAATGCCAGATGCACTTTGCGAGAATGGATGCATTGCATAACGCCCAGCATGGAGAATTTGCAACGCAATTTTACCACCGTGCTTGTGCACCGCTTCTGTCACAACTTTATGGGCTTTAGCATGTTTTGGCTTGCTGAATTCAGCACTCAACGGGTGTAAACGACCGCGTAAGTTAGGAGAAAAACCTCCGGTTACAATCAGTCCGACACCGCCTTTCGCGCGTTCTTCATAAAAAGCAGCGAGCTTCTGTAATCCTTCTTTGTGCTCTTCTAAGCCCGTGTGCATTGATCCCATCAGAACTCGGTTTCGTAATTGTGTGAAACCGAGGTCCAGTGGCTTTAATAGGTTTGGGTACATGGCAGACATCACTTAACATCCATTGTTATTATCATGGTCTGACCAGATTAAGCCTGCTCAACCAAAAAATCAAACAAGCGTTTACATTTTTGTAACACCGATCAATCTCGTGTGAAAATATGCCAATTGTTGAGTGGTCGTGATAAGCTAAAAAAATGTTATCTTTTGAGATCTTAGAGATAAGAACCCATACTTTGTTAGACTCGGCGTAACTATCTCGTTATGGAGACAAGATGAAAAAACTCTTCAAATTTATTGGTTTGATATTTAAAGGGATATGGAAAAGTATCACTTTCATCAGACTCGCACTGGCAAACCTAATTTTCTTGCTGATGATTGCCGTTTTCTACTTTGCCTTTACTTATACCGGAGACGGTCAACCTGTCGTCGAAAAAGAATCGGCATTGGTGATGAACCTTTCAGGCCCAATTGTCGAACAAAGACGTTATGTAAACCCAATGGACTCTTTTGCTGGTTCCCTTTTGGGTAATGAGCTACCGAAAGAAAACGTCCTTTTCGATATCGTTGATACTATTCGCTACGCGAAAGACGATCCTAAAGTGTCTGGATTAGTGCTAGCACTGCGAGACATGCCAGAAACAAATCTCACGAAACTACGTTACATCGCGAAAGCGTTGAACGAATTTAAAGCGTCAGGCAAACCCGTTTACGCCGTAGGTGATTTCTACAACCAAAGCCAATATTACTTGGCAAGTTACGCTGACAAAGTTTATCTGGCACCTGATGGTGGTGTATTGATTAAAGGTTACAGCGCTTACTCAATGTACTACAAAACGTTACTTGAAAAGCTTGACGTTTCTACTCATGTTTTTCGCGTAGGTACTTATAAATCCGCTATCGAACCGTTTATTCGTGATGACATGTCCGATGCGGCGAAAGAGTCAGCAACACGCTGGGTTACTCAATTGTGGAGTGCTTTTGTTGATGACGTAACAACAAACCGAAACATTGATGCGAAAGTGCTTAATCCAACCATGGATGAACTGATTAACGAGATGAAGTCTGTAAATGGCGATATTGCTCAGCTCGCAGTCAAATTGGGGCTAGTGGATGAACTTGCGACACGCCAAGACATTCGCACTCTATTCGCAAAACAGTTTGGTAGCGACGGCAAAGACAGCTACAACGCGATTGGTTACTACGACTACCTTGCAACGATTCGTCCCGATTACACACTACCTCAGCACGACATCGCCGTTGTTCTAGCCAGTGGCGCGATTATGGACGGTCAACAACCTCGCGGAACTGTTGGTGGTGACACGGTCGCAAGCTTGCTGCGTCAAGCACGCAATGATGAAAAAGTGAAAGCGGTCGTATTACGAGTAGATAGTCCAGGAGGCAGTGCCTTTGCTTCTGAAGTGATTCGTAACGAAGTAGAAGCTCTGAAGCAAGCAGGTAAGCCGGTTGTTGTATCCATGTCGAGTTTGGCCGCTTCTGGTGGTTATTGGATTTCAATGAGCGCAGACAAAATCGTTGCTCAACCAACAACCCTGACGGGCTCCATTGGTATATTTAGTGTCATCACCACGTTTGAAAAAGGCTTTAGCAAGTTAGGTATTAATACTGATGGCGTTGGCACATCGCCGTTCTCAGGTGACGGTATTACCACTGGCCTTTCTGAGGGCGCGTCTCAAGTGTTCCAATTAGGTATCGAACACGGTTACAAGCGCTTTATTTCTCTAGTTGGCGAGAATCGCGATATGTCTCTAGAGGAAGTTGACAAAGTTGCTCAAGGTCGAGTTTGGACTGGCCAAGATGCACTATCCTTTGGTCTTGTCGATCAAATGGGTGACTTTGATGATGCTGTAGAGCTAGCGGCGAAACTAGCGAACGTGACCGATTACGGCATTTACTGGGTAGAAGAGCCTCTTTCACCTACTGAACTATTTCTGCAAGAGTTTATGAAACAGGTGAAAGTCTCTCTAGGTATTGATGCAACAAGCTTGCTACCAAAAAGTCTTCAACCCGTAGCTCAACAATTCGAACAAGACGCAAGCTTGCTCCAAAGCTTCAACGATCCTAAAGGTCAATACGCATTTTGTTTGAACTGCCAAGTGCAGTAGTTTTTCCATCAATATTACAAAGGGCGCTTCTACTTGAAGTGCCCTTTTTATTAGGCTTTGCATCTCCTCAGATGACTTTCTGATGCTGTGCGTATAGCCTCGCATCTCAAGGTTATTTAGGTATATAATCCCCGCCTCTGTTCCCCTACACGAAAGAAAAAACGATGACTAGAAAACACATCTACATCGCTTACACCGGTGGTACCATCGGAATGCAAAAATCCGACCACGGCTATGTGCCTGTTGCTGGCTTTATGGAAAAGCAATTAGCAAGCATGCCCGAATTCCATCGTCCTGAAATGCCGGATTACACCATCCACGAATACGACCCTCTGATTGACTCATCAGATATGACACCTGCTGACTGGCAGCAGATTGCGAATGATATTCGTGACAACTATGACAAATACGATGGTTTCGTTATCCTACATGGTACTGACACCATGGCGTACACAGCGTCCGCATTGTCTTTCATGCTTGAAAACCTTGGTAAGCCAGTGATTGTAACGGGTTCACAAATCCCTCTCGCAGAGCTGCGTTCTGACGGCCAAGCAAACCTATTAAACGCGCTACATATTGCGGCAAACTACCCGATCAACGAAGTAACTTTGTTCTTCAATAATCAATTGATGCGTGGTAACCGCAGCACAAAATCTCATGCAGACGGTTTTAATGCCTTTACTTCACCAAACCTTCCTCCACTATTGGAAGCTGGGATCAATATTCAAGTTAGCAACAGCGTAACCGTTGGTGCACAACCAGAAGGTGAGTTTAAGGTTCACAACATCACGCCACAACCAATCGGTGTGATCACCATGTACCCTGGTATTTCACACGAAGTTATCCGCAACACGCTTCGTCAGCCCGTGAATGCGATGATTCTTCTGACTTTTGGTGTCGGTAATGCTCCTCAGAACCCTGAGCTGCTTGGTCACCTGAAAGAAGCCTCTGAGCGCGGCGTTATTGTTGTCAACCTGACTCAGTGTTTGGCAGGTAAAGTGAATATGGGCGGATATGCCACAGGTTGTGCGCTCGCAGACTCTGGTGTTATCAGTGGCTTTGACATGACGCCCGAAGCGGCGCTGGCAAAACTACACTACCTTCTAAGCCAAAACCTTTCTTACGAAGAAGTAAAAGAGAGAATGCAACAAGTACTGCGTGGTGAAATGAGCCTGTAAGTTCAAGCTTTCTGCGATCTAAAAAGCCCAATACAATTTGGGCTTTTTTCTTTCAAAATCAAAATAATAAAATTTTGAGAAATAAGGCGTAAGGATTAATCAATGTTCGGATTGACACGAACAATATCGCTCTCTTCTCCGCTGAATTGTTTTTTAAGCTCTTGTTTTGATTTAAAACTGATTTCACCACCGGCTGCAACCGTCATATGCTGCGCATCAGTATTATGTTTTGATTGATACAACATCACAGCTTGCATACACGAATCTCGCTGCTCTTTAGAAAGTGTTGTACCCTCAGGCCATCTTCCCGTTTCTACTGCATAGACTAAGCGATCATAAACTTCTGGAGTCATCGCTTGTAATAGTTGTTCTGCGTCCATAGTGTACCTTCTTATTACATTCTATTTACAGAACATAACGGGTTAAGAAACTGAGTCAAGAATACGAAAATGAATTGGTGTAACGGATCACAAGCAAAGCCATGAAAAGAACAAACTGGTTACTTCTCAGCCTCGCATGTTTTGCGCTATCGGGCTGTTTTGAAGGTAACGTGACAACCGAAGAGTTGTGCCAAAAAACACCAGAGCTACGTTGCGAGCAGCTCAATATGGATGACGGCCAATGTCGAATTCCAAGAACAAATTTGGTTTGGCATCGGTTTGAGCAATTGAAAAACCCATCAGAGGCCAACCAAATCATCGAATACGGTCTGGTCGCTGAATATAGGAAATGCTTAGAACTCGCCTCCCAGATCACCCCTATTGATCAAAGTGCTCTCAAAAGACAACGCTTTAATGCATTGGTACACAGTATTGATGAGCTAGAGCGCATCGTAAACGAGTTAAAAGGCTCAGAAGACCCGGCTACTTTGTATTTCTTATGGTCTCAAACGGGAGATACTCAAGCTCGGCGCGCATTTTTACAAATGGAAGGGTCTCCCCAATTAAATAATGCTGAGATGCAATATGCATTAGCCACTTTTTATACCAACCGAGATACCAAGAAAACCCTGGAGCTTCTTAATAACGCGTTGTCTTTATCTGATGAAGACAACATCAATCCGGTCATTCTCAAGTCAATGGCAAGTATTCATCAAGGGCTTGGAGACAAAGAGCAAGCGTATCTATGGGCAATGGTCGCGAAGAGATTCGACGTACCGCTTGCTGATGAAAAGCAGCTCCAACGTATGTTCAATTTCAGTCATCCAGAGCGATATAAGCAGTTGGATGAATTAGCCGAATCGGTGGCGAAAGCCATAGAGAAAGGTATCTATTCCCCAACAATGATACCCACTGAGATATAAACGAAAAACTCCCGCAATGAGCGGGAGTTTTTATTTAAGTCGAGCGACACTCAGATCACTGTTGAGCTTGAATCATCCTGAAAGGATAAAACAATCTCGAGCACAATTTTGTCGTTATTATTCTGATTTGTTGAAAATTAACGACACAGAATTAACACAAAAACGCTCTCCTGTGGTCTGTGGGCCATCTTCAAAAACGTGCCCTAGATGGCTATCACACGTTGCACAACGAATCTCTGTACGTACCATTCCGTGACTTAGATCTTCTAAATAGCGCACCGCTTGATCGTTGATAGGCGCATCAAAACTTGGCCATCCGCAGCCAGAGTCATACTTGTTATCAGAGACAAAGAGAGGGGCATTACAACAAGTACAAGCATAAACACCAGTTTCCTTATTATGCAGTAGCTTACCGCTGAAAGGAGGCTCTGTACCTTGCTCTCGGCAAACACGGAACTCTTCATCAGACAGTTGCTCACGCCACTGTTCATCTGACTTCGTCACTTTTTTCCCGCTTTGTTCCACGACTTTCGGCTCCTTATTTACTGTTCTTGGTATTGACTTTTTTAGCAAAAAACTTGCTTCTCTTAACAGTTGTAGCACATACTTTCTCACCAGGACACCATGCGTAATTAATTTGATAAGAGCACTTATCTCACCAGTTATATTACGCCAACTGGGCTGCAGAAGAATCAGTTAAAAGTTTAAAAAACGTACATTTGCAAAGAATTGTTAAAAAAAGCGTCGCTTTTTTTTGACTTTAAACAAGTTAAGTCCGATTATCACTTGCAGATGTTTACTGGATTCTGTAATTTTACTACCAGTTATCTTTAATCAGAAATTAAGTTGTGGAGCAACTATAATGACTATCAAAGTAGGTATTAACGGTTTTGGCCGTATCGGTCGTTTCGTATTCCGTGCAGCGCAAGAGCGCAACGACATCGAAGTAGTAGGTATTAACGACCTTATCGATGTAGATTACATGGCATACATGCTTAAGTATGACTCAACTCACGGCCGTTTCAACGGTACTGTTGAAGTTGAAGGCGGTAACCTAATCGTTAACGGTAAAACTGTACGTGTTACTGCAGAGCGCAACCCTGAAGACCTAAAATGGGACGAAATCGGTGTTGACGTTGTAGCTGAAGCAACTGGTCTTTTCCTAACTGACGAGACTGCACGTAAGCACATCACTGCTGGCGCGAAAAAAGTTGTACTAACTGGTCCTTCTAAAGACGCTACTCCAATGTTCGTTAACGGCGTAAACTTCGACACTTACGCTGGTCAAGACATCGTTTCTAACGCTTCTTGTACTACTAACTGTCTAGCGCCTATCGCTAAAGTTCTTAACGACAAGTTCGGTATCGAATCTGGTCTTATGACTACAGTTCACGCAACTACAGCAACTCAAAAAACTGTAGATGGTCCTTCTGCTAAAGACTGGCGCGGTGGTCGTGGTGCTTCTCAAAACATCATCCCATCTTCAACTGGTGCTGCTAAAGCTGTAGGCGTTGTACTTCCAGAAGTAAACGGCAAACTAACTGGTATGGCTTTCCGCGTACCAACTGCTAACGTTTCTGTAGTTGACCTAACTGTTAACCTAGTTAACGGTGCTTCTTACGAAGACATCTGTAAAGCGATGAAAGAAGCTTCTGAAGGCGAACTAAAAGGCGTTCTAGGCTACACTGAAGATGCAGTTGTATCTCAAGACTTCATCGGCGAAGTTTGCACTTCAGTATTCGATGCTAAAGCTGGTATCGCGCTAACTGACAAATTCGTTAAGGTTGTATCTTGGTACGACAACGAAATCGGTTACTCAAACAAAGTTCTAGACCTAATCGCTCACATCTCTAAGTAATTAGAAAGTTAGCAATTAGCGAATAACTTCGTTAAAGAAAAGGCGGCTCTAGAGTCGCCTTTTTTGTATCTGGAATTTGAGAGAATGCAGGCTCGATGTTGCATTTAATGTGCGAAGCGCGTCTAAAAGCTCTCCCCAGCGATAGGAAACTACACATGGATTTAAAAACTCTCCCAGCCCTAACGGTGCTATCTGATAACGTCACTATCGTTGAAGTTGATCAGATAAAAATCGTCCGCGTGATTCATGACAAAGCAACGGCAGGCATCTCGCTACACGGTGGTCATGTCGTGTCGTTCACGCCTAAAGGTCAAGAAGATCTGATCTGGATGAGCGAAAAAGCTGTCTTCGATGGTAAAGCTGCTCTTCGCGGTGGTATTCCGGTTTGTTGGCCTTGGTTTGGGCGTATTGCTGCTCCAGCTCACGGCTTTGCCCGCACCGCAGAATGGGAGTTGGTTGAACATCGTGAGAACCATAACGGTGTGATTGTTGAACTTGCTCTGTTCCCGACAGAAGAAATCCACGATATTTGGCCCCATATGTTTGACGCTCGTTTGGTGATTGAAGTGGGCGATGAGCTAAAAGTGACGCTCAAAGTCATGAACATTGATGACGAGGCTTGGACCTTCTCTGGCGCATTACATACTTACCTAAACGTTGGAGACATTAAGCAAGCACAAACGACAGGCATGGGTGCCGAGTACATTGATAGCTTGAAAGCTGATGCGGTATGCCAAGGTGGTAATGTTCTACAACTAACTGACACCATTGATCGCGTTTACACGCAACCAGAAGCGAAAATTTTGGTAAAAGACCCGGTATTGGATCGTACGCTAAGCGTACACAACCAAGGCCACAACTCAGCAGTATTATGGAACCCTTGGGCAGAAGGTGCGCAAAGCATGGGTGACATGGCTGACGATGGTTATCAAACCATGTTGTGTGTGGAGTCTGCTGTTCATGCACCAAGTATTGAGCAAGGTCAAACCCTCCAACCAGGTGAGACACATGAACTTGTCACTGTCATTTCAGCGCAGTAAGAATCACCATATAAAGGCCGGGATACCCGGCTTTTTTTGTAATAAAAGCTCTGCTTAGATGGTCCTATCTTTACTAACTTATTGGTTACTGGTCACTTTTGACGGTTTCATTAATAAATATCAAAAAAATTGATCATATAAACCGATAGCATACCGATACAAAACTCATAAATAATAAAAATATCAGGAATTAGTCTATGTTAGAGAGATACCGAAATCAAAGTGTCGGATTCCAGTTGAAACTGGTGATCACTTTGTGTCTATTCATTGCTTTCAGCAGTATTGCAGCGCTTGTTTACCGCAACGCTTCCGATGTTCTATTGGAAAGCACACTGAAAGAACACCAATCTAAAGTAGAATCAATGGCAAAAACTATTGCTGGCCAATTCGATGCTTACCTGCACACCGCTAAAGTCCTCGAATCTACTTTTCGCAATGGCTACCTTGCCGGTGTCTATGTCGAAAATTACACGGTTGACTTCATGGGACATGAAGTACCAAACATCACTCAATACAGTGAAAGCTTAATTAATGACACCAAGTTGGTCGACAGTTTCACACGTGATACCGGCGCTATAGCAACGCTATTCGCACCATTGGGTGACGACTTTATTCGGGTGTCCACCTCCCTAAAAGATCCACAAGGTCAGCGAGCGGTCGGAACCACGCTAGGCATCAACCATCCTGGTTATCAGCAACTTAAAGCAGGACAACCGTATTACGCTCAAATTAAATTGTATGGCGAGCGCTACATTACCTACTATGCCCCAATCAAAGATGCGACAGGAAAGGTAGCAGGCCTATCGTTTATTGGCTTACCAGTAGACCAAGCGACACAAACCTTATTCGATGCACTCGAAGAGATAAAATGGGGCGACACTGGTTACACCATTATCGTTGATAACGACGAAAACAATCTTGGTAAATACCTACTTCATCCAGCAAAAAGCGGCTCAGATTCGTCAATACTAGAAGTCGCCGACTACAATGGTCACAAGCCTTTTGGCCAGATTTTCGAACAATCTAGTGGATTAATTCGCTACCCTTTCGAGTACCAAGGTAACGTAGGCGAAAAGTATCTTGTCTACACAGAGGTTCCAGGTTGGAACTGGAAACTGCTAGGTGGTACGTTTATCAAAGAAGTAACAAAAGGTAGCGACACGCTTCTCACACTCATTGCCATCATTTCTTCGGTAGCGGCAATCATTACTTTTGTTGTACTGACGCTTTTCTTGAATCGCAGCTTACAACCTCTCACAACTCTAAACTCATACATGACTCGCTTAGCGGGCGGCGAAGTCAGCTTGAACATTCCAGCGTCTCGTAAAGCATCAAAGAATGAAATTACGAACCTGAGCTCGGGTGTCGCCAGTATGGCAAGTCAGCTCAATGAACTCGTTGGTAAGATCCGTTCAACAAGCGACTTAGTGGAGAGCAACTCCACCAGCGTTGCCAACGATGCACATAGCAATTTGACCCAAGCCGACCGACAACAACAAGAAGTCGAGCAAGTTGTGACAGCGATTGAAGAAATGGCCTCTTCCGCTCAATCTGTCGCACAACAAGTCGAAAGCATTGCGGAAAACGTACGCTCAGCAAATACCGATAGTCAGTCTGGTCTCGCGATTGTTGAAGGCGTATGTATCGACGTTGCTCAACTTAACGATCAATTGGATCAATCAGCAACGGCTATCGAGCAAGTAAATCGCGATAGCGAGAGTATTCAAACCGTCACTAAAATGATTGATGAAATTGCTGAGCAAACCAATTTACTTGCCTTGAATGCCGCCATTGAAGCAGCACGAGCAGGTGAGCAAGGGCGTGGCTTCGCAGTTGTAGCAGATGAAGTGCGCACACTTGCGCACCGAACCCAAAGCTCAGTTCAAGATGTCGTGGAAATTATCGAGAAACTAAAAGGGTCGACTCATAATGCAGTTAATATGATGACAGACAGCCAACGCAGTGCAAACCAGGTCTTGGACAAAGCACAAGACGCGGGCACAGCATTAGAAGCCATCGCAGTACAAGTGCAGTCGATAGCCTCTCAAGCCGACGCCATTGCAGCGACTTCAGAAGAACAAGCTCAAGTTTCACAAGAAATTGCAGCAAATGCCCATTCTATCAGTGAACTTAACCGAGAAAGCCGCAACACGAGCGCAAAAACCTCGCAAAGTGCCATTGAACTTCAACAACAAGCACGAAACTTGAAAGAGCAAGTCGACTTCTTCCACTAATACTTAATAAGAGCCGACCCAGTCGGCTCTTTTTGTTTCACTTGAGACCATGCTTTTTGATAGAATTTGCCGCCCTACTTTCTGTTCGAGATCGTCATGAACTATCAATGCCCTCTATGCCACCAAGCTCTAGCGTTAAATGAAAAAACATTTAAGTGCGAAAACAATCATCAGTTTGACTTAGCAAAAGAAGGCTACGTTAACTTGATGCCAGCGCACCACAAACGTTCTAAAGATCCTGGTGACAACAAAGAGATGATGCAAGCTCGTCGTCGATTCCTCGAAGGAGATTACTACAACCCAATGCGCCAAGAAGTGGCGCAGCTGTGTGCAACATACACTGAGGGGAGCACCCATCAATTATTAGATATTGGTTGTGGTGAAGGTTACTACACAGATCAAGTACAAAAGACGATAGAAACACAAGCGAACCATGCCACGATTTATGGCTTAGACATTTCCAAAGTTGCCATTCGTTACGCGGCGAAGCGTTACACGCACTGCAACTTTAGTGTGGCTTCTAGTCACCGACTTCCCTTCGCAAATGAATCCTTAGATGCCATTTTGCGCATTTATGCCCCGTGTAAAGCTGAGGAGCTGCAGCGCGTTGTAAAAAACGACGGCGTTGTTGTCACGGTTACTCCTGCTAGTCGCCACTTATACCAACTGCGTGAGCGGATTTATCAAGAAGTTCGTCTTCACAATGAAGAACCAGAACATATTGAAGGGTTTGAATTAGAGCACCAGCAGCATCTTAACTATGTTATGGACTTGAAAAACGGAGCCGCAGTCGATTTATTGCAAATGACGCCATTCGCATGGAAAGCAACCGATGCTCTTCGTGAAGAGTTGAAATCCGCTACACTTTTCCAATGTGAGGCTGATTTTATGTTGCGTGTATATCGCAAAAAAAACACTCAATTAATACGTCAAAAAAACAACAAACGCAAATAGTTATCATTTATATTGATTCATTGCTCAGCCTCCATTAATATCATCCGGACATTTTTGGAGGCTTTTCAATGCGCTTTTCTACTTTGAGCTTGCTCTTTGCAGGCTTACTTACTGGTTGCTCTTCATATACGCACACCAACTCTCACGCAACCTCAGCGGAAGTCACTAGTTTTTACGACTACCAACTATACACCCCTTCTGGCGAGCACATCGCTCTAAGCAAACTGCCAATTGAGCTGCAACAAGCAGATGTCATTCTTATTGGTGAATGGCACACACACGCCGGCATTCATCGCTTTCAAACCGATATGCTCAAACAACTTACGTCCTACGACCGCTCACTCGCGTTATCTATGGAACAATTTACCCGCGACAAACAACCTGTTGTTGACGCTTACCTACGTGGGGAGATCGGCGAACAGTACTTAATGAAACAAGCCAACGCTTGGCCCAATTATGAAAGCGACTATCGCCCTCTCGTGGAGTTTGCTAAGCAGAAAAATCTCCCGGTCATTGCAGCAAATGCACCAAAGAGCATTGTCCGATGCATTGGTCGACAAGGGCTAGATTACATTAACAAGCTCGATGATGATCAGCGGATGTTCATTGCACAAGCCATCAACACTGGTAGTAGTCCGTACAAAGAAAAGTTCATGGCATCCATGCATCACGGTAAGCCAGAGCAGACGGAAAAACAGTTTGCAGCTCAAGTTACTTGGGATGAAACTATGGCGGAATCTATCGTTAGCTATCTAGACGACAACCCAGGCGCTCAGATTGTCCATGTTGCGGGCAAGTTTCACACCGAGCAAGGGTTGGGTACGGCAGCATCAATCTTAAGCCGCAACCCGAGCTTAAAAGTGGTTGTAATTAGCCCAACAGATAACGTGCTTTCTGATAATACAGACTATCAGTTAGAGGTTCTCGCACCACCAGTACGGTATGTACAAGATGCTCACCGCATGGCGGCATATCAACATCTAACTAAACGCAATAACGATCTTCAATGTAAGTAGCTGGTCTTCAATTTAAGTTACTACCTTGCCGTTGCGTTGCATCATCACACCGCTTCGAGTTCATAGAGTGACAAGGGTCTGCTTCCTGCTGGTCTATTTTTTGCTTATGATCACCAATAGAAACTAGAAGCGGCAAAAGCAGACCTGTTTTTATCCAAATAGCTTCAGAAATAAACTTTGCCGCCGATAAAAATATAACTGCTTTTTACCCGCACTCAGTGACCGAGTGTCGATGTTCCAAGGAGTATTCGATGAATCCAGTAGGAAGCACTTCTGTTAATAGCTATGCCAAACAACCTGTCGCCTCTAAACAAGCAAGTATTGCACAAGAAGAAACTAGTGCTTCGCCGCTGAAAGTCGAACACAATAAGGTGACGCTTTCGACCGAAGGCAAAGCGCTACTTGCCGCTCTGCAACAAATCGAGCACGACAGCAAAAAAATAGAAGCAGAAGATAAATCTGTTGGTGAAAAGGTCGAATCTTTCACACATGGTGCGCTTGGCATGGATCACCCCGATAAAATCGAGAAAGAAGAGGATGGCTCATATTCTGCGGGTCAATACCTTTCTGCGGCACTTACCGTTGGTGGCATCATACTGGCATTAGTCTGATAACCAGTCTGATAATCGTCACGACAACAAATCCTATTTGAACCAAACACTTACTGCAGCCCATAATTTAATAAGCCAAAGAACGATATGATGCAAACGTAAGTGAATTCGACCGCTCTTGTGGCCCGATAATATATGCTCGTTTATTGCTCCCTAAACTAGGTTTCTTGTGAAGGCACTGAATGGATAACTTTAGTCCATGCTTTCAACTCCTAAGCGTAATCCAAGCCCACGTTTGTGGGCTTTCTTCTTTCCAAACTAACGAACGTTAGAGAGCGACTCATTTTTTCTGCAAAACCAAACAAAAACGACAATTTGGTTAAACTTTTATTACCGACACAAAACTTTCATAAATCATTGCTTTAATGCCTGCGCTTTCAATAAACAAGGAAAATATAATGAAGCGCTTAGTATCTCCAATCGTTACGGCAGTGGCTGCATCTACCCTCTCTTTCAACGCACTCTCAGCTGAAATCAAAAACGTCATTTTGATGATCGGCGACGGCATGGGTCCTCAACAAGTTGGTTTACTCGAGACCTACGCAAAACACGCACCTAACTCGGTTTACAAAGGCGAAAGCACAGCGTTATACAAACTCGCTCAAGAAGGTGTGATTGGATCATCACTGACCAATCCAGAAGACGCAATTGTCGTCGACTCTGCGTGCTCAGCTACGATGCTAGCGACAGGAATCCCTACCGCTTCTGAAGTCATTGGCATTGATAGCCAAGGCAACCATGTCGAAACTATTTTGGAAAAAGCCAAAAGTAAAGGTAAAGCGACAGGGCTCGTCTCTGATACGCGTATGACCCACGCAACGCCAGCAGCATTTGCCGCTCATCAACCACATCGCTCCCTAGAAAACAATATTGCGGCGGATATGCTCGAAACAGGCGTAGACGTGATGATGTCTGGTGGACTTCGTCATTGGATTCCAAAGTCGACAAACGACAAGGGAGAGACATACGAGCAACTTGAAAAGCTCACTCAAGGTAATGTCTACCTAAAATCGAAACGCAAAGACGAACGCAACTTGCTTGCCGAAGCGCAAGACCAAGGCTATAGCTTAGCTTTCAGCCGCGATATGCTCACACAAGCTAAAGGTGACAAATTACTTGGACTTTTTGCTTACTCGGGCATGAACGATGGTATTGCCTACAGTCAAAGCAAAAACGATCCAAAACGCACGCAGCCATCGCTGAAAGAAATGACCACCAAAGCAATCGACATTCTTTCAAAAGACAAAGACGGTTTTTTCTTGATGGTTGAAGGCGGCCAAATTGACTGGGCTGGCCACAGTAACGATGCAGGTACGATGCTGCATGAAATGCTTAAATTCGATGAAGCGGTAAACTCAGTTTATGAGTGGGCAAAAGGCCGTGATGACACCCTGATCATTGTTACTGCTGACCACGAAACCGGCTCTTTTGGCTTTAGCTACTCATCAGCAAACTTGCCTAAACCACAAAAACGCGACGGCGAAGCATTCAAAAATCAGGATTACGCGCCAAACTTCAACTTTGGTCAGTTCGAGATCCTCGATGGTTTATACAACCAAAAGAAAAGTTACTACGGCATGATCAGTGAATTCCAAGCGCTTGATAAGAAAGAGCAAACTCCAGAGAAGTTTGCGGAAGTCGTGAACGCAAATAGCGATTTTTCGATTACGCCTGAGCAAGCAGAACGCGTATTAGCAAGTAAACCAAATCCATACCGACTCGCTGGACACAAATACTTAAGCGAAGAGAACGTACCGACAATCAATGACTTTGATGCTTTCTTTCCTTACAACGACCGTGGCAACTTGCTAGCGCGTGAGCATGCAACAAAGCAAAACACAGTATGGGGGACGGGTACTCATACGCATACTCCTGTCAACGTATTTGCTTGGGGACCTGCAGAAACTATCCTTCCGGTATCAAAAATCATGCACCACTCGCAACTAGGCGAGTACTTGAAGCAACAAATTAAATAATCAACTTGCACTTACTTCACAACTCGTGATGTTTCAACGCTCTCGCAAGGGAGCGTTTTTTTATGCATGAAAACAGTTGACGTTTTAAATCGTACACCACAATAATTATGGGTCTTTAATTATATGAATAAAGAAAATGTGCGAAATCTTTGCTAAGCAACCCCAAGACAACTATCAGTTCATCACCCGCTCTATCCGTATTGATGGTCACGCGACCAGTGTAAAACTTGAAGCGAGCTTTTGGACAATTCTTGAGGAAATCGCTAGTGCTCAAAACATGACGGTTCCTAAATTCATAAGCACTGTTTATCAAGAAGCACTCGAATACAATGGTGAAGTGAACAACTTTGCCTCCTTACTTCGATGCGCTTGCCTCACTTACGCCCGCCAACCTCAAGAGACCACTCGTCAAGCACTTGCGCAACTTAACAGTTAATAGCAACCAACCGAGCAATAACCATCCTAGGCTATGCATCCGTATTATAAACCCTTGAGCATCTTCTAATTTGTCGTACTAGAGTACTACCCAGACTCCTTTTGAAATCGCTAACCTGTGCGGACTATCAAGGAGTACCTATGACAAAAATGATTCACACCATGATCCGAGTAAGTGATCTGGACCGCTCTCTACAATTTTACTGTGACGTACTTGAACTAGAAGTCGCTGATCAATACATCTTTGATGGCTTTTCTCTAACCTATCTAGCCAACCAAGAAACTGGCTTTGAATTGGAACTGACGCACAATCACGACCAAAGTGAGCCCTACACTCACGGCTCAGGTTACGGCCACCTTGCCGTCAGCGTGGAGGACATTGAACAAGCCCACAAACGCATTAAATCTCTCGGCATTGAAACTGGTGACATCAAAGCCTTTGACCATCAACAAAAGCATTTAGCAACGTTCTTTTTTGTAACCGACCCTGATGGTTACAAAATTGAGTTCCTGCAACGCCAAGGGCGTTACCTATAACAAAAAGAGTAAACATTATGATTCACTTGACGGCTACCTTTCATGCACAACCGGGAAAAGAACAAGAGTTAAAAGAGGGACTTACCCGAGCGCTTGAACCTACTCGCAATGAAGAAGGTTGCGTTCGTTATCAATTGTTCCAAGATAAAGACAATACATGCCACTTCGTTTTTCAGGAGCAATTTAAAAACCAACAAGCATTTGAGCTTCATGGTAAAACAGAACACTTTGCTCTTTTGATTAGCCAGATCGACAACTTGTTAGAATGCGAGCCGAAACTGGTGTTCTTTAACGAACTGTAACTATAGCGCTAACCGAAGATCAAAAAAGGCACTCTATCTAGAGTGCCTTCCACTAGTTGGGACCTGTGATTAAGCGTCTTGCTTCTCCACCATATGCAAATGCACATCTTGTTGTGGGAAAGGAATCGAAATACCTTCTCGGTCGAAGCGTAGTTTCACTTCTTTAGTCACATCCCAGTATACATCCCAGTAATCATCCGTTTTTACCCAAGGACGCACAATAAAATCTACAGAAGACGTATTTAATGTATGAACTTTGATCATTGGCTCTGGAGTGCGAAGTACCGAAGGGTGAGAGGTAATGATATCAGACAATACTGACTCCGCTTTTAAGAGGTCATCCGCATAGCCAATGCCAAACACCATATCCACGCGGCGAATGCGTTCATGCGTGACGTTCTTAATCACATCTCCCCAGATTTTGCTGTTAGGCACAATAATAATTTGGTTATCAAACGTACGGATTGTGGTGTTCACCAAACTCATATGGCTTACCTTGCCATCTACACCGCCAGCATACACAAAATCACCAACATCAAATGGGCGATAAATAAGCAGCATCATACCCGCCGCGAAGTTGGATAACGTGTCTTGCAACGCGAAACCAATAATCACACCAGCAATACCGAAACCGGTTAGGATTGGCGCTAGGTTCAAGCCAAGCTGAGATAAGCCTACCATGATACCGATCACCCACACGAATTTGCCGGACATCGAGATAAAGAAGTCCTGCATCAAGTGGGAAAGTTTTAAGTTTTTCGATGCAACTGCCTTACGGACCACTTTGCGCGTTAACTTAGCCAGTCCACGAGCGATCAATAAAATCAGCGCAAAAACAAACAACTGGAAGATATGCTGCGGTGCATTCTCGGCAAACCAATCCAGTGCCGAGTTGGACCAGTGACTCAGTATTGACCACACAACTTTGGTATTCAGTAAATCATGGGTGATATTACCCGTCACTTCAAAAATTTGGCGTTTGTATTCAGACGTTTCTAAACCGACTTTATCACCAATTGAAATCAGGTTGCGTAAGCTTTCTGTCGCAATATTTAGCCTTTGTTTAGTAATGAGCTGACTAAGTTGCAACGACGCTTTTTCCGACTCTGGGCTAG
Source organism: Vibrio sp. 378 (assembly GCF_033339435.1). NCBI lineage: Bacteria > Pseudomonadati > Pseudomonadota > Gammaproteobacteria > Vibrionales > Vibrionaceae > Vibrio > Vibrio sp. 378. The sequence goes on from NZ_JAWOUO010000003.1 coordinate 377,599, forward strand.
ACGAAAGTTGGGAGCCAATGATCTCACTTTGCTGACTCAAGTACTCAATTGAAGCAGACAGTAAGCGCATACGTTTATCAATTTTATCTTTTAGTTCCGCTTCTGCGCGCTCGTTTTGGGCCCCTAGCTCCTTCAACCAAGCGAGATTTTGCCAGCTCGAATCGAAGCTAACATCAAGATAACGCTGTAGCTCTCGATAATCATTAACAAGAGCAAGCTTCTCTTCATCCTTAGCCTTATTTAAATCCTCGACGACTTTCTTTATTTTTTCCGATAGATAGTTCGTCGCGTCCTCAGAGTATTGTTCTTGTTTTTTAACTAGCAAGATCAGCTTGTCGCGAGAGATAGTTTCACGTTCAATCGCTGACGCTAACTGGCTTCTTAATTCTTCATTCTTTTGGAATAGTTGCAGTTGAAGGGCGTCACGCTCGTCGCCACTCGCTTGCGAGAGGCTTTGGGATAAATCCACAATCTCTCGGTTCAAGTTGTCAATTGAGATTTCGGCAGCAGAAGGCTCTTGGATATCGTCAGTAGCAGTCGCATGAACAGCCATTGGGGAGAACATAATGACGGCAAGTGCGAATAATGTCACCCAAGATGTCAGGCGCAGTTTCTGGGGGAAATGAAACGTCATGTTTACCTCATAGGGAACAATCCTGATCAAAACAATCAGGAATAGAAGTGTAAAGCGTTGAAATCATACTCCTAAGTTTACAACACTAAATAATAAACTGAGCAGCATTTCGTTAGCGAGACGTCAAAGTTGGGAGCCCCAATAGCAAACAAGCCTTTCATTTAATCAATGAAAGGCTTGTTTTTATTCGACTAAGGACGGCTGGGATGATTTAAAATATGGTCTTCCCAATCCACCACATCAATCTCGTAAACAACTTTGTTACGGACACTTTCCCCTGCCGCATGCATTGCGGACTTAGAACCTGTAATCAACGGATGCCATTCTGGTAAAGGCTGCTTTTCAGCCAACAGACGGTAAGCGCACGTGTGTGGCAGCCAAGTAAAATCGTCGATGTCTTCTCGGGTCAGCTTGGTGCACTCTTCACCCGAAGTGAAACGGTTTGGGTAATCCTTACACGAACACGTTTTACTGTTCAGCCAACTACAAGCCACATTGGTATAGTAGATTTCATCAGTATCTTCATCCATCAGCTTATGCAAACAACATTTGCCACAACCATCACAGAGAGATTCCCATTCCTCTTCTGTCATCTGCTCTAACGATTTACTTTGCCAAAATGGAGTGCTCATACTTCAGGTCTCACCAAGGGAATTTAGGGGGCGATTTATACTCTTCTCAACGCAAAAGTTCAAGTTTTGAGAAGATCTTGCATCCTTCCCACATAACGGTGGAGATATTCAACTACTTTCGTTTTACTGTTCTATCCTTAAACAAGTTTCCATTACTCAATTGATCAAGAAGGCATTAAGGAGTTTTCATGGGTATTATTTCTTGGATTATTTTGGGCTTAATCGCCGGCGCACTTGCTAAATGGCTCATGCCAGGAAAAGATGGGGGCGGTTGGATTGCAACAATGTTACTTGGTATTGCAGGGGCATTTGTAGGTGGCTTCCTTGGCGGCATTCTCGGTTTCGGCGGAGCCACTGGCGTCAACATTGGTAGTATCATTACCGCAACACTAGGCGCATTTATTCTGTTGTTTGTTTATAACCGTTTCTTAAAATAATCACGATGATTTAAAAGCAAAAAACCAAAAAGGGAGCGTAATGTTAAGCGCGCCCTTTTATTTTTTTCTTTCTTCACTCTTCCAATCCACGTCAAAATGACCATAATTGCCCCCTTAATTTTTAAGAGGTTTACATTATGGATTGTCGATTAGGATGTGGAGCGTGCTGTATTGCGCCAAGTATCTCTTCACCAATACCTGGAATGCCCAAGGGCAAACCTGCAGGTGTTCGTTGTGTGCAACTCAACGACGACAATTTGTGCAAGCTATTTGGTAAGCCTGAACGCCCTAAAGTCTGTCACGATTTTAAACCGTGTCCGATTGTATGCGGCAACACCAATCAAGAAGCACTCGACAACATCACTGAATTAGAACAATTGACGTAATGCGACTCTAGACCACACGTTTAAAGTTAGTACCTCGGTTGTTTCTCTCCGAGGCAGTAATCAAAGCAAACTCAAGATTTAGCACTTTCCCCCTCTGCTTTTTATCTCACCCTTGAGAACTCTTGCCACATAGCGTTCCATTTGCGGTTTTCGCGCGATCTCCCTCACAATTTATTGACAATTCTCGACTATGTTCAGCGGGTCATTTAATTAAAGATCAGGAAAGAACATGAATAAGTATTTGGCTGAGGCTTTTGGCACGTTCTGGCTAGTGTTAGGCGGCTGTGGTAGCGCGGTGTTGGCTGCGGGTTTCCCTGAAGTGGGTATTGGTCTGTTGGGCGTTTCTTTGGCATTCGGTTTAACCGTTCTGACGATGGCATTTGCTATCGGTCATATTTCAGGTTGTCACTTGAACCCTGCAGTGACAGTTGGCCTTTGGACTGGCGGTCGTTTTGAGACAAAAGACGTTGCTCCCTACATCATCTCACAGGTTATCGGCGGGCTTATCGCAGGTGGCGTGCTTTACGTTATTGCATCTGGACAAGCAGGATTCGATGTTGTGGGTTCTGGCTTTGCCGCCAATGGTTATGGTGAACACTCTCCAGGCCAATACTCGATGATCGCTGCACTTGTGACTGAAGTTGTCATGACGATGATGTTCCTGATTGTCATTATGGGTGCAACAGACAAACGTGCGCCACAAGGCTTTGCACCTATCGCAATTGGCCTGTGTTTGACTCTCATTCACCTGATCAGCATTCCTGTCACCAATACGTCAGTAAACCCTGCTCGTAGCACGGCAGTCGCAGTATATGTGGGTGACTGGGCGGTTTCTCAGCTATGGCTGTTCTGGATTGCTCCTATTGTGGGTGGCGTGCTTGGTGCGGTTATCTACAAAAACCTTCTTGGTAAAGAATCGAACGATTAATCGTTCCTAACTCCCAAAATCAAAAAAGCCGCTGAATTCAGCGGCTTTTTATTAAATTCTGTGTCGACCTAATAGCGAATGTGACAACGTCGTGCCATCAACAAGCTCTAGCTCCCCACCGACAGGCACACCATGCGCGATGCGGCTGGCATCAACTTGGTGCTCTTTACATAGCTCTGCGATGTAGTGGGCAGTGGCTTCACCTTCAACTGTTGGGTTTGTCGCCAAAATCACTTCGGTAATATCACCGCGACGTAAGCGGTAATCAAGGACATCCAATCCAATATCACTTGGACCAATACCATCTAATGGCGACAAATGTCCCATAAGAACAAAATACCGACCAGAATATTGGCCTGTTGCTTCAACGGCTGCGATGTCTGCCGGGCTTTCTACCACACAAATTTGACCATTTTCTTGGCGTTTTGGGTTGGTACAAATGTGACAGACTTCTTCTTCGGTGAAGGTTCGACACTCAGTACAATGACCTATTTCTGTCATTGCCTGACTAAGCGCATCTGCAAGCTGCAAACCGCCTTTTCTATCGCGCTGTAACAAATGAAAGGCCATACGCTGCGCTGACTTGGGGCCAACCCCAGGTAGACAACGTAAGGCCTCCATCAATTGCTCCAGCATATGACTGGTACGCATTAAAAGTCCGCTTAATTAAATATCAGCAGATTAGAATGGCATTTTCATACCTGGTGGTAGTTGCATACCGCCAGTTACAGAAGCCATTTTCTCTTTTTGAGTTTCTTCAACACGACGGGCTGCATCATTGAACGCCGCAGCGATCAGATCTTCAAGCATTTCTTTGTCGTCTTCCATCAAACTTTCATCGATGTCAACACGACGTACGCTGTGGCTACCAGTGATAGTAACTTTAACTAGACCAGCACCAGACTCGCCAGTTACTTCCATATTCGCGATTTCTTCTTGAAGCTTTTGCATGCGATCTTGCATTTGCTGGGCTTGCTTCATTAGGTTGCCCATACCGCCTTTACCAAACATGTTTATCTCTCTGGTTTAATGAGGTGTTGCATCAATTAATGGGGTTATACCTTTGGGTTTTCAACCCCATTCCATTCGATTATTAGATAGGGCGCACACTATCTTTATCAAGCTCTGCAGCAAAACGACGTTCAATAAATTGAACATTTGGATCGTTTTCTAAACTGTTCAGCGCTTGCTGTAATTTCTCTTGGTAGAGCCTATCTCTCAGTTCAAGTGGTGTTTCTCCACTCTCCCCTATTTCGATGCTCATGTGGCACTCTTCACCTAACACGGTATTAAGTGCTTTGAGCAATTCGGCTTGAGCTCTATCAGTATTCAAATGAGCTTGGCTGCTTCTCAATAGTAACGAAACGGTTGTTCCTTCCTTACTATAATGAGAGTTTAGCGCAAGTTGCTCTACCAGCTTAGGGATCTCCATTAAGCTGATGAGCTTCGCCCATTCATTATGTTCTAATGACTCATCGATGAGCTTTTGTGCCATTTCAGGCGTTTTCTCATGCTCAAGTGCCTGCTTGAGCTGCGTAGGTGTCAGTTTTGTATTTACTTTTGTCTCAACAGGCTTGCTTGGACGCCAGCGATACGCTTCCTCAACTTGTGGCTCCGTCGACTTCGGAGCTGAGTTTGGCGACACCTGCGCGGAATTGCCATGCAATTGCGCTACTCGGTCGATAACCGATTCTGGTTGTGCAGATGCCGCTTTAGGCTTTTTTGAGCCACCATTTTGAGGAGTGTTCTGTTGTAGGCCTTGACGCTGAGAACGTAATTGGTGACGTAAACCGCTTAGACCACCGCGCGCCGGTGTTGAAACGCTCTCTTGCACTTGTTGAGGTGGCGTTTCATGCTGCGGTGCAGGGTTTTCGCTCATCGGCGGCGCCATATCATACTGTGGCGGAACCGTCTCATATCCACTCGCGTGATATTCAGGTTGTGAACTGGATGAAGGTTGAGGCGCCACTTGTGGTGAGCTTTGTGCTGGACTCGGCTGCTGAGCTCGAGGAGCCGCGGCTGTCTGAGCTGGCGCAGCCTTTGGTTGACTGGTACTTTGAGCCGGAGATGACGCTGGCTCGCAGTTACTAGAAACAACATTTGCCCCACTGTTATTTGATGGGCGGAACGCCAACATACGCAGCACAATCATTTCCAAACCGACTCGCCCATTTGGCGAGAGGGTCAAATCTTCACGACCTTTTAATGCAATTTGATAGTAAAGCTGAACGTCTTGCGGGCTTAGAGCTTTACTCAACAGCTCAATTTTCTCTGCATCTGGTTGTGCTCGGTCTAACGACGCGGGCAACGCTTGATACATCGCAATTCGGTGTAACTGTGTTGCGACTTGCTGCAACAAACCATCCCACTCAACACCATTTGCCGCTAATTGTTGGATTTTATCCATAGCTTGTTGAGGTTTCTTGCTGCTGATTGACTCTAGTAAGTGAATCGCTTGGTCGGTATCAATCGTCCCCAACATGTGGCTGACAATATCGGCTTGCACCGCACCGTTACCTAATGCAATTGCTTGATCAGTCAAGCTAAGAGCATCACGCATACTGCCATCTGCAGCATGTGAGATCATACCCAACGCTTTTGGCTCTGCTGAAACTTGCTCTTGACCTAGGATGTAATCAAGTTGCTGGTGAATATCATCAACGCTGATTGGTTTCAGATGAAACTGAAGACAACGCGACAATATAGTGACAGGCAGCTTTTGTGGATCAGTTGTTGCGAGTAAGAACTTCACATACTCTGGCGGCTCTTCCAGGGTTTTCAACAACGCATTGAAAGAGTGACGCGATAGCATGTGCACCTCATCGATGAGGTACACTTTAAAACGTCCACGAGCAGGTTTGTATTGAACGTTGTCTAACAGTTCACGAGTGTCTTCAACTTTAGTACGTGATGCTGCGTCGATTTCAAGAAGATCGACAAAGCGACCTTCATCAATTTCACGACAAGTATCACACTTACCACAAGGTGTCGCGGTAATGCCGGTTTCGCAGTTCAAGCCTTTGGCAAACAGCCTACCGATACTCGTTTTACCCACACCACGAGTCCCGCTGAACAGATAAGCATGGTGTAAACGGTTTTGCGCCAGTGCGTTTTCCAACGCCGTCAGGACATGTTTTTGTCCGACAACTTGGTCAAACTGATTAGGACGCCATTTTCGCGCTAAAGCTAAATAACTCATTGAATGTATTAATGTCCTTCAAAATCGCAGATGCTGTACACGTTTAGACCTAGTGCTTCTAAACGTTTATCGCCACCGATTTCTGGTAGGTTGATAACGAACGCAGCGTGCTCAACTTCACCACCCAGTTGGCGAATCAGCTTAGTCGTCGCTTCAATAGTACCGCCCGTTGCCAATAAATCGTCGACAACCAGTACTTTGTCGCCTTCAACGATGGCATCTGTATGGATTTCTAGTGTATCAACGCCGTATTCAAGCTCATAAGATTGAGCAACAGTAGGGCGTGGTAGCTTGCCTGGTTTACGCACTGGTACAAAACCAACACCTAGCTCAAGCGCTAAAGGCGCGCCAAATAGAAAGCCACGGGCTTCCGTACCCACAACCTTGGTAAAGCCCATATCTTTGTAACGTTCAACAAGTAAGTTGATCGTCGCTTGGTATGCTTTCGCGTCTTCAAGAAGGCTCGTCACATCACGAAATAGAATGCCTGGCTTTGGGTAGTCTTGGATGCTTTTGATGCTAGATTTGATCAGTGAAATTGTTTCTGTAGTCATAATACCGATTTACTTAGATTGGCTCATCGCCCTCTCTAATCGCAGTATCACGAGGGCAACGAACAATAGGTTTTCACCACTATGTGCTTATTTTCGTAAAAGTCACAGGCGCTGAAAATACAAACGCCCACTCGAAGAGCGGGCACACTATTCTCTACAATCTTAGTGATTTTCTTCTCGGTCAGCAACCAACTCAATCACAGGCAGACGCATAAACCAGCTGAGTAAAACGATTAGCATCACTAAAAGACCAATTTTTACCCAAACGAGGGGGACAACAACGATTGAAACCATGAAACTAAGCGCAATAAAAATCGCACCACGCTTTTTTACTTTTGAAGTAACAGCCCGATGCTTATGCCAATTGTCGAGAATGGGTCCAAACGTTTTGTGGTTATGTAACCATTGATGAAATGCGGGGCTACCACGCATAAAACATGCGCTAGCAAGCAAAATAAAAGGTGTGGTGGGTAAAAGTGGAAGGGCTATGCCGGCTATGCCGAGCACAATACAGAGTCCACCAACAGTATTGAAAAAGTAACGCTTAATACGAATGGTGAACTCCGGTACAAAATAGCTAGATTAAAAGCCTGCGTAACCATTCATTACACGAAGCCAGGTTAGCGTTGCAGGAAGTGTTGGGATCAAAAGAACTGCAATAAAACCTAAAAAGTAAAAAATATTATAAGGCTCTTTAAAATCTTTGTCTGCCATGATGTGTCTTCTCACTAGTTGACTTTGCTTCTCCCAAGGCACAGCGTTAAATTATCGTTGCACAAATGGGTCATTATTGTTTTAAGCGCTGACTATACATTAAACAGCCAAATCTAAACACCAGTAAAAAGTAAGGTTATTAAACTAAACGTATGTTGTTTTGGTGGTTCTAAAAAGATAATAAGCAGCGTAAGGACGCTGCTTATTGGTTTGCAAGTCATAATTATACTAGTCGGGATTTCCGGGTAATACTTAAACTAAAACTTGAAGAACCTAAACACCCGATAGACAACTGTCCTGCAACACTAAGCGGTAAATCGCGGGTGATGAAGTTTTTCATACTTCCTCCCCCTAAACGGTTACCTGCTGCGATGTGTTGATTCGTATTTCCGTCAGACCAATGGCTATCTAAACCCGCAGGCAATATAGAGACCGAGGATGAAGCGAGGTCGGCGACACCAAACACAGCATTGACTGCACCCGCACACTCCGAACACTCAATTCCTTTTTCAATGATCCCTACCATGTCCTTGAGATCAGCACTGAAACTTTTCAAGTTACGGAGATAATCGTCAAACAATGCCCTAACGAGCAATGTCGTCGCAACTCCATCATTAGCTTGGGAAGCAGAATCAACGAGATAAAACGCAAATTGACCATTCATTAACCAACGATAATCGAAAACCAAGGGCATCACATCCGTCGATTGCAATAAACGGTACGAGCAGCGCCAATCTCCCTGAGCAGCATCCTTCTCTGGCAATAGAGCTTGCAGTAAATCTCTTGCCGCACTCGGATTCTGTTGCAAATATTCCAGATGCCAATACAGCTCTTGTTCATCCGGGATTTCACCACCATCATCAACCCTGAACCACTGACTTGAAAAGTCACGTTGTTCTGAGAAGTGGCTATCGGTATCTTCCAGCGTATTCTCTATCGCCTGAGATAGGTGCTCATAATTACCTATCGGTTTAGGAAGAAAATCTTTAATACCAAATCGCAACGCTTTCGCGACATCGGACATTTCATCCGTGCCTGATACCACGATAAGCGGCATATATGGATATTCGAGACTAACTTCTTCGACGAACTCGATACCATCTAAGACCGGCATCGATAAATCACATAAGATAAGATCGGGTTGGCATTCCCTGAGTTGTTGAAGCGCTTCTAGGCCGTTTTCTGCTTCTACTACTTTAAAACCCTGACTTTCTAAATAGGCATTGGTTACTTTACGAAATATTGGATCATCGTCCACCAACATTATTAGTTTTTGATTAATCACTTCCTGTGCCGAGACCATTGCCGTTTGACTGTGAGTCTTAAACATACCTTTATCCCTCACAAAGCTCAGTCAAAAAAACAGATTTATTATTAAGTCATTATTTTTGTTGTGTTTACTTCCAGCAAAACGTGTCACAGCAAGACCTGAGGCCGCTTCGCCTTGTTATAAAACTTAGCTCGGAAACTGCATTAATACAAATATTACGGCGTATAACAGTATTTACTCAAACAGGGTTGCTGTGTTCAAATGATGCAACATGTTGACTTAAAGCAAGCTTTGATCACAAAGTTAATTATAAATTAACCGTAATCGGTAATTTAATGTGTCTGGAAATATGAAATTAGATGACTTAAACCTGTTTCGACTGGTTGTCGAAAATGGGAGCTACACCGCAACTTCGCGAAAAACCATGATCCCGGTTGCGACCATCACCCGACGCATTCAAGCGCTAGAAGACTCTGTCAATCTTCGACTATTGAACCGTCATGCTCGCAAACTCTCGCTCACTGAAGCAGGGGAACGTTTTTACCATGAGTGCTCTCCTTTACTACAAAGGCTAACAACCGCAGCAGAGGAAATCACTGACGACTGCCGAGGAGCATCCGGCAAAATTAAGATATCCGCGCCTTACAACTTAACTAAACGAATGATGATGCCGATGTTCAACAGCTTTATGAAGCAGTACCCGGACATCAACATTGAGCTAACGACAGAGAATAATGCGGACAAGCTTGACCCTACTGAATGGGATGTAATTTTTCGAGTGGGACCGCAACGCGACTCTAGCCTCATCGCGCGTAAGATTGGCGAAGTGAAGGATATTCTCGTTGCAAGCCCTGACTATCTAACCTCGAATCCTGCGCCACATCATGCAGAAGAGCTCTCTAACCATTCATTGCTAAAAGGGTACCCGCTTATTAAGTGGACCTTGATTAATAGCAAAGGCGAGTCTGTGGTGAATGTTGATCGTGGTCGTTTTCAAGCAAACGCGCTCAATGTGGTGCGCAGCGCTTGTTCCGAAGGTTTAGGCATCACACTAATGCCAGATGTCATGATCAAAGAGTACATCGAGAGCGGCGATTTGGTACGCATACTGCCAGATTGGAGTGCAAACCCGCGCGACATTTATATGCTTTACAACCACAAAGATCACCTGCCAGAGAAAGTTCGCCTCTTTATTGACTTTGTGATCGCTTATAACATTCACTAATTAGATAGCGAAAACAAAAACCAGAGCCGAAGCTCTGGTTTTTTTACGACTTAAGAAAGCGCATCCTATGCGCCTTCGTTATGAAGCTCTAGGTTTGCTAAGTCCTGTTGGATTTCAAGTTGTGTTTTCGCATCATCGTTACGAAGACCATCTAAAAAATCTAGGTATTGTTGGTCGATATCACCCGTTACGTATTCACCGTTAAACACGGAAGTATCGAACTGAGTAATGTCTTGATTTCCAAGACCTACAGCTTCTACCAAATCTTCTAGACGTTGATAAATAAGCGCATCGGCACCAATCTGCTTACAAATTGTATCGTTGTCACGGCCATGGGCAATAAGCTCTGTAGCACTTGGCATATCAATGCCGTATACGTTCGGGAAACGAACTTCAGGAGCCGCTGAGACCATGTACACTTTCTTGGCACCAGAATCACGAGCCATCTCAATAATCTGCTCTGACGTTGTACCACGAACAATAGAATCATCCACCAGCAACACGTTCTTACCTTTGAATTCCGAACGAATAGCATTCAACTTGCGACGTACTGATTTCTTACGTTGTTGCTGGCCAGGCATGATAAACGTACGTCCAACATAACGGTTTTTCACGAAACCCTGGCGATAAGGGATATCGATCGCTTGAGCGATTTGCAGTGCAATGTCGCAAGACGTTTCAGGGATAGGAATGACAACATCGATATCAAGGTTTGCGTAATCTTCACGAATACGTTCGCCCAGCTTTTTACCCATTTCAACGCGAGCGCTGTATACCGAAATTTTATCGATGAACGAATCCGGACGAGCAAAGTACACGAACTCGAAAATACAAGGGTTGAGCTTAGGATTATCTGCACACTGCTTCGTGTAAAGCTCACCGTCAAACGTTGCGTAAATCGCTTCACCAGGTGCAACATCACGGACGAAATCAAAACCGACCGCATCCAATGCCACCGATTCAGACGCAACCATGTACTCTGCTCTGCCGTTAACTTCACGCTTACCTAAACACAGCGGGCGAATACCGTGTGGGTCACGAAATGCAATCATACCATGACCAATGATCATAGCTGTCACAGCATAAGCACCGCGAATTGTGCGATGAACATTGGTGACTGCGCGGAATACGTCTTCGGTCGTGACATTTCCTTTTACTGAGTCAATTTCGTGCGCCAGTACATTTAGTAATACTTCAGAGTCTGAAGTGGTATTGATATGACGGCGATCTTTTTCAAACAGCTTCTGACGAACTTCGTTAGCGTTAGTCAAGTTACCGTTGTGGGCAAGTGTAATACCGAAAGGAGAGTTTACGTAGAAAGGTTGAGCTTCTGAAGCGCTTGAACTGCCTGCTGTAGGGTAACGAACATGACCAATTCCGACCTCGCCTTGCAGGCGTTGCATGTGTCTTGCTTCAAATACATCCTTGACTAAACCGTTCGCCTTACGTAGACGAAAACGATTGCTTTCTATGGTACAAATACCAGCGGCATCTTGGCCACGATGCTGTAACACCGTTAACGCGTCATAAATAGACTGGTTTACAGGCGTTGTGCCCACGATTCCAACAATACCACACATGTCCTAATCCTCGATTTGCGACAGTAGCTGGCACTACTAGATAGTGCCAGACAGAAAACTTGATGTTGCTTGTAAATGCTCGAAGAATGGGGCGATGATACGGCTGAACTCAGGGATCAACTGTGAATCTTTCCACCAATCCGAGCTTGGGAATGCAGTAAACGCATCCATAAAAAACAGCACCGCAGAAACAATTAAGACTCCGCGTAGACCACCAAATACAATCCCGAGAATTCGGTCCGTACCTGATAGCCCTGTTTTTTGTACCAGTTGACCAATGACGTAATTCACCACTGCACCAACTACCAAGGTTGCGACAAATAACGCCGCAATCGCCGCTCCGTTACGAAACATATCATCTTCGATGTTGGTGAAGTACACCGCCAATTTGGCATAGTAATTACTGGAGATAAAAAACGCTCCGAACCAAATCACCAAAGACAAAGCTTCTTTAGCAAAACCGCGAACTAAACTGATCAGAGCTGAAAATCCGATCACACCTAAAATGATAAAATCTATCCAATTCATCTTTTCTTCATCTTAAGTTGGCGCGCATTTTAACAGAAAAAATGCTGACGCAAACGTTTTCTTATGGATTTAATGGCTTAAATTTAAGCAATTGACCTTTTGAGCCTGTAATTTTTTGTAATTCTTGAACTTGTCGTTCAAGTTTACTTTTTGACACATCAGGGCCAACAATCACTCTCGTAAACTCGTTTTCTTTCTTTGTGTGAGCTTGATAACCACGCTTTTGCAAATCCGCGACAAGCGCGACAGCATTTTCGTGATTCTTAAGTGCCATCAACTGAATGATCCAAGCTGAATCTTCATATTGATTTTTCTCTTGAACAGGACGAGTGACGACCTCAACTTGCTCTGGTTGTTTGATGACCTCAGGTTTAGATGTTGGCACTGGCTCGGGCTCAGAAACGGCTACTTGAGCATCCTCACGTTCTTGCACTACAGCTTCAACCGGAGAATCCGGTAACGTAATGTCGTCTTCCACTGGCTCTAATATTTCGAAGTTTTCCACATCACTATCAAGTTCTGGTTTGATAGGAATACTGGCAAATTCTTCTTTGTAGTGCAGTTTCTTACCATCTAGCACATCGGGAAGAACAATGACTCCGACTGCGACTAGAATGATGGTGCCGACTAAACGACTTTGGAATTTACTTGCCATCAAAATACCTTTACTTATTTATTATTTGATTGCCAATGTTCCAATACCTCTCCGACGGTATGGAATGAGCCAACCACCAGAATAACGTCTCCTGCCTTTGCGTGGCTTCTCGCACTCTCGAAGGCGTCAACAGGGTTTTCAAAATGAACTTGCCCATCAGGTAAGTATTGGCACAATTCATCAGCGGTCGCCGCTCTCGGTCCAGTAAGCGACGCTGGATACCATTGTGTTGCAACTGGAGTTAGCGCTTCAATGGTTGCTTTAATGTCCTTGTCATGCAGCATTGCAACCACAATATGGATATTCTTACCCAGATATTGTTGCTTCACTCTTTCTACCAAATACTCAGCAGAGTGCGGGTTATGAGCGACATCAAGGACTATTTCAGGTTCGTGATGCAGTACTTGCATACGCCCCGCCAAACGCGCATTATTCAAGCCATTGACAATATTTATGTCAGTGATTTGCAATTCCGAAGCCCCTAGTGCCATCAGTGCAGTGGCTGCATTTTGTAATGGTAGCGATGGGATTGGTAAATCCTCTAACTCAAATGCCCCACTGCTCCATTTCCAACCATTATCAGTTAGTTGGTAATCGTACTGAATACCTACTTGGAAGAACTCAGAACCAATATCGTCAGCATGAGCCGCCACGGTCGCTGGTGGCGTCGGTTGACCACAAATTGCTGGCTTCCCTGAACGGTAAATGCCCGCTTTTTCAAAACCAATAACATTGATGTCATCACCAAGCCAATCCACATGATCGATCGCTAAGCTCGTAATAACAGAAACATCATGGTCAACAACGTTAGTGGCGTCTAGACGGCCGCCAAGTCCTACTTCAAGTAAGACAACGTCAACTTTCTCTACTTGGAAAATACGTAGCGCAGCAAGCGTACCGAATTCAAAGAGGCTAAGGCTAACATCACCACGCTGCTTTTCTACATAATCGAATGCTTCACAGTGCTTGGCATCTACAACGTCAACGCCATTAATGCGTACACGCTCGTTGTAACGAATCAGGTGCGGAGAACTATAAACACCGACTGAATAGCCAGCATCAAGTAAAATGGCTTCCATTAACGCACACGTTGAGCCTTTGCCATTGGTTCCGGCAACGGTGATTACGGTTGGAGCTGGTTTGGTAAGATTGGCTTTGTTTGCTACCGCTTGGACACGGTCTAAGCCTAGATCAATTGCTGAGGAATGAATATTTGCTAAATAATCAAGCCACATCTCTAATGAAGATGTGGCTTGAGGAATTGGGTTTTGGGTCATCTAACTTTAACCATTAAATTCTTTGGTTTTTATGTTAGTTGATACTTTACCCTTTTTCGTCCGCTTCTGGTACAGAATATGGCTCTTCATTTGGAGATTCGTTAACCGAAACCACCAAAGGAGACTTGTGGTTAGTCATCTTAGCGATAAGACCACCCACGCGCTGACGCATTTCACGACGGTCAACGATCATATCAATAGCACCGTGATCAAGCAGGAACTCACTACGCTGGAAACCTTCAGGAAGATCTTCACGTACAGTTTGCTCGATTACACGACGACCAGCAAAGCCAATGAGGGCCTTAGGTTCACCGATGTTGATATCACCCAACATAGCCAAACTTGCTGATACACCACCCATTGTAGGGTCAGTTAGAACAGAAATAAACGGCAGACCTTTTTCTGATAAACGCTCAAGCGCAGCACTGGTTTTTGCCATTTGCATAAGAGACATTAAAGCCTCTTGCATACGAGCACCACCACTTGCTGAGAAACAAACAAGCGCACAGTTATTTTCAATGGCTGCATCCACTGCTTTCACAAAGCGAGCACCAACGACTGAACCCATTGAACCACCCATAAAGGAGAATTCAAACGCACACGCCACAAGCGGCAGACCAAGCAATTCACCCTGCATCACAACTAGCGCATCTTTCTCACCGCTATTTTTTTGTGCAGCAGAGATACGCTCTTTGTATCGCTTAGAATCTTTAAATTTCAGTTTATCCTGTGGCTCAAGTTCAGAACCTAATTCAACTCGATTACCTTCATCTAAAAATGTTTCCAAACGACGACGCGCTTTCATACGCATGTGATGGTTACACTTTGGACAAACTTCTAAGTTACGCTCTAGTTCAGCATGGTATAAAACCTGTTCACAAGAGGTACATTTAGTCCACACACCTTCTGGGATAGAAGCTTTGCGTGAACTTACTAGATTGCTTTTCTCTAAAATCTTTTCAAGCCAACTCATGGAAGACCTTTTCTCTCAACTCTTCCGCTTCATTGCGAAAGATATAAATTCGACATAATACCGACGGATTAAACCATATCTTGCAGCTACTGTAGATAAAAAACTGGTTGTACCTATTTTTGATATCGTAAATAGCGTATGTTTTCCGTTCACATTCAATGTAAACACTACCGATATTTTGAAATAAGTTTGTAAAATTAGTTCAAATTATCTGGTAAAAACAGTGGACCGATCGGCACTTCAGGTAACCCAAACTCTTCTGGGTAGTCTACATCTACCAGGTACAGACCTTCCGCTTTCGCTGTCGCACCCGCTAGTTTGCGATCTTTGGCGTCTAATAACCACTTGATCCATTCAGGACTCTCTTCGCCACGTCCAACTTTTATCAAGCTACCTGTGATATTACGAACCATATGATGCACGAACGCATTAGCTTTAATATCAATAACCACATAGTTTCCATGGCGCGTAACGTTCAGGTGCATCAAGTTTCGAAATGGGCTGCGAGACTGACAATGCGCCGCGCGAAACGACGTAAAATCATTTTCGCCGAGCAGGAACTGCCCTGCTTCATGCATTTTTTGCTCGTCGAGCTCACCATGATAGTGACTAACCCCCGAGTTTAAGATGCCTGGACGTAAAGCATGATTGAAAATAATGTAACGATAACGGCGCGCTGTCGCTGAGAATCTTGCATGGAAATCATCTGAAACTTCCTTAGCCCAACGAACCGCTATATCGCTTGGCATGTTCGCGTTTGCGCCCATGGTCCAAGCTACCATTTTTCGAGTAACGTTGGTATCAAAGTGCACAACTTGTCCCGTGCCATGCACGCCTGCGTCTGTCCGACCAGCACACTGAACTTCAACTGGGTGATTAGCGACGACGGACAATGCTTTCTCTAGCTCTTCTTGGACACTTTTCACTTCTCTTTGGCGCTGCCAACCAAAGTAGTTTGTACCGTTGTACTCGATACCTAATGCGATTCTCATCTTAACCTTCGAACTCTAAAATGGGGCGGGAAGTATATACTCAAGTCACCTCAAGTTGCCAGTTTCACCAAGGGTGACATAAAGGTAGCATCATACTAACGGGACACAAAAAGGGTAGCAAACGCTACCCTTTTGTTTCGGTTTATCGGCCATTAATGGCGTCAATCAGGCTTTTTGCTTCGCGGCGAATATCATCCTCACCGTAAACAATCGCCTCTTCTAGTAGTTTAATCGCCCCTTGAGAATCGTTCATCTCGAGATAGATTTTAGCCAAATCCAGTTTCCCAGCCGCTTCAGCATTGCTATCTACGTCAATATCGCCGATCTCACCGATAACATCTGGAAACTCGTTCAATCCGACATCGAGCTTAAGGTCTTCTTCTTCGAACTCACCACCTTCTCTGTCGACCTGAGCCATCAATTCATCAATCGTCATAAATTGATTTTTCTTCGGGTCGAAGTCATCCAAGTCGCTTTGCTCTGCCCAGTTTTCTTGCGCGATCTCTGGCTGACTTAGTGCATCACTCGAATTCCAAACATCACGCTGGTCCTCAGGCACTTCTTCAGTAGAACTTACGTTATCAGCAGCGGGTTTAAAGCCATCCCAATCATCTCCAACATCAAGCATGGTTTCAAAATCCATACCTGCACTTGCGATGGTGTCACTGTCTAGTTTACCTTCAAATACTTCTGAGTTTGCGTCTTCCGCAAGAAGGTTAGCCATTGATGATTCATCATCCAAATTACTGAGCGGCTCACCCTCTGTCGCTGTTGGCTGCACTTCTGGGTCAGTATCAAAGCCGTTTTGCTGCGCAAATACTTCAAACAAAGCATCATGATCGTTATCGGCTTGAATAGCTGGTCTCGATGTCTCTGCTTCAACCTTAGGGCTCTCTGGCGCACCCTCGTTCATTGACGCGAGAACATCTTCCTCATTGAACTCTGGAAGATCTTGGTCGTCAAAACTTAACTCTTCATCCTCACCGGAGATTGGTTCTATATCTGCAGTCTCAGAGCTCGGTAATTCTGGCTCTTCTTCCATCGACGCCAAGGCATCTTCTTCGCTGAACTCTGGCAAATCGAGCTCATCAAAATTGAACTCTTCTTCGGACTCAGTTGGCAAGTCGGCTTCAACCTGTTCTGGCTCAACGGACTCGGACGTTTCTAACGCAGGTTCGCCAGCCATAGACGCCAGTGCATCTTCTTCACTGAACTCTGGCAAATCGAGCTCATCAAAATTGAACTCTTCTTCGGACTCAGTTGGCAAGTCGGCTTCAACTTGTTCTGGCTCAACGGACTCGGACGTTTCTAACGCAGGTTCGCCAGCCATAGACGCCAATGCGTCGTCTTCACTAAACTCAGGAAGATCCAGCTCGTCAAAATTGAACTCTTCTTCGGACTCAGCTGACAAGTCGGCTTCAACTTGTTCTGGCTTAACGGACTCGGACGTTTCTAACGTAGGTTCGCCAGCCATAGACGCCAGTGCATCTTCTTCACTGAACTCTGGCAAATCGATCTCATCAAAATTGAATTCATCTTCTGATTCAGCTGGCAAGTCTGCTTCAACCTGTTCTGGCTCAACGGACTCGGACGTTTCTAACTCCGGCTCATCCGTCATAGACGCCAATGCGTCTTCTTCACTGAATTCTGGAAGATCCAGCTCATCAAAATTGAACTCTTCTTCGGACTCAGCTGGTAAGTCAGCTTCGACTTGCTCTGGTTTAACAGACTCGGACGTTTCTAACTCCGGCTCATCCGACATAGACGCCAATGCGTCTTCTTCACTAAACTCAGGAAGATCCAGCTCGTCAAAATTGAACTCTTCTTCGGACTCAGCTGGCAAGTCGGCTTCAATTTGTTCTGGTTCAACGGACTCGGACGTTTCTAACGCAGGTTCGCCAGCCATAGATGCTAGAGCATCTTCTTCGCTGAATTCTGGAAGATCTAGCTCATCAAAATTGAATTCATCTTCTGAATCGTTGGTCGACTCAGTTTCCGGCTCCAATTCAGGTTCATCCAGTAGCCAATCTTCTTCTTGTGGAACACCGAATTCATTTTCTATTGTATTTGGTGTCGGCGTGAAGGCTGGAATGTCTTCCTCTCGCTCAACGTGAGGCTGTACCTCAGCATCGGACTCCACGGATGGTTCTTGTGTTGAATCAGTATCGGTAGCCTCTTGTTGTAGTGATGAAGCTTCCTCTATCTCCGTTTGTGTTTTTTCAACTTGCTGCGGTAAATCGTCTTCACTATCAAATAGAGCGTCAAGTTCAGCAGAAAAATCCGCTTTTTCTTGTTCTGTTGGCAGAAGTTCTTCACTGTCTGACTCAAATAGGTCGTCTAGCTCGCTCATTAAAGGATCATTCTCTGGTGAGAGGTCCTCTAAATCACCAAGAAATTCATCGCTGCTAAATGGCTCTGAAGCAGCCTCTGGCTCGGTTAATGGTTGCTCTTTTGCAGCTTGTTGCGTGTCTGGTTGGCTTTCACTTAATAAAGCGTCGATGTCCAATCCAGACTCAATGTCCTGATCTTCATGAGTTTGTTCTGACTCAACTACGGAAGATGGCTTTTCGTCGGCGTCTGGCTCACCAAAACCAAGTGATTTCAGTAACTCTTCCTCTTCCGATTTATTCTGCTCTGGGCTCTCGTCCTCTCGAATCAGATCATCAAACGGATCTAAATCAGCTTCAGTCTCTTCATCAAGTTCAGAGGTAACATCATCAATGAGTTCATCCAGTAAGTCTGTGCTATCTGCGTCTAACTCTTCGATCGAGTCATCACCTTCAAAACCAGAGATTGCTTCTAGCTCGTTTAATGGATCAAACTCGTCTGTATCATCTTCATCAAAATCAATGAGTTCATCGAGTAGCTCTGTACTGTTTTCATCTAGAACAGGACCTTCATTGGCGTCAGCTTCTCGAACTTCCGATTCACTAGCCGGTTGTTCATACTGGGCCAATAGCTTATCGATATCGTCGTCAGATGCCTCTCCTACACTAAAGTCATCATCCGAAACGGGCTGTTTTAACTCAGGCTCATCAGTATCTAAATCGAAGTCATCATTGCCAAGTTCAGCAAACAAGTCATCAAGCATATCCTGGTCGACAGTGTCACTTGGTAACTCTTCTGACGGCTCATCGGCTGCAAGTAACTCGGCAAATGCGTCGTCTGAAAGCGAGTCTGATTTCTCATTCGCATCATCCGAAAGATCGAAGCCAGACTCATCGTCATCGAGCACTTCTAGTTCTGGAGCAACCTCATCTAAGGCTCGCTCCATTTCTTCTAAACCAAGCGCTTTTTCTTCGCCGTTGACTTGGATACCATTGTTCGATGACTCAAACTCATCCAGACCAACATCTAGGTCACCGTCATCGCCAATATCTGCAAATGGGTCATCGTCCCCTTCCAGATTGAAATCAAGTTCTTCATCGTCGAGGTTAGCAAAGACGTCTTCTTCTAAATCTGACTTCTCTTCTTGTAAAGACTGTGTGTTGATATCTTCATCTGCAAACAATTCATCATCAAGCGTGAGCTCTTCATCCAGCTCATCCGCCGCCGCTAAACCGATTGGCGCTGCAAGAGGATCAACGTTTTGCTGTTCCTGTTCAGCCGCTTCTTCCTCTTTCACTTTAGAGCGTCGACCAAGAAGCATAACAACTAGCAACGCAATCAAAGCACCAGGAATTAATGCCGCAAGACCAACAAGCCAACCATTAGACAAAATTTTGTCCATGGTGCTTGGTTGCATGCGTTGTTGTTCAGCAAGGCGCTGGCGCTCTTCAGCAAGCAGTTTCTCGACTTCTGAGCGAATGCGTTCTTCGTCATTCAGTTCGCTTTTCAAAGTTTCGACTTCGCTTTGCACTTCTGACAGCATCAATCGAAGACGATGGTTCTTCTCTTCTAATGACTCTAATTCACTTTGTGAGCCTTGAAGTTTGTCCTTTAGCGCACTGACCTGCTTTTCTCCCTGCGGAGAGGTGGTTACTGGTGGCGCAGGGATGACGGGTATTGTTTTCGGAGTTGGTTTTGGCTCCGTTGCAGCCACTGTCTCTGGCTTAGTCGCAGGCTTGGGTTCTACTTTAATTTGTGGCTTTGGTTGCTCGGTGACTCGTTGTGCTGGCGTCGCTCTATTTGTCGGCTTCGGCTGTTTTAACTTAGCTTCATGCGCCTTCATAATCGCAACAGCTTGCGCTGTGGTCGCGCTTTGCACTTGCTCTAGAGAAGGTACTCGTAGCCGACTACCTGGGATCAATTCATGAATGTTTTGGTTCTCAAACGCTTGAGGGTTAATTCGGTAAATGGCAAGAAGCGTTTGTTGAACGGTAACACCGCGTGAAGGTCGTAATTCTGAAGCGATCGACCATAGTGTTTGATTTTCACCAGTCGGACCAAAGAAACGTGACGGTTGAGTATTCGCAGGAGGAGCAGGTAATGCTCGCTCAATATCTTCAGCATAGCTCGGAGATGATTGCACTTCACCAGACGGTCCAACAAGACGAATTCCTTCGGCTTGAACCACTGATGATGTCTGAGTCGCGCTCATCAACACAAGGGCTGCTAACAAACGCTTATAATTTTGACGCATAGAAGGCTCAGTTTTGTGCTAAATACAATTTGAAATGGTGATCGGTTAAATATATCGGATATCGCATGCAAAACTATAGCGTTGAGAATAAAAAATGTGTGGCTCTCGCCATATTCGTACTAATCTCACACTATTTTGTTTCGTTCGTACAAAAAAGCCTCGCACTGTGCGAGGCTTTGAAATGAACTGTAAGCGACTTAGTAGTAATCGCGGATCAGAACTTCTGCGATTTGCACCGCGTTAGTTGCCGCGCCTTTACGCACGTTATCAGCAACAACCCACAGGTTTACGCCGCTATGATGGCTGATATCGTTACGGATACGGCCAACCATTACATGGTCTTTACCGCCCGCATCGCGAACTTGTGTAGGGAAGTCTTCACCGTGGAACACTTCGATACCGTCAGTTTGCTCAAGCAAGTTAACGACTTCTTGTGCATCGATAGGTGAACGAGTCTCAATGTGAAGTGCTTCTGCGTGACCGTAGAATACAGGAACACGTACACACGTTGGATTGACTGTGATTGATGGATCGTTAAAGATCTTCTGTGTTTCCCACACCATTTTCATTTCTTCTTTGGTGTAGCCGTTTTCCATCATTTGATCGATTTGTGGAATACAGTTAAACGCGATCTGTTGAGAGAATTGCTTCTTGTCTGCAGGCAGACCGTTTAGCAGCTTCGCCGTTTGACCTGCTAGCTCATCGATACCCGCTTTGCCTGCACCAGACACCGATTGGTAAGTTGATACGTTAATACGCTCAATGCCCACCGCATCGTGAATTGGTTTTAGTGCCACCAGCATTTGGATGGTTGAACAGTTCGGGTTCGCGATGATGTTACGGTTACGAAACTCTGCAATCGCTTCTGGGTTTACTTCTGGCACAACAAGAGGAATGTCGTACTCGTAACGGAAGTGTGATGTATTGTCGATAACAATCACGCCTTCATCAGCGGCAATTGGAGCCCACTTGGCTGATAGCTCACCACCAGCAGAAAACAGTGCGATATGCGCTTGAGACCAATCGAACTCTTCTACGTTTTGAACGCGTACCGTTTTACCATTGAAGCGATAAGTCTTGCCTTCGCTGCGCTCACTCGCGAGTAGGAAGATTTCGCCTACTGGGAATTTGCGCTCTTGAAGCACATCCAAAATTGTTTCACCGACCGCACCGGTCGCACCTAAAATGGCAACATTATATTGCTGGCTCATTGACTTACCTCAATCTGAAAACCTAGTTCTGCTAATGGAGCAAGGTTACATGTTTTGTTACCCACTAGCGTGACAGCGCTGTATTCACGGCGATCCCAGTAGTTTTTACGCATCAGGTCAAAAGCGCCTGGCTTACTGATTTCACGGCGGAAAAGAGCGTCATCTCTACGCACATCATAGATTAACTGCGTGATGTTATGCAGTGTTGCTTCGTCCCAAGCTCTGTCCAATACCATAGTAGGAACAGGCGCGGTTGGCAGTAAATCGCTGGCATGCGCACGTAATTCGTTATTTAAGAACTCACAGTAGCTGTTGAAAATCATCGTTGTACCGCGAGCTTTCCCTTCCAAGCCGTAGCCTGCAACGTGAGGGGTTGCGAATGCTAGCAGAGGCAGAAGCTCCATATCAACCTCTGGTTCAAATTCAAATACGTCGAGTGCCGCTGTAAAGCCATCATTTTTCAAAAGACGTTGCTTCAAAGCAGCGTTGTCAACGATGGGACCTCGAGCCGCGTTAATCAAAATTTGATCGCTGCGGAGACCATTTAATACCTTCTCATCAATCAAATGATGCGTTGGGTATGGGCCATCTTTGGTGATTGGCGTATGTAGTGTAATGATGTCTGAGCTTTCAATCAGTTCTGTCAACGGAGTAAAGCTACGAGGATCACCAGACTCTTGTTTGAATGGGTCATTGATGAGAACTTTCATACCCATGCCTTTCAAACATTTCTCTAGGTAGCTACCTACTTGGCCTGCACCAATAATACCTACCGTCTTGTCAAATACCGAGAAACCTTGTTGCTGAGCGAGCACCATCATCACGCTGAACGCGTATTCCGCCACACCCACTTTGTTACACCCTGGCGCCGCAGTGAAGAAAATACCTTTCTCTTTTAAAAGTGCTTGGTCAACATGATCCATGCCTGCCGTGGCCGTACCAACAAACTTCAGCTTGTTTGCTTTGCTGATCAGGTCAGCATTCACTTTGGTGACTGAGCGAATCATTAGGGCATCAACATCCACTAAATCATCGGCGGTCAGTGTACGACCTGGTTTTAGAATTACGTTACCGAGTTGGCTGAATAGCTCTTCAGCATACGGCATATTTTCATCAACAATAATTTTCATAACGCCAGCGTTCTAACATCCATTTGTAAGAGTTCGTTTATTCGCAAGATGCGAAACTAAAGCGATTGTGCCCTTTTCCCGAAAAATCTCAAGATATAACACCAATAAACCTCAAGGAGGTAACTCCTATAGAATCGATTGACGGGAAGCCTAGAGAAAAGCAGAAACAGAGAAAAGAAAAAGCCCGGCTAAATAGCCGGGCAAAGTTCCAGAACAAAAGGATCCTATCCCGCTCTCCATGGGATAGAGTCTGCGTCTGTTCGATCAGTGTGACTGATCAAGCTCTGGAAACTGGATTGTTGGCGTTTACAGTACTCTCGCAAGGCGCCAACAAATTCAGTTAACCTTGGTACTTTTTAATAACCAAAGTTGCGTTTGTGCCGCCAAAGCCAAAGCTGTTTGACATTACGGTCGTTAGCTCTGCATCACGTGCTTCTGTCACGATGTCCAGACCTTGTGCTGCTTCGTCCAAGTTTGAAATATTGATGCTTGGAGCAATGAAGTTTTTGTCTAGCATAAGTGTTGAGTAAATTGCTTCGTGCACGCCCGCTGCGCCGAGTGCGTGGCCAGTCATTGCTTTTGTTGCAGAGATTGCAGGGCTGTTCTCACCAAACAATTGTTGGATAGCACCAAGCTCTTTCACGTCACCAACTGGTGTCGATGTGCCGTGCGTGTTGATGTAATCCACACCATCAACGTCTTGCATCGCCATCTTCATACAACGAATTGCGCCTTCACCTGATGGCGCTACCATGTCGTAGCCATCTGATGTCGCACCGTAACCTACGATTTCACCGTAGATTTTCGCACCACGTGCCAGTGCGTGCTCTAGTTCTTCAATAACCAGCATGCCGCCGCCGCCCGAGATAACAAAACCGTCACGGTCTGCATCGTATGTACGAGATGCTTTGTCTGGCGTGTCATTGTATTTGGTTGACAGTGCGCCCATCGCATCAAACATCATAGTTTGAGACCAATCTAGCTCTTCGCCGCCACCAGCAAAAACAATATCTTGTTTGCCTAGTTGAATAAGCTCCATAGCATGGCCGATACAGTGTGCAGATGTTGCACATGCAGAGCTCATTGAGTAGTTCACGCCACGAATCTTAAATGGCGTAGCAAGACAGGCAGAAACAGTAGAAGACATAGTACGAGGAACCATGTAAGGACCAACTCGCTTTACGCCTTTGGCGCGCATCGTGTCTGTCGCTACCGTTTGATTGTATGCAGAAGCACCGCCAGAACCTGCAACGATACCGGTACGATCGTTTGAAACCTGCTCTTCTGTAAGACCAGCGTCTGCGATTGCCTGCTCCATTGATAGGTATGCATAAGCAGCCGCATCACCCATAAAGCGCATCTGCTTACGGTCGATGTGTTCCGCCGGGTTGATTTTTAGATCACCCCATACTTGCGAACGAAGACCGTGTTCTTTGAACTGCTCAGATGCAGTGATGCCAGATTTGCCCGCTTTAAGAGACGCTAGAACTTCTTCGACGTTGTTACCGATACTTGAAACAATACCCATACCGGTGATTACGACTCGTTTCATTATGACATTCCTATAATTCAAAAATCCGCTAGATGATAACTAAGATAGTCAACAAAAGTGGTCAGCTTTCCCATAAATTCGTACAATCGCCCCATTCTTACCGCGCCAAATCACAAATTTGCACCATTATGACTTCAATAAAAAACGCAGAACTTGGTTGGAACGAAGCTGGTACTCCGGTTTCAGACCAATTTGATGATGTTTACTTCTCTAACGTAAACGGTCTTGAAGAGACACGCTACGTTTTCTTAAAACAAAATCATCTCCCAGAAAGATGGCAGGAATTTGACCAAAGACGTTTTGTCATTGGTGAAACAGGATTTGGCACGGGATTAAACTTCTTAGCAGTATGCCAGTGGTTTAGTGAGTTTCGTCGTCAGCATCCGGACGCAACATTGAAAGAGCTGCATTTTATTAGCTTTGAAAAATACCCATTAAGCAAAGCCGATTTAAAGAAGGCGCATGAAGCTTGGCCTGAGCTAGCTGAGTACGCGGAAAAGTTACAAAAGCACTATCCTGCCGCTGTGCCGGAGTGTCATCGCATTGTTTTAGAAGACGGTGCAATCACACTCGACCTTTGGTTTGGTGACATTAAAGACTGCATGCCGCAAGTTCCATACAACGAACAAGGTTTGATTGATGCTTGGTTCTTAGATGGATTCGCGCCAAGCAAAAACCCAGAAATGTGGAACCAAGGCCTGTTCAACAACATGGCAAAGCTAGCCAAGCAAGATTGTACAGTTGCCACGTTTACCGCAGCAGGCTTTGTACGTCGTGGTTTGAACGAAGCTGGCTTTACAATGAAAAAGGTGAAAGGTTTCGGCACTAAGCGAGAAATGATCGCCGGCTCTATGGAGCAACGTGAAAAGCAGTCGAACCATCTCCCTTGGTTCAATCGCTCAGCATCTAGCAATCTTGATTCGATTGCCATCATTGGTGGTGGTATAGCTAGCGCGGCGTTAGCGAAAACGTTAGTTCGTCGTGGCCAAAACGTCACCCTTTACTGTAAAGACAAACAACCAGCCAAAGGAGCTTCAGGCAATCGACAAGGAGCCGTTTATCCACTGCTTAATGGCCCGCACACGGGTGTTTCACGAGTGTTTGCTCCTGCATTTTTGTTCGCACGTCAGTTTGTTGAACAAGCAGCACAAGAGATCGATTTTGATCATGACTGGTGTGGCGTAACTCAGTTGATGTGGGATGACAAATCCACAGACAAACTGGAGAAAATGCTTGCGGGTAACTTCACTCCAGAGCTCATTCACAAGCTGTCCGCCGAGGAGACTGCGAACACTATCGGGTTACCTATTGATATGGCGTCTGTGCACTACCCAATGGGAGGGTGGCTGTGCCCTGCCGAGTTAACTCGCGGGTTAATTAAACAATTGGAGAAGACGTCGTTACTCTCAACGAAGTTTGAACACCATGTTGAGGCATTAGATTGGGATGAAAAGCGTCAGTTCTGGCTACTAACGGCGAGTGGTCAAACATTTGAGCACTCAACGGTTGTAATTGCGAACGGCCATGAGTTCCAGACATTGAGTCAAACCGCTTCCCTACCAATGGGACAAGTGAAAGGACAAGTCAGTCATGCGCCAGCAACAGAAACGCTGAGTCAGCTGAAAACGGTGTTGTGTTACGACGGTTACATGACACCTGTTAACCCAAGTAATCAACACTTGTGTATCGGTGCAAGCTACGACCGCAGTCACCTTGACTACGAATTTGATGAAAACGCCCAAAAAGATAATGCGGAAAAGCTAGTGAAATGTGTACCGAATCAAACATGGGCAAAAGAGGTAGATATCACTGGTAATCAATCTCGCCAAGGTATTCGTTGTGTTAGCCGAGATCACTTACCATTTGTCGGAAATGTGGGTGACTTTGAGACGATCAAAACGCAATACGCCAACTTACAAAATCAAAAAGCAGAAGAGGTAGAAACCATTCATCAGTACCCTAACCTATTCTGCTTTTTAGGTTTAGGATCTCGTGGACTGAGCTCTGCACCACTATTAGCTGAAGTGTTGGCCTCCCAGATCTGTGGGGACCCGCTGCCATTACCTGTTGATGTATTGACCGAACTTCACCCAAGTCGAATGTGGGTTCGTAAACTAAGAAAAGGCAAAGCCATTACCGAGCTGTAAGAGTATTCTCTCGTTTTAATTCCCGACACAGATACGTGTCGGGAATCGCTAACTCACTAAGTTGCTCGTACTGAGATTACTTCAGCAGTGCAACTGCCTGTTTCACTTGCTCTGCCACTTCTGGGTTTACAACCTTACCCGATTCCACGTCAAAATTTTCGTAGAAGCTCGGCACAGATAACGATGCCTTTACATCCGCGCCAAAAAATTGAGCAGAACCTGTCGCCGCCGCAAGAACACTTTGTGCACCACCGGGACCTGGGGAAGTTGCTAAATAAACGACAGGTTTGTTTTGAAATACATTACGCTCAATGCGCGTCGCCCAATCGAACAAGTTTTTATAGGCCGCTGGGTACGAACCGTTATGCTCTGCGAAGGAAACAACGAGAGCGTCAGCCTCCGCCAAGTCACGTAAAAACGCGACAGCCCCTTCAGCTTGACCTATTTCTTTCTCTTTGTCCTCGCTAAACATTGGCGCTTGATAATCGTTTAAGTCTAGAACATTCACTTGAGCGCCTTCGACTTGATTTGCTGCGTATGTAGCAAGTAGTTTGTTGATTGAGGTAGAGCTGGTAGATGCACCAAATGCGACAATTTTCATGGTTGTAATCCTTTGTTCACGTTTTATGCTGATCAGAATAAAAGTTGAACAGTTTCGCTACAACCACAAAAATTTTATGGAGAGGTTCGAATTTTTCGAAGTAGTAAATGACTAGGATTAAATAAAGGGAGAACGCTGCTTAGGGATTAAGCCTGAGCCTGGAGCTCTTGCCACAAATCACTGACAATCACGCGATCGGCCGGGCTTAACTCGGTACGCGCATCTTCTAAGCTGCTCTCAATGCGTGACTTCAGCTCAGTAATATCGCTAATCCCTTCTTCTTCACAAGACGCCGCGGATAAAGAGATGTGACCACGTAAATAACCACCAGCAAACAATTCATCGTCAGATGCTGTTTCAATTCGAGCATCAATCAGTTCCAGTAGTTTTTCTTCAAATTCAATAATCATGGTGTATCTCTGAGGTTATTAGTGGTTATTTAACGCAAAAGTCCGACGCTTCCAGTGGCTTAGTTTGATAAAATGCGCGCAGGGCATCAGAAAGCATTTTCACTCGCAAAGGCAAGCCAACGTCCAAAATACCTAGCACTTCTTTATGCACTTTTTTCATAAAGCCGAGCCTATCTGGTTCAAAATCGCCGTGTAGATTGTCACAACTCACCGTAAAAGGGAAGCCAGCGCTTTGTGCCAGAATCCATTCATAAGCTTGAGGTCGCACTTCAACTTTCTCAAACTCCGCTTGAACTTCTGCTGTTCGCCCATCGGGTTCATACCAATAGCCAAAATCTTCCAGCAAACGACGCTCTGGACCAGCCACACACCAATGCGAAATCTCGTGTAAAGCAGAGGCGTAAAAACCCCGAGCAAAAATAATCCGATGATGAGGGTGTTCATCATCAGCAGGAAGATAAATAGGCTCATCACCACCTAACTCTAATTTCGTATTAAATTGTTCTAAAAAGGTGTCATTAAAAATGGTGATTAAGTCTTGGTATTCGTGGGTCATCGTCGAGTTTGTACTTCAGTTTGACATGCGCTGCATATTGTCGCTGTTTTTAGCTATGAGGTAAAGGCAACCCCACATTTTTGGTTATTAGTTGAATTTATCTGAACATCGCTTTCTCCATACAATTTCTCATTCGTCAGCGTACTTATTTACCACTACACTCTCGCCTTATTTTGATGCCGTTCAAACCGCTATTTTTAAGCCGTTTGATTACAAGCATGTTGCTGGTTTTAATCACTTTTTAAGAGAGATAGAACCGTTTGTAAGTGTTGTTACTTCGCCTACGCTGATTCTCGTAGAACGTAGTGACTTTTTACGTTGAGTGTTTCCCTATGTTGCTAAGTGTGTTGTATATCATTGGTATCACGGCTGAAGCCATGACAGGTGCGTTAAGTGCTGGTAGAAGAAAGATGGACTGGTTTGGTGTTATGTTGGTGGCCAGCGCAACGGCCATTGGTGGTGGCACCGTACGTGACATTCTATTAGGCCACTACCCTCTTGGTTGGGTAAAAAACCCAGAGTTCCTTGCAATTACGTGTGTTGCAGGTGTGCTAACAACAGGTTTAGCGAAATGGGTGATTAAGCTGAAAGGTCTGTTCATTCGCCTCGATGCATTAGGTTTAATCGTGTTTAGTATCATCGGAACAAAAATTGCGATGGGCATGGGCTTGCACCCTGGTATTTGTATGGTTTCAGCGTTAGTAACTGGTGTATTCGGTGGGCTACTTCGCGACTTAATCTGTCGCCAAACACCATTGGTACTGCATGAAGAGCTTTACGCTTCTGTCGCTCTTATCGCATCAGGAATGTACTTAGCGCTATTAGAATTCAATGTTCCCGATGTCACTGCCACTATTATTACACTGGTTACTGGTTACATGTTGCGTATGGCTGCGGTACGCTTTAAGTGGCGTCTGCCTTCTTTCCATTTGGAAACCGAAGGCTCGATTCATTAAGCAAAAACTACTTAAACAAAAAAGGTTGCCTGATAAAATTGTGCCACCCGCGATTCAGTGAGTGGCATAATTTTATATTCAGTCATCCTGAACAGCGACGAAGGAGCATGATTCAGGATATATTATCCGAGCACTCTGTTGTCAGAGATGTTTCTTTCTCTTTTCATCGTGCTGAAATTAGATTCCTAGTCTAGCTATAGCTCGCTGGAATGACACAAAGCTCTTAAATCTTCGGTGTTTCAGTTGTTACGCCATGGTTTTGACCACGGTGGCGTAGTAAATGATCCATCACCACAATAGCCAGCATCGCTTCTGCGATAGGCACAGCACGAATACCCACACATGGGTCATGACGACCTTTGGTGATCAACTGAGTTGGTTCACCTTCTTTTGTGATGGTCTCACCCGGCACAGTGATACTTGATGTTGGCTTAAGCGCAATGTTTGCGACAATGTCTTGACCAGTCGAGATACCACCAAGAATGCCACCCGCATGATTACTACCAAAACCTTCAGGAGCAAGCGTATCACGGTGCTGACTGCCTTTTTGGTTTACCACCTCGAAACCGTCTCCGATTTCCACGCCTTTCACCGCGTTGATGCTCATTAGTGCGTGCGCGATGTCTGCATCCAAACGGTCAAATACGGGTTCCCCAAGACCAACAGGCACGTTAGTTGCCACAACCTGGATTTTTGCGCCAATAGAGTCGCCTTCTTTTTTCAGGTCACGGATAAGTTGGTCAAATGCTTCTACTTTGTCAGCATCAGGGCAGAAGAATGCATTGTTCTCGATTTCGTTCCAATCTACCTTGTCGATAGATACATCACCCATTTGTGACAAGTAAGCACGAATCTCAACACCAAACTCATCTTTTAAGTATTTCTTCGCGATTGCACCAGCAGCCACACGCATTGCGGTTTCACGAGCTGAAGAACGGCCGCCACCGCGATAGTCGCGGATGCCATATTTTTGGTGGTAAGTGTAATCAGCATGACCCGGTCTGAACTTATCTTTGATGTCAGAGTAGTCTTTTGAGCGCTGATCGGTGTTTTCAATTAGCAAACCGATCGATGTGCCCGTGGTTTTGCCTTCAAAAACACCAGAAAGAATTTTAACTTCATCCGGTTCACGACGTTGTGTGGTGTAACGTGATGTGCCTGGACGACGGCGGTCGAGATCGATTTGTAGATCTGCTTCTGTAATTTCCAACCCCGGAGGACATCCGTCTACGATACATCCCAGTGCGATACCGTGACTTTCCCCGAATGTCGTCACTCGGAAATGTTGTCCGATACTGTTTCCTGCCATTACTTCCTCAAGTTTTTTATCGCCACGCTCTCTCAAAACAGAGCATAGCTGCTTTCCAATTCTTCGTGGATTCATAGTGGCTTTATTACGTTTTGATGTAAAGAGTTAATATCGGCGAGGTATGCATAAAAAAACACCGAGCATAAAGCTCGGTGTTTTAATGTTTAGTGCAAGACTCTATTAGTCTTTGTACAGTTTAAACTCTTCTGCACACTCAACCAGCTGGTCACGCGTTAGCATAAATACGCCATGACCGCCGTTCTCGAACTCAATCCAAGTAAATGGAATCTCTGGGTACTGTTCCATCATATGAATCATTGAGTTTCCGACTTCACAAATAAGAATACCGTTATCTGTTAGATAATCTGGCGCGTTAGCAAGAATACGACGCACTAGTTTTAGACCATCCGTACCCGCAGCTAGCCCAAGCTCAGGCTCATGCGTGAACTCATCTGGCAGGCTGTTCATGTCTTCTTCATCCACATATGGTGGGTTGGACACGATTAGATTGTATTTCTCTTTTGGAAGATCACGGAACAAATCAGAGCGAATTGGGAACACTTGCTGCTCCATGCCGTGATCTTGTACGTTTTGCTCAGCCACTTGTAGAGCATCTGTAGAGATGTCGATCGCATCCACTTCTGCTTCAGGGAAAGCGTGCGCACAAGCAATCGCGATACAACCAGAACCCGTACATAGGTCCATGATGCGCGTAGGTTCTTCCACCAACCAAGGTTGGAATTCCGCTTGAATCAATTCGCCGATAGGAGAACGTGGCACAAGTACACGCTCATCAACGAAGAACTCAAGACCGCAGAACCATGCTTTGTTGGTTAGGTATGCTGTTGGCGTACGCTCGTTGATGCGTTTTACTACGTGCTCAACAATACGCAGACGCTCGCTTGTCGTTAGGCGAGAGTTCAATACGTGCGGAGGCACATCAATCGGCAAGTATAAGGTTGGCAGGATAAGCTGAACTGCTTCATCCCACGCATTATCAGTACCATGACCGTAAAACAGGTTCGCTGCATTAAAGCGGCTTACCGTCCAACGAATCATATCTTGAAGGGTATGCAGCTCCGATACCGCTTCTTCTACAAAAATCTTATCCAAAATTGCCTCCGAAAAGCGCTACAATACTGCCAATAAAGTTTATTAATGAAATTGTTTACCTAATGAGCAAAAAAGACACCGAGAACGATGACGATTTCGCCTTGTTTCAGGAAGCAGTACAGGGCGTAAAAAAGTTGCGACAGGATACCATAATCCAGCAACCAAAAAAAAATACTAAGCAAAAAGAAATCAAGCGCTCCAACCGTGAAGCGAGTGACTCTGAATTTTACTTTTCAGACGAGTTTGTCCCTCTATTAAACGATGAAGGTCCAACTCGTTATGCACGTGACGACGTCTCCACTTATGAAGTCAAACGTCTACGTCGTGGCGTGTATGTACCGGACGTGTTCCTCGATATGCACGGCATGACACAGCAAGAAGCAAAACGCGAGCTTGGTGCGATGATAGCCTATTGCATCAAAAACGAGATTCATTGTGCGTGTGTGCAACATGGTATTGGGAAACACATCCTGAAACAGAAAGCCCCACTTTGGTTAGCACAGCATCCTGACGTTATGGCTTTTCACCAAGCGCCACTAGAATTTGGTGGTGATGGTGCGTTGTTAGTGTTGCTTTCAATTCCTGAAAAGTAACAAGCTTGCTGTAGACACGACGAAACGAAAAGGCAGGGATCTCCTGCCTTTCTTATTCTGTCTCTAATTTGCAAACGCTTATTTTGGTTTAGACACTTATGGCGTAATATGCCATAGCACTTCACCATTTTGTGTTTGTAAATCATATTCAATGCACACTAGGCCTGATGTAGGAAACATCGGTGGTGTCATGTCTTTTACAAACTCTGAAGTCAGATAACCGACCAAAGGCAAATGCGATACGAACAAAAGCGAGTCCAATTGTTCGACTTCGATTAACGCACTTGCGAAATCGAAGACATGCTCGGACTGGCCATAAGGTGTAATATCTTCACAAGTTTCAATGCTTTTTGCAGAGAAATACGCACTGATCTCTTGCCAAGTTTGTTGAGCTCTAATGTACGGACTCACCAACACTTTATCGAATTGCGCAAAACCCTGTTCTTTACAGGCTCTCGCAACCGCTTCTGATTCGACTCTGCCTCTTGGGGTCAATTGTCGTGCTGCGTCTGAATCTGCAAAATGCTCGGCTTCACCGTGACGCATGATGAATATTTTCATGTTATTTCCTAGGGATAGCTAACGCTACCAAAAGGTTGACTGCTATCTTTATTAGATAGACGGGGCTAACTTTAACAATGACGAAACAAAAATACTGATATAATTATCTGTTCATTATACCAATTCGCTTGTTAAAGATAGCGACTTTCTTAACAATCTATTAAAAGAGTGTACTCAGTTCATCACACTATTTAACTGTGCAATGAGTTCAGAGCATTCACTCAAACAGTTCTTCCCCATACGCAAACGCGATGGGCCTGTGCAGAAGTCTACGAATAACAAAAATACGGCAAGCAGTATTTGTCGAAACGCAAACTTTGCGCCCCCCGCGAGGGGAGCCTAAATTACTGTAATGCGAAATCTGGAGACGCATCGTGCATCTAAGTCCTAACGATTCAAATCAATACCGCTACATTACCTTGAGCAATGAACTGCGTGTACTGCTGATTCATTCCGATACAGCTCAACAGTCGGCAGCTGCTCTGGCAGTGAACGTTGGACACTTCGACGACCCAAACGATCGCCAAGGTCTGGCACACTATTTAGAACACATGCTTTTTTGGGGTACGGAAAAATACCCTAAAGTGGGCGAGTTTCAAAGCTATATTAGCCAACACGGTGGAACAAACAACGCTTGGACTGGTACAGAGCACACTTGTTTCTTTTTCAATATTGCTCCAAATGCCTTTGAAAGTGCCTTAGATCGATTTAGCCAATTTTTTACCGCACCTTTGTTTAACGAAGAAGCATTAGACAAAGAACGCCAGGCTGTCGACTCCGAATACAAGCTCAAACTCAATGATGATTCTCGTCGCCTGTATCAAGTTAACAAAGAAGTCATCAATCCAGAGCACCCGTTTTCAAAATTCTCTGTCGGAAACTTAGATACTCTTGGCGACCGAGATGGTAAATCCATCCGCGACGAAATTGTGGAGTTTCACCACTCTCAGTATTCCGCCGATTTGATGACACTGACTCTATTTGGGCCACAGCCGCTCGATGAACAGCAAGCTTGGGTAGAAGCCATGTTTGCCGACATCCCAAATCACCATCTTCGTGGAAAATCGATTGATGTACCGATCGGCACTGAGGAAAGCACGGGCATTTTGGTTCAAGTCGAGCCGCTCAAAGAGTTCCGTAAACTGATTCTCACATTCCCCATGCCGGGAATGGATGCGCATTATAGCGTGAAGCCACTCTCCTACTTTGCTCACCTGTTGGGTTATGAAGGAGAAGGCAGTTTGATGCTTCAACTCAAAGAAAAAGGCTGGATTACCTCTCTCTCAGCGGGCGGCGGCGCGAGTGGCAGTAACTACCGAGACTTTACCGTAAGCTGCACCCTGACGCCAAACGGCTTAGATCATGTTGATGATATCGTTCAAGCGGTTTTTCAATACCTCTCGATGATCAAACAAGACGGGTTAGATGAATGGCGCTATCTCGAAAAACAAGCGGTCTTAGAATCGGCTTTCCGCTTCCAAGAGCCATCGCGCCCAATGGATCTCGTCAGCCATCTGGTGATCAACATGCAGCACTATCAACCGGAAGACACGGTTTATGGTGACTACAAAATGGCGGGCTACGATGAGGAGTTACAGCGTTCATTGCTGCGATACTTAACCATCGATAATGTACGCGTCACTTTGATTGCTAAAGGCCTGGAATACAACCGTACTGCCGAATGGTACTTTACCCCGTACTCCGTCACACCTTTTAGTGAGGACCAACGTCGTTTCTATCAACAAATCGACCCAAGCTGGCAATTCGTCTTACCGAAAAAGAACCCTTATATTTGCTACGACCTCGACCCCATGCCACTCGAAAATGGTGATTCGCTGCCAGAGTTGATTGAGGATCTCGAAGGGTTTCGGCTGTGGCATTTGCAAGATGACGAATTTCGCGTGCCTAAAGGTGTCGTTTATGTCGCTATCGACAGCTCTCATGCCGTTGCATCACCAAAGAACATCGTCAAAACGCGCTTATGTGTAGAGATGTTCCTCGATTCGCTAGCAAAAGAAACCTATCAAGCAGAAATCGCAGGGATGGGTTACAACATGTACGCTCACCAAGGTGGCGTGACCTTAACCCTCTCAGGGTTCAGTCAAAAGCTGCCTCAGTTGCTAGAAATGATTCTGCACCGTTTTGCTTCTCGAGATTTCAGCCCTGCTCGCTTTGAAACCATCAAACAACAACTGTTACGAAACTGGAGAAATGCTTCACAAGATCGCCCTATTTCGCAGCTGTTTAACGCACTTACTGGGTTACTTCAACCCAATAACCCGCCTTTCGCAACCTTAGTCGAAGCGCTAGAAGAAATCGAAGTCGATGAACTCTCGGTATTCGTAGAATCCATTCTTGCAGAACTGCACGTTGAAATGTTTGTTTACGGAGACTGGCAACGCCAGCAAGCCCATGACATGGCTACGACCTTGAAGGATGCTCTAAGAGTTAACGAGCAACGTTATGAAGAGGCACTTCGTCCGCTCATTATGCTAGGTAAAAATGGCAGTTTTCAACGTGAGGTGCATTGTAACCAGCAAGATTCCGCGGTCGTTATTTACCACCAGTGCGAGGATATTGAGCCTCGTAGTATCGCGCTATACTCATTGGCCAATCACCTTATGTCGGCAACGTTTTTCCACGAAATCCGTACCAAGCAGCAATTAGGTTACATGGTAGGCACTGGCAATATGCCGCTAAATCGTCACCCTGGTATTGTACTGTATGTGCAGTCACCTAATGCAGCACCTGCCGAGCTGGTTACCTCAATCGATGAGTTTTTAAATGCCTTTTATATGGTGTTGTTAGAGTTAAACGATTACCAATGGCACAGCAGTAAGCGCGGCTTGTGGAACCAAATAGCAACGCCGGACACCACACTTCGAGGACGGGCTCAACGTCTTTGGGTTGCGATAGGAAATAAGGACACTGAGTTTAACCAACGTGACAAGGTACTGGCGGAGTTGAAGAAGCTGACGCGCGCAGACATGATTCGCTTCGTTGTGAACGAATTGAAACCTCGTACTGCAAATCGTTTGATCATGCACTCTCAAGGTCAAGCGCATTCGGAGGCTCCGCGCATCCATCTAGGACAAGAAATAGGATCGATTGAAGAGTTCCAACTTCGGCCAAAAGATTGCGGCTTGGGGTGATCTAGTTGCGCAGAAATAAAATTGTCGATTACTAGAATGAACCTACAAACCCATGAGGTTGTCGGTCTCATAGATTGAATCGGCACCATAATTGGCAGAAAATTGAAATTGCGCCATTGCGGCTTATGCTCTAATTACCGCACTAAAAATAACTTAATGAGGTAATCATGAAAAAAGCACTTTTACTTGTGGCTCTTATACTGCCATTGGCATCTGCTCACGCTGAAATCTCAGTCAAAGGCGATGGTTTCGAACTAAGTGACGACTGTGTGCGCCTTAGCGGAGACAATGTATCCATCAAATCAGATGATTGCTCTTCAAAACAGTGGAATGATAAAGACAAAAAAGGTAATAGCAGCGTTCATGGGGACGACAACCCTGGTAAAGGCCACAATAAAGATAAGAAAGACAAGAAGAAGTAACCATTTCTTCTTTATGAAAAAGGCTTGCCACTGGCAAGCCTTTTTCTCTACCGAAGCAACGTTTAATAGAACGTTGTCCCTTCACCAGCTCGAGTGAGCAAACCATCACATGGCGCGTAACGATCGCCATATTTCGATGCAAACTCATTCATTTTCTCTACGAGCTCCTTAATACCAAATTGGTCCATGTAACGGAACGGGCCACCCAAGAACGGTGGGAAACCAATACCAAATATCGCGCCAATATCACCGTCACGTGGCGAGCGAATGATGCCATCATCCAAACAACGTACCGCTTCATTCAGCATTGGCAGCACACAGCGCAACGCAATATCGTTATCGCTTAGCTTAGATTCAGGGTCGAGCTTAAGCAGTTTGTAAACCGATTTGTCGACATCTTTCTTCTTGCCCTTGTAAGTGTAAAACCCCTTACCACTCTTGCGTCCTTTACGTCCATCATTTAACAAGATATCAAACACATCCGGCCCTTTGAATCGGTCACCTAACTCATTAACCAGGATCGGCATAATTTTCGCGCCAATGTCGACACCAACTTCATCCAACAAGGTAATCGGGCCAACAGGGAAACCAAAATCAAGCAACGCCGTATCAATCTTTTCGATCGGTTCGTTAGCCAACAAAATATGCGCCGCTTCGTTCATGTATGGAGCAAGAATGCGGTTCACGTAAAAGCCCGCTTTGTCTTTCACTACGATCGGGGTTTTACCTTGCTTCTTAGCAAGTGCAACAACTGTTGAAACGGTTTCATCTGACGTCGTTTCATGCGGAATCACTTCCACCAACGGCATTTTTTCTACCGGGCTGAAGTAATGCAAACCCACTACGTTTTCTGGACGCTCCGCTTTTTCTGCAATTTTGTGGATAGGCAACGAAGAAGTATTGGTCGCAAAGATAGTTTCTGTCTTAGCGTTTGCTTCAATGTCCGCCACCATTTTTTGCTTAAGATCTAAGTCTTCAAAAACGGCTTCAATTACGACATCAATATGATTAAAACTGGTAAAATCGACACCACCAGACAGTTGCAGCATTTTCGCTTGCAGATCGGCCTTGGATAGAATGCGACGTTTGCGCTGTTTCTCAAATAACTTGTAGTTGTAGTTGAGCGCATTTAAAACGCCATCGTTGCTAACGTCTTTGATGCGAACAGGTACTTTTGCTTTTGCAACAGACACATGGCTGATTCCGGCACCCATCAGACCACCACCAAGCACACCAACTTTATGAACTGGTGCTGGTTTCGCATCCGTGCCATTTTCTTTCTTCATTTCTGTTGTGGCAAAGAAGATCGAACGGAGCGCTTTTGACTCTGAGCTCATCACAAGCTCACCGAAGCGCTTCGCTTCAAGTTCTTGACCTTTAGCGAAGCCTTTCTCTAAGCCATGTTGAATAACTTCTAGAATTGCAACCGTTGCTGGATAGTTACCGCGAGTTTTTTGATTCGTTTTCTTCGCAGCTTGCTCAAATACAAACTTGCGCCCTAGCCCGCTACCAGACATCACCTTTTCTTTCGTCGATAGCTTTTTCGTGCCCTTGTTTTTACCTTTGTCGATAAACTGTTTTGCTACGTCGAGCAAAATGGTGTCAGGCACACAGGCGTCCACAACGCCCAATTTTTTAGCTTTCTTCGCACGAAGTTGTTTACCCGTCAGGATCAAGTCCAACGACGGTAACAGGCC
Organism: Vibrio sp. 378; assembly: GCF_033339435.1. Classification (NCBI taxonomy): domain Bacteria; kingdom Pseudomonadati; phylum Pseudomonadota; class Gammaproteobacteria; order Vibrionales; family Vibrionaceae; genus Vibrio; species Vibrio sp. 378. Next base: position 415,575 of record NZ_JAWOUO010000003.1, read on the forward strand.
AATCAAACGTGGCAGACGCTGAGTACCACCAGAACCTGGCAATAAACCAAGTTGTACTTCTGGCAGACCTAAACGCGTTTTGTCAGAATCCGTACAAACACGATAATCACATGCAAGAGCCAGTTCTAAACCACCGCCCAAACATGGGCCATGAATAGCCGCAACGACAGGATAAGGTAAGTCCGATAGCTGCTGGAACAACTCCTGACCTTGCCTTGCTAAGGCTTCCGCTTCACTTGCTGTGGTGCATGCTTCTAGCATTCGAACATCAGCACCCGCAACAAAATTGTCCGGTTTTAGGGAGTGGATGATCATCCCTTTAATACCACTGGAGTCTTTTAGCTGAGCAAAAATTTCTTTCATTTCGTCAGCAAAAGCCGCCTGCAGCGTATTCATTTTTTCATTAGGAACATCGATGGCTAACCAAGCAATATTTTGCTCATCAACCTTTAGACTAAATGCTTTTTGCTCGCTCATTACTCAACCTCCAGAATCATTGCCGCACCAAGACCACCAGCAGCACATGCAGTATTCAATGCAATACCACCGCCACGGCGTTTTAGCTCTCGTAGGGTTTGCGTCATCATACGCGCACCAGTCGCAGCAAATGGGTGACCATAAGCAATTGATCCGCCAAGCACGTTGAACTTATCCATATCAATTTCACCAATCGCTTTTGAGCGACCAAGGTTTTCTTGAGCAAACTTATCGGAAGCAAACATCTTCACATTCGCCAATGCTTGAGCAGCAAAGGCCTCGTGCATGTCGATCAACGTCAGGTCTGACAGTTCCAAGCCTGTATTTTCAAGCACTTTCGCTGTGGCATAAGTCGGCCCCATCAGCATGTCCTTTTCCACGCCGATAGCAGAGAATGCATAACCTCGGATGTAACCAAGGATCTCCATTCCGAGCTCTTTCGCTTTACCTTCTCGCATCAACATCACTGCCGCACCACCATCAGTCAATGGCGTACTGTTCGCTGCCGTAACACTGCCATACTGACGATCAAACGCAGGTCGCAATTTCGCGTATCCCTCAACCGTTGAGTCATGACGGATATTGTTGTCTTCCGAAATCCATTTTTTGTATGGTTCAGGGAAAGCCGTCATCACTTCATCTTGGATTTTTCCTTCTTTCCAAGCCTGAGAAGCCAGCGTATGAGAACGATGTGCAAGCGCATCCTGTTCTGCGCGAGAAATACCATGTGTTTTAGCCATTTGCTCTGCAGTTTGTCCCATGGATAAACCCGTAGAGTACTCTGCTACTGCTGGTGGCACTGGCATCAGGTCTTTAAAGCTCAAGTTTTTGAGGATACTAAGCTTCTGACCCATTGTTTTTGTCTTACTAAGAGCAAGCAGATTAGCGGCCAGTTTCTTTGATACGCCAATAGGCAGGACGGAAGAAGAGTCTGCACCGCCAGCAATACCAATATCGATGGTTCCCGCCATGATGCTTTCTGCGACATTAACCGCCGCTTGAAAACTCGTCGCACACGCTCGAGTCACACTGTATGCATCAGTATGGATGTTCATACCAGTGCCTAACACGATTTCTCGTGCGATGTTTGGCGCTTCAGGCATTTGTACTACTTGTCCAAATACCACTTGTTCGATTAGCTTCGGATCAATATCTGTTCGAGCAAGCATTTCGCTTACTACCATTTTCCCTAAATCGACCGCTGGCACTTGGCTAAATTCCGTGCTTTGACGAGCAAAGGGAGTTCGAAGCCCCGCGACAATAGCGACACGCTCACCATTGCGTGTTTTTACTTCCTGCTTGCCCATTGTTTCTCCTTAAATACAAGAGGTCTGACCTGATGCATTGTAATTAATTTGTTAAATTTATCAAACGTGCGTTTAAATAAACGTGAAGCAAGTAGTTCAATTACTCTACTTCTTTGATTCTTATGCGATTACTAATGGTTAACTATAGAGAGTTAAAACGGTAAGAGGTATACGGAAAGTAAAATCGAAGCAAAAAAAAACCACACATAACTGTGTGGTCGGAATATCTATAAAACAATTAACTTACGCCAATTGAAAAGTAATCAGTTTCCTGATTAGGAGAAAGTAAAGTCAGCCTTCAAAAGGAAGTGTCATCTTGCTCAACATGTTAGTCGCAATGACTAACGAGATGACAAGGTGTACTATAACCCCTTCACTGCTTGATATTTTGAAATAGATCAATTTTATAGTGATTTTACGAGTTTTAAGCTCACCTAGAGCGATTATTGATTCAAAATAATTCAAGAATCCACCATCAGAAGTCCCTTTTAATGCTCCATCGAGTGAACTTATCCAAGCCATTGATTACTAATGATGATATTGTTAACAATATATATCAATTCGTGTTCGATGATATCTGACATTTGCGTATACACTTTTAGGTAACCACATGGCTTATTGTGTCAAAGGGGTTGCATGACAAATCCTGCAACCAAAACCGCTAAGCGATGAAGCAAGTAAAGTCATGCTCAGAACAAATAAGAAACTCACAGAGCGAGGATGGAGGCTCCTGTGGCCATATTAAAAATGTTTGGAAAGAAAAATTCCAACAGTCCGGTCAACTCTGATATGGACAAGCAAAGAAAATACGAAGCGCTCGTCCGAGGGTATCATCGTGACTTGTACCGCTACGCATATTGGTTGTGCAAAGATAAAGCGGTCGCGGAAGATCTAGTTCAGGAAACCTGTCTTAGAGCTTGGAAGTCACTCGATAGCCTCCAAGACGAAAAAGCTGCCAAGTCTTGGCTCATCACAATATTGAGACGAGAAAATGCGCGCCGCTTCGAACGTAAACAATTTGATTTAGTTGATATCGATGATTACGGCAATGATGCTAAAGTCAGCGATGACTCACATCATCAGCAAGAATGGCTGCAGGCACAGATCATGAAGCTCGATGTTGAATATCGTGAGCCTTTATTTCTCCAAGTTGTCGGTGGTTTCAGTGGAGAAGAAATTGGCGACATTCTTGATTTAAATAAAAACACAGTGATGACTCGACTATTTCGCGCTCGTAATCAACTTAAAGAGATGTTGGATTCTCAAGATACCAAGAGAGGACAAAAGAATGGATGATTTAGAATTTCGTCGTCGTATTTTGTCGGATCCAAAACAAAAGGATGAAGAGATTCTGCAAGCTTTAGCTGGTAGCGACGCCAACAATAAGTTTGTTGATGACGTTTTGGATCTCGATGTAAAAATTAAACAAGCCATGAATGTGGATGTACCCGAAGATCTCGCAGATAAGATTTTATTTAGCCAGACGTCGAGTGCACTTGATGAAGAGAAGGTCGTAAGACCAAACTTTGTCCGCAAAGCAATGGCACTTGCTGCTTCTATTGCGTTCACCGCAGGGTTATTAGTTGGTCAAGTAAACTGGGGAAATGTTTTGGTGTCTCCAGCACAAGCCAGTTTAGCGGATACCGCGATGAAACACGTTATTCATGAAGAACCGTTTGTTCGTCATCTTGATGAGGATGTACCGAGCTCGCAAATTAATGCGAAAATGTCGCCATTTCATTACCAGTTTAGTGAAAACTTTCCATATCACGTTTACTACCTAAACCACTGCGGTTTTGGTGAATCCAATGCGGTGCATATGGTGTTCCAAGGTCCAAAAGGTAAAGTAACGTTATTTATTACTGGTATTCCAAGCGAACAAAGTACCGACTTTAATAAGGATGGCATGACCGGAATCGTTCAGCCCGTCGGGAGTTCAAGCCTGATTTTAGTCGGGGAAGAAGGTGAAAATATTGATGCTATCGCTACGACTCTTGCATCAATGATTAAGCCGATGTAACAACTTCGACGATTTCCAGCCTTCAAAAGGTTAAATGCCGCTAAATGATCTTATTTAGCGGCATTTTTGTATAAATAGAACGCAAAACATTCACCATCGCTATACCATTTAGAGCTTAAACTCTAAATTATGCATTTTAAGTGCAATTTCCCGTCTTTTAGACATCATTTCTGCAATTTTTATTCAATTTTATCCAATGGTCGGATTTGTCCAAGCAATTATTGATACTACTATCTGCGCCACTGAGCAAAAGCTCAATTTATCGTCCAAAGAGACGAATCTAATAAGGAAAAACAAATGACTCAGAACACGCGTCTGTTTAAAAAGACTCTCCTAGCAGTAACGGTAGCTTTTGCCTCAGGTCAATCGATGGCAGCGGGTTTCCAAATCAACGCTCAATCAGCAACTGGCATCGGCCGTGCATTTGCTGGTGATGCAGTAATCGCAGATAATGCAGCAGTAATGGCTCGTAACCCAGCAGCAATGGCTCTGTTTGATAAAATGGAACTGTCGCTAGGTTTCGAAAGCATTACTTCAATGATTGAAGTGAAAGATGCGAAATATAACGTTAATACTCCTTTGGGCTCCAATACTGTAAGTGTTGCTGATACTGATGATGTGGGTGATACGTCAATAGCTCCAAACATTCACCTAATCGTTCCAGTAAATGACAAGTTTGCATGGGGCGTAAACGCATACTCTAATTTCGGCACTAAAACTGAATTTTCAGATAACTACACCGCAACAGAGTACGGTGGTCTTACGGATGTAAAAAGCTTCAACTTTGGATTGGCGGGTTCTTACCGTTTAAACGAACAATGGAGCTTTGGTGCTGGTTTAGATTTAATCTACGGCCAAGGCACAATGAAGCGTACAACTAGCTCTTCAGTCCCAAGGGTTGGCGGTCAAAAAATTCTGGACGTAGATAAAGCTGATGGTTGGGCTGTTGGTTTTAACGTAGGTACTGTGTACGAACTAGATGAAAACAACCGTTTTGGTCTAGCGTATCGTTACAGCCCTGAATTTACGGCAAAAGACGACAAAGGTCAGGAAATCACGCTACCTCTACCAGATATGGCCGAGTTTTCTGGTTTCCACAAAATCCAAGACACTAAGTTTGCTGTACACTACAGCATCCAATACATCGGTTGGAAAGATTTCGACCAAATTGATTTTGAGAACCTAAATCAGGGTTTACTTAAAGGTGGTTACTCGAAAGACTATCAATGGCAAGATGGCTGGCACTACGCAATTGGTGGTACTTACTACCTAAACAACAACTGGACACTTCGTGCTGGTTACATGTACGACACAAGCGCTCAAGATAAAGTAACGTCTATCTCGGTACCAGACTCAGATCGCCAGTGGTTCTCCACAGGTTTCTCTTACCATATTGATAATAGCTCAAACATCGATTTTGGCTTCACGTACTTGTTAGGTGAAGATGTAAAAGTTAATGAGAATACTCAATTAGCTCCTGGTCTTTCTACCGGTGTAACAGCAACAACTCATGCTGATGCAATTCTATTCGGCTTACAATACAGCCGTAGCTTCTAAACGCTTCGCTGTTAGTTAGTAGAAAAATACTTTATATAAAAGGCTGGATTTCCAGCCTTTTTTCATATCTGCGATTTATTGCTCACTCAATTTGAGTGAACACGTGTATCTAAATCTCACAATTAGGACGCACAGCTGTTCGCTGAATTCCGTTTACAAGCCTTTCACAGTTAGATTATTAAACCGCAAAAATAACATTTGAAAGGATAATATTTCAAAAGACCACTTACGCTGGATTTTCATTTCTAAAGTAAAAACTCTACCTTTAAACTTTCGTCCCACGTTATAAACAAATCAGCGAACATTCGAATGAAAACCAACAAGACTCTTCTATCAACAGCAGTGGCATTAAGCCTACTTGGCACAACGGGCATGGCTAACGCAGCAGGTTTCCAACTTGCTGAATATTCTGCAACAGGCCTAGGTCGAGCATATGCTGGTGAAGCTGCAATGGCTGACAACGCAAGTGCACAATGGCGTAACCCAGCAATGCTAACTTATTTGGAAGGCACTCAAGTGTCCGTTGGTGCAATCTATGTGAACCCAAATATTGATATTGAAGGTGATGTAAACTTCCACGGTAGCACTTCTTCTGCATCTTCAGATGACTTCGCACATGATGCAATCATTCCAAACTTCTACCTATCACACCAATATAATGAGAAATTCGCGATTGGTTTGGCATTTGGCACCAACTACGGCATGGAAACCGATTTAGGTAAAGGCTTTGGTGCATCGCACTTCGGTAACGAAGCAAGCGTAACGACAATGGAAGCGAACTTAAACGCAGCTTACAAAGTCAATGAATCAATCAGCGTTGGTGGTGGTATCCGTTACATCATCGGCGAAGGCAGCTTTGGCGCAGCAGCTCCTAAGAATAACGTTGTAGGGTTAAATCCTGAAACTAATCAACCAATCAGTGTTCCTCAAGGTACCGCTCTAAAATACATGGAAGGTGACGATACCGCTTGGGGCTGGCAAGTTGGTACAGCATGGCAGATCAATGAAAATAACCGTATCGGCTTCGCGTACAAATCTGAAGTTGAACTGAAGCTTGAAGGCCATGCTGAAGGTCTTGGTTTTGGCTTCGGTACTTCTGAACGCGACAACGGCTACATGTATCTAAACCTGCCTGCAACGGCTGAGTTGGCAAGCTTCCACCAAGTAACAGACCAACTTGCGTTACACGCAAGCGTTAACTGGACGGATTGGAGCTCTTTCGAGAAATTGGAAGCACGTCTAAATACTGCTGGCACGCATATGGTTAAAGTAGAAAACTGGGAAGACAACTATCGCTTTGCTGTTGGTGCTACTTACCAGCTTGATCCTAAGCTAGCGCTACGCACTGGTATTGCATACGATACTTCAGCGGTAAGCGACAAAAACCGCACGATTACTATTCCAGAAACTGACCGCACTTGGCTAAGTATTGGCGCAACGTACGATTGGACGAAAGACTTCAGCCTAGACGCTGGCTTCACCTATATTTTTGCGAAAGACGCACCAATCGTTGAGTCTCGTGGTTACAAGTCAGACGACACTGCAGAACAAGTCGGCGGCCAATTCGTAGGCGAAACTACGGGTAATGTTTGGCTAATCGGTGTTCAAGCAAACTACCGTTTCTAACCAAGCTGCAAAATACAAAAAAGGCTTAGCATCAGCTAAGCCTTTTTTCATTTCTCTATTGTGAAGAACAACGCTTAAAAGTCTTCTAGGTATTCGTCTAAATACTCTTCTTCTTCGATGTTAACTTCTTCTACCGTTTCAACTTCTGCTTTAAAGTTTTGACGCTGGATATAAACATCACGAGTAAGAATATATGGATCCGGCGATGAGTCTAGCTGCGCTTCTTGCGGCACTAATAAAGCACGCTTCTCCATGCCTTCAAACGCCCACTTACCCAAACTCGCCCAGAAGTTGAGATAAGATAGGGGTAAATACGTACTATCTACGGTATCTGTCACTTCACGTAAGGTATACGGACCATAACCTGGAACCATGAAGTAAGGACCATTTCCAACACCATAGTGGCCTACTGCATCACTGAACGCTTTCTCGTCGTACTTCGTAATACCCGCGGCACTTGCAATATCGAATAAACCGAAAATACCGAACGTCGAGTTAATCCAAAAACGGTTAAAGTGGTCCACGGCTTTCGTACCATTACCCATGATTAAGTTATTAACCATGCTTGCTGGCTCATCTAAGTTCGATAAGAAGTTAGCGATACCAGAACGAATAGGAACTGGCGTGTATTCTACATACGCAAGTGATACAGGACGAACCAAATACGGATCTAAATATTCGTAGTTGAGTTCCCACATGGTTCGGTTAAAGCCTTCCAACGGGTCATACACATCAGAAGTCGTTTGATTTGTTTCTTGTCCTGTTACTGCTTCATCAGGCGCACTTGAACAGCCAACCAGTCCAACGGCTAACAGCAACAAGAAGGTAGATTTACCCTTGTTATACATTTTATTTTCCATAACGACTATTAATGTACCTAAGTCACCCCGATTAACCATTGTACGTATGTTGAGCAGGATACATAGTAAAGATGACTCAGATATGGGAATAAATAAAGGCCAGCAATCGCTGGCCTTCGGTATTCTACTCGATCGTTTAGAGTCATACCACTAAAGGCAACTGACTCTACCTCGTTGTCATGTTTCAGAGACAGATGTTAACAATTAATACTGCTGATCAATGGTCACTTCTACTGGTGCGCCAAATTCAACGACGTCACTTTCTCCGTGCCAATCTTGATCACGCGTTGCTACGTTACCGTCAGAATCTACACGCACACGGACGATTAGCTTATCGAGTGAAGATAACTTTTGCCCTTGCATCATGGCATTGCCATCATCTAATACGACTGTGCGAGGGAAAGTACCTAGCGGATAACGAGCAGCAGCCACAGGCATTGGGGAGCCATCTGAACGATGTACTGACACAATCAGAACTGCGTTTGGATCCAACTGAGCATTTGGTGCCACATTAATTGTCACAGCTACACTCTTATCCGGTGAAACCGCTTCGCCCATTTGCTTACGAGCACTCTCAATACTGCGTGATAACATCTCGTAGCGGCTATCTTCTGGACCAATCATTTGCTGCATGATTCCCCAGTACTTGATGGCTGCCGGGAAGTCTTGACGCTCAAACGCATCGAACGCTAACAAAGAAAACACACGCAGATCGACAAAGTCTTGCTGCATCAGCTTGCCGAGTAATGAGCGAGCCGTCGCTTGATCCATTTCCTCTTGAGACAGCATCAGAGCTTGTGCATAACCCAACATCACATCTGGGTCTTTTGGCTCTAGGCGGTACGATTTTTCCATCGCATCGATAGCTGTGGTGACATCACGATTTGCTAACGCAATACGACCTAGCAGTAACCAACCTGTCGAGTCTTCCGGCTGGTAATGTAAGCGAGTTCGAAGGGCTAGGGTCAAATCCGCCATTTCATCGTCACTCAGCGGCTCAGAAGAAGCCGACATCAGCTTTTTCGATAACTCAGGTAGATTTGCAGACACTTCTTGCCATTGAACAATATCGTCTGACGCGCCAAATTTATAATACAAACCATAGCTCAGCACCACCGTCAGAATTACCGATGGAACTAAAACCGCGATTGGAGAAACCTTGGTTTCTTTTTGCGCTTTATCACCAGGGATATCGTCAAGCAGTGATTGCTTTAGATCAGAAATCAGTTCTTCTTCACTTTCAACCAGACCTTCGTCAGTTTCTTCTGCAAGCTCAGATAGTCGGTCTTTATAAAATGCCTTGTTGAGCTCATCGCGTAACACATCATCATTGTTCGCTTTTTGTTTAAGCAGCGGCAAAGCCACCAGCGCACAAGCAATAAGCGTGAGAGCAACGGTGGAAATCCAAAATAGTGTCATTACTTCTTATCTCCGTTGTTCTCTTCTTCAAGCAATGCTTTTAAACGAGCTTCTTTTTGCTCATCCCATTGCTCGTCACTGCTCGCTTTTGCCTTAACTTTAGATTTACGGCTACGCAGTACAATCAAACCAAAACCACCCAGTACTACAGCGAGTGGCCCTAGCCACAAAATCGCAGTCGCGACCGTAAATGGTGGGTTGTAAGTCACGAAGTTACCGTAACGGGCGATCATGTAATCAACAATCTCATCTTTGGACTTACCTTCTTTGGTCATTTCGTACACCTTATGGCGTAAGTCCTGAGCAAGTTCAGCGTTAGAATCCGAGATCGTGTTGTTCTGACATTTAGGGCAACGGAGCGTATGGCTTAACTCTTTGAACTGCTGTTCTTGTTCCAAATTATCAAACTCGTACACTTCAATGGCCGCATGAGCAGCAAGAGATAATGTCATCGCAGCAAAAACGGCAAGAATTAGCTTTCTCATTGCTTCGCCTCCTCAACCAATTTGTTGTAAAGCGGCTCCAGTGTTTCTGACCAATTACGTGGGTTTACATCCCCTACATGGCGATAGCGAATCACACCATTTGCATCAATAATGAATGTTTCTGGAGCACCATAAACGCCAAGGTCAAGGCCAAGCATACCACTGCCATCAAATAGGCTGATCAAGTACGGGTTGCCGAGATCATTCAGCCAACCTATTGCTTTATTACGATCATCTTTGTAATTCATACCGATGATCTTAACGCCCTTACCCGCCAATTCGTTTAGGTATTTATGCTCTGCATAACACGTTGGGCACCACGTTGCCCAAACGTTCAAGAGCAACGGTTCACCTTTAAAAATTGATTGGTCGTACTGTTTTCCAGGCTCAGCCAGGTCTTCTAAATGAAATTCAGGAACTGGCTTGCCAACCAAAACCGACTCCAATTTAGTTGGATCATCGCCCTCTTGGTTACGCATTAATTGGGTTGCGAAAATGCCCGCTAGAATCATGAAAGCGACAAGCGGAATAAATAAGATTTTCTTATTCATGTTATGCCTCCTGCTCTTTTGACTTCGCGTTTTTCTTCGGCGATTTACGGAAGCGGTAGCGTTTATCAGAAATCGCTAGTGCGCCGCCTAATGCCATAATCAAAGAGCCAGCCCAAATCCAACGAACGAACGGTTTATAGTAAATACGAACAGCCCAAGATCGGTTGTCGTCTAAACGTTCACCCATTGCAATGTATAGGTCGCGGCTAATACCACGGTCAATGGCTGCTTCAGTCATCATAGACTTAGCCGTACGGTAGAAGCGCTTCTCTGCGTGAAGCGTATTCACGTATTTGCCATCATGTGTGATCTCAAAGTCTGCGATGTAGCCATCGTAGTTTGGACCATCTTTATCACGCAAGCCTGAGAAGTAGAAATCATAGCCTTGAATTTGGAAGTGTTCGCCAGGTGCTAAACGTACATCACGCTCGATGCTGTAGTTCTGTACCATCGCAATACCGATAACAGATACCGCCAGACCAACATGACCCAACATCATTGCCCAGTGGCTACGTTGCAGCTTGCGAACACCTTCACTAAAGCTATGACGGTGCGTTGCGCGCTCGTACAGTTCAAAGCCATGCATCGCAATAATCCAAATCGCCATCACCCAACCAATGTAAGCCATGGTTGAGAAGAAATCGGCAAATAGGTACACGCATAGCGCGGCCAAGGCGAAAGCAAGAACACCTGAAACGAGCATTGGTTTCACAAGTTTAGATAAATTGTCTCGCTTCCAACGAATAAGAGGGCCAATACCAAGCAGGAAAGCAAATGGCATCATTAACCACGCAAATAGCATGTCAAAGAATGGCGCACCGATAGAGACCGACCCCAAACCAAGCTGCTTGTGTACGAGCGGCAACAGTGTCCCCACTAACACCACAACAAGAGCGGCGATAAGTAATACGTTGTTGGCTAAGAGCGCATTTTCACGTGAGACTAAGTCGAAGTTACCTCGTACACGCACTGCTGCCCCTTTTACGGCAAACAGCAATAAAGAGCCGCCGATAACGAAAACGAGGAAGCCTAGAATAAACATACCGCGCGACGGGTCAGACGCGAACGCGTGCACCGATACTAAAATACCGGAACGGACTAAGAAGGTGCCCAACAAACTCAACGAAAATGCAGAGATTGCCAATAGTACCGTCCACGCTTTAAATGTGCCGCGTTTTTCTGTCACGGCAAGAGAGTGCATTAATGCGGTACCCGCTAACCAAGGCATGAATGATGCGTTTTCTACTGGGTCCCAGAACCACCAGCCACCCCAGCCAAGTTCGTAGTAAGCCCACCAAGAACCTAGTGCGATACCAAGTGTTAAGAATACCCATGCTGCGGTTGTCCAAGGACGAGACCAACGAGCCCAAGCCGTATCAAGGCGTCCGGTCATTAGGGATGCGATAGCAAAAGAGAATGCAACCGAGAAACCAACATAGCCCATGTAAAGCATTGGCGGGTGAACAATCAAACCAGGGTCTTGAAGCAGAGGGTTCAAGTCACGTCCGTCAACCGGGAAGAACGGTAACGTACGTAAGAATGGGTTTGACGTTAGGATGATAAACAGTAGGAAACCCACTGAGATCATGCCCATAACAGCAAGTACACGTGCAACCGACTCTTGCGGCATACCACGACTAAACGTCGCTACAGCGACAGTCCAAGCAGCTTGGATTAAAACCCATAGCAACAGTGAACCTTCGTGCGCACCCCATACTGCGGTTAAACGGTAGTACCAAGGAAGCTGACTATTCGAGTTGCTCGCTACATACTGTAACGTGAAGTCGTTGGTATAAAATCCCCAACATAAAATGGCGAAAGAGAACAACAGCATCAGGAACATAGACCAAGATAGCGGTCGCGCTGTGTTCATGAGCATGGTGTTATTATTCGATGCTCCCCACAATGGCAATACGCTCAACAGCACAGCCATTGCAAGCGAAAGAATGAGAGCAAAGTGACCGATTTCAGCAATCATTGGCCGCTTCCTTGTTTCTGTTCGGTGCTATATTGAAGCGGTTCATGCGTTTTCTTCATCGCTTCTGCAATTTCTGGTGGCATGTATTCTTCATCGTGCTTCGCTAGGACCTCAAATGCCTCAACTGTCGTGGCATCTTTCAGTACACCTTGAGCAACAATACCCTGCCCTTCACGGAACAAGTCAGGAAGAATACCGTCATAGGTAATCGTCACTTTCGGACCGACATCGTGCAGGTCAAAACTCACTTTCAAAGAATTAGGATCTCGACGAACTGAGCCCACAACCACCATTCCACCGATACGCAGACGCTGGCCTACTTCTGGCTTGGTGCCATCTGGCTTACCATTAACCAATTCCGTTGGAGTATAGAAAAGGTCCATATTTTGGTTAAGCGCATAAAGTATCAAACCAATGGTGGCACTAATACCGATAAAGATCGCTAGTACAATACCTAGCCTCTTTTTACGTCTCGGGTTCATAAGGTGTTCTCCATGTTCTTCGCTGCGTCGATACGAGCTTGACGGTCAATTTTTGCTTTCACTTCTTTCAATAATGCATCACCGCGGCGAAGGCTAGTGATCAGAAGAATCAGCATGGATAAGAAAGTAATACCAAACGCACTCCATACGTATGATGCGTAGCCACCCATGGCAAAAAAGTCGCTCAGAGATTCAAAATGCATTATCAGTTACCTCACTGAGTTTGTTCTGTTGCGAGTTTGCGCACCCAGGGGCGGTGACTTTCTTTACTGATGATTTCGTTACGAAAACGGACCATCGTCACGGCACCAAAGAAGAACGCAAAGCCAAAGATGTTCAGCAATAACGGCCAAAGCATGTCGGATGAAATAGAAGGTTGCTCAAATTTCGTGATCGTCGCACCTTGATGAAGCGTGTTCCACCATTCCACGGAAAAGTGAATGATAGGTAGGTTTACTACGCCTACGATCGCTAAGATACCAGCGGCTTTTGCAGCGGTTTTTTGATCGTCAAACGCATGGTAGAGCGCAATCACACCAAGGTAGAGAAATAGCAGAATCAATTCAGATGTAAGACGGGCATCCCATACCCACCAAGTGCCCCACATAGGCTTGCCCCAAACAGCACCTGTAAGTAGAGCAATAAAAGTAAATACTGCACCAATCGGAGCCATCGCAAGTGCCGCCATATCAGATAGGCGAACTTGCCATACTAGGCCAATAAATGCAGCGATCGCCATCGACATATAAACGCCCATAGACCAAATAGCTGATGGGACATGAATGTAGATGATTCGGAAACTGTCACCTTGTTGGTAATCTGAAGGCGCAAATGCAAGCCCCCAAACCGTACCAACCGATAAGCATACGAGGGCCAATACAGAAAACCAAGGCAGAAACTTACCACTCAAACGATAAGCTGCTTCTGGCTTGGCATAAGGATGTAGCCATTTCCACATGTTTTGTTCTCACTCTTACTTCAGGGACACTGTCTAAAGGGTTGAGACCGTAGCAGTGCTTTAATAATAATTCTTTGATCAAGCGCCGCTTCATTGGCACTTTATTGAGTTAGTTGACACTAACTCGTAATGCGGCACTGATGGCAAAAGGCGTTAATGTCATCGCCCCCATTAGCATCGCACCTAAAATCGCTAGTTGACCGTTATACGCCATACCGAGTGCGGCAGCATCAATTGCCGATGTTGCGAAAATCAAAATTGGGATGTAGAGCGGAAGAATAAGCAAACTCAAAAGAACACCACCCTTTTGCAACCCAACAGTCAACGCCACACCAATGGCGCCAATAAAACTTAGTGTTGGTGTACCGATCATCAAGGTTAATACAACCGATAGCCAAGTATTGAAGTCGAGCGAAAGTAAAACCGCCAATAATGGGCTAATTAAAATCAGAGGTAACCCTGTTAACAACCAATGTGCTATGACCTTTGAAACCACTACAAGTTGCAATGGAATCGGCATTAGCATCATTTGTTCTAGTGCACCGTCTTGAAAATCATCACGAAATAGACGCTCTAATGATAATAAGGCGGACAGCAATGCGGCAACCCAAACGATGCCCGCTGCAATACGTGCTAACAAATTAGGCTCTGGTCCAATACTCAGAGGAAAGAGAGTAATGACAATAATAAAGAACCACAGCGGGTTCAGAATGTCTGCCTGACGGCGAAATGCGATTAGGAGCTCACGACGAATGATGGTGGTCATCGAGGAAATCATATCAGTCACCCAGCTTTATTTTTCTAAGTTTCGGGCTGTCCGCAAACATATCTTGATGCGTCGTCAACACAACAATACCGCCATTATCAGCATGACTTGCGAACAAAGATTCAAGCACCTTGACACCTTGCTTATCAATGGCAGTCAACGGCTCATCTAAGATCCATAAAATTTGCTTACTGAGCCATAACCTTGCCAATGCGACTCGTCGTTGCTGACCTGCGGAAAGTTGTGCTACAGGCACATCTTCTCGACCAGCTAATCCTACTTGAGTCAAAGCGATAAAGATTTCTTCGTCTGAAGAGCGATTATTTTGAATAGATTGATAAAAACGTAAGTTTTCTAATGCGGTAAGCTCTCGTTTCACTCCTGTTTGATGTCCTAAGAAAAGCAGATCTTGATGGAAAACATCACGAGATTTTTCAACCTCTTCGCCTTTCCATTTAATGACACCTTCTTCTCTATCACCTAACCCTGTCACAATCCGTAGCAATGTAGTTTTACCAGTACCATTACGCCCTTCGATCTGGACCAATTCACCAGGCTTAATTTCAAACTGCAGGTTTTCAAACAGAACCCTTTCATCACGGATTGCTGTCAGGTTAGACACTTCTAACATAGAGCTTCAACTAAAAAATGAACGAGCCGCTATATTAGCACAGCTTAGTTATGACAAAACAGGATAAGAGGGCTAGGTTACATGTAAGTTCATGTATTTTTGTTAATTAATCATCACACTTTAATAAAATTAACTATAAGTAGTTATAAGCGCTCATTTTGAATTTGAGAGGCCAGAACTAAGAGCAAGATCGACTGAAGGTTGTCTAGGGTTGTATTTAAGAAGAGCATTAGAGTCTAAAAACAAAAAAAGAGGCGTAATAACGCCTCTTTTTATCGCTTGATAACCTTTAGCGTCGACGACGTCCACGCGTTGGATATTCTGCGTCATCTGATGGCTGACCACTTAATGGTGGAATCTTCTCTTTCCCCGCCAGTTTCTTCTGCAGTGAAAGCATCAACTCAGCTTCGGCTTTTGGTAGTTCGCACTCTTCAATCAGCTCGTTGATATCAGCGCCAAGCTGTACCATTTTAGAAGCGCGACTGTACAAGCGACCATCAGTATCAGCGTGTTCGAGTTCGCGAATTCTCTCGTTTAAGTGCTGAATAATGTCTTGTTGCTCCGTCACTTTTTGTCCAAGACCAACGACAACCGAGCGCACTTCGAGTAACTGCTTACTCAACTTTTGCACTTCTTTATCTGCGTGTCGAGATTGAGCTCGTTGTTGATCTAACTGCTTTTGTAACCCCGAGCGAATCCGCAGTTGCAAAACAACCAATACCAACACGATAAAAGCGACGCCACCCGCAAGGAATGGGGCAGATAAAAGAGTCTCTTCAGCCATCATCATTCAGCCATTAAAGGTGAGCCATCTCGTCCCACTCGTCATCTGTTAGCAGCTTGTTCAAATCCACAAGGATAAGAAGCTTGCCGTCACGGTTGCTCACACCCTGGATGAACTTCGCACTCTCGTCGGTACCAACTGAAGGCGTCGTATCAATTTCAGAAGAACGCAGATAAACGACTTCTGCCACGCTATCTACTAAGATACCAATCACTTGACGCTCAGACTCGATCACAATAATACGAGTGTTGTCGGTGACTTCGCCTTCCATCAGGCCAAAACGTGAACGTGTATCGATAACAGTAACTACATTACCGCGTAGGTTGATGATACCAAGTACATAATCTGGTGCACCTGGAACAGGGGCAATTTCAGTATAACGAAGTACTTCACGAACTTGCATTACGTTGATGCCGTACGTTTCTTCTTCTAGCTGGAACGTCACCCACTGAAGAACTTCGTCATTCGATGCATCTTTCTTCACTTCTACTTCAAAAGCTTGAGACATAGTTAATCCTCGTTAATGTCGTTCCCGACTTAAATCTAATTCAGTGATTTGACATCTAAACCGGCGTTTAGCATGTCAATGAGCGCCTGGACATGAATTAAGGCACACATTTTTTCTTTTACCATGCCCGCTAGCCAAGGGCGTTTACCCGCCTGCTCACGCCAGCGAACCTTGTCGATATTAAGCGTTTCCGTCCCCATTAATTGGTTACTGGCCAACCCCCACATGCTCTCACCAAGCATGACGACATATTGGTAGTTATCTTTATAGCTATCATCACGAAGCTTATCTGCCATCACCCATTTCGCGGTATCGACGACATCAAACTGTTGCTCGCGATTTGTTTGTAGCCCCAAATACCAGGCGGGTTTTCCTATCAAATGGTTAAGCTCGCTAATGCGATGAATACCACCTAACTCATCAAGAGGTACAGCAAACGTGACACCATTCACATCAAAGTAAAGAACTTGGAAGTCCTCACTTCGCTTCGTGCTTTCCCAGACCGTTGGTATATCGGAATCTGCTTGTGTTTCGAGTTCAGTATCGACGTTCGATTCTATATTGATACTTTGTTCGATCACTGCGTGAGGTTCATCCACCTCTGGTTGAGCTTCTTCAAAAACTGGCTCATCAATCACCCAGTCCTGTATTTCCTCAACACCCTGAAGCTCAGGCACCTCACTAAAGGTTTGTACCTCAGGCTCAGCCGCTTTTATCTCTGCTGCAATATCAATCGTATTTTGTTCAAGAATACTATCAATATCCAACTCTGCCACTGGGTTGCTTGCTTCAAGCTGACTTAATAGCCTTTGAACATCTTCCAGGTTTGGAGCTTCCAACTCTGGCGGATATGTTTCTTGAAACTGGTACGTTTCTGGCTCCGAGTATTGTAGCTGCAATTCTGGCTCTGGCTCTGGCTCTGGCTCTGGCTCTGGCTCTGGCTCTGGCTCTGGCTCTGGCTCTGGCTCTGCAGATGATACCTCTTGAGCCAATAGGTCAAGGTCTTCCTCAAGAGTCGTTATTTCAGTTTCATCATCCAGTAATGCATTAAAGTAGTCATCAAGTGCTTGTTCACTGGACAGCACATCATTACTGCTCATCGAACGCCAACCTCTCCAGGTAAATCAGTAGCTGTTTATAGGCAAACACACCACGGCTACCAGATGCAAAATGCGACGCTGGCAAGTGCTTTAAACTGGCATCGCGGAACTTGGTATCAATAGGCACCGCTGAGGTCCACACTTGATTTGGGTAATCTTTTTTCAGTTGCATCAATGTCTGCAATGACGCTTTCGTGCGCTTATCGTACATGGTTGGGACGATAGCCACTTTGAAACCGCCCGGGCGAGATTTTTGCATAATGGTTAGCGTACGCATCATGCGCTCTAGACCTTTCATCGCCAAAAACTCTGTTTGAACAGGAATCAAAATTCTGTCACTGGCTGCCAACGCGTTCACCATCATCACGCCAAGGATTGGCGGACAGTCAATCAACACATAGTCATAGTCTTGTGAGACAGTTTGCAGCGCCCGTTTTAAGATTAATCCCATACCACTGCGATTACCCATTACGCGATCAAGCGTGGCAAGGGACATATGCGCGGGAATGATATCCATTCCTTCCAGCTCTGTTTCTAAAATCAACGGTTTAACCGTCTCACGAGAAAACGTCTTCAACTGGAATAAATCAAATAGGCTCGAAGTTACTGCATCAGGATCATAACCGAGATAAGTAGTCAGTGAGGCGTGAGGATCAGTATCAACCATCAATACTCGATGGCCTTTCTGGCTCAATAAGCCCGCTAATGTCACTGTTGAGGTGGTTTTACCCACGCCTCCTTTCTGGTTAGCTACACTCCAAACAATCATGATGAATCCTAAGCTAGGCCAACTTCCACCAACATGCGTTCAGCAATGCGGTCAAGCGGTAAATCTTCTGAAGAAATGCCTGCTTTAGCAACCGCTTGGGGCATTCCATAAACAACACAACTTTCTTCATCTTGTGCCCAAATTGTTGAGCCTGAAGACTTCAACATGCGAGCGCCCTCACGACCGTCTGCACCCATGCCTGTCAACACTAAAGAGAGCACTTTGTCGCCATATACTTTTGCGGCAGAACCAAAAGTCACATCCACACATGGTTTGTAGTTCATGCGGTCGCCGCCATCAATAATGCGAAGACGAGCAGCGCCCGCTCGTCCATCCACCATCATTTGTTTCCCACCTGGTGCAAGGTATGCCACACCGGGCTGTAACACATCGCCATCTTGTGCTTCTTTCACTTGAATCTTACACAAGGTGTTCAAACGACTGGCAAACGCAGCAGTAAACGTTGCTGGCATGTGTTGAATCAATACAATCGGATGCGGATAGTTCATCGGCAAACGCGTCAGAATTTTTTGTAGAGCAACGGGGCCACCTGTTGATGTGCCAATTGCCGTCAGTTGATACTTCTTACCAGAAGCACGGTACTTTGTCGCAGCAGGTCGAGTTGGTGTTGGAGTCACAGGTGAAGCCGTTCTTGAACCTAATGGTCGAGTAGTCGTGCTGGTACTCGCTGTTGGGCGAGCGATAGGTCGACGCATGAAAGCGCGCTTCGAGGCAATCTGAATCACACGCTGTTGAAGTAATGACACCGCTTCTTCACGGTTACGCGCAATGTCCTCAAACTTTTTCGGTAAGAAGTCCAATGCGCCCGCATCTAGCGCATCAAGCGTAGCTTTCGCCCCGTCGTGGGTCAGGGACGAAAACATTAGAATTGGCGTTGGAGCAGCGGCCATTATTTCACGTACAGCTGTAATGCCATCCATCACTGGCATTTCAATATCCATCGTAATGACGTCAGGTTTGAGAGATTTGGCTTTCTCAACCGCCTCTCTACCATTTACCGCAACGTCAATCACTTCTAGGCGCGATTCTGAGTTGATGATTTCGCTCACGCGACGTCGGAAAAAACTCGAATCATCAACGACTAGTACTTTAATCGCCATCTTATTCCTTTTAATAACGTCAGCTTTGCTTAAAGGCGTGAAGCCGCAGCATATCGCTTAAGTAAATCAGGCACATCTAGAATTAATGCAATATGGCCATCGCTAGTAATTGTCGCACCAGCCATACCTGGAGTGCCCTGTAATAGATTATCGAGTGGCTTAATAACCACTTCTTCTTGACCAATAAGCGTATCCACAACAAAACCAACGCGCTGGTTACCAATCTGTACAATCACCACGTGACCGTGACCAGTACGCTCTTGGACGTTTTGCGATTTGGATGCCAACCAGTTTTGTAAGTAAAATAGTGGGATAGATTTCTCACGCACAATGATCGTCAGTTGACCATCTACCACGTTTGTACGACTAAGATCCAAGTGGAAAATTTCACTCACCGAAGCCAGTGGTAGAGCAAAAGGATGACCGCCAACACCAACCATCAGAGTCGGTAAAATCGCTAACGTTAGTGGTACTTTGATCGTAATCTTAGTGCCCTTGCCTAGCTCAGAATCGATATCGATTGAACCGTTTAAGGTATTGATCGCCGTCTTAACCACGTCCATACCCACACCACGACCAGAGATGTCAGAAATTTTATCTTTACTTGAGAAACCAGGTGCGAAGATAAGGTTGAAGCACTCTTTGTCCGTTAAACGTGCCGCCGCATCTTCATCCATCATGCCACGCTTCACCGCGATGCCACGCAGTTTGTTCGGGTCCATACCGCCACCATCATCTACGATGGATAGTTCAATATGGTCCCCTTCTTGCGATGCTGACAAAATCACTTTACCTGTGCGTGATTTGCCGGCCTTCGCGCGTGCGTCTGGCATTTCAATACCGTGATCAACCGAGTTACGCACCAAGTGAATCAACGGATCGGCCAATGCTTCTACAAGGTTCTTATCGAGATCGGTTTCTTCACCGCGCATTTCTAGCACGATGTCTTTATTTAGGTTACGAGCCAAGTCACGAACAACGCGTGGGAAGCGGCCAAACACTTTCTTAATTGGCTGCATACGCGTTTTCATTACCGCGCCTTGTAGATCCGCAGTTACCACGTCAAGATTAGCGACCGCTTTGGACATCTCTTCGTTGTCGCTATTCAAACCAAGGCTTAATAGGCGGTTTCGAACCAATACGAGCTCACCCACCATGTTCATGATGGTATCAAGTGTCGAGGTATCAACACGAACGGTTGCTTCAGCCTGAGGTTTTTTAACCGCTGGTGCTTTGGCTTCTTCTTTTACCGCGACTGGTTTAGATTCTGGCTTTGGTGCTGGCGCTGCTTGAACGGGTGCTGGCTTAGCAACAGGCTCAGGTTTCGCAGGGCTTTGCTCTACGTTTGCTGACGCTGGCTTCGTTGCCATGTCCAATTCTTCTAGCGTTGGACCTTTACCTGAACCATGTAGCTCATCTAGTAACTTTTCGAACTCTTCGTCCGTCATTAAGTCACTGTCTTGATTTGATGAAGATGACACTGGAGCGGAAGGCTCTGCCGCTTTAGGTGGCTCTACTGGTACAGATGCAGCAGCCTCTGCCGTAGAAGGGCTTTTTCCTACACCGTGCAGTTCATCGAGTAAACGTTCAAACTCATCATCAGTGATATCACCACTTTCAACTGATGGTGCACTCGATTGAGGCGGTTCAGATGGCGTTGTAGGTGTCGCAGACATTGAGGTGCCTGGCGCTGAACCTTTACCATGAAGCTCATCCAGTAGCTTTTCGAATTCGTCTTGGGTAATTTCATCAACAGAGCCGACACTTGATGGTGCTGACGGTGCAGCAGGTTCTTCGATGATAGGCTCGGGAATAATAGGTTCTGGAGTAGCCACTGGTTCTTCAATTACGGTTGCCGCTACTTCATCTTCTGACTCAGGTTTGCATAGACGATGAAGTTCTTCAAGAAGCTCAGGGTCCGCAGCTTCTAACGGCTCACGATCTTGAACAGCCTGGAACTGGGTATTAACCGTATCCAAGGCTTTTAGCATCGTATCCATTAAGTTTTGCGTTACCGTGCGTTGACCGTTTCGTAAAACGTCGAACACGTTCTCCGCACCATGACAAGTATCGACTAGCTCTGCCAATGAAAGGAAGCCGGCACCGCCTTTTACGGTATGAAACCCGCGGAAAATAGCATTAAGTAAGTCTTTGTCTTCTGGGTTATTTTCCAATTCAACCAACTGCTCAGAAAGCAGCTCGAGAATTTCCCCAGCCTCAATGAGAAAGTCCTGAAGAATATCTTCGTCTAAATCGTAGCTCATACGTTACCTTTAAAATCCAAGACTGGACAACAAGTCATCGACTTCGTCCTGCGATGAAACCGCATCTTCTCTCAGTTCTGGATGAAGAATCGGGCCTTCGGCTTCGCTTGTTTGTGTATTCTTTTTATCTGCCGGTTCTGACAAAACTTGAATGTGTTCTTCAAGTTTATTTCCAGAGAATACGGTTAGGATTTCCACTAAGCGGCCTTCTACTTCATTAACCAACGTAATTACGCGGCGAATGATTTGGCCAGTTAGGTCTTGGAAGTCTTGCGCCATGAGAATTTCGGTCAACTGGCCGCGCAATTCAGTGCTGTCACCTTCGACTTGCACTAATAGCCCGTCGATTCGGTGGCACAGTGCTTTAAATTCGCTTAATTCTATGCGCCCGTGCATGAGTTCATTCCATTGAGGACGAACTTTTAGAAGGCAATCATGCAGGTTGTCAGCGATAGGAAGGCAGCAGTCGACCGCATCCATTGTTTTGTTGGCTGCAAGCTCTGTCTTCTCGATCACATAATTGAGACGATCCCTAGCGTTAGGGATTTCGTCTTTCGCAATTTCGGTCATGCGCTGATCGAGACTGAACTGCTTGAGTGATTCGTGAAGGTCTCGAGTTAACGCTCCAATTTCTTGCAGCATTGGGTTATCGGCACCTTCGTAGATCGAGGCAACAAGCATATTGGCTTGGTCTTGTTCCCCGTTTTCTAGCATTTGAACGAGTGACTTCGCCTGCTCTAGTGAGATCATTCTGAATAGACCCTTTTACGTTTAGTTCTTCTTATCACTTTGAAAACGCTAAACGAGTCATTTAATAGGTATTTAATAATTGGTATGAATGACTCGAATAACAAAGAGAAAGAGAGAGTTATAAACGCTCGAAAATTTTATCTAATTTTTCTTTTAATGTTGCAGCAGTAAATGGCTTAACAATGTAGCCGTTTACACCTGCTTGAGCAGCTTCAATGATCTGCTCACGCTTCGCTTCAGCCGTGATCATTAGAACTGGCAGATGCTTAAGTTCTGCATCCGCGCGGATGTGTTTAAGCAAATCGATGCCTTGCATACCTGGCATGTTCCAGTCAGTTACAACAAAATCGAAGTCACCTTTTTTCAGCATTGGTAATGCGGTTAAACCATCGTCCGCTTCTTGAGTGTTATTGAAACCCAAGTCACGAAGCAGGTTTTTAACAATACGGCGCATTGTTGAGAAATCATCAACAATAAGGATCTTCATGTTTTTATTCAAAATTGCCTCCACTGAATCGTAAAATCAGTGTTTTTAGTCATTTTGTGTCCACGCACTGAGCTTGGTACGTAAACGTTGCATCGCTTGACTCAGTATTTGACTTACGCGAGATTCGCTTACGCCTAACACATCGCCAATTTCTTTCAAATTGAGTTCTTCATCATAATAAAGCGAAAGAACCAAAGCTTCACGCTCTGGAAGCTGTTTTATTGATTCAACCAGTGCTTTTCGAAATGATTCATCAACTACCCCTTTGAATGGGTTGCTGTCATCGGTTTCATCCGCCGGTGAAATCACATCATCAGAAACGCCTAAATCTTCAATACCGACTAATTTTGAGCAGTTGATATCGGTAAGAGCACTATGATATTGATCCAGTGTCATACCGAGATGCGTGGCTACTTCAGAATCAGTAGGATCTCGATTTAATTCGCCTTCCAGCTCCGCAATCGCTTGGTTAATCTCTCGATTATTTTTATGAACAGAACGCGGTACCCAATCGCCTTTACGCATGTCATCTAACATTGCGCCACGAATACGGATACCTGCATAAGTTTCAAAGCTCGCACCTTTAGAACCATCATAATTCTGCTGAGCTTCGATAAGACCGATCATGCCGGCCTGAATTAAATCCTCTACCTGAACACTCGGCGGTAAACGGCCTAGTAGGTGGTGAGCAATGCGCTTAACCAACACTGAATAACGTTCAATGAACGCCTGCTGGCTATTAAATTTGCCATGTTGGTCATAGGTTATCGCTTTATTCACCAAAAGGGTCCTCTGCGAATTCGGTACGATTTAGCAACCTTTCCACAAAAAATTCCAAGTGTCCACTTGGTGTTTTCGGTAGTGGCCACGTCAACGCTTTGTTTGCTAGTGAGCTGATAGCTAAAGCGGCAGGCGAGCGTGGGAACGCATCAACGACAATTTTTTGTCTTTTTACAGCCTGTCGTACTTTATCATCTAATGGAATACATGCTACGAGTTCAAGGCTAACATTCAAGAATCGCTCTGTGACTAGTGTCAACTTTGCAAACAATTCTCGCCCTTCACGGTAGCTTCTGACCATATTTGCTACAACTTTAAAGCGTTGAACTTGGTGTTCTTTACTCAACAGCTTGATTAATGCATAGGCATCTGTGATTGACGTCGGTTCATCACACACAACTACAACCACATCTTGAGCTGCTCGCGAAAAACTGATTACCATGTCAGAGATACCAGCAGCGGTATCAATCAGCAGGACATCCATTTCGTCTTCAAGACTACCAAATGCTCGGATGAGTCCGGCATGCTGAGCGTGAGAAAGCTCTGTCATGCTCTGTGTGCCAGAAGTTGCAGGAATTATCTTTATACCATAAGGCCCTTCAACAATCGCATCTTTTAGCTCACATTCACCCGCTAAGACATGTCCTAGATTACGTTTTGCACGAATTCCTAGCATCACGTCCACATTGGCCAGACCTAAATCAGCGTCGAGAACCATCACCTTCTTGCCTTGGCGAGCCATACAAATCGCCAGACCCAGTGTTACGTTTGATTTCCCCACACCACCTTTGCCGCCAGTAACAGCAATCACTTTGGTCAACGATGGTTGTGTTAAGCGACGGAGGCCGCTTGCTTGATCGTGTATCATATTCTCAGTCATAGTAGTCCGCCGCCTTAGAGTCCTTCACTGTCACTGTTCCAAAAGTGAGGTTCGTTCTCTGTCGACTTCTCTAACAGTTCATTTGCTTTCGCAAGCATATATTTTGGTTGCGCTATCACAATGTCTTCTGGTACGCGCTGACCATTAGCGATGTAAGCTACTGGCATTGCGTTTTGAATCACTACACTGATGAATTCGCCTAGGCTTAATGACTCATCAAGCTTCGTCATAATACAACCCGAAAGTGGTATACGTCGGAAGTGATCCAGCGTTTCTTGTAGAACACGACGTTGTGCGGTAGCCGGCAAAACAAGGTAGCTGTGAATCACTTCCCCGCTCTCTTGCATTAGAGTGTCGAGCTGCTCGGAAAGCCTCACATCTCGTTGCCCCATCCCTGCCGTATCGACCAAAATCAGTCTTCTGTTTCTTAGCTGATATATAACATCGGCTAACTCGTTAGAATCTTTAGCAACTCTTACGGGACAACCCATGATTCTTCCGTAAATTGAGAGTTGCTCATGTGCACCTATGCGATATGTATCTGTTGTCACAAGGGCCACATTGTCGGCACCGTATTCCATGGCTGCGCGTGCTGCGAGTTTCGCTACGGTTGTTGTTTTCCCAACCCCCGTCGGACCCAACAATGCGACTACGCCACCACGTTTTAAAATGTCCTGTTTAGGAATATTGATTTGATCCGCCACCAGCGACAATAACGCTTTCCACGCTCGCGCTGGCTTTGTATCTTCCGGGATATAACAGGCCATCTGGTCTGCTAACTCCGGAGAAACGCCCATTCGCTCTAAGCGCTTAATCAGCATCGCTCTTAGCGGCTCACGGCGTTCTACTTCTTGCCACATCAGGCCAGAAACTTGGTGCTCCAACAGACGACGAATTGACGTCATCTCTTCGCGCATGCTTTCTAGCTCATCGGCCGATTCGTCACGCTCATCACTTGGGCGACGTCGGTCATAGCGCGTCGGGTCCAGCTTGGGCGTCGGACGTTCAAATCGATTGTCCTGTGCGATTAGCTTCGCCAAAGGTGAATCTGGTTGATATGGCGCTGGCTTTTCTTGGTTGTAGCCGTCGCGATGCTTATTTTGGCGTTGCAGCAAAGCAGAGAGCGAATCTTCATTTTCCGCTACGTGGTCGTCAGCATCTGCTGCACCACCGCTATATTGCTTAAGCATATTAGCGAATCGCTGCGTCATTGAGCCTGTTTTTTCATTGTTACTGTTATTACTGTTCAGGCTAATTTTATCTTCATCTAAATGACGATCTTGGTAACGATCAGCAGAAGACGATGACATTTGACGATGTTCGTTATAGCGATTCGATTGAGAAGCACCGCGATTTTGCTGTGACGCTGCGCTTGCTTGAGACGGATTAGATTCACTATCTATCGCTGCAACAATCGCTACTCCACCAGCCACTTTCTTGTTTGACATGATCACCGCTTCCGCGCCTAACTCCTCTTTCACTTGGAGCAGCGCCGTTCTCATGTCTTTGGCAAAAAATCGCTTTATTTTCAAACTATGAATCCATTAATGATACGTGAGATCAGTTACCCACGGCTTGCACAATTCTGATCTGTTTTTCATCCGGGATTTCTTGGTAAGACAGTACCCGGAGATTAGGTATTGTGTTCTTCACAAATTTCGCCAACGTCGAGCGTAATACACCAGAAGTAAGCAGAACGGCAGGTTCGCCTTTCAGTTCTTGTTCCTGTGTCGCTTGGCTTAGTGAAGATTGCAATCGCTCAGCGAGTCCCGGTTCAATCCCCGCGGATTCGCCTCCTGATGCTTGCATAGTTTGATGCAATATTTGTTCCAGTTCGGGAATCAAAGTAATCACTGGTAACTCAGGCTCTATACCATTGATTTCTTGAACAATTAGACGTTTAAGACTAATTCGAACTGCTGCCGTCAATATGTCAGCTTCTTGACTCTTACTTGAGTACTCAGCCAAAGTTTGAACAATCGTGCGAATATCGCGGATTGGAATGGCCTCGTTTAACAAGTTTTGTAGGACTTTCACCACTACACCTAATGGTAATTGGTCAGGAACAAAGTTCTCGACCAACTTAGGCGCGCTGCGTCCCAACATTTCTAATAAATTCTCTACTTCTTCATGGCCAATTAGCTGTGATGCGTTGTTGGTCAATAGCTGGCTTAGGTGTGTCGCTAATACCGTTGATGAATCAACAACCGTATAACCCAGAGCCTGCGCGTGCTCACGCTGATCTTCTCGGATCCATACGGCTTCCAGTCCAAAAGCGGGGTCAATGGTTGGCTCACCATCAATCATGCCATACACCTGACCTGGGTTAATCGCTAGCTCTTGATCCGGACGAATCTCTGCTTCGCCCACCGCAACCCCCATCAATGTAATTCGGTAACTGTTTGGGGTCAGCTCAAGATTGTCACGAATATGAACCGCTGGAATTAGGAACCCAAAATCTTGCGATAACTTTTTACGCACGCCTTTTACGCGCTCTAACAGTTCCCCACCTTGGTCTCTGTCCACCAAAGGGATTAAGCGATAACCGACTTCCAAGCCAATAATATCGACTGGCTGGACGTCATCCCAAGACAGTTCGCGCTGTGAGGAAGGTTCTGTACCTTCGTCTGCTGTTGCTGGTAAAGCGGGCTCTTTCGCTTTCTGCTTCTGCCGTTTGTCGATGAAATATGCCGCTGCACCGGCCGCGACTGCCAGGCTCAAAAACGCAAAGTGTGGCATGCCCGGTACGATGCCCATCACACCAAGAATAGCCGCAGTAATCATCAGCGCTTTTGGGTTGTCGAACATCTGGAAGACCAGTTGTTCCCCCATGTCTTCATCGGTGTTTTGGCGCGTCACCATCATTGCCGCTGCAATCGACAGCAATAGCGATGGGATTTGTGCGACCAAACCATCACCGATTGTCAGTAAGGTATAGATTTCAATCGCTTCACCGAAACCCAATCCATACTGCGCCATACCGATCGACAGACCGCCGACGATGTTGATAAACAGAATCAAAATACCGGCAATCGCGTCACCTTTTACGAACTTCGAGGCACCATCCATCGAGCCATAGAAATCCGCTTCTTTGGTCACTTCAAAACGACGAACTCTTGCCTGCTCTTGGTCTATCAATCCGGCATTCAAGTCGGCATCAATCGCCATTTGCTTACCCGGCAACGCATCAAGCGTAAAGCGAGCACTTACCTCAGAGATACGACCCGCACCTTTGGTCACCACCATAAAGTTGATGATCATTAAGATGAGGAAAACCACTAGGCCGACCGCGTAGTTACCACCAATAACGACGTTACCGAACGCCTCAATTACGTTACCTGCCGCATTACCGCCTTCATGACCATGCAGTAAGACGACACGAGTCGAGGCAACGTTCAAAGCCAAGCGGAGCAACGTGGCGATCAGCAATACCGTTGGAAAAGCAGCGAAGTCCAAAGGGCGACGTGTGTAAACGGTCACTAACAACACCACCATCGACAGCGCGATGTTAAAGGTGAAGAACATATCCAGCAAAAATGCTGGAATCGGCAGTACCACCATCGCTAGGGTGGCCAAAACCATCACCGGAGCACCAATAGCTGGCATTTCACGTTGAGGGATTCGTGGCAATTTATCTGCAAACGGCAGGCTTAACTTCATACTGCGAGAGATCTCAATCGATTGAAGCGTCACGTAAGCTCTTACTATTAATACGCGACCGCTTTAGCCTAAAAGTTTAGGTAGGGTTGATAATTAAAGCGTTTTAAGCAATCTATGTACCATAATTAGCGCCAAAATAATGACTAAACACTCAAATAGAGCTTAGCTTTTGATCAAACGAGCTTTTTTAAGGCTTTACCGCTTTTCGTATCAATGGCGGTGTTCGGGTGGGATTGGCAAATCATAATCTTGAATTTTGGGACGCTGTCCACCTCGTTTTCGGTATTGCTTCAATTGGAATACAAATGCCAAAACCTGAGCGACGGCAGTAAATAACCCATCGGGGATCTCTTGCTCGAGCTCTGTCGTGTGGTACAACGCACGAGCCAAAGGTGGTGCGGGCACAATCGTAATGTCGTGTTCGCGGGCGACTTCTCGAATCTTCATCGCCATGTGGTCAGTACCTTTAGCGATCACGACTGGCGCACGGTCTGTCTTCTGTTTATAACGAAGCGCTACCGAGAAGTGCTCTGGGTTAGTAACAATAACATCAGCTTGAGGAACATCCGCCATCATTCGACGTTGAGCTGCTTCCCTTTGCAACATACGAATACGGCCTTTCACTTCCGGCTTACCTTCAGTCTCTTTGTATTCGTCTTTGACTTCTTGCTTGGTCATTTTTAACTGATCGGCGTGCTGCCAAATTTGAAATGGAATATCGATGGCAACCACAATCAATAGCGAGCAACTGATCAGCAAAATAAAGTTCAGCAAAATATCTAAAGCATGGAAGATGTTTTGCGGATACACATCCATACTCAATTGAATCAGATCGGCCTGCGATGCTTGGATCAAATAGATGGCGACACCAGTGACCAGAACCACTTTAAGGATTGATTTGATCAACTCTACCCAGCTTTGCATGCCAACCATTCGCTTTAAACCGCTAAGCGGATTCATTTTCGACAGCTTGGGCATGGCCGCTTGGGCAGAAAAACTGATTCCTCCCACACCTGCTGCTCCAATCATGGCGGCGGTAAACAATGTCGCTAACACCAAAAATAGTGGGAACAACAAATCACTCATCGCGCCCAAAGCGATATCAAACAGTTTTGCAGTATCGAAAATCTCTTCTCGTTGAAGATCAAATAAACGGCTCATGATGGAAAACAATGAACGTGCTAACGCCTCGCCAAACCACATCAATGAAATGGCGCCAACGATCAACACAGATGCTGATGCCAGCTCTTTAGATCGAGCGACCTGCCCCTTTTCTCTGGCTTGTTGTAACCGTCGGGGCGTGGCTTCTTCGGTGCGTTCCTGACCGTCTGATTCTGCCAAATCTTAGCACTCCAAGCGAATAAGCCGACAAATCTGCGCCTCACCCACTGTCCAGAACATTTCATAATGACTGTATAGACCAGCCAGTATGTACCAACAAAGTAATAGACCCACCATCAAAGCAAAAGCAAAACCAAGCGAGAAGATATTCAGCTGTGGTGCGGCACGGGTCATTACACCAAACGACAAGTTAATGGTCAGTAGCGCAATAATGCCAGATAGAGACATACTCAGTGCCGTTTGGAACATAATACCAAGCCAGCCTGCCATTTCACGGAAATCAACCGCGTTGAGCGAGCCGGAGCCAATCGGCAAAGTTTTAAAACTGAACACCACCAATTGCAGCATTTTTAAGTGTCCATCGGTGGCAAGGAAAAACATTGTCGTTAAGAACATGAATAACTGGCCAAGCAATGGCGTGTTCTGACCATTTGCGGGATCAACCATAGAAGCAAAGCCCAAACTTGATTGCATACCCAATATTTGACCAAGTAGGACAAAGGTTTGAATCATAAATTGAGTAACCATACCCATCGCTATGCCGATGATCATTTGCTCGGCAATGGTCATGAAGCCACGAAACGAGAGTAGCTCAATGTCTTGAGGTACGGCGGGGATGGCTGGCATGACAGCGAAAGTGATGGCTAAACCGAGGTAAAGGCGGATTCTTGGCGAAACAAATCGGGCCCCGGTTACTGTCATCACCATCAACATGGATGAGATACGAACATAGGGCCAGAAGTAGTTTGCGATCCAATCTAAGACAACGCTAGTGGGGTACTCCATAGGCGCCTCTAATAAAGCACCTGAGGTAAGCGTTCAATCAAGCCATAGAAATATTCCATCAACATTTGCGTCATCCAATGCCCAAACAGCATCAGGGCCAAAAGCGTGACAATCAAACGCGGTAAGAAGCTCAATGTTTGTTCGTTGATGGATGTCGCAGCTTGAAAAATCGCGACTACAAGGCCGATAAGCAAGCTTGGGATGATAATAGCGCAGACCATGATAAGCACCATCCAAAGTGCTTCACGGAAAAGCTCGACAAACATTTCTGGTGTCATGTCTTATCCTCTATCTGCGCTTATCTAAAGGGCAAAGCTGCCCGCAAGTGTCGAGAGTATCAAGTTCCAACCATCGACCAATACGAACAACATCAACTTGAACGGCAACGAAACAATCATTGGTGACAACATCATCATACCCATTGCCATCAGTACCGAAGCGACTACAAGGTCAATAATCAAAAACGGCAAGAAGAGCATAAAGCCAATTTGGAATGCAGTTTTTAGCTCTGAGGTGATAAAAGCCGGAATCAATACCGCCATCGATACATCTTCTGGATTCTCGACTTGCTCTCCTGACATGGTTACAAACGTCTCCAAATCTTTGATTCGCGTCTGTTTAAGCATGAATGCTTTCATTGGCGCTTGTGCAGCATCAAACGCTTCTCGCGCCGTGACTTGCTCGTTCAAATAAGGCTGAACAGCTTTGTCGTTGATTTCGTTCAGGACAGGAGACATAACAAAAAAGGTCAAAAACAGCGCAATACCAATAATAACCTGATTAGAAGGCGTTTGTTGCAAACCCATTGCCTGACGCAATATCGACATTACCACCACAATTCGAGTGAACGAGGTCATCAGAATCACCATGGCAGGCAAGAAGCCAAGCATGGTCATTAACGCTAAAATTTGTAGTGTAACTGAGTAGTCTTCACTGCCATCAGGGTTCGTGGTCATGGTGAATGCTGGAATACCACCGCCACTAGAAACGGACATAGAACGGCTAGCACCAGTATCACTTTGCATAGCCTGAACTGTAACACTACTTCCATCGGCTAAGTTATCTGGCAGCGCTGACTCCTCTGCTTCAGCAAAGGTAAATGAAGAAAACAGCACGCCGACAAAAAGTAACAACGTACTCAGGAGCAAACGAATTGGATTACCCTTTGTCATGTTTTTTGATCAGCTGGCTAAATTGAGTCGCAAAAGCATTGGTCGCCAACTCTTCCTCTTTCAGTGGCTTATCTAACTTGGCTAAAGTTTGGATCGATTGGCTAGTAATCCCAACCAAAAACTGTTCTTCACCCACTTGAACTACTGCGATTCTTTCTTTTGTACCCACTGGCAACTGACTCACTATACGCAAGCCCTTTTGTTGTCCCATCGCTGGCACTTGCATACGTTTCAGCAACCAAGCCAGCAAAAGAATCACGCCGATTACAAGCACAAGCGAGCCAAGTGTCGTCGCAAGATCCAGATTATTTGGTGCGGCAGCAAATGCACAAGGAGCACTTAGCATTAAGCTCAGTGCTCCAGTGATTTGCTTCAATCGCATTTTGATTGAACGACTCATCTTAACGCAGCTTCTTAATTCGTTCAGTTTGGCTGATCACATCCGTCAAACGGATACCAAACTTATCGTTGACGACCACGACTTCGCCGTGAGCAATCAAAGTACCGTTAACCAATACGTCGAGCGACTCACCGGCTAGACGATCCAACTCAACAACCGAACCTTGGTTAAGCTGCAACAGGTTCCGAATGCTAATTTGAGAACGACCGACTTCCATCGAAATCGTCACCGGGATATCCATAATAGTGTCGAGTTTACGACGCTCATCTTCGCTAATTGGGCTTGAAGTGTCTTTTAGCTCTTCCAGTGGCGCAGCCAATACTTCATCTACGTCTACAGAAGGGGCAGACGGGTCTTCGCCAAGAGCGGCTGCCCATTCGTCTGCTAGCTTTTGATCGTCACTTGGTTCCATTTTTCTATCCTGTGTTACGCCTTACTCATGCCATAGCATGTCTATTTAATAAGGTATCTTAATGGTCTATATCGTCTTCACTCTCAAGCTCGGACATGATGTCTTTACCTAAGAAAGCTAAATCTGTTTTGACGACATGTGGGCGCTCAATTTCCTCAGAAATTTGCACCGCTAATTTGTCTTCCGATCGACCCATTTTTACGCGATAGGTCGGTAGGTCTTCTACAAACATCGTCGCATGTTCTGGCATTTCAATCGGGATGATATCGCCCGGTTGCAGCTCCATGAGATCACGCAAAGAAATGTCTTTTTCGAGCAAGTTCACGCGGAAGTTAACCGGACAATCCATGATCTCTTCACGTAGTGCTGAGCTCCAGCGAACGTCCGTTTCCATCTTGTCGGACTGAACACCTGCATCCAATAGTTCACGGATAGGCTCAACCATGGAGTAAGGCATAACGACATGAAAATCGCCGCCACCGCCGTCAACTTCTATATGGAATGAACTCACGACAATCACTTCTGTCGGGCTGACAATGTTTGCCATGCTTGGGTTTACTTCAGAGTCGAGATATTCGAACTCTACCCCCATCACTGGCGACCACGCTTCTTTATAATCTTCAAATACAATTTTCAGTAACAACTGAATGATGCGGCGTTCCGTTGGGGTAAATTCGCGGCCTTCGATTTTGGCGTGGAATCGACCATCACCGCCAAAGAAGTTTTCTACCAGAATAAAGACTAAACGAGCCTCCATGGTGATCAACGCAGTGCCTTTTAACGGACGAAAACGCACCATGTTCAAACTGGTTGGCACGTACAATGTGTTCTGGTATTCACCAAACTTCATCATCTGCACGCCATTGATCGACACCTCTGCCGTTTTACGCAGCATATTAAACAGACTAATACGCATGTGCCGTGCAAAGCGCTCGTTGATAAGTTCGAGCGTCGGCATTCGACCACGTACGATTCTGTCTTGCGACGAGAAATCAAAATTGACGGCACCCTCAGTGTCGTTTTCTATCGGTTCATCGACGTCATCAACATCGTCAACCCCATGCAATAGCGCATCAATTTCGTCTTGGCTTAATAGATCGGTCACGTTTTACCTATTGAATAACAAAATCTGTAAACAGTACTTTTTCAATCACTGGCTTACCGACCGCAGCATTCAGCGCTGCTTTGATATCTTCGGAAGCACGATCGCGCAATTCCACTCGTCCTGTAGGAGAGCGCAATTGATCAACCGTCGCGGAAGCAAACGTTGATAGCATAGAGCTTTCAATCAGTGGCGAATGATACCGCGCCAACTCTTCATTTTCTGCACCGCGAACCATTAACTGCGCTTTAATTTGAACCAACCTATCGCGGCTATCCCCAGTAACGTTAAATACAAATGCCTGAGGAAGATTCACATACGCGATGGGCGCAGCATCCGATGCCTTCACTTGAGCCTGTTGAGACGATTCAGCCTGAGCAGGTTCATCAGAGCCCATTAGAAAAAATGCCGCTGCCCCGCCACCAAGTAGTAATACTACAACAGCGATGATGATGATAAGTAACTTGCTTTTTCCTTTCGGCGCATCGGCCCCTTGTAACTGTTCTTCTGCCATTCTTGTCTCTTATTGTTCTTTTGAGTTACCAAGACGTTTTAGTAAGTTGCTTGGTAACCGTATTCCATTGCCGTTAAACGGCCTTTTATGCGTAAAAACTAATTCCATCACGCTTTGAAGCGACATTCAAATCCAGATTGACATCAGATTCAAAACCCTCTTCGGACTGTCCAGAAAAACCGCCACTTTGCGCGCTTTGACCATGTTGTTCAGCAGTATACCTACCTTGCTGTTGCCCGCTGTTTTGTTGCTGGACGGAAGAATCAGCCAGCTGCATACCTTGTTGCGCTAGCATTTCTCTCAAACGAGGGAGCGTCTGTTCAATAATGTCACGAGCTTGCGGGTTGTTCACTGTAAAATGTACATTGGCAACGTCGTTATTCATGGTCATACGAATTTGCATACGACCTAACTCTGGTGGATCAAGACGAATATCGAGATTTTTCAGATTCTTCGACATCATCATTTGCACTTTTTCCGCAACTTGCTCGTTAGCTAGCTCTTTAGTTAGTTGCAACGGAAGCTGAGCTTGTGGTGCAGCATCAATACGCGCTTGTTGCTGCACATTAATTCCTTGCTGACCTGCCATAGCCTGAAGCTGTCCAGCGAAGCCATGTTGGAGGTCCGGCTTATCTTGTTTATCCGCAGTCGCCTTTAGCGCACCAGTCGCCAATGCTGCGTTCATCACTTTCTGGCTAATCTCTCCGTCTTTCACACCCTGAAGCGACGTCGGCACTTGCGCGGCTATCAACATATCGGGCGTTGGAGATAATGCGACTTTATCTCCACTATGAGCAGTTTGTGGCTGGGGTACTTGAGCCGCTGTATGCTGGATTTGCTGAGACACTGCCATAGGTCCAGCCTGGCGAGTTAAATTATGTTGTACTTGTTGCTCTGCGAGAATCTGTTTAATGTCATTAGGGAGCGCAACAAATTGGGCAAGGTCTTGATCAGGAATATCCGCCGTGATCCTTCCTTGTTTCAAACCTTCAATGATCTGAGCTTCTTGCTGAGTCAGTGCTTTTCCTTGCGCCAACTTGGTATCTATAATTTCAAGTTCATCCAAGGAGACTCGTGGAAGCGCGTCGATGTTGGAACCATCAACGTCTGTTAACAACGGCGACAGATCATTAGCTACTTCACCACTGACTGCGCTCTTAGCCGTCGGATGGCTGGCTTGTTTCGCTAGCTCTTGCCAAGCAGCAAACTCAGGCGAAAGTTTGTCGACATCGATAGGTTGACCATTCTTATCTAAAATTGGCTCTAAGTCTTGTCCTAGGATCATCTGTGCTTGTTCAAGCGAATGAACTGATGGCGTTTCATTCAAAGCCAGCTCATCAAGGTGTGTCGAAACGGTTGCTTGCTCGTGGAACGAATGCACTAAATTCGCGCTCTGAGGCAAAACTTTGCCACTATCGATGGATGCATTACTCGCATTCAGGGTTTGATTCGCTTGTTCAATTCGACCAAGAAGCTGTTGTCCTTCGCCCATCGTGCTTTTTACGTCCACTGTATTTGATGGGTTGCTCGTATCGATTGATGTTGATTTCACTTTTTCAATAGCTTCAACATCATTCTCCAAAGGTGTGCTGTTACTCGCCTTTTGTAAACTTGCTTCTTCACTTAAGGTTGCATTCGGTTTGTTTGCTGATATTTCATCAAAACCATGGGGCTCGTCACTGACGGATTCTTGGCTTTCTTGCGCCAACAATTCGTCCGAGACGTTAGCAGAAGAAGTACTGCCTACATCCGCTCTTTCTTTTTCTTCAACCACTGTCGATTCTGTTGCTACTTTTTCGGGCTTTTGTTTACCAGCAAACGCATCGGTTAACGTTTCTAAAAATCCCTTGCTCTCAGTGCTCTCTGCGGACGCTTTAGCGGACACATCAGAAACTGGCGTCTTGGTAGTCACAGATACATGGGACAAATTCACACTCATTTAGAAACTCTCGTTCTCGTGGCTCTGAGTATATCGCTGGCAGGCAGCAATACTGGCGGCAAACTAAGGTCAAAAAGACCCGACACTGACAGCTAAAATGCAAAAATCACACCACAATATTGAGCCAATTCTCGGCAAGCTAATAGATGGCATGTTTATGGAACAAACATCAACAATACTATCCGATAACCTGGTTCCTAACATGATGTACAGCTACTTGATTGACTTTGAAAAACGATAAGCGTAAACAGACACTTGGCTTAACAATTAAGGAATCACTTTGAAGATCACAGAATTACGCCAATATAGAATCAGAGCAGGCAAAACAGAACAGTGGCTAAGTTGGATGAAGGAAGAACTGTTGCCCTATCAACGCTCACAAGGCATGCGTGTACTGAATACTTACGTCCACACTGGTGATGATGGACATGACTATTTTGTTTGGCTTCGAGAGTTCGACAATGAACAAGCACGCCAGGCTCTCTACGAAAAAACATACAACGAGTGGTGGGTTCGCGAGATTCGACCGAAGGTATTTGAGCTAATTGAACAAGACTCAATCAAAGTTACCTTACTTGAATCGGTAGAGATGTAGTCAACTGCAACACCGTAATGCAATATCGAACCGATAACCTTTAGAAACGATGTGGTTTTCGACTGTAAAGTAAGGTGGAAAACTCGTCCATTTGCTTTTGTTCGCGCTTAGCTTCAGCAAGTTGTTTCTCTTTTTCGCGTTTGTCTATCATCCACTCATAGGATTTGCGTTCTTTACGCACGGTTAACCAATATTCTTGACAGTTTTCTACCTGTTCTTTGAAATGACTTTCTGCTTGTTTCTGCTTAGATAACGTTTCGTCTAGCTGGGTGAGAAAGCGATTTAAATGCCCATATTCGCTTGCCGTTAAGCCTGCCTGCCCACGGTCGATAAGCTGTTGGCAATAATCAAGGCGATACTTTTCGATTTGCTCAACCTGACGGTAATAATCTTCAAGTTCAGAGCGCGCTTTGTTCAGCGCAAGTACGGCTTGATCTTCACGCTCTTTAGTCTGCTCAAGTAGGAACTCCATCGCATTGTTCATGCGCTATCACCCGCCCAAAATGTTTCTAAGCATGTTGACGCACATATCGTATGGCACCGATTCTTTCATACTCTGCTGTAAGTATTCGTCTAACTTTGGCTTCAATGTAAACGCGCCATCGATAGCAGGATCGGTGCCCGGTTTGTACGCCCCAATCGAGACCAAATCTTGGTTCTTGCGGCAAATCGACAAGACCTGACGTACCGCTTTCGACATCAGAACATGTTCTTCAGTGGTGATTTGCGGCATAACACGGCTCACCGACTTTTCGACGTCAATCGCAGGATAATGACCTGCATCCGCCATTTCACGTGACAGCACAATGTGACCATCAAGAATTGCCCGCGATGCATCCGCAATCGGGTCTTGTAAATCATCGCCCTCGGTCAAAACGGTAAAGAACGCCGTAATTGAGCCTTGTTCGGCGCTTCCGTTACCCGCACGCTCAACCAAAGCAGGTAGCTTGGCGAACACAGATGGCGGATAGCCTTTTGTCGCAGGCGGCTCACCAACAGAAAGGGCGATTTCACGCTGTGCTTGCGCAAAACGAGTCAAGGAATCCATCAATAACAGAACGTCCAAACCTTGATCGCGAAAGTACTCTGCAATGGTTAAGGCGGTTTGACAGCCTTTCAAACGCATCAATGGTGAAGCATCGGCAGGCGCAGCCACAACGACAGAGCGACGTCGTCCATCCTCACCTAAAATCTCTTCGATAAACTCTTTAACTTCGCGTCCACGCTCACCTATCAGACCGACCACAACAACTTGTGCGGTTGTACCTCGCGTCATCATGCCAAGCGTGACCGATTTACCCACACCAGAGCCGGCAAACA
Source organism: Vibrio sp. 378 (assembly GCF_033339435.1). Lineage (NCBI taxonomy): Bacteria > Pseudomonadati > Pseudomonadota > Gammaproteobacteria > Vibrionales > Vibrionaceae > Vibrio > Vibrio sp. 378. Next base: position 453,376 of record NZ_JAWOUO010000003.1, read on the forward strand.
GACCGATACGCTGACCTTTACCTACCGTCAATAATCCGTTAATCGCTTTCAAGCCCACATCAAGTGGCTCTGAAATTGGCTTTCGAGCCAGCGGGTTGATTGGCTCAGCATTAAAAGAGGCGCGATGATCGGTATACAACGGGCCAAGTCCATCAAGCGGATTACCAACCCCGTCAATCACGCGACCAAGCAACTCCATGCCAACAGGCAAGCCAGCGTCACTGGTTAATGGCGTCACTCTAGCGCCAGGCAAAATGCCCGTAATTTGCTCGCTTGGCATCAAAAATAGGTTATCACCTGAAAAACCGACGACCTCGGCTTCCATCTGACCGGACATGGTCTCAACTAAGCATAAACTGCCAATTGGCGCGCGACAGCCTGTCGCTTCCAACGTTAACCCAACCACTCGAACCAGTTTGCCAGAGGCAACTGGGCGCGTCGTTAAGCCTTCAACTTTGTAGTTTCTTAAACGGTCAGCCAATGCTTGCATGGATTACTCACCCTCTTGATGACGGTTTGCACCACAAAAACTGTGCAACACGCTTTTGACGCGCTCTTCCATACGGTAGTTAATGCTTGATTCACCCGCTTCAATTTGGACGTCGCCTCGATTGAGTGATGGCTCAGCAACCAACGTCCAGTTGCGGCAATCAAGGTCTTCTTCGCCGTAAGCTGAGCGAATAATCGCAACGTCTTCTGGATTCAGGTGCAAGGTAATGGGATGACCTGATATTGGCAGCGCTTCAACCGACTGCTTAACCGTGTCCAAAATAATTTGAGGGTTGGTTTGTACTTCGACATGCACGACTTCTTTAACTAAACAGAGCACCATGTCCACCAGTTGCTTTTCAACCTGAGCATTCATTAGCTCTAACGGCTGAGCAAACTGATTCGCTAAGTTCATAAAGGTTTCGACTTGCTGCTGAATATATTCTTGACCTGCGGTCACGCCTTCGGCTTTTCCAAGCTCCAGCCCTTCAGTATGGCCCGCTTGCAGGCCTTCTTCTTTGCCTTTGTCGTAACCTTGCTTAAAGCCTGCTTCTTGACCTTGATACAAACCTTCCTGATAAGCGCCTTGCTTGATCAGCTCTATCTGCTCTTCGGTTAGCTCAAGTGCTTGCTCTTCTTCTGGCTCTTCAAGATTCGGTACCCAACCCGGGTCATAGTTAAACGCGGTTTGTTTTGCTTGCTTGGCTTTGGGCTCGCCGTAATCAGGCAACCCCCAACGTTGTGGTTCGATCATCGAATCATCTTCATCAGGACGGATAAATCCACGTTTTCTTTCGCCAGCCATGGGTTACCTATTATGTATTCGATTAAGAAGTGAGGGCGCTCCGCAATAGGATAATCGCGGAGCAATAGAGATTATAAGAATTCGTCCGCACCGCCAGACAACATGAGTTCGCCTGCATCGGCCATGCGACGAGCGATCGCCAGGATTTCTTTCTGTGCCGCTTCGACATCCGCCACGCGAACTGGCGGCATCGCTTCGATGTCATCACGCATCATCTCAGCCGCTCGTTTCGACATGTTCTTAAATACCTTCTCACGCAGAGAATCGTCGGCACCTTTAAGTGCTTTTTGCAACACGTCTTGTGGTACATCACGCAGCAATTTCTGAATACCTTGATCGTCCACTTCGACTAAGTTTTCGAAGACAAACATCAAGTCTTGAATTTGCGTCGCCATGTCTTCGTCTTGATCGCGAATCTGTTCCATCAACAAACCTTCGACGTTGTTGTCTAGATAGTTCATGATCTCCGCTGCCGCTTTCAGGCCGCCAATCTTGGCTGCTTGAGCGCCAGCTTGACCCGCGAACTGTTTCTCCATGATTTCGTTCAGCTCTGCCAGTGCCGATGGCTGAACTTCTTCAAGGTTGGCAATACGCATCATCAGATCCAAACGCACGCGCTCAGGGAACTGAGATAAAATCTCTGCAGATTGGTCTGCTTCTAAATAAGACAGTACGATTGTTTGAATCTGTGGGTGTTCATTGACAATAATGCTCGCCACTTGGCGTGGGTCCATCCATTTCAGGGAATCCAAGCCTTTTGAACCCGTACCAAGCAGGATCTGGTCAACCAAGTTGTTGGCTTTGTCTTCACCAAGAGCCGCTACCAGTGCATTACGCATGAAGTCTTCGCTGCCCATGCCGATGTTGGTGTATTTCTGGATGTCCTCCAAAAACGCACGGTGAACGGCTGACACCTTGTCTTGGCTGAGATCTTTCGCCTTAGCCATCGCACTACCTACACGCTGGACCTGTTTTGGCTCTAGGTGACGAATAATGCCAGCGGCATCTTGTTCATTGAGGCTCAGTAGCAAAATTGCTGCTTTTTCTTCGCCAGTAATGGTTGAGACATCCAGCTCAACTGGCATTCCCGCGGCGTTGTCATCTTGAGGTACGATATCGTTAGCCATTGTCATTCATCCAGTTTTTCACTACTTGAGCAGCCAGTTCAGGTTCATTCGCGACCAGAGCGCGAACCGCTTTCAATACATCTTCATCTTTATGAAGGTTTGGCAAATCAATACTTGAACCAAACTCAAACAGTTCGCTGCTTTCAATGTCGCTGCCAATCAGGCTAGTTTCACCATCCGCGCCAATCGGCAAGCCGTCTGGTCCGTACATTTCGTCTTCGTCATCACTTGTAGGGTTAAGCAACTTCTTCATTGCTGGGCGAACCAATACCAATACGACAACAATGATCACCAATGCACTTGCGAACCAACGAACCCAGTCACTGAAGTTAGGGTGCTCCCAAATTGGTGGTTCTTCCAGCTGTTCAGCCTCAGGCTCTGCAAACTTCACACTCAGTACATTCAACAAATCACCACGGCCTTGGTCAAAACCGACCGTACCAATTAAGACTTGGCGAATAGCATTAATTTCCGATTCGGACATAGGGGTATAGGTCACTTCTCCCGTATCTGGGTTGACCTGACGACGGTCCTTAATCGCAACAGAAACTGTCTGACGAGCAACCGTCCCCGTCTGCTTACGCTCATGGCTGATGGTGGTATCAAGCTCAAAGTTACGCGTGGATTCTTTACGCACCGAACCCTGTCCCATGACAGAACCATCTTTCATTTGAGCCACATCTTGCGGAATAGAGGCATCCGCTGGAGGCTGATTACTCAACGCACCCGGAATACCCGCTACCATGTTACCGTTATTGTAATCTTCGAGTGCGTACTCACTGCGGGTCGCAGGGGTGTTTGGATCAAAACGTTTGCGAGTTTGTTCAACCGCACTGAAATCCATTTGGATATCAACCTGCGCCGTATAGTTGCCATAACCTAAAATGGGTAATAGTACGGAATCAATTTTTTCGCGCAGCGCTTGCTCTTGGCTGCGTTCTAATTCTTGTTCTTTGCGTCGCGCCGCAGAAGCAGGATCTTGGGAGCCTGAGCTGAGTAAGCGGCCATGCTGATCTGTGACGGTAATTCGAGAAGTTTTCATTCCCGGCACGGCACTCGCTACCATGTCGACAATAGAATCCACTTCTTGCTGCTTAAGGTTAGTGCCTGTCGACAATGTCAAAAATACCGACGCAGACGCTTCTTGGTTATGACGCACAAACACGCTGTGCTTTGGCAGTGCCAATAACACTCGTGCTTTGCGAACTTGCTTCATCTCTTCAATTGCTTGAGCTAATTGGCGCTCTCGACTGAGTTTCAGACGCTCTTGCTCAAGACGTTGTGAAACACCAAAGCCCATGTCTTGCAGCAAAATATCATCGCCTGCTTCTGTAGCTTGGTTAACGCCGGAACGAACCATGCCAAGTTTGATCGAGTTGTACTCACTCGATTCAACAGAAACAGTATTGCCATCAAGCTTATAATTGATTTTCTGCTGGTCCAGATAATCCAGAACGGGGATCAATTCTTCGGTCTCATACGCACCAAGTGGGCGCATTTCCGGTTCTTTGACCCAAAAGAACAGCATCACGATCAATGCAACACAGATGGATATCGACAGCACAAGCACAACCTGACGAAGTAAATCGAGGTCGCCCACTGCCATATCGAATTTTGACGCACTGCGCTCCTCTAGATCTGGATTTTGACTCTCCACATCCACATCGGAACTTGCTACCAGTGCACCATCTGAGCCGCCTTCAGTGACGGTTAAATCTGTAGACTTGTCTGCCACACTTATTACCTAAATTACACTGGCATGTTCATGAGGTCTTTATATGCCTCAACGAGTTTATTGCGAATTTGAACCGTCGCATCAAAAGCGACACTAGACTTGTTACGAGCGATCATAACGTCAGAAAGGGATACATCGGCATCACCACGATCAAAACGGGTTTGTAAATCACCAGATGCTTTTTGAAGTGTGTTTACGTTATTGATGGCTTTAGTTAGGAGATCGTTAAAATCTGCTCCAACTTTCGCCCCACTTGCAGTAGGAGCCGTATTGGTTGCTTCTACCATCATGGCGCGCATTTCTGCCTGAATACCATCAATTTTCATTAGCACCTCTAAGCCAAAAGATTGACTATTAACAAAACTGATTATTGACACAGCAATTAACGTGCCATAAGACATTAGCAATCAATTTACTTACACTTTTTGTCTTATGGCCGTTGTCTGTGTTAATTCGGGATATCTATACCAGCATCACGCATTTTGGCAAGCTTATAGCGCAAGGTTCGAGGGCTTATACCCAGTTTCTCCGCCATTTCTTTGCGTCGACCATTACACTCAACCAAAGTCTCCAAAATAATGGCGTATTCTTGATCGCGCAGCTCGCTGCCTAAGCCTTCTCCACCAGTTACTGGGCGGCTGACACTCTCAGCTTGAGCAACTGGCTTAACATTGGGCACGACCATATCTGCATTTTGCACCACGTGTTGCAAGCTATTGGCATCTTGCCAATCTACGCCCTCGAGCAAAATGTGCTCTGCATCGATGTCGCCATTTTCACTTAATATCAGCGCTCGTTGAACCACGTTATCCAATTCACGAACATTACCCGGCCAAGGGTATTGCAATAGTTTTTCTAACGCAACGGTCGAGAATTGAGGCACTGGCATGCCCATTTTGCTGCAATGACGCTCAGCAAGATGCTTGGCAAGCGGTGCAATATCGCCTTTACGTTCTTTAAGTGCAGGCCACGCAATTGGGAATACATTCAGGCGGTAATATAAGTCCTCTCTGAAGTTTCCTTCTGACACGTATTGCTTAAGATCACGGTTACTCGTCGCTAACACACGAACATCTAACTTGATGCTTTTGCGACTGCCTAGGCGCTCTACTTCGCGCTCTTGTAGAACACGCAATAACTTCGCTTGCAGGTTCAAGTCCATTTCGCTGATTTCATCAAGCAAGATTGTGCCACCTTGCGCTTGTTCGAACTTTCCTGGGCATGCCTGAACAGCACCAGTAAATGCGCCCTTTTCATAGCCAAACAGTGTTGCTTCGAGCATATTGTCAGGAATCGCGGCACAGTTAATTGCGACAAAAGGACCATTTTTACGATTTGACGCGTTGTGAATATAGCGCGACATCACTTCTTTACCTGAGCCACTAGGACCTAGCACCATAACATTCGCATCTGTACGTGCCACTTTATCGGCCAACGCGAGTAAACGTAGACTTTTCTCATCAGCAACGATAGCGTCACCGTTGTCATCACTTTTTATCGGTGCATAACGACTGACCATATTTAGCAACACTTCTGGTGCAAATGGTTTCGCCATGTAGTCGATCGCGCCATCTTTCATTGCAGACACGGCATCTTCAATGTTGGCGTACGCCGTCATTAGCAATACTGGTAAGTTAGGCCAATTCTGCTTGATGCTTTTGAGCAGAGCTAAGCCACCCATACCCGCCATTTGCACATCAGAAACGACGATATCAACCGTATTCGATTTCAGCTTTAACAGTGCACCTTCAGCACAGTCCGCTTCCAACCACTCATACCCTGCCAGAGCCAGAGTATCGACTAGGGCTTCACGAAGACCTTCATCGTCTTCTACGATCAGCACTTTGCTTTGCGCCATTATGATTCTCCAGAAATTGTTATTACCAAAAGCCGCTTATTGCGCTTCTGTTTGCACTCGCTCTAGCGGAATGCACATGGTGAAGCAGGCTCCATCACCCTGCTCTGAAATAAGTTCCAATCGACCGTCATGGGCACGGCAAACCATTTGAACAACTGCCAACCCTAATCCAGTTCCTTGAGAACGTGTGGTAAAAAATGGCTCCATGATTTTGGCTTGCAGTTCTTCAGGCACACCCGGTCCGCTGTCTTGCACAGAAATGCGTAACTCACCATTTACCGGGCGGAAAAAAATATCGACTTGCGATTCTTTACCAGACATTTGAATCGCATTCATGACCAGATTACTCAATGCGGATGCAATGGCGTTCGCATTGCCTAGTAGTTCAGTTTGTTCTTCTTCCACTTCTAGGCAGTAATCAATACTGTTGTTTTTTAGCGCGGTTTCGACCATCGGCTGATATTCCGCTACCAACTGGGCAATCGTAAATGGCTTAATGACTTTATTATCACCACCTTTAGCAAAAAGCAGCATATCATTAACCTGCTTTTCCAAATCGTGCAGTCGATCCATTAATTTGGTTTGGAAGCGATCTTTTGTCGCTGGAGGAAGATTTGGCGCTCCCAAATTGGATGCATATAACATAGCGCTCGACAGCGGCGTTCTTACTTGGTGAGCAAGCGACGCAACCATACGTCCTAACGACGATAAGCGCTGTAAATCACTGACACGAGCTTGAAGTAAACGGGTTTCGGTTAAATCGGTAATCAGGATCAATTGACCTGTTGTGGACGCCGAGATGGCGAGTCGAACTTTACGGCCATTCCGCAGGGAAACTTCATGGCCATCATCTTCACGTGGGTCAAACACCGCCTGGATAACGTTGAACCATTTTTCGTTAACCAGTGGAATCTCAAGAATTCGGTGCGCTTCTGGATTTGCTTCACGCACTACTCCGTACGTATCGAGCAAAATCACTCCAGCAGGCATCACATCGAGCACCTGTTTGTAGCGCTCAACCTGATTCTCTACGGAATCTAAATGGGATTGATTGGTGTTGTTATCCATTACTGCCTGTCGAAATATCGCCGCTAAAACTAAAATAGCTTGGTAAGCAATTAGCGTACCAAGCTATTTTTTATATTTATCAGGACGTTAAGCCATCGACAATAAGTTGACACTCAGAGATAACGGTTTTGGATGCCAGAAAAGCGATGTTAACCAGCCCAAGTGATTATTCAGATATCGTCTTAAAACTTCACTTTACCTAGCGCTGTAAGTTGTACTTACGCATTTTTTCCACCAGCGTAGTACGTCGCATACCCAGCATGTCCGCCGCTCTTGCTACAACGCCACCCTGCGCTTCTAATGCTTGGCTGATCATATTAACTTCTAAATCAGCCAGCAGCTCTTTCAAATTAACCCCTTCCGGTGGCAGCGCTTGCGGGGCGTTCATGCTGTGATCAAGGTCGTCTTGATCTTCAAAGCTAAAATCTTCAGAGAAGATATCTTGGAATACATCACGCTCTTGCTCTTCCACCGAAACAAATGGATTGCTCTCTGGTTGGAACTCTGGGATGTCACTGTAGCGATATTTGGTTGGTAGATGGTTTACATCCACTAAGCTATTTGGATACAGAATAATCATTCGCTCAACAAGATTAGCCAACTCGCGTACGTTGCCCGGCCAGTTATGCTCCATCAGTGAGTTGATTGCACGAGGTGTAAAACAGATAGGTTGTCCGCCCTCCGCCTCTAAACGTGTCATCAGTTCTTGCAGCAGCAATGGTATATCTTGTTTGCGCTCTTTCAGCGCTGGCATCTCAATCGGAAACACGTTCAGACGATAGAACAAGTCTTCTCGGAACGTGCCTTCTTCAATCATATTTTCTAGATTACGGTGTGTCGCCGCCACAACTCGAACATTTACCTTGATGGTACTATTGCCACCTACACGTTCAAAGCAGCGTTCTTGCAATACACGAAGCAACTTTACTTGCATCGACATTGGCATATCGCCAATCTCATCAAGAAAGATAGTGCCACCGTCTGCGAGCTCAAATCGACCTTTACGGGCAGTTAACGCACCAGTAAACGCGCCTTTTTCGTGACCAAATAATTCGCTTTCTAGGAGCTCAGGCGGTATTGCACCACAGTTAATAGGTACAAATGCGCCATCGCGGTATGAAGAGTGATAGTGGATGTTACGCGCAACAACTTCTTTACCCGTACCGGACTCACCTAAGATCAACACGTTTGCTTCCGTGTTTGATACTTGCTCGATCAGGTGTCGAACTTCTTGAATACCTCTACTTTGACCAACTAAGCTGCGAAAAAGCGTGTTTTTGCGTGCACTAGCAACAACATTCACTCCTTTTCGCCCCAGAAAATCTTTGCAGTGGCGTAACGCTTCACTAAGCTGTGGGTAATTAAGCGGCAGCTCTAGTTCACCAACAAAATTTGGAAGATCATCAACAGGCAAAGGAAAACGGCCCATGACTAGAAGAGGGATGTGGTAAGCGCTGTTTAAATGAGAGATAACCGTACTCGCCGCTTGACCTGCTGGAATATTACCAACAATACAGCACGACCATACGCTAGACCAATCAACATCGCTGAGCTGATCAGAACTGACCGCTTCGCAATTTTCTCCAACAAATTCCAATATATTGCTTAAATTTAAACGACTTGATGCGTCATCATCAATTACAAGCAGCTTTGCCAAACCATGCATAAGTAAGAATGATTGCCTTTATTTTAGGTGCGTTGCGGCCAAACCTTGATTTGCGCAATTGGGTGCTAAAGAAGGCAGAACCACCACACTCAATTTACGATAGACAAAATAGGAAAATCAGCAACAAAAAAGCCATTAGGGCTACTAATGGCTTCTATTTTATTTGAATATAAAAATAAGGCAACCAAGCAATGGAGAGGTGTGAGCTTGATAGAAACTTTGCTACACAACTCGTTGCGCAATTGACAAATATATTCGTCTAGTATCTTAACGCATTGTTTTGACTATTAAATACCAACTTCAGCAGCGGTAAGATTATGAAACTCTGTTGGGATTTGGTCCCAAGCGGACTTGATCTCACGGATAATGTCGATAACGTCGTCGATCAGCTGAGGCTCATTTTGATGGTTAGCAGCAGAAATTTGCGTGATCATAAACTCATACAGTGAATCTAAGTTTGAAGCAATATCACCACCGTCATCCATAGATAGACAGCTGCGTAGCGCGATAATGATGTCTAACGCTTTACCTAAGCGCTCACCTTTTGCTGGAATATTGCCTGCTTGCATGGCTGCTTTACCTTGAATAAGGCGCTCAATCGCACCAGCCATAAGCATTTGAATGACTTTGTGCGGAGAAGCCGCGCTAAGCTGGCTGTCGACTGATACCTTTTTGTATGCTTGCAAAGAACCGCGCATAGTAATCCTCTTTTAAATAAATTTTTTGTACTGCTGAAGTGAACGCTGGCCATAACGAAACTTATGGAGCTCTTTTCCGACCTTTGACGTTTCCGATTGCATCAGCTCGACAATTCTTTTGGTACGAGTTAGCAATGCTTGCCACTCTGCATCCTGCTTAACCAAAGGATTTTGATGAATAATTGGTAACAGGTTTTGCAATAACCGTTCCCTGATATCGACCAAGCGAAGAATTTCTTCAGCATTAAAATCAATTTTTTCTAATTCTTGCGTAATTAGTTGATCTATATCACTAATTTCCATGAGTTCTTTTTGCATTTATTAACCCAACGCACTCATCAAAGCGCCCAACTGGCCCTGCATTTTACCGGTCGCATCTTGCATCGCGGTAAACTTCGCATGAGTACGCTTCTCTAGGCTTTCCATGCGGCGATCTAATGCCGCTTGATCGTCACTCAAACGGTAATTTTGTTCTGTGAGACTTTTTTCTCGAGTACGAATACTGCCTGTAATACCTGTGATACCGTGAATCGCATCTTCTACTCGTTTAGCAAAACCTGTGTTGCCACCGAAGAACTTTTCTAACTCGTTGAAGTTATTGTTCAACTGGCGGTCTAGCATGTCATAGTTAATTTCTAGGGTGCCTTGACGTGTGGTCGTAATGCCAAATTCTGTTAAGGACTTTAGGTTTTCAGGTGCTTTATCGATTCGAGTAGAAAAGACCGATTTTAATCGTGAATCTGCACTGCGTACGGTGCTGTCACCTGACAACGGCCCTTTTTGACCAGTTACCGGATCCACACTCGCCAACGCTTGGGAGGTTTGATAAAACGAGTTATACGCTGCCACAAAGTTTTCGATATCGTTGCGTACACTTTGACGGTCGTACTCGACACCAATTTCAGCAGGCGGTTTATTCGGTTCTGATTTGCCTTTTAGCGTTAAATCAACACCTTCGATCGCATCTTCAATCACATTGTTGTGGCTAGATAGCTTTGCCACTCCATCAAGCAGAACTTCTGAATCTTGCCCTGCTTGTACTTCTGTCATTCCAAGGTATTCTTCAAAAGCAGATTGTGCCTTTGCGATTTTCGCTTCTGCTTCATCAATTTTTTCCAGACGCTCACGTTCTTGAGGATCAAGTTTAGCGCGATGAATTTGCTTAGCTTGCGCTTCGGAAAGTTCACCACGTGCCACTTTTTCGTCTAACGCTTGCTTTTCACTCGCAATTTTTTGCTCGATTTCCGCTTTTTCTTGCTCAAGAAGCTGCTTAGCCTCTTTCGTCGTAACGTAAGAATCGGTTAGGGTGCCCGATGCGGCATTATTCCAGCCTGGTACATCTGGTGCCTTCTCTATTGCCTTTTCGTCGAGTTCGAGCTCTGGTTCTTCATAAGAGTCCAACAAAGTACCTGACGCAGTTTCTGTCCACCCTGGAATTCTGTCTTCAGGGCGTAAACTCGCGCGTCGGTTGGCTTCATCAATGGCTTCTTGACCAGCTTTGGCTGCTTCTGCACCCGCCGCAGAGATTGGCGCTTGCGATGCATCATCTTGTACATCGTCTGCCGCTTTTTGCTCTTCTGGAGGTAGAGGATTGCCGTTTGCATCCAGCTCTTCTGCTGGTTGTTCCGGAAATTTAAGAGGACCTAAGACATCTTCCGCCGCTGAACGAGCTTCTTCAAGCGCGTTGACGCGGTCTTCAAGTGTTTGGTATTCGAAATATTTAAGAGGGTTGCCTTTTTCTGCCTCCACACTGACTCTGATTTGATGATCCTTACCAGAGAGGTTAGAAGCAAGGATAAGGCGTGGACCTTCGACGTCGTTAATAAGAGATGCACGAACGCCAGGGTTATCTTTAGCGCCATTGATGCCACGTACGACATCGATGAGCTTAGATCGGGAACGAACATCGATATTAAAACGCTCATCACCAAGCGAAATCTGCAGCTTACCAGGGCCAAATTTTGCGTCTTCTGGCAATACGTCAGAAGCGACTTTATGGCTCTGAGCAAGCTGCAACACATCGATAGCATATTTGCCAGCGATAGCATCTGTGGTTGCCGTGGCAGATACGATATTGTCATCGGTCGTTTCGACAGTGCGAACGGCAAATGCTTTCTCCTGACGAAAGTTCGCCATGAGATTTTTCATCGTATCCAATGATTCTCTGAGTCGTCCGTAAGCACTGATACTGGCATTAATTGTCGTGCGTTCGTTGTCGATGCGTTGCTGCTTTGGTACGCGTTCGGCATCCACAATTTTGCTGACCATGGAATTAATATCCATGCCGCCAGACATCCCCAAAGGGCCTAAACTCATCAAATCACCTCTAAAAACGACTTACACTTTTTCAGTCAACAACCCGCTGTTGGCTGTGTGCTCAGCTAGGCGACGCAATACCACTAGCATTTCTTCATCAGGAATTTGACGAATCACGTCACCGGTATTGGCTTCATAAATCGTCACCACATCTCGTCCGGATTCTTCATCCACTCGAAATGCGACTCCTTTGTTTATGGACGTGACAAATTCATTCATTTGCGCGACCAATTTTTCACGTTCTTCTTTGTTCAGTTCTTGACGGCTTTCAGCCATCTCGAGCGCAGCTTGAACAGAGAAGTCGTATTCGGTGTTTTTCGCTTTTTGCGGCGAAATCTCACCATTTGAATTTGCTGGGCTAGACGTGCCTATATCATTGCCATTTTTATTTGCAAACTTTGTGCCATTTGGCGTGCCGTAAGGCTGGATGTTCGATGCGTAGGAGGATATATCCATTACAATCTCCCTTCCACCTTATGGGCTAACGATAGAATCTATCGCTTTGGTGCCCCAGCACTAAGGTGTTGACCTCAGGCTGGGTTTACCACTTAGCCCAACAAGCTTAGCGCTGCAGATGGAGACTGCTTCGCTTGAGCCAGGATTGAAGTACTTGCTTGCTGAAGAATTTGCGACTTAGTCATCGCAGTGGTTTCCTTCGCGTAATCAGTATCTTTAATACGGCTTTTAGACGCGTTAACGTTCTCGTTAATGTTGTCTAGGTTGCTGATTGCGTGGTTGAAGCGGTTTTGGAAAGCACCGAGTGAAGCTCGTTGGCTGTCTACGGACTTAAGAGCACCGTCGATAACCGCTACTGCTTCTTGAGAGCCAGCTACTGTGGTTACGTCGATGTCTTTCACTGTTACGTCTTTCGGGCCACCAAAGCCGATCTCGTCTGCTAGGTTGCCAGAAAACTCAACATCACCTTCAACTTTTTGAGAAGAAGCAAATACTTGTAGTTTGCCATCTTCGCCAACAGAGGCTTTTACATCATCGTTTTGACCGTTGATGTATGTCGCTAGCTGCTCAATATCATCGCCTTGCTTAGCGCTGATTGATAGCTCTTTCTCTTCACCCTGCTTGTTGGTGTAGCTCATTTTGAACTCTGTTTTCTCACCAACAGTCCAAGATGCGTCTTTACCCTCTTCTGCTGCGTAGCTCTTACCACCCATTGCTGAAGTGTCTGAGCGTAGGTTACCCATAGAAAGCATCACGGCTTCACCTGAGTCCGCACCGATTTGGAAAGATTGAGTACCGTAAGTACCGTTTAGAAGCTTGTTACCACCGAAAGAGGTAGTTTCAGCAATACGGTTTAGCTCGTCGTTTAGCGCTGTTACTTCTTCTTGGATCGCTACACGTTCTGCTTTTGAGTTAGAGCCGTTCGCCGATTGAAGCGAAAGATCACGCATACGTTGTAGGATGTTGGTAGATTCATTCATTGCACCTTCAGCAACCTGTGCAATAGAAATACCGTCGTTTGCGTTTTTCACTGCCATATCTAGGCCACGGCTTTGTGCATTCAAACGGTTTGAAATCTGTAGACCTGCAGCATCGTCTTTCGCGCTATTGATTTTATAACCCGAAGACAAACGCTCCATAGATTTTTGTTGACCGTCAGCTGCCTGGTTTAGGTAACGCTGTGCAGTCATCGCAGAAACGTTAGTATTAACGTTAATCGCCATAATTGATCTCCTTAAGGCTTTAGTGAATGTACCGTCGTGTCTCTCACCTCACTTAGGTACATCTCATTTCTCTCAGTCCCTTTAACGGCGACCGATGAATATCCTTTAGAAGAAATTTTCAATTTTTTGCGATTATTTTCTTTGGCTTACTGAAATGTGATGAAGCTCTAATGTCGTGATTCGCAGAAATCCTGGGGCCCCAAAAGACAGAAAAAAACCCAGCCGAAGCTGGGTTTACTCGCTCATCTCTCACCACGAGCCAATGAGGTTCTCATCTTAGGTTTGAAATTAACCTAGCAGACTTAGCGCTGAGTTTGGCGCTTGTTTCGCTTGCGCAAGGATTGAGCTTGACGCTTGCGATAGAATTTGTGACTTGGTCATTGCCGTCGTTTCTTTCGCGAAGTCAGTATCTTTGATACGGCTCTTCGACGCATTCACGTTCTCGTTAATGTTGTCCAAATTGCTGATTGCGTGGTTGAAACGGTTCTGGAATGCACCCAGCTCTGCGCGGTGGCTGTCTACGTATTTCAGTGCCGCATCGATGATAGCAACAGATTCTTGTGCGCCACCAACTGAGGTTACGTCGATAGTATCTACCGTTACTTTTTTACCTTCGCCCAAACCTAGCTCACCAGATAGGCCGCCTGAAAACTCGACTTCGCCTTCGACTTTGTTGTTGCCAGCAAAGATTTGCAGTTTACCGTCTTGGTCTACTGAGGCTTTCACTAGGTCAGTTTGACCGTTAATGTAAGTCGCAAGCTCTTCGATATCGTCACCCGCTTTTGCGCTGATGTTGATTTCTTGCTCTTGGCCGTAGCTGTCCGTTAGGTTGATTTTTAGGTCGTTCTTACCTTCAGCAACGTTCCAGTCTTTACCTTTACCACTTTCAGCTTGGTAGCTCACACCGCCCATCATTTTGTTGTCTGAACGCATGTCTTTTAGCTCAAGCATCACTGCTTCACCGTTATCTGCACCGATTTGGAACGATTTCGCACCGTGTGTGCCGTTTAGTAGCTTGTTACCACCGAAAGAAGTGGTTTCTGCGATACGGTTTAGTTCGTCGTTTAGCGCGGTCACTTCTTCTTGAATCGCAACGCGCTCTGCTTTCGAGTTTGAACCGTTTGCTGATTGTAGAGACAAATCACGCATACGTTGAAGAATGTTAGTGGTCTCGTTCATTGCACCTTCAGCAGTTTGTGCAATCGAGATACCGTCGTTCGCGTTGCGAACCGCTACATCCAGACCACGGCTTTGTACGTTCAAACGGTTCGAGATTTGTAGACCCGCAGCGTCATCTTTTGCGCTGTTGATTTTAAAACCTGAAGACAAACGCTCCATAGAAGTTTGTTGAGCTGAGTTTGCGTTGTTTAGGTAACGCTGAGCGGTCATCGCTGATACGTTAGTGTTTACATTCACTGCCATGGTGATTTCTCCAATTGATTTTCCGGTGTAGCGGTTTCCGACGTCTCGGAAAACCAAGTAGTTCTCTCAAAGTTACTTTTATTAACGGCGCATGCCCTGTTTTCTTTAGAGAAAATTTTAGATTTTTTTGAAAATAATTCGTTTGGAGGGGTAATCGTGACAAAGCGGATAAAAAAGCAAAAAAAACTTTCATTTTTCGCTAAAGCTTCTTTTCGAATTGTCGATACAGGCAGGTTTTGCGTTAAATTCGGGCAAGGCCGTTCATCAGCCAAGCAAGGTCAATGCTAGGTTTGGCGCTTGTTTTGCTTGTGCCAGAATAGAAGTACTGACCTGTTGTAAAATCTGTTGCTTCACCATTTGCGTAGTTTCTTTGGCATAGTCAGTGTCTTGGATACGACTGTTGGAAGCGGCTAAGTTTTCGTGGATATTATCTAGATTATTGATCGCGTGATTAAAGCGGTTTTGATACGCGCCTAACTCCGCACGACTGCCATCTACCGTTTTCAAAGCATCATCTAAAATGCCGACCGCCATCTGAGCGCCACCGACCGTGCTAATATCAATACTATCTACCGTTCTATTTACGGTGACATACTTGCCAAGTTCTAACTCATCAGCCAGGCCACCACTGAAGGTTGGTCCAGGGTATTTTATGGCGTCCTTGTGGGACATGAGTAACTGCAGTTGCCCCTCCTCATTAACAGACGCTTTCACTTTATCGGTTTGCCCATTAATGTAAGTCGCGAGTTCTTCTATATCGTCGCCAGCTTTAGCTTCAATACGGATCTCCTGCTCTTCAAAATTGTTATCACGGTAGCTGATAACAATTTCATTATTTCCGTTTTGAACCGTCCAATCTGAACTGACTCTTTGATATGAGCTCATTGAAAAGCTACCTAAAGATTCCGGCTGCATGGTCCGCAGGCCAATTTGTACCGCTTCACCAGCCGTTGCTCCGATTTGAAAAGACGATGTACCGAATGTGCCATTCAGCAATTTACGTCCGCCAAAGGAGGTCGTTTCTGCAATACGACTTAACTCATCATTTAAAGCAGAAACTTCTTCTTGCAGTGCAGTGCGCTCCGCTTTGCTGTTTGAACCATTGGCTGACTGTAGCGACAAATCACGCATACGTTGCATGATATTGGTCACCTCATTCATCGCGCCTTCCGCAGTTTGCATGATGGAAATGCCGTCATTCGCGTTACGTACCGCGACATCCAAACCACGCATTTGTGATTGCAAGCGGTTGGATATTTGCAGACCCGCAGCGTCATCCTTTGCGCTATTAATACGCTTCCCTGAAGACAAACGCTCCATGGATTGATTCAGCATATCCGTTGCACTGGTCAAATGACGCTGTGCGACGAGTGCTGCCACATTGGTATTAACGGTGATAGCCACGAGACACAGACTCCAAATAAATTAAGGCTTTGAGTACTTATCGACCAAGTAACAGAAAAGTTTAGTGTTTTTTTGAAAAGAGATTGGAATAAAAATAGAAAACAAAAGCCCTCCATTGGAGGGCTTAAGAAATGAAGTCTGAGAACTTACTTGATGGCTAGCTCCGCGAGCATTTCTTGCGAAGGAGCGAAGAAGTACGCACCAGTTACCGCTGTTGTGAAACGAAGCATTTGGTCTGTTTTACCATCTGTCACGCCGTACATACTTTCTAGCATCACTTTAATGTTATGAAGTGTATTGCAGTAAGAAATAAACAGCAGGCCATGAGGCCCTGTCACCGTCCCGTATGGTAAGCTGTGGCGAACAATCTTCAAACCTTTACCTTCTTCTTTGATATCAACGCGACCAACGTGTGATGCAGCAGGAACGTCTTCTAGCTCGATAGAGTCTGGCTTGGTACGACCAATCACTTTTTCTTGCGCTTTGACATTCAATCGATTCCAAGCGGCAAGGTTATGTTCAAAGCGCTGAGCCATAACATAACTGCCTCCAGCAAATGGGCCCTCTTTTACTAGAGCCACATCAGCGCGAGCCTCCCCTTTCGGGTTTTCTGTGCCATCAATGAAGTCTGTCATATCACGAGCATCAAGGTAACGGTACCCATATGTTTCGTCCACAATGGTGACATCTTGTGCCGTCTCTTCTAGGAACTTACGCAACACGTAAAAATGCAAGTCGTGACGAGTCGAGTGACAGTGAATCAGTACATCTACGTCTGTTGCTGGAGCAACGATGTCACCTTCGCCAAGTTGAGTAAAATCAATAAGCTCTTCTGGCGCGTCTACATTAAGGTGTTCCCAAAACGATTTTGTGAATGCGATAGAAAGCGTCAGCGCTGCACCCGGCTGGGTAATGTTTAACTCTTCCACCAACTTTGGCAGTGCTTTCAGTTTTTCTAATACGTTTTCACGGTTTTGGTTCACTTTGAGTTGAGTGTACAGTGCAAATGGCCCGGCTTCTGGCACGATCGCCGTTTGAGCTTGTGACATTGAGGTTTCCTCTATTACTTTGCCCCAGAGTGGGAAGTTATTGTTTTTAATTCTTTGAATGCTGCTGTTCATCGTGCGCCAATTGTGGCACATGAAAACAGTCTTTTACCCATCTTCCATTTAGAAGATAGATCATAAACCAAGCTAATAAGGTAATGGTAAGGGCGTTTGCCCAATTAAACACTCCATGTTCTAGGTACACATGATACATGGTCTGAGCAAGTTGAATACCGCACAAGATCAAAGTGATCTCGCGACCATAGCGAGTAATTCTGTTTACCCATCCTCTGTCGGGATGACGAAGCCCCATTAACCACATAAGAAGCAAACTTGGAATGCCCATCGCCAAACCTAAATACAACGTACTTGAATCTGGGTAAACAATAGCGAGTAGCTTACTGCCACTATCACGACTTACACCAGCCATGGCAAACACCACCCATGAACGCACAAGAAACATCCATCCCACCCATAAAATGATCGGCGCCTTTAAAAATCCATGAGCGTCATATTGGTCAAACGAATAGCGCACAACATCTTCTTCTTTATGTGATAAAAACGTCACTTTAACCTATCGTTTCAGAGTTGCAAGCCAACAAAGATGAGAACTGAAGTTCATTTCAGCACCTTACACAGGTAAACTAAACAAAGATTTACAGCGACGTTGATGAGAAACATGAAAAAAAGAACTCCTGCCACCCCTGTGCCTTCTCAAGAAACACAAGCCGAAGCGATGAGAATTGCTAAATCCACGCAAAAGCCCGGCCAAACCAAAGAGCAAACCAAGCTCATCGCTCAAGGTATCGAAAAAGGCATCGCGCAATATAAGAAACAACAAAAAGAGCGCAACCGCCAAGCCGATAAAGCGAAGAAAAAACAGCAACGTGAAAAACAACGTCAGCATGAAGAGATTATCGAACAAGACAATATCACCGACGATGCGCCAAACCATTCATCAAGCAAACTGCCTTGGACACTACTTGTCCTGAGCTGGATTGGCTTTGCTGCTTACATAGTATTGGGGAAATAGCTAATGAAACGCCTGTTACTTGGACTTTTTGTCGTGCTTCTAACGGGTTGCACGATGCCTTCTCATCTTACTCATGCTCAAAGTCAAGATGTTCATATTCGCATTGACGCGCAATTCGACCCTGAGCGATGCGAATACAAAGGCGAAGTTACTGGAAGTGAAGGCCATTGGTATAACTACATTTTCATGACTAATGACGCGATGATGCAAGGCGCGATGAACGATTTAAAAAACAATGCAGCGGCTATCGATGCGGACACCGTTTTTATGGTTTCCCCACAAGATTTTATCACTTCATTTAGCGTACTGGGTTCCGCCTACCGCTGCAATGGATGAGGCCTGAATATGAAAAAAGCCAGCAATTGCTGGCTTATGCACGAAATCCAAGACTGCTAGCGATATCTCTCTCCCGCTCTAGAACCCATTGGCTATCAAAAGGCCCCCAATCTGAAAGTTGATAATAG
Source organism: Vibrio sp. 378 (assembly GCF_033339435.1). Lineage (NCBI taxonomy): Bacteria > Pseudomonadati > Pseudomonadota > Gammaproteobacteria > Vibrionales > Vibrionaceae > Vibrio > Vibrio sp. 378. The sequence goes on from NZ_JAWOUO010000003.1 coordinate 472,186, forward strand.
CCGTCATTATGACGTCGGCCATCTTGAACGAATATGAGTTCAATGCCGATCCCAGGTAACGCCTTGAGTACATCTTGAATAGTACGACGAGGCCACCCCGTTTTTTCGATCAACTTTGGCACATTCGGCCTTTCTAGGTTTTCCACCAACAAGGCCAAATATAGCCGCCTTGCAAAAACAGGACTCAATTCCATTGACACCTCCTAAAATTGTGCTGATTCATTATTTCGTTTTTGCTCAGCGAGGTGTTGCGTTTGATCAATAACTCGACTTTTCCATTTGATTTAGACGAATTTTTATTCGATTTATAGCGCATTCATCGTAAATAAGTTATGTGACATTAGTTATCTCAATCTATCTGAAAATATTTTCCACCGCATTTTGTCAGTTTGATTGCTTCTTGATAGGATGCTTTAACAGCCCAAATCACTTAAGTGCGTCTTAACCGCGCCAGTGAAAAATAGAACAAAGAAAAAGGAAACACTATGTCGATTACCATGTTTGGTATTCCCAACTGCGATACGATCAAAAAAGCCAAGAAATGGTTAGAAGCCGAGGATATTGCTTACGACTTCCATGACTACCGTAAGCAAGGCATTGATGCAGAAATGGTAAGTGAATTTTGTCGCGCTTTAGGTTGGGAACAGGTGCTCAATAAACGTGGCACAACCTACCGCCAATTAGCGCAAGAGCAGAAAGACACACTTAACGAGGAAAACGCCATCGCTCTTTTGGTAGAAAACCCTGCGATGATTAAACGCCCAATTTTAAAAGTGAATGATCAACTTCATATCGGTTTTAAAGCTGATCAATACGCTAGCATTTTCAACTCTTAAATAAAGGAATACTCAAGGATGACAGACAGTCCAGTATTGGCACTTGCTAAAGATCTGATCAGTAGACAGTCCGTAACGCCGGAAGACGCAGGTTGTCAGGATTTGATGATCGAGCGCTTAAAAGCACTCGGGTTTGAAATTGAAGTGATGGTATTTGAAGACACCACGAACTTCTGGGCTCGACGTGGTTCAGAAGCGCCGCTATTTGCGTTTGCTGGCCACACCGATGTGGTACCAGCTGGCAAATTGGAACACTGGAATACACATCCGTTTGAACCGACCATTATTGATGGTTACTTGTATGGCCGCGGCGCAGCTGACATGAAAGGGTCACTCGCCGCTATGGTTGTTGCAGTTGAACGCTTTATCGCCGAAAACCCAGATCACAAAGGCTCAATTGGCTTTTTAATTACGTCAGATGAAGAAGGGCCATTTATCAACGGTACCGTTCGCGTTGTAGAAACGTTGATGGAACGTGGTGAGAACATCGACATGTGTATTGTTGGTGAACCATCCAGCACCGACGTGGTTGGCGATGTAGTGAAAAATGGACGCCGTGGATCCATCACTGGTGATTTAACGGTAAAAGGAACACAAGGTCACGTGGCCTACCCTCACCTAGCCAGCAATCCAGTGCACGAGTCTCTACTCGCGATTCATGAACTCGCGACGACAGAATGGGACAAAGGGAATGATTACTTCCCACCGACCAGTTTCCAGATCCCGAATGTATCGGCTGGCACTGGTGCGTCTAATGTTATTCCTGGCGAGTTCCATGTTCAGTTCAACCTACGTTTTAGTACTGAGCTTAACAATGACGCAATTGTTCAGCGTGTTACCGAAACATTGGACAAGCATGGGCTGGACTACGACCTAAAATGGACATTCAACGGTGACCCATTCCTGACCGATACGGGCGCACTGCTAGACGCAGTTGTAGCTGCTGTGGCCGAAGTCAATGATACGAAGCCAGCGCTACTTACAACTGGCGGTACGTCTGATGGTCGTTTTATTGCTCGAATGGGAGGTCAAGTCGTAGAGTTAGGCCCTGTTAACGCTACGATTCATAAAGTGAACGAGTGTGTGAAAGTCGACGATCTTGAAAAGTTGACGGACATGTACGAAAACACGTTGAAACACCTATTGGCGAAGTAATCAGCGAGAACACAATGACACCAGAGCAACTCACCGGAATCACTGATTCCCATCTTCAATCCACACTAGTGGGGCAAAAGGCATTTATGCTTCACCCTAAAGTAGTCAATGACTTATTGAAGATGATTAATGCCGCAACCGAAGCAGGTTTCAAAATGGAAATCGCCAGTGGTTTTCGTGACTTTAATCGCCAAAAAGCCATCTGGAACGGGAAGTTTTCTGGTGAGTTGCCAATTCTCGACATAAACTCCCGCCCTTTGAATAAAGCAGAGTTAAATGACGAAGAGAAATTGATGGCCATTTTGCGCTGGTCGGCATTGCCCGGAGGAAGTCGTCATCATTGGGGTTGTGATTTTGATGTCTATGCGCGCAATTTATTGCCTGCTGACACCAAACTCAAGTTGGAACCTTGGGAGTATCTTGAAGGCCACCAGCAGGCGTTCTACCAATGGTTAAAAGCCAACCTTGGTCGGTTCGGTTTCTTCTTTCCTTATCAGCACGATTTAGGTGGCGTTTCGATTGAGCCTTGGCACATTAGTCACCGCGCTGTCGGGCAGCAATGCCTCGAGCAGTTGACGCTTGATGTACTCAGCAGCCAGTTGATTAAACAAAATCAGACCAACAACATTGCAGGGATTGACGTCATACTGAATAATTTGGATAACGTCGTTGCCAAATTTATTCACAATATCACGCCGCCGGAGGCTCTATGATAGAAATACTAACCAATCCTTGGGTCATTATTATTGTAGTGTTGAGCGTGGTCATTGGTAATATTGCCGCACTCAAATACACCGCAAAAATGAAGTTTGGTCAGATGGATAAAAGCCGTAAGAACGATTTAGATAAGCTGAACACATTGGATAAACAGCGCTACGCTGAAGAAGATAAAAACAAAAACGAGCCTCGTTAGTTACTCACCAGCTTCATCTCGACACATTTAATCTAAACATCAAAAAAGGGACCACTAGGTCCCTTTTCTATCATTAAGTAAACACGCCGCGTTAAGCTCGCTTTGTTTACTGCTTCACTGTTGCAGCCAATACAGGCGCTAGTGATTTCAAAAACTCTTCTTCTACTGGCTTGCCAGAGGAGTCGGTGATATTGATAGACGTACGGTTGCCTAAATCACCAAGTAAGAATGTGTACTTACCAGCGGCTAACTCCACTGGTTTAACGCCGATATCGTTCCAGAATTCATCATCCGGAGACGCATATTTCGCAGTGATTGTGCCCTGAGACTGGCTACGCTCTTCAATCTTAAAGCCCATCTTAGGTAGAATATTAGGCAGACGCTGCCAAAGCATGTTGTATTGCGCACGCGCGATAATCACAGGAAGTCCGCTGCGGTCTTTACCCATTGTGATTGGGATCTGTTTAACCAACTCTTGCGCTTTACGCTGTGCTTCTTCACGCACTTCTTGATCGTAGCGAGCGGTGACCAAGTTCGTCATGAACACATTGTAGCGCTCACGGTTGGTCGCCGTTACTTCTTTCACTTGATTGCCTTCACGCCAGTCAATAAGGCTAACCTTAAAGCCGTGTCGACCATTTGCTTCAGCGCGTACGATTTCATATCGGCTGCCAATTTCTAGCTCTTCATCTGGCGAATCCCAAGTCACCCATCCTGTCTCGATGCGAGAGTCTGTTTGGCTTTCAACTGGAATCTCGTTAGCCGCGACCATGTTTTGCACCGTTTGCCAAACTTTATCTAGTTCATCTTTACGAAGTAGCCAAAGTGTCACTTCACCATCACTACTGCGGTCTAGACGTGCACCGGGAATAAGCTCTAGGACTTGTTGAGGTGGACGAATGTCGACATCTTTACCGACACCACCAGCGTAGTTACCCTGAGGGATCTCGTAGTTAGGGTAAAACTGAGGCTGTGCACCCTGTGGGACATTCCACTCACCCAAATTGGGGGAGTTCAAATACTCGAAGTCATCTTTTGCTTGACGACGTTGATTGGCACCACCTGAACAGGCAGTCAATACGAATACAGCTAATGAACTTAACACTAACTGGCTTGAAAGCTTCATCTATACTCCTAAAACACCGAGGGCGCTTTGGCCCCCAGTATGAACTTCAATCCTAGTAACTCAATCTTAATAAATATGGGCGTCTGTTAGCGCCTGCTCGACGATCGGCTGCGATTTTTCAGAAAGCGTAGTTAAAGGAAGACGCAAACCACCTTCTTCAATCAAACCAAGCTTTTGCGCTGCCCATTTTACTGGGATAGGGCTTGCTTCGATGAAAAGGTTTTTGTGTAGAGTCATCAAGCGTTGGTTAATCGCTTCTGCTTCTTCGTACTTACCTTCACTTGCCAAATGGAACATGTCTGCCATGTCTTTAGCTGCAATATTGTTCGTTACCGAGATAACACCATTGCCGCCAAGTTTCACAAAATCCAGCCCTGTCGCATCATCGCCACTTAGTAAGATAAAATCTTCGCCACAAAGTTCACGATGAATTGCAATTCGTTCCAAATCGCCCGTTGCATCTTTTAGAGCTACGATATTATCAAGCTTTGACAAGCGTGCCACTGTTTCTGGCTGCATATCAACAGCTGTACGACCTGGTACGTTGTACAAAATTAGAGGCACATCACTCGCTTCGGCAATTGCTTTGTAATGTAGAAACAAACCCTCTTGAGTTGGTTTGTTGTAATACGGTGTCACACTCAGGAAGCCAGCAATACCAGAATCAGCCAGTAATTTGCTAAATGTTACTGCCTCATGGGTTGCATTTGCACCCGTGCCAGCAATCACAGGGATGCGACCGTCGGCAAACTCAACAGTTTTATTAACGACCTTCACATGCTCTTCAATGGTCAGTGTCGCTGACTCACCTGTTGTGCCTACTGCCACAATACCGTCTGTACCCGCTTCAACGTGGTACTCTACTAGCTTTTGCAGACCATCAAAGTCTACTTCGCCATCTGCTTTGAATGGCGTAATCAGCGCTACGATACTTCCTGAAAACATGTTTATCTCCCTCATTTAACTCTTTCTGCATGGTACTGTAATGCGATTGAAAAACACAAGAGCGTAAACTCGCTTACAAAGTACAAATGAATGAATAATTATCAGTTGTTAGAGGTCTAGCAACTTAATTGCTCTATTTGGTTTGATTAACGGCAATATTGATAATCGTGTTGGGCTTTCGAGTGACTTTAGAATCTATCAGTGATTTGGAAAATACTGAAGAGCACAAGCAAGGAAAATATACTCTTTGGTCTTGTTAGCCAAGTCAGATCTAAGTGAATAAAACGGCCAGACAATAGGCAAGCACATCATGCAAACGTTTTGTTTATCCTGTAGCCTGCATTTACTGTTTATTTCCCACCGCTCCCCTCAACATCCTCCTGCTTTTTATAGACTAAAAAAGAACTGGCTCGATATTTCTTCGCAATATCTGTGCTAACATCTCTCTATTGAAGAAAGGACAAGAAGCTCATTTATGAAGCAACATCTGGTACTTACAGCAGTTGGAACGGACCGTCCAGGCATTTGTAACCAAGTCGTACAGCTCGTTACTCAAGCTGGTTGTAACATAGTCGATAGCCGTATCGCTATCTTTGGCAGCGAATTTACGCTGATCATGCTCCTGACTGGGAACGCCAGCAGCGTGACTCGAGTTGAAACGCAATTGCCCCTGCTTGGCCAAGAACATGACCTTATTACGATCATGAAACGCACAGCGGCGCACGAACTGCTCGATAACAGCTACACCATGGAAGTGTTTATTGAGTCTGAAGACCGCCCTGGGCTAACTGAAAAATTTACTAAGTTCTTCGCTGATCAGCAGATTGGTTTAGACTCTCTTAGCGCGCAAACCATCAGCAAGTCGAAAATTCAACTCGATTCTGACCAGTTTCATATTGCGATTACTGCATCTGTAAGCGCGGATTTTAATTTGATGCAGTTACAAGAAGACTTCGATGAACTTTGTAAGTCGCTCAACGTACAAGGTTCTCTGAATTTCATTAAAAACACACTATAAAGTAAAGGAAATCAAAATGAATACGCTGACAGCAGGCTCGCCAGCGCCAGCCTTCTCTTTGCTCGACCAAGACGGAAATACCGTTTCTCTTGAAGACTTTAAAGGCAAGAAAGTACTTTTCTACTTTTACCCTAAGGCGATGACGCCGGGTTGTACTACACAAGCAAAAGGCCTTCGTGACATCAAAGCTGAACTCGATGCACATAACGTGGTGGTACTCGGCGTAAGCATCGATCCTGTAAAGCGCCTAGGCAAGTTCATCGAGCGCGATGATTTAAACTTCACTCTGCTTTCCGATGAAGATCATGCCGTTGCTGACCAGTTCGGCGTTTGGGGCGAAAAGAAATTCATGGGCAAAGTATACGACGGTCTTCACCGCATTAGCTTTCTGATCAATGAAGAAGGCGTGATCGAACATGTGTTCAACAAGTTCAAAACCAAAGATCACCACGAAGTCGTATTAAACTACTTAAACGAAAACGCTTAAACGCTATTGTTTTTCTACAAACAAAAAGCCCAGCAAACTGCTGGGCTTTCTTTTAACCATTGTACCTTTGGTAACAACTACTCTTGTTCGACAGGTTCGTTTTCTTCCGTGCTTGGTAATGCATGCCATACGGCTTTGACTAATGTCGCTAAAGGAATGGCGAAGAACACCCCCCAAAAACCCCATAGCCCACCAAAGACTAATACAGCCACAATGATAGCAACTGGGTGTAAGTTTACTGCCTCGGAAAACAGAACAGGAACCAAGACGTTACCATCAAGCGCCTGGATAATACCGTAAGCAAGCAACAACCAATAAAACGGAGGCGTTAAACCCCATTGGAACAAACCAACGATAGCAACAGGTACAGTAACAGCCGCCGCACCGATATAAGGAATCAAAACCGATAGACCAACGGCTACGGCAAGCAACGCCGAGTAACGAAGATCTAAAAGGGCAAAAGTTACGTAGCTCACACCGCCCACGATTAAAATCTCTAACACTTTACCGCGAATGTAATTTGATATCTGCTCGTTCATTTCATGCCAAACTTTATTCGCCAATTTACGGTTTTTCGGCAGAATACCGCTTGCGATTCGCAGCATTTCTTCTTTGTCTTTAAGCAAAAAGAAGATAAGGAGTGGCACTAAGATCAAATATACCGCTAGCGTTGCAATGCTAACTAATGAAGCAAGCGACCCTTTGACGACACTTTCACCCAGCCCCAGTGCTTGGTTTTTGGCGTTCGTCACCACGGTTTCTACTATTTCTAAATTGGCTAGTTCAGGATGGCGCTCTGGCAATGTGACAATAAACTTTTGTAGCCCGTTGTACATGTTCGGAATATCGTTAATTAGATTACCGACCTGAGTCCAAATCGTCGGAACCAAGCCAAACAACGCAATTAACATTAACCCGACAAAGACCAAGATCACGATAATAACCGACAAAGTGCGCGGCACGCCCATACGACACATTTTGACAACTGGCCATTCAAGTAGATAAGCCAAAACGATCGCGACAAGTAATGGCGCAATCAAGTGTCCAAAGAAGTAAATGGTGATAAAGCCAAACAGCAAGATCGCGACGAGACTTACTGCGTGAGGGTCAGAGAAACGTCGTTTATACCAACGACTAACCATTTCAAACATCTTATGAGGATTCCTTATTGAAGACAGTCAATGTGTAGTGCTCTGATGTAGATTGGCAATCAACAGAGTACCCTTGGGCACTAAGATAGTTCACAATGTCTCGTTTAGAGCTGTTGTCCACCACTTGAATGACAAGTTGATGATACTGCTTTGCTTCTCCTTGAAAGACCTCAGCAGCATGACGCTTTGCAAGTAACAGTGCCATAGGACAACGTTGCTCACGCAAATCAAGTAACATGGATTCCATTGTATTGCTCTGCACTTATGATAGGGTTGTATTGTAACGGCTTTTTGAGCTGGTGCTAGCACTTCTGACATGATTTAACCACATGCTGAAAGAGCTCGGATATAAAATAATTTACGAAACCAATTCATTTATTTCCGGTCTTACTGTTAGCTTATATCCTCACGGATAACCAAAACGTATGTGGCGCTGTTAATAGGCTCTCGACCTGTAACCACATGCTTATGTATTTTGGAGAACCTTTTAAACGTATGTTAAAACGCACTCGCTCGCTAGTTTGCTTATGTCTTGCTGCTGCCATCAGTTCGCCGACAACTTATGCCAATAGCATTGACTTGCCAGACATTGGCACAGCTGCTGGTGGCACGCTTTCAATAGACCAAGAGTTGATTTATGGCGACGCCTATATGCGTATGCTCAGAGCCAGTAAACCTATCGTTAATGACCCTGTCATCAATGAATATATTGACTCTCTTGGGCACAAATTAGTGGCCAATGCGAATGATGTAAAAACGCCGTTCCACTTCTTTATGATTCGCGACCGTAATATCAACGCGTTCGCGTTTTTTGGTGGCTATGTAGCACTGCATTCTGGGTTGTTTCTTCATGCTCGTTCAGAAAGTGAGCTGGCCTCTGTTGTCGCTCACGAGATAGCGCACGTCACACAACGTCATCTTGCTCGGAGTATGGAAGAACAAGCACGCCGCTCTCCGGCCACATTAGCCGCACTTGCGGGGGCACTACTGCTTTCAATTGCCTCACCCGAAGCGGGGATGGCTGCAATTACAGCAGCAACCGCGGGCAACATGCAAAGTCAAATCAACTACACTCGTGCAAACGAAAAAGAAGCGGATCGCTTTGGTATTTCGACACTAGCAAAAGCCGGTTTTGATGTTCAAGCAATGCCAAGGTTTTTTGGCCGTCTTGCTGATGAGTATCGTTATGCGAGTAAACCGCCACCAATGCTCCTGACTCACCCTCTGCCTGAAGATCGAATTACCGATAGCCGTGCGCGAGCAAGAACCTATCCTCCAATGCGTGTTGTGCCTTCAATAAACTATCATCTAGCTCGCGCGCGCATTGTCGCTCGTTACGCTGGCATTGATGGACAAGCCGCCCTGAGCTGGTTTGAGAGAACCCAAAAGAAAGCCTCTGCGGACATTACACCTGCTTTTGATTATGGTCGAGCACTCGTGCATTTAGACAATAAACGCCTATCTCAAGCGGAACCAATTTTGAAAAAGTTACTGGAACAAGACCCAAGTAACCCGTTTTACTTGGACGCTATGACGGATTTATACATCGAGAAGAAGCAGCCAGAAAAAGCAACCGAGATGCTCCGCAAAGCGTTATCTCGGAACCCTCAAAATAAAGTATTGACCATTAACTACGCCAATGCGCTACTTGAGGACAATAAAAACGATCAAGCCACGCGAGTTCTTCAAAGATACACTCATGACTATCCTGAAGATACAAATGGCTGGCACCTAATATCGAAGAGCTACCACGCGCTAGGACGTAGTGATGAAGAGTTGGCTGCGCGAGCGGAAATTTTGGCGTTGCGAGCAAACTGGAATAAAGCGATTCAATATTATAGTGAAGCAAGTAAAATGGCCAAGTTGGGCAGCTTAGAGCAAGCTCGATACGATGCCCGTATTGACCAACTCATGATCCAAAGAGATCGATTCATGGCATTACAATAACGAAATGGAGAAAACCATGTCAGTCGTGATTTATCACAACCCTCGTTGCTCAAAGAGTCGTCAAACACTTGAACTGCTTGAGCAAAATGGTGTTACACCGGAAGTCGTCAAATACCTAGACACACCACTTAACGTAGATGAGCTAAAAGCGCTGTACGCACAACTTGGCTTTTCATCTGTACGTGAAATGATGCGCACCAAAGAAAGCGAATACAAAGAACTTGGCCTAGGCGAAGACTCTGTTAGCGATGAGCAATTGTTCGAAGCAATGGCGAAAAATCCAAAATTATTTGAGCGTCCGGTGGTAGTTGCCAACGGCAAAGCGAAAATTGGTCGACCACCAGAGCAAGTGTTGGATATTCTATAAATGGATTGCCAGATCCTTATTTTGTATTTCAGCCGTCACGGCTCAACAAAACAACTGGCAAGACAGATAGCAAGAGGAGTCGAATCGACTCCTCAATGCCAAGCAATTTTGCGTACAGTTGAAGAATTGTCACCTCACTCACACTCCCCTTCTGATCCAATTGTTACTCTAGAGGAACTGAAAACGTGCGACGGTCTAGCGTTTGGCAGTCCCGTCTGGTTTGGCAACATGGCTGCGCCTTTAAAGCACTTCTGGGATCAGACTACATCTTTATGGGTCAGTGGTGACTTAATCGATAAGCCAGCTTGTGTCTTTACCTCTTCCTCTTCGATGCATGGTGGTCAAGAAACAACGTTACAAAGCATGATGACCCCTTTATTGCATCACGGGATGATGGTTTTGGGCATTCCTTATGCCGAACCAGAGCTACACACTACGCAGTCCGGAGGCACTCCGTATGGCGCCAGCAGTGTAGGCCATGAGGCAACCCTCAGCAGTGAAGAGATTCGTCTGGCACAACAATTAGGCAAAAGGCTGGCAACTGCAGCGTTAAAACTAAAAGTCTGTTAGTAAAATCAAGGATAGTTAATCGATGTCTGACTCTTTAGACCAAACACCACTCGGTACACAGGCTAAAACCTATCGTTACCTGGCTTTATTTGGCAACTTAGCCTTATTGGCCTGGGTCGCTATTTGGCAGCTTGCGTTGTCCCCTCACCCTCACCTCAGCAGCACAACACTTGCTATTGCTTGGTGTATTCCGCTATTACTTCCGTTGCCTGGTATTTTGGCTGGTAAGCCTTACACTCATGCTTGGGCTAACTTTGTTCTTATGCTGTATTTCTTGCATGCTCTGACCATCCTTTATGTGGATGGGGGTGAACGCTGGCTTGCGGCAGTGGAACTGATACTGACTTCACTCGGTTTCGCTGGTAATATTTTGTTTGCTAGAGCGAGAGGCAAAGAGCTAGGTCTTAAGTTGAAACGCCTCTCTCAAGTAGAAAAAGAAGAAAAAGCGAAATTCAATAAATAACGCCAATCGCAGTCAATCACTGATCATTGGTTCGAATACGAATTTAGAAAACAAAAAGAGTCGCTATTGCGACTCTTTTTTATGCTTACCACATTGGTCTTTGATCCTTGCGTTTCACGCCTGGAACGCTACCAAGGAGATTACGATGCCGAGCGCCACTCGTAGATCAAGTCATACTGTTCTCGGACAGGCTCCACAATCATCGGCTGAGTTGGCTGTGTTTCGTCACTTGCTTCTGCCACAATATCTACTGGTACTTCAGGCTGCGCTTCTTTTGGCGTCGCGGCGTCTTTTGCTTCATTACTCTGAACCAATGGCTCTTCTTCTTGAGTTGAAGCTGGGGCATCAACTTCACCTAAAGGATCTTCAAAAACCATTAATTGAGAAATAGAAGAAGCTTCTTTCTCAAAAGCTTGTTGTGATGCCAAAAGGTGGATGTTGAGCGTTAACTCGTCCCCTTGAACACGCTTAATCTCTGTACCCGCAACCGAATTAAGTTGTTTTAACGCATTCTCTAAACGGAAGAAGTCCGTTGCAGAGGTTACATTAAGGACTTTCACTGCTAGCGCTTTTGAAGACTTTCCTGAAACCACAACTGCACTCTTACTTGCATAGTAGTCTGCGATGCCATCCACCATTTCTGCAATAGCATTAGCACCTGATGCAGACCCGCTACGCGGAGAACGTTGCGCTTCTACAATTCTCGTTGGCGACTGGTCGTAGAGTGTCCAACGAATTTGTTCACCTTGAGCTCGTACAACCAAAACGGCGTCAGCTGGGTAGCGCTGGCTGGCTTGACCAATTGGCTCAATAAAGCCGCCCCAAAGATCAGAGACATTAACACCGGTTACATCATCAAAATCCCCAACCGGGATAGTGATTGGTAGGCCTCTTAGTTTCGCTGCGCTACGAAGTGCTGCAACATTTGAAGATTCAGAATGTTCCCACGCAATGTTACGATCGTAACCCTGTTCTTCAACCATCCAAACTAAAATATTGGCACGATTTGGCGACCAAGATGGCAATTGTGCTTGTGTTAAAAGAGAGCTGATTTGGTCGTTGTTAAACAACATTTTTAAGCTCGCTTTTCCATCAACCTGTCCATAGCTCAGTTGAGAAATGTAACGCGCACTTGAGCTAAGTGCCTTTTTAATCACTGGATTGCTTAAAGAGGATTGAGAACCGGTCGCTCGAACAATCACATCCTGCATACCTTGTTGACGAGCCAAAGACTCACCGTCGTTCTGCTCACTGTCGATAACCACTTCGGCACGATAGATATCCACCTGAGTTAATGCATATACTGGTAGGGACAACCAACCTATCAGTAAGAGAGCTAAATAGCGCATAGTTTTTATAATCCTCTGAACAAGAACCCGAATAATAAGCAACTATCAAATCTTGAGCAAGGTAAGTACTGAGTAAATTGTCTGTATTATGACCAGCTTTGTTAACTCGGGCCTCAACCAGCGCTTCAGTGCTATTTTTTATAATAAACTCATTGCTTATTAAGCTATCTCAACAAGTTAGGCTGTCCATTTTTCATCTTCACGCAAGACACGTAAAAGAGGACAATTTGCAAGCAAGCAACTCTCAAAAGTGCTATTTATGGGAAAAATTCAATCGAAAGTTTGATCTATGCAACATTGCAAACGATTGCAGGATGATAGTATTCGCCGGATTTGTCTGCGTATCTTGAAAATAGGGAATTATTATGAAAAACGCGTTACAAGGCGCTCAAATGCTCTTTGTCGCTTTTGGTGCTTTGGTGCTTGTGCCGCTCCTAACTGGCCTTGATCCAAACGTAGCCCTCTTTGGTGCCGGTGTCGGTACTCTCCTCTTCCAATTAATGACTAAACGTTCTGTTCCCATCTTCCTTGCCTCTTCTTTTGCGTTTATTGCTCCTATTATGTTCGGTATCCAAACTTGGGGTATCGGTGCAACAATGGGCGGCTTGATGGCAGCGGGCTTAGTTTATGTGGCTCTAGGGGCGATGATCAAAGTGCGCGGTGTTGGATTTATCCATAAAATTCTCCCGCCCGTTGTCGTTGGCCCTGTGATCATGGTTATCGGCCTTGGCCTTGCCCCAACAGCAGTGAACATGGCGGTAGGTAAAACTGGTGATGGAGCGGCACAGCTAGTTAATGGTGATGCTGCGATCATTATCTCGGCGGTCTCACTGCTCACAACCATTGTACTCAGCGTTTTTGCAAAAGGCTTTTTGAAGCTCGTTCCTATTGTTGGTGGTATTCTTGCTGGTTACTCTGTTTCTCTATTCTACGGTGTGGTTGATTTCACTCCCGTAGAACAAGCGGCTTGGCTAGCCATGCCAAACTTCACCGCGCCAGAGTTCAATATCAACGCAATTTTGTTCATGATTCCTGTCGCTATCGCACCTGCGGTTGAGCACGTAGGTGACATGCTTGCTATCTCAAACGTTACAGGTAAAAACTACCTGAAAAAACCAGGCCTTCACCGCACAATCGCAGGTGACGGGGTGGCAACTATCGCAGCTTCGATGGTGGGTGCTCCACCAAACACCACTTACAGTGAAGTAACAGGAGCGGTAATGCTAACCAAAGCATTTAACCCTGTGATCATGACTTGGGCAGCAATCACCGCAATCGTACTTGCATTGGTAGGTAAGCTAGGTGCGGTTCTTCAAACGATTCCAGTTCCTGTTATGGGCGGCATCATGATTCTGCTGTTCGGCTCCATCGCAACGGTAGGCCTCAACACACTGATCAAGAATAACGTTGATTTACATAAGTCTCGTAACCTAGTGATTGTTGCCGTAACACTTGTGTTTGGCATTGGTGGTATGGCTTTCGGTATTGGTGAGTTCAGTCTACAAGGTGTGAGCCTATGCGGTATCGTGGCAATTATTCTTAACCTTGTGCTACCAAACGATTTAGGTGAAAACCACGTTGTGGATAACGCGCAAATGGAAGAAGAAAGCGCGAAATAGTTCGTTTGCGCCGCTTTATTAGTTGGCGTGTCTTACTCTTCTCCTCTTGTAGATGTAAATTACCACCTTCTAAAGAAGGTGGCTTTGTGTGAGCCCCCTAAAAGGGGGCCTTTGTTTAGTCCAGCGCCAAT